>NZ_JBIVFA010000011.1:173991-327507 GCF_044747975.1 Streptomyces sp. NPDC090045
GGTGCGCCCCGGGGTCGTCCCGGGGGGGCGCGCCGGGTCCACGTCCCTCACCCGGCCCCGCCGCCGCGAGCCCCCCCCGGGGGTGGGCCCCCGGGGGGGGCCCCCCGCGGGGGCGCGGCGGCCCCTCCGCTTTTCGAGAACAACGAAAACCGGCGGGTGCCGGGAACCCTCTCGGGCTCCCGGCACCCGCCGGTAACGTTTCTGCTGGTCCTGGAAGCGGGGACTAGATGTCCTCGTGCGCCACCGCGCGGCGCGCGTCCGCGTCCAGCACGCCCCAGCTGATCAGCTGTTCGGTCAGGACCGAGGGGGACTGGTCGTAGATGACGGCCAGGGTGCGCAGGTCGTCCTGGCGGATCGACAGCACCTTGCCGTTGTAGTCGCCGCGCTGGCTCTGGATCGTCGCCGCGTAGCGCTGCAACGGGCCGGCCTTCTCGGCGGGAACGCCCGCGAGGCGCTCCAGGTCGAGGCGCAGTTTCGGCGGCGGCTCGGCAGCCCCGCCGGGAGTCGTGCCGGGCAGCAGTTCCTGCACCGGAACCCCGTAGAAGTCCGCCAGCTCCGCAAGGCGCTGGACGGTCACGGCGCGGTCCCCGCGCTCGTAGGACCCGACCACCACGGCCTTCCACCGGCCCTGGGACTTCTCCTCGACACCATGGAGGGAAAGGCCCTGCTGGGTGCGGATGGCGCGGAGCTTGGCCCCGAGCTGTTTGGCGTATTCGCTGGACATAACGCTCCCGGACGCTGTGACGCTGTGACGACATGGACGCTGTGACGACATTGACCACGTGCGGCTCCGCCGCGCGGCTGGTAACTCACTGTGAGGTTACGCAGCGTTACTTGGATGCGTCAAGCCGAATGGTCTTCGCCGCCCCCTCACGAGGGGCCCCAGCAGCCCCGTGAGAGCCCCTCCGCACCAGGCCGGTGCCGACGACCGGTCGCGCCCTGGTACCGTGGGACACGTACATCAGACGTCCTTTAAGGTCCGTCCCGTGAGGCGGAGAAGGAGGTCCTTTTCATGGACACCCAGCAGCACGCAGATTCCATGCGCCCGGTACTCGAAGCGCAGGACATCGCGCGGGTCCTGACCCGCATCGCCCACGAGATCGTCGAACGCGCCAAGGGCGCCGACGACGTGGTGCTCCTCGGCATTCCCACCCGCGGTGTGTACCTCGCCCGCCGGCTGGCCGCCAAGCTCGAAGAGATCACCGGCACGAAGATCCCGGTCGGCTCCCTCGACATCACCATGTACCGCGACGACCTGCGGATGAAGCCCGCCCGCGCGATCGGCCGCACCGAGATCCCCGGCGACGACCTCGACGGCCGCCTCGTCGTCCTCGTCGACGACGTGCTCTTCTCCGGCCGCACCATCCGCGCCGCGCTCGACGCCCTCGGCGACCTCGGCCGCCCGCGCGCCGTGCAGCTCGCCGTCCTCGTCGACCGCGGCCACCGCGAACTGCCGATCCGCGCCGACTACGTCGGCAAGAACCTCCCCACGTCGCTGCGGGAGACCGTCAAGGTCCAGCTCCAGGAGGAGGACGGCCGTGACGCCGTGTTGCTCGGCCAGCGGACCGCCCAGGCAGCAGGTCAGTAGACCATCCGCGTGACGGGCCCCGACCGGGCCCGCGCCGCGGCCTGCCCTGCCCGCTCGCACCTCCGCCCGTCAGTCCGTCTGCCCTCCCGACCTACGGAGCCATCCAGATGAAGCGCCACCTCATCTCGGCCGCCGATCTCACGCGCGACGACGCCGTCCTGATCCTCGACACCGCCGAGGAGATGGCCCGCGTCGCGGACCGGCCGATCAAGAAGCTGCCCACCCTGCGCGGCCTCACGGTCGTCAACCTCTTCTTCGAGGACTCGACCCGCACCCGGATCTCCTTCGAGGCGGCCGCCAAGCGGCTCTCCGCCGACGTCATCAACTTCTCCGCCAAGGGTTCCTCCGTTTCCAAGGGCGAATCCCTGAAGGACACCGCGCTGACCCTGGAGGCCATGGGCGCCGACGCGGTCGTCATCCGCCACCACGCCTCCGGCGCGCCCTACCGGCTCGCGACCTCCGGCTGGATCGACTCCGCCGTGGTCAACGCCGGCGACGGCACCCACGAGCACCCCACCCAGGCCCTGCTGGACGCCTTCACCATGCGCCGCCGCCTGGTCGGCCGCGACGCCGGCCTCGGCAAGGACCTGAACGGCCGCCGGATCACCATCGTCGGCGACGTCCTGCACAGCCGCGTGGCCCGCTCCAACGTCCACCTGCTGCACACCCTCGGCGCCGAGGTCACCCTGGTGGCCCCGCCCACGCTCGTCCCGATCGGCGTCGAGACCTGGCCGTGCGAGGTCTCGTACAACCTCGACGACGTGCTGCCGAAGTCCGATGCGGTGATGATGCTGCGTGTGCAGCGCGAACGCATGAACGCCGCCTTCTTCCCGACCGAGCGCGAGTACTCCCGCCGGTACGGGCTCGACGGCGACCGCATGGCGAAGATGCCCGAGCACGCCATCGTGATGCACCCCGGCCCGATGAACCGCGGCATGGAGATCACCGCCCAGGTCGCCGACTCCGACCGCTGCACGGCCGTCGAGCAGGTCGCCAACGGCGTGTCCACCCGGATGGCCGTCCTGTACCTGCTGCTCGGAGGCTCCGAGCCCGCCGTCACCACCACCCCCGCCGCCGCGCGCACCGAGGAGACGAAGTAACCATGAGCAAGATCCTTATCCGTGGCGCGAAGGTACTCGGCGGCGAGGCGCAGGACGTCCTGATCGACGGCGAGACCATCGCCGAGGTCGGCACCGGCCTGTCCGCCGAGGGCGCGACCGTCATCGAGGCCGAGGGCCAGGTCCTCCTCCCCGGCCTCGTCGACCTCCACACCCACCTGCGCGAGCCCGGTCGCGAGGACTCCGAGACCGTCCTCACCGGCACCCGCGCCGCCGCCTCCGGTGGCTACACCGCCGTGTTCGCGATGGCGAACACCTTCCCGGTCGCCGACACCGCCGGCGTCGTCGAGCAGGTCTGGCGCCTGGGCAAGGAGTCCGGCTACTGCGACGTGCAGCCCATCGGCGCCGTCACCGTCGGCCTGGAGGGCAAGCAGCTCTCCGAGCTGGGCGCCATGCACGACTCCGCCGCCCGCGTCACCGTCTTCTCCGACGACGGCAAGTGCGTGGACGACGCCGTGATCATGCGCCGCGCCCTGGAGTACGTGAAGGCCTTCGGCGGCGTCGTCGCCCAGCACGCCCAGGAGCCCCGCCTCACCGAGGGCGCCCAGATGAACGAGGGCATCGTCTCCGCCGAGCTCGGCCTGGGCGGCTGGCCCGCCGTCGCCGAGGAGTCGATCATCGCCCGCGACGTCCTCCTCGCCGAGCACGTCGGCTCCCGCGTCCACATCTGCCACCTCTCCACCGCCGGCTCCGTCGAGATCGTCCGCTGGGCCAAGTCCCGCGGCATCGACGTCACCGCCGAGGTCACCCCGCACCACCTCCTCCTCACCGAGGAGCTCGTGCGCTCGTACAACGCGGTCTACAAGGTCAACCCGCCGCTGCGCACCGAGCGCGACGTGCTGGCCCTGCGCGAGGCGCTCGCCGACGGCACGATCGACATCGTCGCCACCGACCACGCCCCGCACCCGCACGAGGACAAGGACTGCGAGTGGGCCGCAGCCGCCATGGGCATGGTCGGCCTGGAGACCGCGCTCTCCGTCGTCCAGCAGACGATGGTGGAGACCGGACTGCTCGACTGGGCGGGCGTCGCCGAGCGGATGTCCTTCGCTCCGGCGCGCATCGGCAGCCTGGAGAACCACGGCCGTCCCGTCTCGGCAGGTGAACCCGCGAACCTGACCTTGGTCGATACCTCGTACCGTGGTGTCGTGGACCCCGCACACTTCGCCTCCCGCAGCCGCAACACGCCTTACGAGGGCCGTGAGCTGCCGGGGCGCGTCACTCACACCTTCCTGCGGGGCCGGGCAACGGTCGTGGACGGGAAACTGGCGTGACACCTGCAGTAATCCAACTGGCCGCCGAGGCCGCCGAACGACAGTCGGCGGAGGTGACCAGCGTCGGCGCCCGCATCGCGTGGGTGATCGGCCTGATCGTCTTCATCGCGTTCGTGTACTGGCTGATGCGGCAGGGCTGGAAATGGCGCGGCGCCCTGCAGAACGATCTGCCGGAGCTGCCCGCCGCCCCCGACGGTCTTCCCGAGCACCGGCTGGCCCTGACCGGCCGGTACCACGGGTCCACCACCGCCGGGCAGTGGCTCGACCGGATCGTCGCCCACGGTCTGGGCCTGCGCAGCCGGGTCGAGCTCACGCTCACCGACGCGGGCCTCGACGTGGTCCGACCGGGGGCCAACGACTTCTTCGTACCGGCCGCGCAGCTGCGCGGCGCCCGCCTCGACAAGGGAATCGCGGGCAAGGTACTCACCGAGGGCGGTCTGCTCGTCGTCACCTGGGCGCACGGCGACAAGCTGATCGACTCCGGATTCCGCTCCGACCGCGCGGCCGAACACGCCGCCTGGGTCGAAGCGATCAACCTCATGAACTCATCCATCACGACGGAAGGCGCCGAACGATGACGACCTCCACCAGGGGAGCAGCCAAAGCTCCCGCCGTACTCGTCCTGGAGGACGGTCGGATCTTCCGCGGCCGTGCCTACGGCGCTGTGGGGGAGACCTTCGGCGAGGCCGTGTTCTCCACCGGCATGACCGGCTACCAGGAGACCCTCACCGACCCGTCGTACCACCGGCAGGTCGTCGTGATGACCGCCCCGCACGTGGGCAACACCGGCGTCAACGACGAGGACCCCGAGTCCTCCCGCATCTGGGTAGCCGGCTACGTCGTGCGCGACCCCGCACGCGTCCCCTCCAACTGGCGCTCGCAGCGCTCGCTGGACGAGGAGCTGGTCAAGCAAGGCGTCGTCGGCATCTCCGGCATCGACACCCGCGCCCTGACCCGCCACCTGCGCGAGCGCGGCGCCATGCGCGTCGGCATCTTCTCCGGCGACGCCTGGACGGGCATCCGCGACGAGGCCCTGCTGGCCAAGGTCCAGTCCCAGCCGCAGATGAAGGGCGCGAACCTCTCCGCAGAGGTCGCCACCAAGGAGGCGTACGTCGTCCCCGCGATCGGCGAGAAGCGCTTCACCGTCGCCGCCGTCGACCTCGGCATCAAGGGCATGACCCCGCACCGGATGGCCGAGCGCGGCATCGAGGTGCACGTGCTGCCCGCCACCGCCACCGTCGAGGACGTCTACGCGGTCAACCCGGACGGCGTGTTCTTCTCCAACGGCCCGGGCGACCCGGCCACCGCCGACGGCCCCGTCGCCGTCATGCAGGGCGTGCTGGAGCGCAAGACCCCGCTCTTCGGCATCTGCTTCGGCAACCAGATCCTGGGCCGCGCGCTCGGCTTCGGCACCTACAAGCTGAAGTACGGCCACCGCGGCATCAACCAGCCGGTGCAGGACCGCACCACCGGCAAGGTCGAGGTCACCGCGCACAACCACGGCTTCGCCGTCGACGCGCCCCTCGACAAGGTCTCGGAGACCGCCTACGGCCGCGCCGAGGTCTCCCACGTCTGCCTGAACGACCAGGTCGTCGAAGGCCTCCAGCTGCTCGACCAGCCGGCCTTCTCCGTCCAGTACCACCCCGAGGCGGCTGCCGGCCCGCACGACGCCGCGTACCTCTTCGACCGCTTCGTATCCCTGATGGAGGCCGAGCGTGCCTAAGCGCACCGATATCCAGTCCGTCCTGGTCATCGGCTCCGGCCCGATCGTCATCGGACAGGCCGCCGAGTTCGACTACTCCGGCACCCAGGCCTGCCGCATCCTCAAGGCCGAGGGCCTGCGGGTCATCCTGGTGAACTCCAACCCCGCGACGATCATGACCGACCCGGAGATCGCCGACGCCACGTACGTCGAGCCGATCACCCCCGAGTTCGTCGAGAAGATCATCGCGAAGGAGCGCCCCGACGCGCTCCTCCCCACCCTCGGCGGCCAGACCGCGCTCAACACCGCGATCTCCATGCACGAGCAGGGTGTGCTGGAGAAGTACGGCGTGGAGCTCATCGGCGCCAACGTCGAGGCCATCAACAAGGGCGAGGACCGCGACCTCTTCAAGGGCGTCGTCGAGGCCGTCAAGGCCAAGATCGGCTACGGCGAGTCCGCCCGCTCGGTCATTTGCCACACCATGGACGACGTCATCAAGGGCGTCGACACCCTCGGCGGCTACCCCGTCGTCGTGCGCCCCTCCTTCACCATGGGCGGCGCCGGCTCCGGCTTCGCCCACGACGAGGACGAGCTGCGCCGCATCGCCGGCCAGGGCCTCACGCTCTCCCCGACCACCGAGGTGCTCCTGGAGGAGTCCATCCTCGGCTGGAAGGAGTACGAGCTGGAGCTGATGCGCGACACCAAGGACAACGTGGTCGTCGTCTGCTCCATCGAGAACTTCGACCCGATGGGCGTCCACACCGGCGACTCGATCACCGTCGCCCCGGCGATGACGCTGACCGACCGCGAGTACCAGCGGCTGCGCGACATCGGCATCGCGATCATCCGCGAGGTCGGCGTCGACACCGGCGGCTGCAACATCCAGTTCGCGATCGACCCGGCCGACGGCCGCGTCATCGTCATCGAGATGAACCCGCGGGTCTCGCGCTCCTCGGCGCTCGCCTCCAAGGCCACCGGCTTCCCGATCGCCAAGATCGCCGCCAAGCTGGCCATCGGCTACACGCTCGACGAGGTCCCCAACGACATCACCGAGAAGACGCCGGCCTCCTTCGAGCCGTCCCTCGACTACGTCGTCGTCAAGGCCCCGCGCTTCGCCTTCGAGAAGTTCCCGCTCGCCGACGCCACGCTCACCACGACCATGAAGTCCGTCGGCGAGGCCATGGCCATCGGCCGCAACTTCACCGAGGCCCTCCAGAAGGCCCTGCGCTCCCTGGAGAAGAAGGGCTCGCAGTTCACCTTCGTCGGCGACCCGGGCGACAAGGACGAGCTGCTGCGCACCGCGGTCCGCCCGACCGACGGCCGCATCAACACCGTCATGCAGGCCATCCGCGCCGGCGCCACCCAGGAGGAGGTCTTCGAGTTCACGAAGATCGACCCCTGGTTCGTCGACCAGCTCTTCCTCATCAAGGAGATCGCGGACGAGCTGACGGCGGCCGACAAGCTCTACCCCGAGCTGCTCGCCGAGGCCAAGCGCCACGGCTTCTCCGACGCCCAGATCGCCGAGATCCGCGGCCTGCGCGAGGACGTCGTCCGCGAGGTCCGGCACGCCCTCGGCGTCCGCCCGGTCTACAAGACGGTCGACACCTGCGCCGCCGAGTTCGCCGCGAAGACCCCGTACTTCTACTCCTCGTACGACGAGGAGTCCGAGGTCGCCCCGCGCACCAAGCCCGCGGTCATCATCCTGGGCTCCGGCCCGAACCGCATCGGCCAGGGCATCGAGTTCGACTACTCCTGCGTCCACGCCTCCTTCGCGCTCAGCGACGCCGGCTACGAGACCGTGATGGTCAACTGCAACCCGGAGACCGTCTCCACCGACTACGACACCTCCGACCGCCTGTACTTCGAGCCGCTGACGCTCGAGGACGTGCTGGAGATCGTCCACGCCGAGTCGCTCGCCGGCCCCATCGCCGGTGTCGTCGTCCAGCTCGGCGGCCAGACCCCCCTCGGTCTCGCCCAGGCGCTCAAGGACAACGGCGTGCCCGTCGTCGGCACCTCGCCCGAGGCCATCCACGCCGCCGAGGACCGCGGCGCCTTCGGCCAGGTCCTCGCCGAGGCGGGCCTGCCGGCCCCCAAGCACGGCACCGCCACCACCTTCACGGGTGCGAAGGCCATCGCCGACGAGATCGGCTACCCGGTCCTCGTCCGCCCGTCCTACGTGCTCGGCGGCCGCGGCATGGAGATCGTCTACGACGAGGCCCGCCTGGAGTCGTACATCGCCGAGTCCACCGAGATCTCGCCGACCCGCCCCGTGCTGGTCGACCGCTTCCTCGACGACGCGATCGAGATCGACGTCGACGCCCTCTACGACGGCCACGAGCTCTACCTCGGCGGCGTCATGGAGCACATCGAGGAAGCCGGCATCCACTCCGGCGACTCGGCCTGCGCGCTGCCCCCGATCACCCTCGGCGGCTACGACATCAAGCGCCTGCGCGCCTCCACGGAGGCCATCGCCAAGGGCGTCGGCGTCCGCGGCCTGATCAACATCCAGTTCGCGATGGCGGGCGACATCCTCTACGTCCTGGAGGCCAACCCGCGCGCCTCCCGGACCGTCCCCTTCACCTCGAAGGCGACCGCCGTCCCGCTCGCGAAGGCCGCCGCGCGCATCTCGCTCGGCACCACCATCGCCGAGCTGCGCGAGGAGGGCCTGCTGCCGAAGACCGGCGACGGCGGCACCCTGCCGATCGACGCGCCGATCTCCGTCAAGGAGGCCGTCATGCCGTGGTCGCGCTTCCGCGACATCCACGGCCGCGGCGTGGACACCGTCCTCGGCCCGGAGATGCGCTCCACCGGCGAGGTCATGGGCATCGACGCCGTCTTCGGCACCGCCTACGCCAAGTCGCAGGCCGGCGCCTACGGCCCGCTGCCCACCAAGGGCCGCGCCTTCATCTCCGTCGCCAACCGCGACAAGCGCTCGATGATCTTCCCGGCGCGCGAGCTCGTCGCCCACGGCTTCGAGCTGATGGCCACCTCCGGCACCGCCGAGGTGCTGCGCCGCAACGGCATCAACGCCACCATCGTGCGCAAGCTCAGCGAGGGCGAGGGCCCGAACGGCGAGAAGACCATCGTCCAGCTGATCCACGACGGCCAGGTCGACCTGATCGTCAACACCCCGTACGGCACCGGCGGCCGCCTCGACGGCTACGAGATCCGCACGGCGGCCGTGGCCCGCGGAGTCCCCTGCCTGACCACGGTCCAGGCACTCGCCGCGGCCGTCCAGGGCATCGACGCGCTCAACCGCGGCGACGTGGGCGTGCGCTCCCTCCAGGAGCACGCGGAGCACCTGACCGCGGCCCGCGACTGATCAGTCCGCACAGCCCGTACAGCCCGGAAACGGGAGGGGGGACACCGGTTTCACGACGGGTGTCCCCCTTTCCATGAGCGCAGAGGGATCCTCTCGACGATGTACGAACTCTTCTTCAACCTGGTCTTCAAGCGGATGGACCCGGAGAAGGCCCACTACACGGCCTTCCGCTGGATCCGCCTCGCGGCCCGCACCCCCGTGCTGCGCACCTTCGTGGCGGCCTGGCTCGCCCCCCGCCACAAGGAGCTCCGCACCGAGGCCCTCGGCCTGCGCATGCACGGCCCCTTCGGCCTCGCGGCCGGCTTCGACAAGAACGCCGTCGCCATCGACGGCATGTCGATGCTCGGCTTCGACCACGTCGAGATCGGCACGGTCACGGCAGAGCCGCAGCCCGGCAACCCCAAGAAGCGGCTGTTCCGCCTCGTGCCGGACCGCGCCCTGATCAACCGCATGGGCTTCAACAACGAGGGCTCCGCGGCCGTGGCGGACCGCCTGGCGGCCCGCCGGCCCGTCTTCAAGACGGTCGTCGGCGTCAACATCGGCAAGACGAAGGTCGTGCCGGAGGAGGAGGCGGTGGCGGACTACGTCGCCTCCACCGAGCGGCTCGCCCGCCACGCCGACTACCTCGTCGTGAACGTCTCCTCGCCGAACACCCCGGGCCTGCGCAACCTCCAGGCCACCGAGTCCCTGCGCCCGCTGCTCACGGCCGTACGGGAGGCCGCGGACCGCACCGTGACCGACCGCCGGGTCCCGCTGCTGGTCAAGATCGCCCCCGACCTCGCCGACGAGGACGTCGACGCGGTCGCCGACCTGGCCCTGGAGCTGGGTCTCGACGGCATCATCGCGACGAACACCACCATCGCGCGGGAGGGACTGGGCCTGAAGTCCTCCCCGTCCCTCGTGAAGGAGACCGGCGGGCTGTCCGGCGCCCCGGTCAAGGAGCGTTCGCTGGAGGTCCTGCGCCGCCTGTACGCCCGTGTGGGGGACCGGCTGGTCCTGGTCGGGGTCGGCGGCATCGAGAACGCCGAGGACGCCTGGCAGCGCATCCTGGCCGGTGCCACGCTGATCCAGGGCTACAGCGCCTTCATCTACGAGGGCCCCTGCTACGCCCGCGCCATCCACAAGGGCCTGGCCGCGCGCCTGGCCGTCAGCCCGTACGCGACGCTCGCCGAAGCGGTGGGCGCCGAGACCCGAAAGGCCGCGAAGTGAGCCCTGTGACCCCGTTCGGCACCCGCCTGCGCCAGGCGATGGACACCCGCGGCCCCCTGTGCGTGGGCATCGACCCGCACGCCGAGCTGCTGGCCCAGTGGGGCCTGTCCGACGACATCGCGGGCCTGGAGCGGTTCTCCCGCACCGTCGTCGAGGCGCTCGCGGAGTCGGTGGCGGTCTTCAAGCCGCAGGCGGCCTTCTTCGAGCGGTTCGGCTCCAAGGGCGTGGCCGTCCTGGAGCAGACCGTCGCGGACGCCCGCGCGGCCGGGACCCTGGTCGTGATGGACGCCAAGCGGGGCGACATCGGCTCGACCATGGCCGCGTACGCCTCGGCCTTCCTGGACCCGGCCTCGCCGCTGTTCTCGGACGCCCTCACGGTCTCCCCGTACCTGGGCTACGGCTCGCTGAAGCCCGCGGTGGACCTGGCCCGCGCCTCGGGCGCCGGCCTGTTCGTGCTCGCCCTGACCTCGAACCCGGAGGGCGCGGAGGTCCAGCGGGCGGTCCGGGAGGACGGCCGGACCATCGGCGCGACGATGCTGGCGCACCTGGCGGAGGAGAACGCGGACGCCGCCCCGATGGGGTCCTTCGGCGCGGTGGTCGGAGCCACGCTGGGCGACCTGTCCTCCTTCGACCTGGACATCAACGGGCCGCTGCTGGCCCCCGGCATCGGCGCGCAGGGCGCGACGGCGGCGGACCTGCCGGCGGTGTTCGGCAAGGCCGTGCGCAACGTCGTCCCGAACGTGTCGCGGGGCGTCCTGAAGCACGGCCCGGACGTCACGGCGCTGCGCGACTCGGCGCGCCGGTTCGCCGACGAGATCGGCGAGGCCGTCTCCGCGTAATCGTTCGCCCGAAGAGGCCGCCCGCGTCCCTCGCGGCGCGGCCTCTCGCACTTCTTGGCGAAACCCGAACGCTCTTCATCGGACAAAACAGAGGTATTTTGTCCGTGATGTACGGTTCAGTGGAGGCTGACCAGGACTTTTCGTCCGTTCTCGCTGACTGGAGCGGTGTTGGCCGCTAGTCTCCGAGCAGAGTGAACGTGCAGCGAACGCGTTTCCATCGCTGTTCGGGAGCTCGCCAGGTGTGGTGCCTTCGGGCTGCCCACCGGTCCGTATCCGACAGTTCGACATCCGAGGTGACGTAGGCGTGGCTCTTCCGCCCCTTACCCCTGAACAGCGCGCAGCCGCGCTCGAAAAGGCCGCCGCGGCTCGCCGGGAGCGGGCCGAGGTCAAGAATCGACTCAAGCACTCCGGTGCCTCGCTCCAAGAGGTCATCAAGACGGGCCAGGAGAACGACGTCATCGGCAAGATGAAGGTCTCCGCCCTGCTGGAGTCTCTGCCTGGCGTGGGCAAGGTGCGCGCCAAGCAGATCATGGAGCGTCTCGGCATCTCCGAGTCCCGGCGTGTCCGAGGTCTCGGTTCCAACCAGATCGCCTCTCTGGAGCGCGAGTTCGGCAGCACCGGCGCCTGAGGCGTCGACTGAAGTTCTCCCGGCGTTCTCAGGCAGTCCCGAGAACCTGGATAATCGCTCTATGGCAGCAGAGGTTCGTCCGCGGCTGACCGTGCTCTCCGGCCCCTCAGGGGTCGGCAAGAGCACGGTCGTCGCGCATATGCGCAAGGTTCACCCCGAGGTATGGCTCTCGGTGTCGGCCACCACCCGCAAGCCGCGGCCCGGTGAGCGACACGGAGTCCACTACTTCTTCGTCAATGACGACGAGTTCGACAAGCTGATCGCCAACGGCGAGCTGCTGGAGTGGGCCGAGTTCGCGGGCAACCGCTACGGCACACCGCGCGGCGCGGTGCTGGAACGCCTGGACAGCGGCGAGCCGGTACTGCTGGAGATCGACCTCCAAGGGGCACGGCTCGTCCGCGAGTCGATGTCCGACGCCCAGCTCGTCTTCCTGGCGCCGCCGAGCTGGGACGAACTCGTCCGCCGGCTCACCGGCCGGGGCACCGAGTCGGCCGAGGTCATCGAGCGACGGCTCGCCTCCGCCAAGATCGAGCTCGCTGCCGAATCGGAGTTCGACACCACCCTCGTCAACACCTCCGTCGAGGACGTGGCTCGTGAGCTGCTAGCCTTGATGGAGGTCGTCTGATTCGTTGGTCGATTTTTCATGATCGAGCGGATCTTGATCGATTCGATCTTTCCCACATTCTTCGGAAGGTAGAGCGTGTCCTCTTCCATCACTGCGCCCGAGGGCATCATCAACCCGCCGATCGACGAGCTGCTCGAGGCCACGGACTCGAAGTACAGCCTCGTGATCTACGCGGCCAAGCGCGCGCGTCAGATCAACGCGTACTACTCGCAGCTCGGTGAGGGCCTGCTGGAGTACGTCGGCCCGCTGGTGGACACCCACGTCCACGAGAAGCCGCTTTCGATCGCGCTGCGCGAGATCAACGCGGGTCTGCTGACCTCCGAGGCCATCGAGGCCCCGGCCCAGTAAGGCGCGAGAAATCCTTTCACCACAGGCCCGGCAGAACATCTGCCGGGCCTGTGGTGTGTCATGGGGAGGAACGACGGACGTCGACAAGGCTCGAAGGGGAGTGCGTGGTGGGTAAGCCGAAGGTCGTGCTGGGGGTCAGCGGCGGGATCGCCGCCTACAAGGCGTGCGAGCTGCTCCGCCTGCTCACCGAGTCCGGCCACGAGGTGCGGGTCGTGCCCACGGCGGCCTCGCTGAACTTCGTCGGCGAGGCGACCTGGGCCGCCCTGTCCGGGAACCCGGCCTCCACCGAGGTGTGGGAGACCGTGCACGAGGTGCCGCACGTGCGCATCGGGCAGTCCGCCGACCTCGTCGTCGTCGCCCCGGCCACCGCCGACATGCTGGCGAAGGCCGCCCACGGGCTCGCCGACGACCTGCTCACGAACACGCTGCTCACCGCCCGATGTCCGGTGGTCTTCGCCCCCGCCATGCACACCGAGATGTGGGAGCACCCCGCCACCCAGGAGAACGTGGCCACGCTGCGCCGGCGCGGCGCCCTCGTCATCGAGCCCGCCGTCGGCCGGCTCACGGGCAAGGACACCGGCAAGGGGCGGCTGCCCGACCCCGCGGAGATCTACGAGGTCTGCCGCAGAGTCCTGGCACGCGGAGTGAGCGAACCGGACCTCGCCGGGCGGCACGTGGTGATCAGCGCGGGCGGCACGCGGGAACCGCTCGACCCGGTCCGCTTCCTCGGCAACCGCTCCTCGGGCAAGCAGGGCTACGCGCTCGCCCGTACGGCCGTCGCCCGCGGGGCCCGCGTCACCCTGGTGGCGGCCAACACCGCGCTGGCCGACCCGGCCGGGGCGGACGTCGTACGGGTGGGGACGGCCGTGCAGCTGCGGGAGGCCGTGCTCAAGGCGGCCGAGGACGCCGACGTCGTGGTGATGGCCGCCGCCGTGGCCGACTTCCGGCCCGCCGAGTACGCGGGCGGGAAGATCAAGAAGAAGGACGGGCAGGATCCCGCGCCGGTCGCCCTCGTACGCAATCCGGACGTTCTCGCCGAGATTTCGGCCGACCGGGCCGCGCCCGGGCAGGTGGTGGTGGGATTCGCCGCCGAGACCGACGACGTCCTCGCCAACGGCCGGGCCAAGCTCCTGCGCAAGGGGTGTGATCTTCTCGTCGTGAATGAGGTCGGCGAGGCACGAACCTTTGGTTCCGAGGAGAATGAGGCGGTCATCCTGGCCTCCGAGGGGTTGGAGATCCAGGTGCCCTATGGACCGAAGGAAGCCTTGGCCGAAGCCATTTGGGACCAGGTGGCCGTCCGGCTGCAGCCGCGACGCGCCTGAGCCGATTGCCCTTCTCCTGATCACCTCCGTGCGTCAGAATGAGGTGCCGCAGGTCACACGGCTCCCATAAGGCGAGACGGGTGGTCCCGGAAACGGTGGCGACCGATAAACTGCATGAGGAACGTGATCGGGCGCAGCCCCCGATGTGGTTCCGCCAAATGATCAGCCAGCAGCCGCTGCAACCCCAGGGAGCGTTGTGTCCCGTCGTCTGTTTACCTCGGAGTCCGTGACCGAGGGCCACCCTGACAAGATCGCTGACCAGATCAGCGACACGATCCTCGACGCGCTCCTCTCCGAGGACCCCACCTCGCGCGTGGCCGTGGAGACCCTCATCACCACCGGTCTCGTGCACATCGCGGGCGAGGTGACGACGAAGGCCTACGCGCCGATCGCGCAGCTCGTCCGCGAGAAGATCCTCGAGATCGGCTACGACTCCTCGAAGAAGGGCTTCGACGGCGCCTCTTGTGGCGTGTCGGTGTCCATCGGCGCCCAGTCCCCGGACATCGCGCAGGGTGTCGACACCGCCTACGAGAAGCGGGTCGAGGGCGACGAGGACGAGCTCGACAAGCAGGGCGCCGGCGACCAGGGCCTGATGTTCGGCTACGCGTGCGACGAGACCCCCGAGCTCATGCCGCTCCCGATCCACATCGCGCACCGGCTCTCGCGCCGGCTGTCCGAGGTCCGCAAGAACGGGACCATCCCGTACCTGCGCCCCGACGGCAAGACCCAGGTCACCATCGAGTACGACGGTGACAAGGCCGTGCGTCTGGACACCGTCGTGGTCTCCTCGCAGCACGCCTCCGACATCGACCTGGACTCGCTGCTCGCACCGGACATCCGCGAGTTCGTCGTCGAGCACGTGCTGGCCCAGCTCGTCGAGGACGGCATCAAGCTCGACACCGAGGGCTACCGGCTGCTGGTGAACCCGACCGGCCGTTTCGAGATCGGCGGCCCGATGGGCGACGCCGGCCTCACCGGCCGCAAGATCATCATCGACACCTACGGCGGCATGGCCCGCCACGGTGGCGGCGCCTTCTCCGGCAAGGACCCGTCCAAGGTCGACCGCTCCGCCGCGTACGCGATGCGCTGGGTCGCCAAGAACGTCGTCGCCGCCGGTCTCGCCTCGCGCTGCGAGGTCCAGGTCGCGTACGCGATCGGCAAGGCCGAGCCCGTCGGTCTCTTCGTCGAGACCTTCGGCACCGCCAAGGTCGAGGTCCAGAAGATCGAGGACGCGATCGGCGAGGTCTTCGACCTGCGCCCGGCCGCGATCATCCGCGACCTGGACCTGCTGCGCCCGATCTACGCGCAGACCGCCGCCTACGGCCACTTCGGCCGTGAGCTGCCGGACTTCACGTGGGAGCGCACCGACCGCGTCGACGCCCTGCGTGCGGCCGCCGGTCTGTAAGCAGCACCGCTTGTAGCGAACGGCCCCGGACCTCCAGGTCCGGGGCCGTATTGCGTTGGTGCGGCCCGTGCCGCGCGGATAGGCTGGCGCAGCCCTCCCGGTGCGAGGGGTGACGGCTTCATCTGGAGCGGGGTGCGAACCCCGTGTCGAAGGATCGCAGGACCCGCCGCCGCCCAGGCCGATCTCGGCAGGGCCCCACGCACCGCGCCCGCCGCTGTCGGTGCCCTTTGGTAAGAATGCTGATGTGAGCAGCGCGAATGATTCCCCGCCGGAGCAGCTCGCGCTGATCCGGGAGATGGTCGCCGAGGCGAAGGCCAAGGCGCCCAAGGCGAAGCCGCGCACCTGGCGGGGGGCCGCGCTCGCGGCCGAGCTGCCCGTCGCCCGGGTCCTCGTGAACAAGGGTGTGCTCCACCTCGACCGGACCTTCGACTACGCCGTGCCCGCCGAGCTCTCCGAGGCCGCGCAGCCCGGGGTCCGCGTCCGCGTCCGCTTCGGAGCCGGCGCCCACCACGTACGCGGGGGCCGCCGCGAGGGCGGCAGCCTCATCGACGGCTTCATCGTGGAGCGCCGCGCCGAGTCCGACTACAACGGGGCTCTCGCCGCCCTCGCCCAGGTGGTCTCGCCCGAGGTGGTCCTCGGCCCCCGCATGCTCGCCCTCGCCCGGGCCGTCGCCGACCGGTACGCGGGCAGCCTCGCCGACGTGCTCCAGCTCGCGCTGCCACCGCGCAACGCCAAGGCCGAGGCCAAGCCCTCACCGGAGCCCCTGCCACCGCCCACCGCGCCCGAGCCCGCCGGCTGGGAGCGGTACGGCGCGGGGCCCGCCTTCCTGCGGGCCCTGGCCACCGGCGCCGCCCCCCGCGCGGTGTGGACCGCCCTGCCCGGACCGGGCTGGGCCGACGAACTCGCCCGGGCCATGGCCGCCACCCTGGCCTCCGGCCGCGGGGCCCTCGCCGTGGTCCCCGACGGACGTACCGCCGCCCGGGTCGACGCGGCGCTGACCGCCCTGCTCGGCGAGGGACGGCACGCGCTGCTGACCGCCGAGTCCGGGCCGGAGAAGCGCTACCGCCAGTGGCTCGCCGTGAGCCGGGGCTCGGTGCGTGCCGTCGTCGGGACCCGGGCGGCGATGTTCGCCCCCGTGCGGGACCTCGGGCTGGTCGCCGTCTGGGACGACGGGGACTCCAGCCACAGCGACGACAACGCCCCCTTCCCGCACGTCCGTGAGGTACTGGAGCTGCGCGCGGTCAGCGACGGCTGCGCCTTCCTGGCCGGGAGCACGAGCTGCACCGTGGAGGCCGCGCAGCTGGTCGAGTCGGGCTGGGCCCGGCCGCTGGTCGCGAGCCGCGAGACGGTACGGGCCTGCGCGCCCCGGATCCGCACGGTGGGCGACGAACTCCTCGCCCGCGACGAGGCGGCCCGCGCCGCGCGCCTGCCGAGCCTGGCGTGGGAGACCGTACGGGAGGGGCTGAAGACCGGGCCGGTGCTCGTCCAGGTGCCGCGGCGGGGCTACGTGCCCCGGCTCGCGTGCGAGCGGTGCCGGACGCCCGCCCGCTGCCGGGTGTGCGCGGGCCCGCTGGAGGCCCCCGACCAGCGGGACCTGCAGTGCGGGTGGTGCGGGCGCGGCGAGCCGTCCTGGCACTGCGAGGAGTGCGGCTCGTTCCGGCTGCGGGCCCAGGTGGTCGGTGCCCGGCGGACGGCCGAGGAGCTGGGCCGGGCCTTCCCGGCCGTGCCCGTACGGACCTCCGGGCGCGACCACGTCCTCGACGAGGTGCCCGAGCGGCCGGCGCTCGTGGTGTGCACGCCCGGCGCCGAGCCGGTGGCCGCCGGCGCGGGGTACGCGGCCGCGCTGCTGCTCGACGGCTGGGCCATGCTGACCCGGCCCGACCTGCGGGCGGGCGAGGACGCGCTGCGGCGGTGGATCGGGGCCGCCTCGCTGGTCCGGGGGGACGGGCAGGTCGTGGTGGTGGCCGAGCCGACGCTGCGGCCGGTCCAGGCGCTCGTACGGTGGGACCCGGTGGGCCACGCCGTACGGGAGCTCGCGGAGCGGGCCCAGCTCGGCTTCCCGCCGGTCTCGCGGATGGCGGCGGTGGCCGGACGGGGCGAGGTGGTGGAGGCCTTCCTGGCGGGCGCCGGGCTGCCGCCGGACGCGGAGATCCTGGGCCCGGTCCCGATACCGGGGCGGCGCGGGGAGCGGTCTCCGGGGGACCGGGCGCTGGTCCGCGTCCCGCCGGGCAGCGGCGCGGCCCTTGCGGCCGCCCTGAAATCGGCGCAGGCGGCCCGGATGGCGCGGGGGGTGCCGGCGGCCGACGCGGTGCGGGTGCGCATCGACCCGCCGGACATCGGCTGACCGGGCCGGCGGCGGCGTCCGCAGGGGGGAACGCCGAAGCCCCCGGCGGGAGACGCGCGGGTCGTCCCGCCGGGGGCGGATCAGGGGCGGCGAGCGGCGGCGGCCGGCCGTCGGGGGTCGGCGTCCCGGCGGCGGGACACAGGTCAGCCGTTGCGCGGACCGGGGAAGGCGGGGGAGCGGGGAGCCTCCCCGAGCGTGCGGCCCGGGGTCCCGCCGGCCGCGGCCTGGGCCTCCTCGCGCACGGGCTGCGGCGGCACCGAGCGGGCGGCCGGCACGGTGGGCAGCGGCCCCAGGGGCCGGGCGGTCGAGCCCTCGGCCAGCGGCTCCGCGGACTCGGCGGACTGGGCCCGCCGGGCACCGTAGCGGCGGTGTACGGCCTGCTTGGTGACGCCGAGCGCCGAGCCGACCGCGTCCCATGAGAAACCGAGCGAGCGGTCGAAGTCCACGGCGGCGGTGACCAGCGTCTCGACGCTGTCCCGCAGCTCCTGCGCGAGGCGGACGGTGGGCGCGGGCGCCCGGCCGTAGACGACGAAGCCCGTGGAGGGACCGGAGCGGCGCGGGCGGTACACGTTGCCGAGCTGGGCGGTGAGCGTACGCAGAGCATCCACCTGCCGGCGAACCCGCTCGATGTCCCGCACCAGGAGGTGCAGGCTGGCCCGGGCTTGGGCGTCGTGGGTGGCGTGGTCGGCCATGAAGAAGCCTCTCGAACCGGTGCTGAAGGGCGGATCGGGCCGCAGACACCGTTCACACGCGGCCCGTTTCGGTCAATCTCTCTTGACCAACGCGCCACCCGGCGCCCAGGTCACGCTGAGGGGGCGTGTCGGCATATGCGAGAGGCGCGTGTGTGTGCGTACGCCCCCTCGGCGCCGCAGGCCACCCCTGGTGGGGTGGCCGGCGGACCCTGGCCGGACGCCCCCCGGACGGCCGCCGGATCGCCCGTGGGCGCGTGCCCCATAGACTGGTGCGCTGCTGACAGCCGAGATAGCGAGGTAGGACCCCAGTGAAGCTCGTCTTCGCAGGCACCCCCGAGGTCGCCGTACCCGCCCTGGACGCCCTGATCGCCTCCGGGCGGCACGAGGTCGCCGCCGTCGTCACCCGGCCGGACGCACCGGCCGGCCGCGGCCGCCGGCTCGTCGCCAGCCCCGTCGCCGAGCGCGCCGAGGAGGCCGGCATCGAGGTCCTCAAGCCCGCCCGGCCCCGCGACCCCGACTTCCAGGCCCGGCTGCGCGAGATCGCCCCGGACTGCTGCCCCGTCGTCGCCTACGGGGCCCTGCTCCCCAAGAGCGCCCTCGACATCCCCAAGCACGGATGGGTCAACCTGCACTTCTCGCTGCTGCCCGCCTGGCGCGGTGCCGCGCCCGTCCAGCAGTCGATCATGGCGGGCGACCAGGTCACCGGCGCCTCCACCTTCCTCATCGAGGAGGGCCTGGACTCCGGCCCCGTCTACGGCATCCTCACCGAGGAGATCCGCCCCACCGACACCAGCGGCGACCTGCTCACCCGGCTGGCCTTCGCCGGCTCGGGGCTGCTGGCCGCCACCATGGACGGCATCGAGGACGGCACCCTGCGCGCCGTCGCGCAGCCCCACGACGGGATCTCCCTCGCGCCCAAGATCACCGTGGAGGACGCCCGGATCGACTGGACGGCGCCCGCGATGCGCGCCGACCGCGTGGTGCGCGGCTGCACGCCGGCCCCGGGCGCCTGGACCGTCTTCCGCGGGGAGCGGCTCAAGCTGATCTCGGTGGCCCTGGTGGCCGACCGCACCGACCTGGCCCCGGGCGAGCTGGCCCCGGCCAAGAACAACGTCCACGTCGGAACCGGCTCGCACGCCGTGGAGCTGCTGTGGGTGCAGCCCCAGGGCAAGAAGCCGATGCGCGGCGCCGACTGGGCCCGCGGGGTGCGGATCGCGCCCGGCGAGCGGCTCGGCGGGGCCGACGTAGGCTGAATCCAGCCGACCCGAATCCGGCCACGCCGACCGTGGCGGCCCGCCCCCCTTTCACGTCATGACCGCAGCACCTCGTAAACCCGGAGCACCTTTCACGTGAGCGAACAGCCCCGTCCCCGTCGCAACCCCGCAGGTCAGCGGCAGGCCAAGCCCTACCGGCGGCCCCAGAAGGACCCCGTCCGGATGCTGGCCTTCGAGGTGCTGCGGGCGGTGGACGAGCGCGACGCCTACGCGAACCTCGTGCTGCCCCCGCTGCTGAAGAAGGCCCGCCAGGACGAGAGCTTCCAGGCGCGCGACGCGGCACTGGCCACCGAGCTGGTCTACGGGACGCTCCGCCGCCAGGGCACCTACGACGCCGTCATCAAGGCGTGCATCGACCGGCCGCTGCGGGAGGTGGACCCGCCGGTGCTCGACGTGCTCTCGCTCGGCGCGCACCAGCTGCTCGGAACCCGGATCCCCACGCACGCGGCGGTCTCCGCGAGCGTGGAGCTGGCCCGGGTGGTGCTCGGGGACGGGCGCGCCAAGTTCGTGAACGCCGTGCTGCGGAAGATCGCCGCGCACGATCTCGACGCCTGGCTGGAACGGGTCGCGCCGCCGTACGAGGACGACGCCGAGGAACACCTCGCCGTGTACCACTCGCACCCCCGCTGGATCGTCAGCGCCCTGTGGGACGCGCTCGGCGGCGGCCGCGCCGGGATCGAGGACCTGCTGGAGGCCGACAACGAGCGGCCCGAGGTCACCCTGGTCGCGCGCCCGGGCCGCTCCACCCCGCAGGAGCTGCTGGACGCGGTCGGCGAGGAGTCGGCGCTGCCCGGCCGCTGGTCGCCGTACGCCGTCCGGATGGCCGAGGGCGGCGAGCCCGGCGCGCTGGAGGCGGTGCGCGAGGGCCGCGCCGGCGTGCAGGACGAGGGCAGCCAGCTGGTGGCGATGGCCCTGGCGGCCGTGCCGGTCGAGGGCAGCGACGAGCGCTGGCTCGACGGCTGCGCGGGCCCCGGCGGCAAGGCGGCGCTGCTCGCCGCGCTCGCGGCGCAGCGCGGCGCGTTCCTGCTCGCCTCGGAGAAGCAGCCGCACCGGGCCCGGCTCGTGGAGCGCGCGCTCGCGGGCAACCCCGGGCCGTACCAGGTGATCGCGGCGGACGGCACCCGGCCGCCGTGGCGGCCGGGCTCCTTCGACCGCGTCCTGATGGACGTCCCGTGCACGGGCCTGGGCGCGCTCCGCCGTCGCCCGGAGGCGCGCTGGCGGCGTCGCCCGCAGGACCTGGAGGGCTTCGCGCCGCTCCAGCGCGGACTGCTGCGGGAGGCGCTGTCGGCGGTCCGGGTGGGCGGCGTCGTGGGCTACGCGACGTGCTCGCCGCACCTGGCGGAGACCCGGGTCGTCGTGGACGACGTCCTGAAGGGGCGCGGCGCGGGCGCGTCGCCGGTGTCCGCGGAACTGATCGACGCGAGGCCGTTCATGGCGGGCGTGCCGGGCCTGGGCGACGGCCCCGACGTCCAGCTGTGGCCCCACCTGCACGGGACGGACGCGATGTACCTGGCCCTGCTGAGGCGCACGGCGTAGGGCCGGGCCCCGGTCCCGTGCCCATCCAGGGGTCCCGTGCCCGTCTAGGTACGGGTACTCATGAGCTGCGCTGCGGTGCGAGGTAGTGTTCCCGGCTGGTGATCAACAAGAACGGTCGGGGGCTGCGCGCGCATGGCGTGGGACGAGTGGGAACAGATCAAAGCCGGTGCGGGCGACGGGCAGCACGTGGCCATGAGGCTCAACCAGGTGCCCGCCGATCCCGGCACCGGCGCCCCGAGCGCCGTGACGGGCGGCCTTCAGTCCAGCAAGAAGGCGTGGACCACGGCCGGTGCGGGCGTCGGATCCCTGCGCCAGACCATCGGCACCACGCTCACCAGGCTCGAGGACGGGCAGAGCGGGATCGGCTCGACCGCCGGGTGCCTGACCGCGGCCGCGCAGAAGGAGGTGTACGACTCCTGGAAGAAGTACGCCGAGAGCGTCAGCGAACGGTGCGGCGCGCTCCAGGGAATCCTGAACCAGGTGGGCCGCGACGTGTTGACGACCGACGACGGCGTCAAGGCGGAGATGGACCGGCTGAACGCCACCTACGCGGACACGGACGTAGTCGGCGGCCAGGCCAAGGGCCGGTGACGGGGCGATGGACTACGCGACCCTCAAGGCCTTCAAGCCGTCCGAGTTCGAGGAAGCCGCCGATGGCTACCGCACCATGGGCAACTCGGCCCAGGCGGCCAGGGAGCACATCGAGAACGCGGTCGCCACGGGCATGCGCAAGTCGCTGACGGGCGAGGCGGCGGACGCCGCGCAGAAACAGCTCCAGGTCTTGGCGAAGAACTTCCACTACACGCAGACCGAATGCGGTGTGATCAGCACGGCGCTCAACGGGTTCGCCTATGACATGGCGGCCGCCAAGCGGAAGCTGGAGGCGGCGATCGCGGACGCGCAGGCGGACGGCTGCAAGGTGAACGACGACGGCTCGGTCGCGTTTCCCGCCGGACAGAAGTCGGGCGCCGAGAAGCCCACCGAGGGCGGCACCGTGACCGGGAGCGCGGGCGGGACCGAGACCTCCGACGCGGTGGAACGCCAGGCGGCGAACATCCACCCGAACCCGAACTACGGCAAGGCGATGGCGTACGCGAACCGCATCGCCGACGCGCTCAAGGAAGCGACGGACGCGGACGCCAAGTGGGAGCCGAAGATACGGGCCCTCAAGGCCGACGACGACCTGACCGTGTCCGGCAGTGACTGGACGGACGTCACGTCGGACACGGACACCGTGCGCGGGGCGGCCGATGCCTACCTCGGCACGATCAAGGCGCCGCCCAAGAACGACTGGCCCCAGGACAACGCCAACTGGTGGAACGGCCTCACCGAGGAACAGCGCGAGGACTACGTCTCCATGCACCCCGCGAGCATCGGCGCGCTCGACGGCCTTCCCTCCGCCGTACGCGACGACGCGAACCGCATCGTCCTCGCGGAGCAGCGCGGCGCCAAGCAGGTGGAGTACGACGCCTGGCTCAAGAAGGAGCCGGAGCAGTACAGGCCCTACATCAGCCCCATCACGGGCCGTGAGGTGAAGGGCGCGATGGTCCCGACGGACGAGTGGAAGAAGTGGGAGGAGAAGAGGAAGGAGATCGAGGACGGCTCCAAGGGCATGGACGCCATACAGAAACGATTCGACACCTACACGAGCGAGAGCAACCGCCCCTATCTCCTCGGCTTCGACGGCAAGGACATGGGGCGCGCCATCGTCTCCATAGGCAATCCGGACACTGCCGACAACGTGGTGACGTACGTGCCCGGGACGTTCGCCGAGCTGAAGTCCATCGACGGGGACATCGGTAGGGCCGAGAAGCTCCAGTTGAGGGCGGAGCGCCAGGACATGGCCCACTCGACGGCCTCGATCGTGTGGCTCGGATACGACGCCCCACAGGGCATCACGACCGATGCGACGGAGACCAAGTGGGCGGACAACGCCAGGGAGCCGCTCGGTAACTTCATCCAGGGCATCGAGGAATCCAACCACCGCGAGGGCGGCGTGAACCAGACGCTCCTGGGGCACAGCTACGGGTCCCTGGTGGTGGGCGAGGCGATGAGCATGCACGTGGACCTGCCGGTCGACAACGCGATCATGGTGGGCAGTCCGGGCGTGGGAGTGGACCACGCGAAGGACCTGAACATCCCGCCGGACCGGGTCTTCGCGGCCACGGCGGGCTGGGACCTCATCAACATCGCCCCGCCGCCGGCCGGGCCCTTGGCCCCCCTCAACCCGAAGGCTTACATGGAGCTCTTCGACGACCATTCGATCGTCCACGGAACCGACCCGACGAGCGACGACTTCGGGGGCCAGGTCTTCGAGGTCCCCGACGGGAAGTTGCCGCTCGAGGACTGGGAAATGATGCCCGCGCACTCCCAGTACTGGGACGAAAGGCCCCTCGACAGCCTGGCGAAGATCGTCACCGGAGGACGACCGTGAATCTACGCAAACTGATCCCGGCTGCCGCAGTGCTGGCCATGACGATCATGGTGACCGCGTGCGGGGCGCAGGGGGATGGACAGAAAACCGGCGGAAAAGCACCGAAGGTCACGATGAACGAGCAGCAGGCGATCGACCGGGCAGAGGAAATCATCCACCAGGCGGTGGGGGGCATGTCCCCCCAGCCGACACTGGAGCGCATAGGCCCCACGCCCGTCGGACCCTGCATCGCCAGAGACGACCATGGCCCCGACGACCGCCTGGCGGTCAATGTCGCCTACAAACTGACGGGCGTTCCGGGGGGCGAGGCCCAGAACCTCGTGCGGCAGGCGCGGGACGCCTGGCTGAAGCAGGGCTACAAGCACAACACGTCGGGCGAGGTCGACTGGTCCAGCCCCTTTCCGACGGTCTACATGCGCACCGGTCCCGACGACTTCTGGATGGACGCCGTGACCGGCGTCGTGGACCGGGCCAAGGGCGAGGGGGTCGCCTCCCTCGCTGTGACGTCGCCCTGCTTCCTCCCGCCGGGCAAGAGCAAGGCCTCGGGGGTGACCCCGGCCAGTCCTGCCGCGTTCGAGGCCCCGTCGGCCGACGATCCCGCCACGCGCCGGGCCCTCGCCCACTCCAGCCGGATCTACGACGCGCTGCAGGTCGGATCGGCGCCCACGCAGCCCGGGGAGGGCCTCAGCACGGTCCGGGACGAGTCGGGCGCCTCGGTGCACCACGCCTGGTCGACCGAGCCGCTGCCGGAGGGCGAGAGGGCGGCTGCCGTGGCGCGCGCGCAGACGTTCTTCCAGAGCGCGGGATGGACCGTGCGCCGTGTACCGACGCCTGAGGGCCCCCCGGCCGTCGTCGCCGGCCACCCCGGAGAGCGCACGGTCGCGCAGGTCGCGGCCTCGACCACCGGGGCGGTGCGCGTCGCGGTGACGACACCCGCCACCGGTCCGGCATCCGCGGACGCAGGAAGGCCGGCCTCCGCGTGACCCCACGGAAGGCGTTCCCGGTCGCCGCGCTGCTCGCGCTGACGGTCACGGCGACCGCATGCGGGGGAGGGGCGGCGAAGCAGGTCACCATGACCGAGCAGCAGGCCGTCGACCGGGCGGAAGAGATCATCCGGCAGGGGGTGGGCACCATGTCGCCCCAGCCGACGCTGGAGCGTTTCGGCCCGGCGACCATCGGCACCTGCATCGCCAGGAACGACAGCCGCAGTGACGACCGGCTGCAGGTGACCCTCTTCTACAAGCTCACCGGGGTCCCCGGGACCGAGGCCGGGCACCTCGTGCTGCAGGCGCGGGACGCCTGGCTGAAGCAGGGCTACAAGTACAACTCGTCGGGCGAGGCGGACATGTCCGGGCCCTTCCCCTGGGTCAGCATGCGCACGGAGCCCGATGACTTCTGGATGGAGGGCATCACCGGGGTCGTGGACCGCGCCAAGGGCGAGGGTCTCGCTTCTCTCAAGGTGACGTCGCCCTGCTTCTATCCGCCCGGCAAGAGCAAGGCCTCGGGGACGGCTGCGGGGCCAGTCCGGCCCGGCCTTTAAGGGGCGGTGAAGTGTTGTCGGTGATCGGTTAAGCGTTGCTACGCCCGTCCCGACTTGCGGGGTCGTGGCCGGAACCGGCCGGAGGCATGGCAGGCTTGGGGCATGGCCGCGCAGATTTATCCCAGCATCCTGTCCGCCGACTTCGCCCGACTCGCCGAGGAGGCGAAGGCCGTCGAGGGGGCCGACTGGCTTCATGTCGACGTCATGGACAACCACTTCGTCCCGAACCTCACCCTCGGCGTGCCCGTCGTGGAGTCCCTGAGCCGGGCCACGGACATCCCGCTGGACCTCCACCTGATGATCGAGAACCCGGACCGCTGGGCCCCGCAGTACGTGGAGGCCGGTGCGGGTTCGGTCACCTTCCACGCCGAGGCCGCGGCGGCGCCGGTGCGCCTCGCGCGGGAGATCCGGGCCAAGGGGGCGCGGGCGTCGATGGCGCTCAAGCCCGCGACGCCCATCGAACAGTACGAGGACATCCTCCCCGAGCTCGACATGCTGCTGATCATGACCGTCGAGCCCGGCTTCGGCGGCCAGCCCTTTCTCGACATCATGCTCCCCAAGATCCGCCGGACCCGGGAGCTGATCTCCAAGCACGGCCTGGAGCTGTGGCTGCAGGTCGACGGCGGGGTTTCGGCCTCGACCATCGAACGCTGTGCCGAGGCCGGCGCCGACGTCTTCGTCGCGGGCAGCGCGGTCTACGGCGCGGTCGATCCGGCCGCCGCCGTGCGCACGCTGCGTGACCAGGCGGGTGCGGCGATCGCCGCCGCGCCGTGGGCTTGCGACCACTGAGCCAAGGGTTGATGAACAGCTCGGTGAACGGGAGCTGTCCAGGCTGATCAACGGCCGTCGGATCTGACAGGATGAACGGCGAGTCGAGAGTGTGAACACGAGAGTGTGAACAGCAGTGAGGAGAACGCGGTGTCTGCAATGTCGGCGGGACGGTCAGCCCTGCGGATGGGACCCGCGGAGCTGGTGCAGGCGGCGGCCATGGCGCGCCGTTTCTACCTCGAGGGCAAATCCAAGATCCAGATCGCCGAGGAGTTCGGCGTGAGCCGCTTCAAGGTGGCCCGGGTCCTGGAGACCGCCCTGGAGCGGGACCTCGTACGGATCGAGATCCGGGTACCGGCCGAACTCGACGCGGAGCGCTCGGACGCTCTCAGGGCCCGGTACGGGCTCCGGCACGCCGTCGTGGTGGAGTCGCCCGCCGACGCCACCGAGGACGCGCCGGACCCGGAGAACCTGGGCGCGGTCGCCGCCGACCTGCTGGGCGAGCTGGTCAACGAGGGCGACGTCCTGGGCCTGGCGTGGGGACGGTCGACCATTCACATGGCCGCCTCCCTGCACCGGCTGCCCCAGTGCACCGTCGTGCAGCTGACCGGTGTGTACGACGCGGGGACCGCCGAGCGCGGTTCGGTCGAGGCCGTGCGCAGGGCCGCCCAGGTCTCGGGCGGCGACGCGCACCCGATCTACGCGCCGATGCTGCTGCCCGATCCGGCGACCGCGGCTGCCCTGCGCAACCAGACGGGGATCGCGCGCGCCTTCGAGTACTTCGACAAGGTGACGGTCGCGGCCGTCTCCATCGGCTCGTGGGAGACGGGCATCTCCACCGTCCACGACATGCTGACGGACGAGGAGCGGGCCCACTACGCCTCGCTGGGCGTCGCGGCCGAGATGTCCGCCCACCTGTTCGACTCCGAGGGTCGGCGGGTCGGCCGGGACCTGGGCGAGCGGTGCATCACCGTCGAGGCGGACCGGCTGCGGCGGATCCCGGAGGTCGTGGCGATCGCGGGCGGGCTGCGCAAGGCCTCCGCGATCGGGGCGGTGCTCCGGTCCGGGCTGGTGACCAGCCTCGTCACCGACACGGCCGTCGCCGACTACCTGCTGACCGAGTCGGCCCCCGGGCTGCGGCCGGCGCTGGACCGGGCCGATCCCGACGACCTGTAGCGGCGGATCGGCGGTCCGCCGCCACGGCTGGTGCGGATGGTGCCGGAATTGAGATCCGAACGGCGGACCGCGCGGCGGCCTGCTGGGCGCATACTGGTTCCAATGACAAAGTCAGCAGTACCTCGCCGCCATTTGCCGTCCAGCCCGTTCAAGGCCCCCGTGGAACAGCCCATCCGGCAGTTCAGCGTCGGCGACCGGGTCACTCACGATGAGCACGGCCTCGGCCGTGTCGTCGGAATCGAGGAGGGGATCGCTGTTCTCGTCGACTTCGGTTCGGTCCAGAAGCGCATTCTGAGTCCCTACACCAAGATGGCCGCACTCTGAGGCCACCGGGCGATTCGCGAGCGAATCGGATATTTGGCACGATCGGTGCATGATCTTTCGGAACGTGCCCCGATCGTTGCTGCGTTTACTGGGGGCCGCGTTCCTCTGTGCCGCGCTGGTCGGCGCGGTGGGCTGTGGCGGGCAGCAGCCCGCGCCCGCCGCCGCCAGCGCCAGCGCCAGCGCGAGTGTGCGCGGGGCCAGTCCCGGCAGTGATACCGCTCCCGCGTGGGCGAAGGGCATGGCCGTCGTACGGGCCGACACGCTGCCGCAGCAGGCCCGTGACGTGCTCGCGCTCATCGACAAGGGCGGGCCGTATCCGTACCGGCAGGACGGCACCGTCTTCGGGAACTTCGAGAAGGCCCTGCCCAAGCAGAAGCGCGGCTACTACCACGAGTTCACGGTGCGGACCCCGGGGGAGCGGGACCGCGGGGCCCGGCGGATCGTGACGGGTGAGGGTGGGGAGTTCTTCTACACGGACGACCACTACGACACCTTCAAGGCGGTTCTCCGATGACCCTGGACCCGCAGCCGCTCGAGCCCGCGCTCGCGGCGGCCGATGCCGCCGGCTGGACGACCGTACGGCTGGACCTGGACGGCGTACGGGGCAAGGCGGAGCTGATGCGGCGCTGCGGGGTCGCCTTGCGGCTGCCGGAGTGGGTCGGCGGGAACTGGGACGCGCTCGCGGACGCGATGCGGGACCTTTCCTGGCTGCCGGAGGCCGGGGGGCGGCTGGTGGCCGTGACCTCGTGGCGTGGCTATGCCGATGTGCGGCCCGCGGAGTGGGAGACCTTCGTGGAGGTGCTGGAGGAGGCGGTGGACTTCTGGCGGGAGCAGGGGGGTGGGCCGGGGCTCACCGTGCTGCTGGCCGAGGCCGGGCCGGCTGCCGCGGCTCCGGCCCGGACCCCGCGCCTCAAGCGCCGTCCGGGCTGAAAGATCGGGGCTCCGCCCCCGGCCCCGCGCCTCAAGCGCCGGCGGGGCTGGATTGGGCGGAGCCCCGGTTCTTTCAGGTGGGACTCAGTCCGACTTCGGGATCCACGGTGGGGTCTGGCCCCAGGACCAGACCGGGATCTTGGCCGCGTCCACCGGGGGTGGGTTGGGGCCCGAGTAGATCAGGGCCATGCGCGTGCCCCACTCGATGTAGTAGGCGAAGACTCCGCGGAACTCGGGGTCCGTCGGGAGGCCGACCTCGTCGGCCGTGTCCATGAGCAGGTCCACCCAGCGGCGGCGCTGCTTCTCGGTGATCCCGCGGCCCAGGTGCTTGGTGGCCATGTGCTGGTGGCCGCCGTGGTGGTCGGTGTAGTCCGAGGGGCCGCCGAAGACCTCCGCCAGCCAGACCGCGACGTGCTGCGGGTGCTCCGAGTCCATGCCGGCGAAGACCGGGGCCAGGATCTCGTCCTGCAGGGCGTGGGCGTAGAAGGCGTCGGTGAGGCGGTCCAGCGCCTCCGCGCCGCCCATCCACTCGTAGATGGTGGGTGTGGTGCTCATCGTCGTCAGGTGGCCTTTCCCGTGCCCACGACGCCCGTCACGAGGTAGTGCTGCATCTCCTCGATGGCCGTCACGTACGGTCGGATCGCACTGAAGAACGCCGGGAAGTGCTCGCCCTTGCGGAATCCGCCCAGGTGGGCCTCGATCGAGGTCCAGCGGATGCGCAGGATGTAGCGCTCCTTCTCCTCCTCGCACCGGGCCAGTTCGTAGTCGATGCACTCGGGTGACGCGGCCAGGGCCTCGGCGGCCCGGGCGTACGCGTCCTCGAAGGCCGGCTGGTCGTCCAATGCGATCCGGTAGCGGATGTATTCGACGGTGGTGGTCATGGGTGCGTGCCTCTCCCTGGTTGGTGGTCCCGGCCAGCCTTACGCGATCATGCGCCGGAGTGGGGCCGATCGGTCATTCGGACCCGGACTTCCTGGAGTCGGTCTCGCCGGAGACGTCCGGGCCCTGCTCGCGGACCTGGCGGACCTTGTCCAGGGAGTCGCGCAGTTCGGTCAGCCAGGTGTCGGTGTTGCGCCCGACGAGGCGGACGCACCAGGCCAGGGCGTCGGCCCGGCTGCGGGCGACCCCGCCGGCGACCAGGGTGTCGAGGACCTGGCGCTCGGACTGGCGCAGGCGGGTCATGACCGGGACGGCGAGGTGGGTGAAGAGCGTTGTCTCCTCACCCGCCCGCACGCCCCAGGCCACCTTGCGGCGGTAGAGGGACTCGGCCTCGCGGGCCACCTCGATGCGCTGTTCGCGGGTGCGTTCGCGGAACTCCTTGACCGACTCGGCCGCCGGTATGACCCCGACGACCGTGATCTCCTCGCGGTCGGCCGTGACCGAGACGAGGGACTCGTAGACGTCCACCGGCAGGCGCTCGGCGAACCACGCGCGGAGCTGTTCGCTCTGTTCGGCTGTAATCATGTAATCAACGTTGCATCCGATACCTTCTTGATCGCAAGGATCCTGCGTTCGCTCTCAGCCCATCGAGCGGTAGCGGTGGATCAGGGAGACGGCCATCGCGCCCTCGCCCACGCCCGAGGCGACCCGCTTGACCGAGTGGGCACGGACGTCGCCCGCCGCGAAGACGCCCGGGACGCTCGTCTCCAGCGGGTAGGGGGCCCGCTCCAGGCTCCACTCGGCCGGGAGTTCGCCGCCGTTCGCGATCAGGTCCGAGCCGGTGAGGACGAAGCCGTACTCGTCCCGCTCGACGACGCCGGCCAGCCAGTCGGTGTGCGGGCGGGCGCCGATGAAGGTGAACATGAACCGGGCCGGGACCTCCTTGTCCTCGCCGGTGTCCGCGTCGTGGAGGGTCAGCCGCTCCAGGTGTTCGTCGCCGTCGAGGCGGACCACGGTCGTGCGGACCCGCACCTCGATGTTCGGGGTGCGGTCGATCTCGTCGATCAGGTAGCGGGACATGCTCGCGTCCAGGGAGGCCGCGCGGACCAGGATCGTCACCCGGGCCGCGTACTTGGCGAAGTGCACCGCCGCCTGGCCGGCCGAATTGGCGCCGCCCACGATGAACACGTGCTGCGAGATGCACGCGGAGCTCTCGGTGGTGGCCGCGCCGTAGTAGAGCCCCGCGCCCTCGAAGCGGTCCGCGCCGGGGGCCTCCAGACGGTTGTACGAGACGCCGGTGGCCAGCAGGACCGTCTCCGCGCTGATCTCCGTGCCGTCCGCCAGGGTGAGGATCTTCGCCGGATCGTCCCGGGTCAGCGAGACCACCTCCACCGGGTGCAGGATCTCGGCGCCGAACCGCGAGGCCTGGATCGTGGCCCGGCGGGTCAGGTCGCCGCCCGAGAGGCCCGAGGGGAAGCCGAGGTAGTTCTCGATGAGGCTGGAGGTGCCCGCCTGGCCGCCCGGGGCGCGGGAGTCCAGCATGAGGGTCGACAGGCCCTCCGAGGCCGAGTAGACGCCCGCCGCCAGGCCCGCCGGGCCCGCGCCGACGATGACGCACTCGTAGTGCGGGCGCGAGGCGGTGGTGGCCAGGCCCAGGCGCTGGGCGAGCTGGGTGTCGGTGGGGGCGGAGAGCACCGTGCCGTCCGGGAAGCGGACGAGGGGGAGCGCCCCGTCGGGCTGGGCCGCGATCAGCGTCAGCGCCTCGGGGTCCCGTTCCACGTTGAGGAAGCGGAACGGCTGGCCGTTGCGGGTGAAGAAGTCCCGGACGGCGTGGGTGCCGGGGGAGACCAGGTGGCCGGCGACTATGATCCCGTCGTACGCGGGGCGGTAGGTGGCCAGCCAGTCCGACAGCAGGTCGTCCAGGACCGGGAAGAGCCGCTCGTGCGGCGGGTCCCACGGCTTGAGCAGGTAGTAGTCCAGCCGGACCCGGTTGATGGCGGTGATCGCCGCGTCGGTCTCCGCGTAGGCCGTCAGCAGCACCCGGCGGGCGTCCGGGAAGCGGCTGACCGCCTCCAGCAGGAACTCGACCCCGGTGACGTCGGGCATCCGCTGGTCCACGAGGAACAGCGCCGGGTCGTGGCCGCGCTCGTCGAGGGAGTCCAGGATCTTCAGGGCGTCGGCCGCGGAGGAGGCGCCAAGCACCCGGTAGCGGTCGCCGTAGGCGCTGCGCAGGTCGCGGCGGACGGCGCGCAGCACCTGCGGGTCGTCGTCCACGGCGAGTATGACCGGCTTCTTGTTCTCGGCGCGCTCGGCGCGCTCGGCGCGCTCGGCGGCGGCCGCCGCGGACACGGCCGGGGCGGCGGAGCTCTCCGGGGCCGCGCTCATGCCGGGTCCAGCATCAGCTGGTCGGCGTAGCACCAGGCCCAGTCCTCGCCGGGCTCGTGGGAGGCGGCGATGGCGTGCTCGGTGGTCCGGTAGTGCCGGGTGGCGTGACGGTTCTTCGACGAGTCGCAGCATCCGACGTGCCCACAGCTGAGGCACATCCGCAGGTGCACCCAGGTGTCGCCGGCTGCGAGGCACTCCTCGCAGCCCGCGGCCGTGGGTTTCACCGGACGTATCTGATCGATGTGTGTGCACAACAGGTCCATCGTCATCGTCCCCGTCCCTCTCTCGTGCTCGTTCACCAACACGGCCCGCGCGCCCGTGATTCACGGCGCGTCCAGACCATAGGGCGGGGGCGCGGGAATGGTTCATCGATTCGGCCGAAGTCAGGTAGTCCTGAAGCTACTTCCTGACGTCCGCCGGTGACTTCATGAGGTGCTGACGCCACCTGGTCGGCTACCTCACGAAGTCGCATACCAGCGCTTTGACGCACGCCCCGGGCGCGGCCAGTGTGGGGGACGCCAACGACAACAGGCGGCGCCTGGAGGAATACGTGAGCAGAAAGATTCTGGTCATTGTCTCCGAACACGGTTACTGGGCCGAGGAACTGATCGGACCCGTGTCGAAGTTCGACGAGCGGGGCTACGAGGTCACATTCGCCACGCCGACCGGAAAGCGTGCACACGCTCTTCCGCCGAGCCTCGACGCGAACTACATCGATCCTCCACTGGGACGCTCGGTCACCAGCGAGGAGAACGCCCGGCTGGGGCGGGAGTTCGAGCAGTCGAGCCGGCTGGACTCGCCGCTCGACATCGAGGCGTGGGTCCCCGAGCGTCCGTACACGAGCGACGAGGGCTACCTGCGCAAGCTGGAGCAGTACCACCGGGACCTGGACAAGCTCGACGCCGACATCGCGGACTACGACGCGATCCTCATCGTCGGCGGCAGCGGCCCGATCGCGGACCTCGCCAACAACGAGCGCGTGCACGCCCTGATCCTGGCCTTCAAGAAGGCCGGCAAGGTCGTGGCCGCGGAGTGCTACGGGGTCGCCTGCCTGGCCTTCGCCCGGGACTGGAGCGACCGCAGGAGCATCATCTGGGGCAAGCACGTGACCGGCCACTGCAAGGAGTACGACTACAAGGACGGCACCGGATTCCTCGGTACCGACTTCAACATGGGGCCGCCGCCGTATCCGCTGGAGTACATCCTGCGCGATGCGACGGGCCCGCGCGGCGCGTACCACGGGAATTTCGGCAAGCCGGTCTCGGTGATCGTCGACTTCCCCTTCGTCACCGGACGTTCCACCCCCGACTCGTATCTCACGGGGCAGAAGATCGTGGAAGTCCTGGAAGACGGTCTCACCCGATACGGCTGGTAATCCCGGAGGCCGCGGAGAAATCGGAGAGTTGAGGGGGAATTCATGGAAGCCACTCCCGGACGGGAAAGGCTGATCGAGCAGTTCAAGGCCGACGGCCTGAAGGTGATGTTCGGAAATCCGGGGACGGTGGAACAGGGATTCCTCGACGCGGTGGACGCGGCGGAGGACTTCACCTACATCCTCGCCCTCCAGGAGACCGTCGCCGCCGGCATCGCCGACGGGTACGCCCGGGCGACCGGCGGCGCGGCCCTGCTCCAGCTGCACTCCGGGGTGGGGCTCGGCAACGGCATCGGCATGCTCTACCAGTCGCTGCGCGGCCACACCCCGCTCGTCGTGGTCGCCGGTGACGCCGGGGTGCGCTACGACGCCATGGACGCCCAAATGGCGTCCGACCTGGTGGCGATGGCCAGGCCGGTGACGAAGTACGCGACCCGGGTCACCGACCGGCACTCCGTGCTCCGCACCGTCCGGCGCGCCGTGAAGATCGCGCTCACCCCGCCCCGGGGGCCCGTGTTCGTGGCGCTGCCGATGGACGTGCTGGACGAGCTCAACTCCGAGCCCGTCCTGCCGGCCACGGTGCCGCTCACGGACGTGGCGCCCTCGCCGGCCTCGGTGGGGCGGGCGGCCGAGCTGCTCGCCTCCGCGCGGCGGCCGGTGGTCCTCGTCGGGGACGGGGTCTCGCTCTCCGGGGCGCAGAACGAGCTCGCCGCCGTCGCCGAACTGCTGGGCGCCGACGTGTACGAGGTCGACTCGTCCGAGGTGAACATCGCGGCCTCGCACCCGCTGCGGCGCGGCCAGACCGGCCACATGTTCGGCCCGCACAGCAAGGAGCTGGTCGGGGACGCCGACGGGGTGCTGATCGTCGGCACCTATGTCTTCCCGGAGGTGTTCCCCGAGCTGGAGAACCCCTTCCGGGCGGGCGCGAAGGTCGTCCACATCGACCTCAACGCCTACGAGATCGCCAAGAACCACCCCGTGGACCTGGGCCTGGCCGCCGACCCCCGGCAGGCGCTGCGCGCGCTGGCCGGCGTACTGGACCGGCTGCTGACCCCGCAGCAGCGGGCGGCGGCGTCCGCCCGGCTCGACGTACGGATCCGGGAGCGGGCCCGTGAGGCGCGGGCGGCCACGGACGACGGCTCGCCGATGGCCGTCTTCCTGAAGACGCTGGCCGAGCGCACCGGCGGGGACCTGATCGTCTTCGACGAGGCGCTGACCACCTCGCCGCTGGTCACGCGGTACCTGCCGGCGGAGCGGCCCGGCGACTACCACCTCACCCGGGGCGGTTCGCTCGGCGTGGGCTTCCCGGGCGCGGTCGGCGCCAAGCTGGCCCGGCCGGACCGGCTCGTCGTCGGCTTCGCGGGCGACGGCGGGTCGATGTACACGTACCAGGCGCTGTGGACCGCCGCCCGGCACGGCATCGACGCGAAGTTCGTGGTCTGCAACAACCGCAAGTACCGGCTGCTGGACGACAACATCGCCGAGTACTGGCGGGAGCGGGACATCCCGGAGCACGGCTTCCCGGGCTCCTTCGACCTCTCGCACCCCGAGATCGACTTCGCCGGGCTGGCCCGGTCGCTCGGCGCCGGCGGGATGCGCGTGGAGAAGCCGGACGAGGCGGTCTCCGCCGTGGGCCGGATGCTGTCCCACCCCGGCCCCTTCCTCGTCGACATCCAGATCTGACAGCCGACAGCCATCCGACGCAAGTCCCAGCACGGACAGGAGGAGACCGCATGCCCGCCGAGCGGCAGCTGACCGAGGACGCGATCCGCAGTTTCGCCGAGAAGTGGTACGTGGCGCTGGACCGGCACGTGGGGGCGGCCGAGGTGCTCGCCCTGATCACCGAGGACCTGGAGTTCAAGGTCCCCGAGGACACCTTCCTCGGACACGAGGGCTTCGGACGCTGGTACGAGGCCGTCACCCACCGCTTCTTCGACGAGGTGCACACGGTCACGAAGGTGGAGCCCGTCATCGAGGGCGACCGGGCGGTCGTCCGGGTCCTCGTCAACTGGCAGGCCAAGATCTGGGACCCGCCGGCCGCCCGCAGCGAGTGGCTCGGCTTCGACGCCGATCAGACGTGGACCGTGGTCGCCGGTCCGAACGGACCGCTGATCAAGCAGTACACCGTCAACGACCTGGCGCCGATGCCCGGTTCCGGCTCCCTCTGACCGCCGGCGAAGGAGAAGCCACCATGACCGAAGTGACGCAGGAGCGGGTGCGGGCGGCCTACGCCGCCCTCGGCTCCGGCGACCGGGCGCGCATCCTGGAGTACTACTCCGAGGACCTGCGCTGGCTGGTGCCGGGCAACCACCCACTGGCCGGCTGGTACGAGAGCCTGGACGCCTTCCTGGAGCTGATGGGCCAGACCCACAAGCTCACGGGCGGCACCTTCCGGATGGACCTGGAGGCGGTCCTCGTCGGCGAGGACTGTTCCGCGGACGTGTGCCGCAACGTCGCCCTGCGGGCCGGCGCGGACGAGGCGAGCGGCTCCCCGTACGAGCGGATGGACTACCCGGTCTTCCACTACATGCGCTGGCGGGACGGCCGGATCGTCGAGGGCCGCGACGGGCTCTTCGGGGACTCGGCGTCCGCCTTCAGCCAGTTCTGGGCGCCGTTCGCGCCGGACGGAACACGCAGGGACCGATAGGGGGATGAGCGCGATGGACGCACGACAGATCCTTCAGAAGTACTACGAGTACGCCAACGCCGGTGACTGGGACCGCTGGTGCGACCTGTTCGCCGACGACCAGGTGATGGACGAGCAGCTGGCCGGCCACATCGAGGGACTCGAAGTCCTGCGCTCGATGATGAAGGGCATGGGCACGATGTACCGGGTCTTCCGGAACGAGCCCGTGCACTTCCTCGTCGACGGTGAGAAGGCCGCGGCCGTCTCGCACCTGACCGCGGTCAGCGCCTCGGGCGAGCCCATCGAGGCCGAGGTCATGAACTTCTTCCGGATCGTGGACGGAAAGATCGCCTACATGGCGAACTACCACGACACGGTTCCCTTCCAGGTGCTGAGCCAGGGCTGAGGGGGGACCCGTGAGCGCGGAAGAGTACGACTACGTCGTCGTGGGATCCGGCACCGCGGGCAGCGTCCTCGCGAACCGGCTCTCCGAGGACCCGGACGTCTCCGTCCTCGTCCTGGAGGCCGGCGGCTCCCGGATCCCGCCCGAGGTGGACGACCCGTCCTCCTGGTACAAGCTCCTCGGCGGCCCCGTGGACTGGGGCTACACCAGCACCCCGCAGCCCGGCCTGGACGGCCGCCGCACCTACGAACCGCGCGGCAAGGCCCCCGGCGGCAGCAGCAACCTCTACATCATGATGCACATCCGCGGCCACGCCTCGGACTTCGACAACTGGGCCTACCAGGGCGCGGCCGGCTGGGCGCACGAGGACGTGCTGCCGTACTTCGCCCTGCTGGAGGGCCAGGAGGACGCCACCGCCGCCACCACCGGCACCCGGGGTCCGCAGCGGATCACCCACGCCGGGCGGCACGGCCCCAACCCGGTCTCGCGCGCCTTCATCGACGCGGCCGTCGAGCTGGGCCACGAGGAGATCGCCGACTTCAACACCGACGGCCCCCGGCGCGGCCTCTTCGGCACCGGCTGGCACCACATCGACGTGGCCGACGGCCGCCGCCAGGGGGTGCTCGCCGCCTACCTGGAACCCGCCCTGGACCGAGCCAACCTGACCCTGCGCACCAACGCGCAGAGCACCCGGCTGCTCTTCGACGGGGACACCTGCACGGGCGTCGAGTACGCCCAGCTCCGGGCCCCTGCCGAGTTCGTCGGCCGGACCGTCCGGGACGCGCACAGCAGTGCCGCGGCGCCCGGGCTGCACACCGTACGGGCCCGCCGGGAGGTGATCGTGGCCGCCGGGGCGATCGAGTCCCCGAAGCTGCTGCTGCTCTCCGGCATCGGCCACCCCGAGCAGCTGCGCGAGCACGGCATCGAGGTCACCGCGGCCCTGCCCGGGGTCGGCGAGAACTTCCACAACCACGTCCTGACCGGACTGATGGCCGAGGTCACCCAGGAGCTCCCGCCGCCGGCGCAGAACCTTTCGGAGAGCGCTCTGTTCCTGTCCTCGCGGCCCGGGCTGCCCGCCCCCGACCTGCAGATCGCCTTCGTCCACGTGCCCTTCGACGTGATCGTCGGCCAGGACCACCCGAACACGGTGTCCATCCTGCCCGGCGTCGTACGGCCGGTCTCGCGCGGCTGGATCAGGCTCGCGAGCGCCGACCCGCTGGCCCACCCGCTGATCAACCCGAACTACCTGGGCGACCGCTGGGACCTGGAACGGATGGTGCAGGGCGTCAAGACCGCCCGGGAGATCTTCGCGACCTCCGCCTTCTCGCCCTGGTACAAGCAGGAGCTCCAGCCCGGACCCGGCTACGTGAGCGACGACGACCTGCGGACCTTCGTGAAGCAGAAGTCGGAGAGCTACCACCACCAGGCCGGCTCCTGCCGCATGGGCATCGACGACCTCTCCGTCGTCGACCCCGAGCTGCGGGTGCACGGCGTACGGAACCTGCGCGTCGTCGACGCCAGCGTGATGCCCGCCGTCCCGTCGGGCAACTGCCACACCGCCATCGCGATGATCGCCGAGCGCGCGGCGGACTTCCTGAGGGGGACCTCCCGTGCCTGACGCCGTGCTGCGCGAGGGTGCGCTGTCCGGGACCCGGATCGCGGTCCTGGTCGAGAGCGACTACTACGAGCCGGAGATCTTCTACTACCAGCACCGGTTCGCGGAGGAGGGCGCCGAGGTCGACTTCCTGACCCGGCTGTGGGGCAACGACTCCATCACCTTCACCGGGCACGAGTACCGGGCCCCCTTCACCGTGAACGGCTCCCTGGAGGGGCTGAGCGACGACGACCTGCGCCGGTACGCGGCGGTCATCGTGCCCTCCGGGATGGTGGCCGACCGGCTGCGCTACACCGAGGACGTGGACGTCCTCGCCCCGGCGACGGAGCTGCTGCGCCGGGCCTTCGAGGAGCCGACGGTCCTCAAGGGGATCATCTGCCACGGCATGTGGCTGGCCTCCTCGATCCCGGACAAGGTGCGCGGCCGCAAGGTGGTCTGCCACAACAACCTCATCGGGGACGTCCGGAACATGGGCGGCCAGTACGTCGACGAGGACGTGGTGGTGGACGGGGACCTGGTCACCGGCCGCACCGGCGCCCACCACCACCTCTTCGCCCGCCGGCTCATCGAGCTGATCGCGGCGGGGCGGGGTCGGGGGGCCGCCTGATGGCCGGCCTGGTCTGGTCGCACGTGGGCCTCAACTGCGTGGACCAGAAGACCACGGAGGACTTCTACACCCGCTACTTCGGCTTCTCCCGGGCCCGGGTGGTCGACCTCGGGGAGTCGCAGATCGTGTTCCTGCGCAAGGGGGACGCGTACCTGGAGCTCTTCGCGGTCGGCGTCGAACCGGCGCGCGCGGCGAACGAAGACGGTCCGCAGACCCCGGGGCGGATGCGCCACCTGGCCTTCCAGACCGACAGCGTGGACGCGTTCCTGGCCGAGCTGGGGGACGCGGCCGAAGTGACCCTGGGGCCGCTGGACTTCGACGACTTCATCTGCGGCTGGCGGACCGTGTGGGTCCGCGATCCGGACGGAGTGATCGTCGAGGTCAGCCAGGGATATGAGGACGACCGCTCTCACGAGGGCTCTCACGACAAGGACGGTGCTTGACATGGCGGATGCCGTGAGCTTCTCCTTCTCCGACACCATCGCCGGCTACGTCGAACGCTTCGACTCCGGGGCGCGCGTGCTGCGTCTGAAGACCTCCGACGGGCGCGGGTTCGACGTCTCGCTCGCCGGCGACCCCAGCGCCGAGCTGGTCCGCAACCTGGACGAGCCCTACATCGACGCCTCCGGGCACATCGACGAGATGCTCTCGCCGGGCCGGTTCCTCTTCGTCTACGGAGTCCACTACCCGGAGCACGGCGGGCGGTTCGACGCCAAGCGCCTGGTCTTCCTGGGCCGCGGCGCCGAGGACTACCGCTTCGAGGAGCCCAGCTGGTGGATCAAGCAGATCGAATCCCTGGCCGACTTCTACAAGCGGGCGCAGTTCGGCGACGGGCCGGTGGACTTCACCGAGTACCGCACCGAGATCCGGCTCGGCGGTGACAAGACCGCCAGCCACGTCCAGGAGACCGACACGATCTCCCGCCTGGTCTACGGCATGGCCTCGGCCTATCTGCTGACCGGCAAGGACGAGTACCTGGAGGTCGCCGAGCGCGGCACCGAGTACCTGCGCAAGCACATGCGGGTCGTGGACAGCGAGGAGGACGTGGTCTTCTGGTACCACGGCATCAGCGTCGACGGGGACAGCGAGCGCAAGCTCTTCACCTCGGAGTTCTCCGACGACTACGACGCGATCCCGATGTACGAGCAGATCTACGCGCTGGCCGGCCCCGTCCAGACGTACCGGGTCACCGGCGACGTCCGGATCAAGAACGACGCGGACGCCACCATCCGGCTCTTCGACAAGTTCTTCTTCGACCCGGAGCAGGGCGGCTACTACTCGCACATCGACCCGATCCTCTTCAGCGCCGACCACGAGTCCCTCGGCGAGAACGCCGAGCGCAAGAACTGGAACTCGGTCGGCGACCACGCGCCCGCGTACCTGATCAACCTCTACCTGGCGACGGGCGAGCAGAAGTACGCCGACTTCCTCGAGTACACCTTCGACACCATCGCGGACAAGTTCCCGGACTACAAGAACAGCCCCTTCGTCCAGGAGCGCTTCTTCCGCGACTGGTCGCACGACACCGCCCACAGCTGGCAGCAGAACCGCGCGGTCGTCGGCCACAACCTGAAGATCGCCTGGAACCTGATGCGGATGAACTCGCTGAAGGCCAAGCCGGCGTACGAGGACCTCGCCAGGAAGATCGGCGAGATCATGCCGGCGGTCGGCAGCGACGTGCAGCGCGGCGGCTGGTACGACGTCGTCGAGCGGACCAAGTCCGGGGACGAGGAGACGTATCGTTTCGCCTGGCACGACCGCAAGGCCTGGTGGCAGCAGGAGCAGGCGATCCTCGCCTACCTCATCCTGAACGGCACGGTCGGCGGCGAGGCGAACCTGCGCGAGGCCCGGCAGGCGCAGTCCTTCTACAACACCTTCTTCCTCGACCACGACGAGGGCGCCGTCTACTTCAACGTGCTCGCCAGCGGTACGCCGTACCTGCTCGGCACCGAGCGCCTCAAGGGCAGCCACTCGATGTCCATGTACCACTCGGCGGAGCTCTGCTACCTCTCCGCCGTCTACAACAACCTGCTCGTCAACGGCCGGGAGATGGACTTCCACTTCCAGCCCGACCCGACCGGCCTGCCCGACCGCGTCCTGCGCGTCTCGCCCGACCTGCTCCCGGCCGGCTCGGTGCGGATCGCATCCGTGGAGATCGACGAGAAGCCCTACACGGACTTCGACGCGGACGCCCTCACCGTGCGGCTGCCCGACGTCCAGGGCCGGGTGAAGGTCAAGGTCCGGCTGCGTCCAGTGGCCAAGAAGTAGCGCTCAACGGGGGGCGCCCCAACCAGAGGGGAATGCAATGACTCTCAACGTCAAGGAACGCCGCAACAAGACGGGCACCGTGCTCGTCGCCACCGGCGAGATCAACAGCGAGACATCCGGTTCGCTGCTCCAGGCCCTGCTGCCGCTCGTCCGCGAGGGCAAGCCGCTGAAGATCGACCTCACGGCCGTCACCTACGTCTCCAGCGCGGGCCTGCGCACCCTGCTCGTCGTCTACCGCGAGGCGCAGCACGCCGGCGTCGCCGTCACCCTCTACGGGGTGAGCGAGGAAGTCCGGTTCGTCATGTCGGCCACCGGCTTCCTCGACTTCTTCGAGACCGGCGAGGCCGTCGCGGCGGCCGCCAAGGCCAAGGCCAAGGCCGCGCGATGAGCGAGACCCGGTCCGAGCAGGTCCTGCGCGTCGACGCGTACCCGACCCACGAGCTGGGCGGGTACCGCGTCCGGGCGGGCAAACCGTTCCCCTTCGGGGCCAACGTGGTCCCCGGCGGGGTCAGCTTCTCCGTCTTCTCCGACCAGGCCACCTCCATGACCCTGGTCATCTACAAGCGCGGAGAGCCCGAACCGATGGCCGAACTGGAGTTCCCCCAGGAATTCCGCACCGGCAGCGTGTTCGCCATGACCGTCTTCGGCCTCGACCACGAGAACATCGAGTACGGGTACCGGGCCGACGGCCCCTACGACCCGGTCACCGGCCACCGCTTCGACGCCCGGCAGGTCCTCTCCGACCCCTACGCCCGGCTGATCGCCGGCCGTGACGTGTGGGGCGTGGAGCCGGACCGCAGCCGCGGCTACCAGTACCGCTCCCGCGTCTGCCTCCAGGACTTCGACTGGGGCGACGACACCCCGCTGGGCATCCCCGCCGAGGACCTCGTCGTCTACGAGGCCCACGTGCGCGGCTTCACCCGGCACCCCAACTCGCAGGTCACCGCGCCCGGCACCTTCGCCGGGCTGCGCGAGAAGATCCCGTACCTCAAGGAACTCGGGATCAACTGCATCGAGCTGCTCCCGGTGTTCGAGTTCGACGAGAGCGACAACCCGCGCTCCAACCCGGAGACCGGCGAGAAGCTCTTCGACTACTGGGGCTACAACACCATCTCCTTCTTCGCGCCCAAGGCCGGCTACGCGGCCACCGGGCGGTACGGGATGCAGGGCGACGAGTTCCGCACCCTGATCAAGGACCTGCACGCGGCCGGCATCGAGGTCATCCTCGACGTCGTCTTCAACCACACCGCCGAGGGCAACGAGCAGGGCCCGACGATCTCCTTCAAGGGGCTCGACAACGCCACGTACTACATGCTCACGCCCGAGGGGTACTACTTCAACTTCAGCGGCACCGGCAACACCGTCAACTGCAACCACCCCGTCGTGCGCAACTACGTGCTCGACTGCCTGCGCCACTGGGTCGCCGATTACCACGTCGACGGCTTCCGCTTCGACCTGGCGGCCATCCTCGGCCGGGACCTGGACGGCACTCCGCTGCCCAACCCGCCGCTGCTGGAACTGCTCGCCTACGACCCGGTCCTGCGGCACACCAAGCTCATCGCCGAGGCCTGGGACGCCGGCGGCCTCTACGAGGTCGGCAACTTCCCGGCGTACGGCCGCTGGGCGGAGTGGAACGGCAAGTACCGCGACACCGTGCGCCGCTTCCTCAAGGGCGACGCCGGGGTCACCGGAGAACTGGCCACCCGCGTCGCCGGCTCGCCCGACCTGTACTCCACCCGCGGCACCGCCGCCTCGGTCAACTTCCTGACCGCGCACGACGGCTTCACCCTCGCCGACCTGGTCTCCTACAACGACAAGCACAACGACGCCAACGGCGAGAACAACAACGACGGCGCCAACGACAACAACAGCTGGAACTGCGGCGCCGAGGGGCCCACCGACGACCCGGAGATCAACGCGCTGCGCACGCGCCAGATGAAGAACGCGATCGCCATCCTCTTCACCAGCCAGGGCATCCCGATGCTGCTGTCCGGGGACGAGGTCGCCCGCACCCAGCAGGGCAACAACAACACGTACTGCCAGGACAACGAGCTCTCCTGGTTCGACTGGGACCAGGTCGACCAGAACGCCGAACTGCTCCGGTTCACCCGCGAGATGATCGCCTTCCGCAAGCACCACCGCGAGCTGCGCTCCACCGCCCACCCCACCGGCCGGGTCCGCGAGAACCTGGGCCTGCCGGACATCAGCTGGCACGGGGAACGGGCCTGGCAGCCCGACTGGTCCGACGAGAGCCGGCTGATCGCCGTGGCCCGCTGCGGCACCGGGGACGACGACGTGGTCTACGTGGCCATGAACGCGCACTGGGAGTCGCACGACCTGGAACTGCCCGCCCTGCCGGGAGGCCGGAGCTGGCACCTGTTCGCCGACACCGGGGCCGAGGCACCGCACGACATCCGCACCCCCGGCGGCGAGCAGGATCTGGACAACGCCGGGAAGTACCTGATCGGCCCGCGCTCGGTCGTGATCCTGGTGGGCCGAACCGATGATCCCGAGATGCTGTGACCGAAGGAGACCTGACATGCCGCTTTCCGTGTCCCTGAGCATCGAGGGCGACACCACCGTCATCGAGCTGACGGGCGAGCTGGACGCCAAGACCGCGCCGGACTTCCACCAGACCATCGAGAAGGCCGCCGGGCACGGCACCAGCACCGTCGAGATCAGGATGGCCGGCGTCGGCTACATGGCCAGCGCCGGACTGCGCTCCCTGGTCTTCGCCCAGCAGAAGGTCGCGAACGACGTCACCATCAAGGTGGTCGGTGCCATCGAGCCGGTGTCCCGGACCATCCGGACGGCCGGACTCGACCGCAGCATCGTGCTCTCCGACGAGTGACCACCGTGACCGACATGGCCGAACTGGCGAGGACGTCCTCCCTGCTGGAGGTGCCCGCGACGGTGGGGGCACTGGGCGACATCGCCGCGTTCGTCCTGCGGCTGGCCGGCCGGGCGGGCCTGGGCAAGGGCGCCACGTACCGGATCCGGCTGGCCGTGGACGAACTGGCCACGAACATCGTGATGCACGGGTACCGGGGCGGCGACGGACGGATCACCGTCCGCGGCCGCTCCGGCCCGGGCGGGGTGCAGATCACCATCGAAGACGCCGCACCCGCCTTCGACCCCGTCGAAGGCCGCCTTCCGCCCGCCCCCGGGGTCCCCCCGCAGGACCGGCGGATCGGCGGCCTCGGCATCCACCTGGCGCTGACCAGCGTGGACGAGTTCAGCTACGCGCACCGGGACGGCCGCAACATCAGCACGCTGACCGTGAAGGCTGAGGAGACGGACCGATGCCCTCCACGACCGTGATCATCCTCGACGCGTACCCGCCACCGCCGCCCGAGCTCCTGCGGGCGCTGCGGATCATGGACGCGGAACTCGTCACCCGCACGCTGACGGAGCTGCTCGCGGGCCCGCTGGAACTGCTGCCCGTCGCGGACGTGCTGCTGGCCCCGGCCGAGTCCGACGGGGAGTCCGTCCGCACGGCCGTACGCCGGCTGCGCCGCTGGGCCGGGGCCCCCATCGTCGTCGTCTGGACCGTGACGGAGTTCGCCGCCCTGGAGGCACACGTCCGGATCGGGCACGACTACCTCGTCCCACCCTTCCTGCCCGCCTTCGTCGGGGCCCGGCTGCACAGCTGCTCGGAGCGCGCCGGACTCGGCCGCACCCTGCGGGAGGCCGATGCCCGCGCCGAACTCATGGGCTACGAGAAGGAACTGGAGATCGGCCGGGAGATCCAGGCGGGCTTCCTGCCCGAATCGCTGCCCGTCCCGGCGGGCTGGGAGATCGACGTGTGCTTCCGGCCCGCCCGGCAGGTCGCCGGGGACTTCTACGACGTCTTCGAGATATCCCGCGGCCGCCGGCTGGCGTTCGTCGTCGCCGACGTCTGCGACAAGGGGGTCGGGGCCGCGCTGTTCATGGCGCTCATCCGCTCCCTGCTCCGGCACACCGCACAGAACAGCGGCCTGCAGCACCTGGTCGCCGGACGCGCCGGCGGCAGCCGGCGCATCCCGGTCGTCGGCGCCACGCCGCTGCTCAACGCCGTCACCGCCACCAACGGCTACCTCACCCGCAACCACCTGCGGCAGGGCTACTTCGCCACCCTGTTCTTCGGGGTGCTGGACCCGCTCACCGGCAGCCTCGTCTACATCAACGGCGGCCACAATCCGCCCCTGCTGCTGCCCGCCGACGGCAGCCCGCCGCTGGCCCTGGACGTCACCGGCCCGGCCGTCGGGGTCCTGCCCGACTGCGTCTACACCCTCGGCTACGCCCAGCTGAACCCGGGCGACACCCTCTTCGCCTTCACCGACGGAGTGCCCGAGGCCCGCTGCCCGAACGGCAGCTTCCTCGGCGACGAACGGATGCTGGAACTGCTCGCCGGCCCTCCGGAGAGCGGCAAGGACGTGGTCGACCGGATGGACCTGGCGGTGCGCGAGCACACCGGCACCGCCGAACAGCACGACGACGTCACCATGCTGGCCCTGCACCGGCCACGCGCGGCGCGGGGGCCGCACGCGGACGGCGCCGGGCACCGGGTGGTGGCCTAGATGGCCCGCACCATCGTGGTGCACTCGCACCGCGGTGGCACCGGGAAGTCCTCGGTCCTCGCGAACCTCGCGCTGCTGATCGCGGCCGGGGGGCGCCGGGTGGGGGTGGTGGACACCGACATCCAGTCACCCACCCTGGACCTGCTCTTCCGGCTCGGACCCGGTCCCTCCCTCGCCGACTACCTCCTCGGCCGCTGCGAGATCGAGGCCACCGCCCAGCATGCGGGCGGCGGCTTCGGACCGGGGCCGGGCGGGCTGTACGTCGTACCGGCCCGGACCGGGACGGCCGCCCTGCGCGAGATCATGACCAGCGGCTACGACGTGGGGCTGCTGCCGGAGGGCTTCGACCGGCTGGCCGGGCACTACGCGCTCGACGTCCTGCTGCTCGACACCCACGCCGGACTCAACAACGAGTCGGTGACCGCCATGGCGAGCGCCGACGTACTGATGATCATGGCCCGGGCGGACCGCATCGACCTCTCCGGGGTCGAGGAGACCATCGCCCTCGCCGGCCGCCTCACCTGCCGGCGGATCCTGGTGCTGAGCATGGCCCCCGAGGGCATCGACCGGGAGAACGCCCGGCGGCGCGCCGAGGAGGTCTACGGGGCACCGCTGGCCGGAATCCTTCCGTACTCGCCGGAAATGGCGGCGCTGTACGGGGAACGCATATTCGCAGACGCCCACCCCGGCCACCCCCTGGTCGGTGAATTCCACACCATCATCTCGGCGTTGGACGCACGTGACGAAGTATCGCGGGCCTGACGTCTCCCCCTTACGCCCCTTGCGGGGGGGCGTGTTGAATCGGCAGCGAATCCAGAACAAGGAGAGAATCATGAAGATTCTCGTCGTCATGACGGCCAAGGCCACACTGCACCTGCTGGACGGAGAACAGCATCCCTCGGGATTCTGGGCCGAGGAATTCGTCGTCCCCTATCAGCTCTTCAAGGCCGCCGGCCACGCCGTGGACGTGGCGACGATCGGTGGCCGGGCACCCACCGTCGACCAGACGAGCATCGACCCGCAGTTCCTCCAGTGGGTCCGCCCCCAGGGCTCGCCGGACGAGGACGCGGCCAACGCCGCCGAGTACGTCCGCGTCATCGGGGACACCCCCCAGCTGAGAACTCCCCTCGCGCTGGAGGACCTCACCGAGAAGGACATCGCCGACTACGACGGCGTGTACGTCAGCGGCGGCCACGGCGCCATCGGCGACCTGCCCAAGTCCGACGAGCTCGCGCAGATCCTGCGCTGGGTCATCGCCCAGGACAAGCCACTCGCCACCGTCTGCCACGGCCACACCTCGCTGCTCGCGCTGCGCGACGGCGAAGGCCGCTGGCCGTTCGAGGGCTACCGGATGACGGCCTTCTCGCACAGCGAGGAACTGGTCACCAACATGGCCGGCCGGCTCCCGCTGATCCTGGAGACCGAGCTGACCCGGCTCGGCGCCCGCTACGAGAAGGCCGAAGCGATCTGGGACTCGCACGTGGTCGTGGACCGCAAGCTGACGACCGGCCAGAACCCCTACTCCTCCAAGGCCCTCGCCGAGACCTTCTTACGGCAGCTCGCGAAGGGCTAGTACCGCCCCCGCACCCGACACCGGAAGGCAGCCATGACCAAGCGTGAGCTGAGCGGCCAGCCCCTCGCGAACCCAGGGAAACTGTTCATCGGCGGCACATGGGTCCCGGCCCGAGACGGCCGTACCGAGCCGGACATCAGCCCCGTGGACGGGCAGGAGATCGTGCCGGTGGCCCAGGCCGCCGCCGCCGACGCGGACGCGGCCGTCGCCGCCGCCCGCACGGCGTACGAGGAAGGCCCCTGGAGCAGACTGTCCGCCCAGGAACGCGCGCTGCGGCTGAACCGGGTCGGTGAGCTCATCGAGCGCGACCTGGAGGAGATCGCCCTGCTGGAGACCGTGGACATGGGCAAGCCGTTCGCCTTCTCCAGCACGGTCGACGCCCCCATGGCCGCCCAGCTCATGCACTACTACGCCGGCGCCGTGACCCGCGTCGACGGCTCCTCGCGGGCCCCGGCCGGCGGACAGCTCGCCTACACCCTGCGCGAACCGCTGGGCGTGGTCTGCGCCATCACCCCGTTCAACTTCCCGCTGCTGCTGTCGATGACGAAGATCGCGCCGGCCCTCGCGGCGGGGAACACGGTGGTCCACAAGCCCTCCCCGGCCACCCCGCTCACCGCTCTGAAGATCGCCGAGCTCTTCCAGGAGGCGGAGATCCCCGACGGCGTGCTGAACGTGATCACCGGTCCGGGCGTGGAACTGGGGGAGACCCTCACCGACCACCCGGACATCGACAAGATCGCCTTCACCGGCTCCACCTCGGTCGGCCAGTCCATCATCCGCAAGGCGGCCGGCACCCTGAAGAAGGTGACGATGGAGCTCGGCGGCAAGTCCGCCAACATCGTCTTCGCCGACGCCGACCTCGACGCCGCCGAGGAACTCGCCTTCTTCGGCATCTACTACAACAAGGGCGAGATCTGCACCGCCGGCTCCCGCCTGCTCCTGCACCGCCCCATCCACGACGAGATGGTCGAACGCCTCGTCCGCCGGGCCGCCGCCCTCAAGCCCGGCGACCCGCGCGACCCGGCCACCCTCTTCGGGCCGCTGGCTCACCGAGGCCAGTTCGACAAGGTCAGCTCCTACATCGAGGTGGGCGAGAAGGAAGGCGCGATCCTGCGCACCGGCGGCACCGGCTGGACCCCCGAGGGCGCCTCCAGCCAGGGCCTCTACTTCCTGCCGACCATCTTCACCGGCGTCGACAACGGCATGCGCATCGCCCAGGAGGAGATCTTCGGCCCGGTCCTGTCGATCATCCCCTTCGACACCGAGGAGGACGCCGTACGCATCGCCAACGACAGCGCGTACGGCCTCGCCGCCGGCGTCCACACCAAGGACCTCAGGCGCGCCCACCGGGTCGCCTCGCAGATCAAGGCCGGCACGGTCTGGGTCAATTGCTACAACCAGTACGACCCCTCCGTGCCCTACGGCGGCTACAAGGCCTCCGGCTACGGCCGCGAGTGCGGCCCCGAGTCGCTGGAGAGCTACACCCAGACCAAGTCGGTCTGGATCGGCATGGACTGAGGTCCCCTCCCCAAGGAGCGGCAATGCGCACAGGCATCATCGGCACCGGGCGGATCGGCTCGACCCTGGCCAGGATCCTGGTGGCGGCGGGCCACCAGGTCGTCCTCGCCAACGCCCGGGGCCCGCAGACCCTCGGCCCGCTCGTGGCCGAGCTGGGACGGGCGGCCTCGGCGGCGCACCCCGCCGAGGCCGCGGCCCAGGCCGAACTCCTGGTGCTGATGGTGCCCTTCGACGGCGTCCGGGGGCTGCTCCCGCCGCGCGTCGTGCAGGACAAGGTGCTGGTGGACGCCACCAACGCGTTCGGCGGCCCGGGCACCCCCGCCGACCTCGGCGGGCGCGGCTCCAGCGACCTGGTCGCCGAGTGGTATCCCGACGCCCAGGTCGTCAAATCCCTGAACACCATGCATTTCGAAACCCTCGCCGTCGCTGGGGGCACCTCCCGGACGAAGTCCAGGGGGAGCACCGCACCCGGAGAGCGCCTGGCGCATTACACGGCGGGCGACGACGCGAAAGCGAAGGAAATCGTCGCGGGAATCATCACGGATCTGGGATTCGCGCCCGTAGACACCGGCCCGTTGCACTCCGGAGGAATTCTCCAGCAGCCCGGCGGGCCCCTCTTCAACCGGCCGCTCACGGAAGCGCAGGCGCTGGCATGGATATCACACTGAATGTGAACGGAAGACCGGAGCAGTTCTCGGCGCAGCCGAACGAACTGCTCGTGGAACGGCTCCGCGACGGCCTCGGACTCACCGGGACCAAGGTCGGCTGCGACACCGGCCAGTGCGGATCCTGCGTCGTCCGGCTCGACGGCAGGTCCGTCAAGAGCTGCCTGGTCCTCACCGCCTCCGCCGCCGGCAGCGAGGTGGCCACCATCGAGGGCATCACCACCCCGGGCGGCGCACTGACCGGACTCCAGGAGGCCCTGCGCCAGGAGCACGGCACCCAGTGCGGCTTCTGCACCCCCGGCATGGTCATGGCGCTCGGCGAACTCGTCGACACCACCGCCGGCGGCGAGGCCCCCACCGAGCCCGAGATCCGCGAATGGCTCACCGGGAACCTGTGCCGCTGCACCGGCTACCACAGCGTCGTACGGGGCGTGCAGCGCGCCTGCGCCGCCGCCCGGGCCGAGGAGCCCGCGGCCCTCGCCGAGTCCGGAGCCGGCGCCGCGTCCACCGCTGCCGGACAGGAGGTGTGAGGGACATGACCGCAGTGACGGGGGACGCCCCTGCCGTGGGAGGCGGAGTGCTCGGGCAGCCGCTGGACAGCCGCGAGGACCCGCAGCTGCTGCGCGGCGAGGCGACGTACGTGGCGGACATCGACCTGCCGGGCACCGTCCACATGGCCATCCTGGGCAGCCCGGTCGCCCACGCGAAGATCCTCTCCATCGAGACCAAGGCCGCGGAGCAGCTGCCCGGCGTGCTGAAGGTGGCCACCGCCGCCGACTTCACCGACGTGATGCCGCTGCCCTGCATCTGGATACCCGGCGGGGTCGAGAGCCACTTCCCGCCCCACCCCTACGGACTTCCCGGCGCCCGCCCGGTCCTCACCGGCGACACCGTCCGGCACGTCGGCGACCCGATCGCCGTGGTCGTCGCCGAGACCCCGCGCCAGGCCACCGCGGCGCTCGCCGCCATCGCCGTCGAGTACGAGCCGCTGCCCGTGGTCACCCGGGCCGACGAGGCGCTCGCCGAGGGCGCGCCCCAGCTGCACGAGGCGGTCCCGGGCAACCTGAACGCGTACTGGACCTGCGGCGACAAGGACCGCACCGACGCGGCCATCGCCGAGGCCGAGGTCACCGTCGAGCTCGACCTGGTCAACCAGCGCACCATCAACAGCCCCATCGAGCCCCGCGGCGCGGTCGGCGACTTCAACGCCGCCACCGGCGAGTACACCCTCTACGCCTCCACCCAGGGCCCGCACAACCACCGCTTCCTGCTCGCCGCACTGGTCCTCGGCATCCCCTTCAACAAACTCCGGGTGATCGCCCCGACGGTCGGCGGCAGCTTCGGCACCAAGGGGTACCTGTACCCCGACATGGCGCTGGTCCTGCTGCTCTCCAAGGCGCTCGGCCGGCCCGTGAAGTGGGTGGACACCCGCACCGGGCTGATGAACTCCACCGTCCAGGGGCGCGACCACCGCCAGCACGTCACCCTCGCCGGCACCCGCGAAGGCCGCATCACCGCCGTGCGCGCGACCAGCTACGCCAACCTCGGCGCCTACCCCTCCACCATCGGCCCCGGTGTCGCCACCGCCCTGATGGGCCGCTCCATCAGCGGCATGTACGACATCGGCGCGGCCTTCTGCGAGGTCTACGCCGCCTTCACCAACACCGTCTCGCTCGGCGCCCAGCGCGGCAGCGGGCGCGCCGAGGCCGCCTTCCTCATGGAGCGCCTGGTCGACCGGTACGCCTCCGAGATCGGCATGGACCCGGCGGCCGTACGGCGCAAGAACCTGGTGCCCAAGGAGAAGTTCCCGTACGACAACGGTCTGGGCTGGACCTACGACTCCGGGAACTACGAGCTGAACTTCGACCGGGCGATCGAGCTGTCGGGCTACGCCGGCATGCCCGCCCGCAAGGCCGAGGCCCGCACCCGCGGCAAGCGCCTGGGCGTCGGCCTCGCCACCTACGTCGCGATCTGCGGCGTCGGCCCCTCCACCCGGATGTCCCAGGAGGGCATGCTCGGCGGCACCTGGGAGAGCGCGAACATCCGCGTCCACCCGACCGGAGAGGTCACCGTCACCGTGGGCTCCGCCTCCACCGGCCAGAGCCACGGCACCGTCTTCGCGATGGTCGCCGCCGACGAGCTCGGCATCGACCCGGAGACGATCCAGGTCCTCGAAGGCGACACCCAGAAGGCCCCGTACGGGCAGGGCACCTACGGCTCGCGCTCCTACAGCATGGCCGCGCCCGCCGTCGCCCTCACCGCCCGGAAGATCAAGAGCAAGCTGGTGAAGGCCGGCGCGGTGTTCCTGGGCGTCCCCGAGGACAAGGTCGTCTACGAGGGCGGCAAGGTATACGAAGCGGGCAACCCGGAGAACACCAAGACCTTCGCCGAGCTGGCCATGGCCATGTGGTACGGCTGGGGGCTGCCCCCGGAGATCGAGCCGGCCCTCGACGAGACCACCCACTTCGACCCGCCGGACTTCAACTACCCCTTCGGGACGCACGTCGCGGTCGTCGAGATCGACGAACTGACCGGCGAGACCGAGGTGGTGGCCTACACGGCCGTCGACGACGCCGGGAACATCGGCAACCCGAAGATCGTCCACGGGCAGATCGAGGGCAGCATCGTGCACGGCCTCGGCCAGGCCCTCATGGAGGCCGCCGAGTACGACGAGAACGGGCTGCTCGTCAGCTGCGACCTCAACCACTACGCCCTTCCGCGCGCCGCCGACGTGCCGTTCTTCGCACTCGACAAGACCGTCACGCCCAGCCCGCACAACCCGCTCGGCGCCAAGGGCGCCGGCGAGATCGCCACCGTCCCGCCCGCGGCGGCCGTCGTCAACGCCGTCGTCGACGCCCTCTCCGACCTGGGCGTCCGGCACATCGACATGCCGCTCACCCCCGAGAAGGTCTGGCGCCGCCTGAGAGGAGAAGCGCAGTGATCCTCACCGAATTCGACTACGTCCGTCCGGCCGGCCTCGACGAGGCGCTGGCCCTGCTCACCGGGGTGCGCGGCGCCCGGATCCTGGCCGGCGGGCAGAGCCTGCTGCCCGACCTGCGCACGGGAGCCGACCGCGCCCGCCTGCTGGTCGACATCCGGCGGCTGGAGGAACTGCGGGGCGTCCGGCGCGACCCCGGCGGCGGGCAGCTGCGGATCGGGGCCCTCACCACGCTCGCCGAGCTCGCCGCGGACCCGCTGGTGCTCGCCGAGGCCCCCGAACTGGCCGCGGCGGCCCGCTCCAACGGCGACCCGCAGGTCCGCAACCTCGGCACCGTCGGCGGCAACCTCGCCGCGGCCGGGCGGGCCACCGACCTGCCGGTCGCCGCGATCGCCGCGGACGCCGTCGTCGAACTGGCCGGCCCCGACGGGCGGTCGGCCCTGCCGGCCGAGGAGTTCGCGGCCGGCAGCGCACCCGCCGCCGCGGTGCTCACCGCCCTGCTGGTGCCCGCCGCCGGCCGGGCCGCCGCCTTCGAGAAGACCGCCGACCGGGCCACCCGCTACCCGGTGTGCGCCGCCGCCGTACGGATCACTCCCGACGGGCCGCGCATCGCCGTCACCGGGGCCACCTCCCGCGCGCTGCGGCTGCGCGGGGTCGAAGACCGCCTGCGCGGGGGCCCGTACAGCACCGGCGCCGTGCTCGCGGCCTTCCGCGCCGAACCCCGGGAGCTCTTCGTCCCCGGGCGCGGCACCTCGGCCGAGTACCTCGGCCACCTCGCGGGGGTACTGACGGCCCGAGCCTTGCAGAGGGCCGGGCAGGCACTCGCCTGACCGCCCATCAAGGGGCCCGGAAAGGGCCCCATCACGGGGGAGTTGAGTGAAGCAGTGGCCGAATCACCGAAGACGACCACGGGGATCACCGTGCAGCCGGCCGCACCCGCGGCCGGTGCGCCCAGAGGCTCCGGCTTCTGGGTGGTGGGAGCGGTCCTCGTCCTGCTGATGCTCTCCTCCTCCGTGCCCTCCGCCCTCTACGTGCTCTACCAGCAGGAGTGGGGCCTGTCCTCCGGCATGATCACGGTGGTCTTCGCCCTGTACGCCGTCACCGTGCTCGCCGGGCTGCTGCTGTTCGGGTCCCTCTCCGACACCCTGGGCCGGCGCCCGGTCCTGGGCGCCGGACTGGTCCTGGCGATCGTCTCGATGACCCTGTTCGCCGGGGCCGACGGGCTCGGCCTGCTCCTCGCCGCCCGCGCCGTCCAGGGCCTGGCCGTGGGCCTGGCCACCGGGGCGATGGGCGCGGCCCTGCTGGAACTCAGCCCCGCCTCGAAGCCCGCGCTCGGCGCCCAGGTCAACAGCGCGGGCCCCACCGTGGGCATCGGACTCGGCGGAATCGGGGCCGGACTGCTCGTCCAGTACGCGCCCGCACCGACCGTCCTGAGCTACCTGCTGCTGGTCGGGGCCTTCGCCGTGACCCTGGTGGGCGTGATCAGGATGCGGGAGAGCGCGCCGGGCGCCGGGGGCCGCTTCCGAGTGGTCCCGCACCGGATCCGCGTACCGGAGGGGGCACGCGGCCGGTTCGCGGTCCTCGTGCTGACCATCGTCGCCGTCTGGTCGGTGGGCGGTTTCTACCTCTCGCTCGGCCCGCACCTGGCGCTCTCGCTGCTGGAGTCCACCAACTACCTCGTCGGCGGCGCCACGGTGGCACTGCTCGCGGGCGCCGCCACCGTCGCCCAGCTGATGCTCGGCGCTACCGCGGCGCTGCGCACCGCCGTCCTCGGGCTGTTCGGCCTGCTCGCCGGGCTCGGCCTGGTCCTGCTCGCGCTGGGCCTCGGCTCGGCCGCGGTGTTCCTGGCGGCCACCGCGGTCCTCGGCAGCGGCTGGGGCGCCGCCTTCCTCGGCTCCTTCCGGGCGCTGAGCGCGCTCGCCGAACCGGCGCACCGCGGTGAACTGACCGCCGCCGTATACGTCTTCGCGTACCTGGCGATGAGCGTGCCGGCGGTCCTCGCCGGGATGCTCACCAACATCCACGGGCTGCACCGCACCTCCGTCGGCTTCATGGCCGCCGTCGCCGGGGTGTGCGCGCTGGCCCTGCTGGCCACCCTGCGGCTGGCCGCCCGCACCAGGGCAGAGGAGGGCGCGGTATGAAACCCGTGGAACTGCGGTCCGCCCTGCGCTCGCTGGAGATCTTCGAAGGGCTGACCGAGGACCAGCTGGACTGGCTGGTCTCGGTGTCCGAACCCCGGGTCCTCACCGACGGGGAGGTGCTCTTCCGGGACGGCGAGGAGGCCGCCGGCTTCCACGTCCTGCTCTCGGGCGGGCTGGTCGTCACCAAGGTCGTCGACGGCCGGGAGGAGGTGCTCACCCGCCACTCCACCGAAGAAGAGAGCGCTTCCGCCGAGGAGCACGACGGCAAACCGTCCGCCGCCCACCGGTTCACCGGCGAACTGCCCCTGCTGACCGAGGGCTCGTACGTGGCCACCGCGGCCGCGAGCGGGCCGTCGACCACCGTCGTGGCGTACCCCAGGCCGGTGTTCTTCGAAATGCTGACCCGCTGCCACGGAGTGGCCGCCGTACTGATCCCCGTACTGGCCTGGCGGATCAAGTCCTCCGAGGTGCAGGCCCGCAAACGGGCCACCGTGGAGGCCCTCGGCACCCTCGCGGCCGGGCTCGCGCACGAGCTGAACAACCCGGCGGCCGCCGTGGCCCGGGCCGCGCAGGAGCTGGCCCCGGCCCTGGACCGGCTCACCCGGACCGCCCAGGCCTGGGGCGCTGCCGCCACCGGCGCGGAGCGGGCCGTCCTCGACCGGCTCGCCGAAGAACTGGACAAGCTGCCGCCGCCGGCGATCACCGACCCGTTCGCCCAGGCCGACGCCGAGGAGGAGATCGCCGACTGGGCAGAGGAGGCGGGCACCGAACGGCCCGGCCTGCTCGGTTCCGGGGTCTCGGACCTCGGACTGGAACTGGGCTGGCTGCTGGAGCGGCTGGAAGGGGTCGGCGAGCCGGCCCTCGCCGGCGCCCTGGACCACCTGGCGGCGTTGCTGGAGATCCGCTCGCTCGCCGCGGAGCTCCGGGCGGCGGGCCCCAGGATCTCCCAGCTCGTCTCCGCCACCCGGGATTACGCCAATCTCGACCGGGCGCCCGAACAGCGCTTCCCGGTGACCGAGGGACTGGAGAACACGCTGGTCGTGCTGCGTGCCAAGCTCACCGGCATCAGCATCGTGCGTGAGTACGAGCCGGATCTGCCCGAACTGACGGGCTATCCGAGCGAGTTGAACCAGGTGTGGACCAACCTGGTCGACAACGCGGCCGAGGCCATGGAGGGCGCGGGCGTACTCACCCTGCGCGCCCGGGCCGAGGGCGTCTGCATGGTCGTCGAGATCTCCGACACCGGCCGCGGCATCCCCGCGGAATCCCTGCCGCGGATCTTCGAACCCTTCTACACCACCAAGGACGTGGGCAAGGGCACGGGCCTGGGGCTGCACCTCAGCTACCGCATCGTGACCCAGCGCCACCACGGCTCGATCACCGCGCGCTCGCGCCCCGGCGAGACCCGGATGGTGGTCCGGCTGCCCTTCGCAGGCAGCACCCAGTCCTGCGCCTCACCTGCCACAACGCCCGATACGGCACCCGCCGAGGGCACCTCACCCAGTTGAAACGGAGTGGACATGGCCACGTACGACATCTCCAAGCTGCACCCGGTGTTCGTCCGCCAGATGGAGGCGCTGGCCGCCCTGGACATCGAGGCGGTGATGAAGAACTACACCGACGACGCCGTGCTGCTGCGCTTCGAGGGGGTCTCGGTGGGCATCGAGGCCGTTCGCGAGACGTTCACCGGCTATCTCACGGTGAAGCCCACGCTCGTCGAACTCCAGGAGTACATCGAGACCGAAGACACCATCTTCTACCGGGCGATCATGAACCTGAACGGCGAACCGGAGCACGCGTTCGGGACACTCGTCGTCCGCGATGGCCGAATCTGGCGGCAGACTGCCGGGTTCGGCGGCTGACGGCCGAAATCTGGGTAGCGTGTGCGGGGAGGGCGGGGGAACGCCCTCCCCGTATGTGTGACATACCGTGCGGTTGCAGACTGCGCATATATGCGAGCAGTGGCAAAGGGGAGGCAATGGAAAACGAAACCGGGCGGATCGAGGCATTCAGTGACGGAGTATTCGCCGTCATCATCACCATTCTCGTTCTGGAATTAAAGGTTCCGGAAGAAACGGGATCGGAGTTCTGGCACGGAGTACGGGAACAGTGGCCCCATTACGCCGCCTACGTCGTGAGTTTCCTCATCATCGGCGTGATGTGGGTGAACCACCACACCATCTTCAGTCACCTGAAGAGGGTCGACCGCCCGTTGCTGTTCCTGAATCTCCTGGTGCTGATGGTGGTGTCGGTGGTCCCTTACACCACCAACGTCCTCGCCGAACACCTCATGGAGGAAGGCGGCTCCGCCAACGCGGCGGCGATCCTCTACAGCGGCGTCACCGTGGCCTACGCCGCGGCGTTCCTGTCCTTCTGGTGGTACGTCACCAGGGTCGGCCACCTCTTCCACGAAGAAGTGGACCGGGAAGGCGCACGCGCCACACGGGTGCGCTTCGGTCTCGGCGCCATCGCCTACCCCCTCACCGTCGCGCTGGCCTTCTACTCCGCGACACTCACGCTTGTCGCACATTTCCTGATCGCGATCTACTATGCGGCGAACCAGATCCCCATCCCCCTCGTGGTAGAGGAAGAGCGGCTCGAAACTGCCAGCGACCTCAGGAAGTAGCCGCCGGGGCCTACGGCCGTTCTCCGCGGTCAAGTAGGGTATTGGATCTAGCTGGTCGCGGGGGAGGCCCAGATGGCTCGCGTAGTCCTGCCGGAGGATTCCACGAAGGAAATCTCCGAATTGATCGACGTCCTGATCTCTCTGCTCTTCGAGTCCTTACCCCGGCGGGACCAGCGAAACTGGGCCCGCGTTTATCTGAACGGGTTGGTGCGGACCACCGGGAAGAAAACAATCCGTAACATCGCCGGAACAGGGGCCAGTTCCGTCGAGCAGAGCCTGCAGCAGTTCATCAGCAAGTCCCCCTGGGACTGGACCCCGGTCCGGCGCTCCCTCGCCCAGCACCTCGAACGCACCGCCCAGCGCCCCCTGGCCTGGGTGCTCCAGCCCATGGTCATAGAGAAGGCCGGCGACCGCTCGGTCGGCGTCGGCCGGCAGTTCGTCCCCCAGCTCGGCCGCACCGCCAACTGTCAGCAGGCCAGCGGGATCTGGCTCGCCTCCAGCGAAGCCAGCTTCCCGGTCGAATGGACCCTCACCCTCCCCGGGCCCTGGACCAGTGAACTCCTGCGCCGCCGACGGGCCGGCATCCCCGACACCGCACGCTCCCTCACCCCCGCCCAGGACGCCGTACACGCCGTCCAGCGGATGGCCGCGACCTGGCAACTCCAGCGCCGGCCCGTGGTGATGGAGGTCGCCAACGGCGATCTGCCGCAGAGCATCGAATCCTTCACGCTGCAGGACATCCCCTTCGTCTTCAAGGTCGACGGCTCCCTGCCCGTCTCCTTCGGCGGCGCCGGCCGCCACAAACCCGGCCCGCACACCGCTCCCGCCCGCGAACTCATCGACTCCCTGCGGTCCCAGCGCCGCGTCGTCGAATGGACCCGGCACGGCCGCGCCGAAGGCTCGGTGACCCTGCTGACCTCGGCCTCGATCCTCGCCACCCCCTGCGAGGACCGGCCCGTGCCCGCGCCGCCCACCCCGCTGCTGCTGGTCGGAGCCTGGACCGAAGCCGCCCTGCTGCCCTCCGAGTTCTGGATCACCAACATCGGCGACCGGCCCCTCGCCCAGCTCTTCCTGCTCGCCAGACTCACCGACAGGGTCTCCCTGGACTTCGCCGAGATCTGCGAACCGGTGGGCATCCGCGACTTCGAGGGCCGCTCCTTCCGCGGCTGGCACCACCACGCCACCCTCGCGAGCGTGGCCCACGCCGCCACACTGCTCGGCACCCGGCCGCACCTGCCCGACGGATACCCCGGGCCCGCCCGCGCCGCCGTCACCCGGCCGGCCGCCACGGCCCGCTCCGCCACAGCCCGGCCGGCGACCCCGGCCGCACTGCCGCCGCGCCCGTACCTCCCCGGCCAGACCCCGCGCCGCGAGTACATCCGCTGATGCTCGACATAGCCGACGAGCTACGCGCGTGGTGCGCCGCGCAACGGGAGTTCGCGCTGGCCACCGTCGTGGCCGTCAGCGGGAGCGCCCCGCGCGGCCCCGGTGCCTCCCTCGCCGTCGACGCGCGGGGCACCGCGCTCGGCTCCCTCTCCGGGGGCTGCGTGGAATCCGCCGTGCACGAGCTGTGCCTCGACGCGATCGCCTCCGGCCAAGGCGGCCTGCACCGCTTCGGCTACAGCGATGACGACGCCTTCGCCGTGGGCCTGACCTGCGGGGGAGTCCTGGACGTGCTGGTCACCCCGGTGCGCGGACTCGACCCGGTACGGCCCGTGCTCGGCTCCGTGCTCGACGCCGCCGCCGGCGGCACCCGCGCCGCCCTCGCCCGGGTGGTCTCCGGCCCGCCCCGCCAGCTCGGCCGGGCGCTCGCCGTCCACGCCGACGGCTCCTACGAGGGCGGGCTCGCCGGTGGCCCCGCCCTGGACCGGGCCGCCGCCGTGCGGGTACGGGCCCTGCTGCTGGCCGGGCGCACCGGCACCGCCGAGCTCGGCACCGTCGGCGGTCTCTGCGGGGAGCCCCTCACCCTGCTCGTCGAATCGGCCGCCGAGCCGCCCCGGCTCCTCGTCTACGGGGCCATCGACTTCGCCGCGGCCCTCGCACGGATCGGCGCCTTCCTCGGCCACCGGGTCACCGTGTGCGACGCCCGGCCCGTCTTCGCGACCCCGGAGCGCTTCCCCGGCGCCGACGAGGTCGTCGTCGACTGGCCGCACCGGCACCTGGCCGCGGAATGGGAGGCGGGCCGCCTGGACTCCCGTACCGCCGTGTGCGTCCTCACCCACGACGCCAAATTCGACGTACCGCTGCTGGAACTGGCCCTGCGGCTGCCCGTGGGCTACGTGGGAGCCATGGGATCGCGGCGCACCCACGCCGACCGCGAGAGACGGCTGCGGGAGGAAGGGGTGACGGACTCCGCGCTCGCCCGGCTGCGCTCACCCATCGGGCTGGACCTCGGCGGCGCCACCCCGGAGGAGACGGCCCTGGCCATCGCCGCCGAGTTCACGGCGGTCCGGCACGGGGGAACGGTGCTCCCGCTGGCCCGGCGCCGCGGCCCGGTCCACCGGAGGGAAGGTCCGGCACGGCCGGCCGTGACCAAGGTCCCGTAGGAAACGACCACGCGGCCCGGTATGTCCTGGACGATCAGCCCGGGCGGTGTGAACGCCAGGTCGTGGGAGAATGAAGTACGTGCGTTTCCTCGGCTGACCCGTCGGGGTACCTCCGATCGACTGGGATGTTCAGCACGTGCGTTTCCTCAATGACTCGAAGCCGCCGTACGACCTGACGTACGACGATGTGTTCATGGTTCCGAGCCGCTCCGCGGTCGGTTCCCGCCAGGGCGTCGACCTCTCCTCGCCCGACGGCACCGGCACCACCATTCCGCTGGTCGTGGCGAACATGACCGCCATCGCGGGCCGCCGGATGGCCGAGACCGTCGCCCGCCGCGGCGGCATCGTCGTCATCCCGCAGGACATCCCGATCGAGATCGTCACCGACGTCATCTCCTGGGTGAAGACCCGCCACCACGTGCTCGACACCCCGATCACGCTGGCCCCCACCCAGACGGTCGCCGACGCGCTGTCCCTGCTGCCCAAGCGCGCCCACGGCGCCGGAGTCGTCGTCGACGGCGAGGGCCGCCCGGTCGGCGTCGTCACCGAGCACGACCTGAGCGGCGTCGACCGCTTCACCCAGCTCTCCGAGGTCATGTCGAAGGAGCTGCTGCTCCTCGACGCCGACATCGACCCCCGCGAGGCCTTCAACAAGCTCGACGCCGGCCACCGCAAGCTGGCCCCCGCCGTCGACAAGGACGGCAAGCTCGTCGGCATCCTCACCCGCAAGGGCGCCCTGCGCGCGACCCTCTACACCCCGGCGACCGACGCCAACGGCAAGCTGCGCATCGCCGCCGCCGTCGGCATCAACGGCGACTTCGTGGCCAAGGCCAAGCAGCTGCTCGACGCGGGCGTGGACACGCTCGTCATCGACACGGCGCACGGCCACCAGGAATCGATGATCAACGCGATCAAGGCCGTCCGCGCGCTGGACCCGCAGGTCCCGATCGTGGCGGGCAACATCGTCGCCGCCGAGGGCGTCAAGGACCTCATCGACGCCGGCGCGGACATCATCAAGGTCGGCGTGGGCCCCGGCGCCATGTGCACCACCCGCATGATGACCGGCGTGGGCCGCCCGCAGTTCTCCGCGGTGCTGGAGTGCGCGGCCGAGGCGAAGAAGTACGGCAAGCACGTGTGGGCCGACGGCGGCGTCCGTCACCCGCGCGACGTGGCGATGGCGCTGGCCGCCGGTGCGTCCAACGTGATGATCGGCTCCTGGTTCGCCGGTACGTACGAGTCCCCGGGCGACCTGCAGCAGTCGGCCGACGGCCGGCTCTACAAGGAGTCCTTCGGCATGGCCTCGGCGCGCGCGGTGCAGAACCGTACGAGCGAGGAGTCGGCCTACGACCGTGCCCGCAAGGGCCTGTTCGAGGAGGGCATCTCCACCTCGCGCATGTTCCTCGACCCGGCGCGTCCGGGCGTCGAGGACCTGATCGACTCGATCATCGCGGGCGTCCGCTCGTCGTGCACGTACGCCGGTGCGGGCTCCTTGGCGGAGTTCGAGGAGAAGGCGGTCGTCGGCATCCAGTCCGCGGCGGGCTACGCCGAGGGCAAGCCGCTCCACGCCAGCTGGAGCTAGCCCCCTCCTCCGTGGCCCCGCCCGTCCTCCCGGACGCCGGGGCCACACCCCTTCCCAGGGCCCGCCACGCCTCGATAGCCACCGGGGCCGGGGCCGTGCCGGCGCGGCCGAAAGACCGGGGCTCCGCCCCGAACCCCGCGCCTCAATCGCCGGCGGGGCTGGGGTGGTGACGGCGGGGCTGGGGTCGTGCCGGTAGGGCCGGGCGGGCGCCGGCGCGGCTGAAAGACCGGGGCTCTGCCCCGAGCCCCGCGCCTCAATCGCCGGCGGGGCTGGATTGCGCCGGCGCCGTGCGCCAGGCGCGGCTGGATTGGCCGGAGGGCGATGTCAGCCCGCTGAAAACTCGCGGCCTCACCGGACACAACCGGACCTGCCCGGCGCAAATCCAGCCTCGCCGGCGTTTGAGCCCCAGGTCTTTTGGCCGCGCTGGCGGGCTGACCGGCCCACGGCCGTTCCTGCCGGGCCGCGCCGGCAATTTCAGCCTCGCCGGCGTTTGAGGCGCGGGGTCTGGGGCGGAGCCACAGGTCTTTGGGCCGTGCCGAAGCCTGACCTTGGGCTCCGGCCGCGCCTGCCGGGCGGGGCCGGCGAATTCAGCCTCGCCGGCGATTGAGGCGCGGGGTGTGGGGCGGAGCCCCACGGCTTGGGCCGCGCCGGAACGTCCAGCCCTGCCGGCGTTTGAGGCGCGGGGGACCGTTCGGCGTGGTGGGGGACCGTTCGGCGCAGGCGGGGGCGGATACGCCAAGCGGCGGATAACTCCCGGGCGCCGGTCGGTCACGCTGAGGTGACCCGACCAGGAAGGGGCACCCCGTGGCCAGAACCGACCCGCACGCCCTCGCCCGGCTCCACGGCGAGCACGGCAAGGCCCTCTACGGCTTCCTCCTCGGCCTGACCCTCGGCGACCGGCACCGCGCCGAGGACCTCCTGCAGGAGACCCTCTTCCGGGCCTGGACACACCCGGAGGCACTGGAGAGCGGCCACACCTCCATGCGGCCCTGGCTCTACACCGTCGCCCGGCGCCTCGCCATCGACGCCCGCCGCGCCCGCCTGGTGCGGCCCACCGAGGTCGGCCCGGAGGCCCTCGCGCACTCCCCGACCGCCGACGACCGCACCGACCAGGCCGTCGCCGTCCTCGACGTCCGCCGGGCCCTGCGATTACTCAGCCCCGAGCACCGCGCCGTGCTCATACAGATCTACTACCACGGGGCCTCCGTCTGCGAGGCCGCCGAAGCGCTCGGCGTGCCCGCGGGGACCGTGAAGTCCCGTACCCACTACGCCCTGCGGGCCCTGCGCGCCGCCATGCCCGGCTACGGACCCTGCGTACCCGGCCCCGGCCGCGCCGCCGCCTGAGCCGCCACCGCCGCCCGCGAGCGCACCTGCAGCTTCGCGAGGATGTGCGACACGTGCGTCTGCACGGTCCTCGGCGAGAGGAACAGCGCGCTCGCGATCTCCGGGTTCGAGCGGCCCTGCGCCACCAGCAGCGCCACCTTCAGCTCGGCCGGGGTCAGCGCCTCCCAGCCGTTCGCCGCCCTGCGCCGGGCCGATCTGCTGCCCCGGCGCACACCCAGGCTGCGCAGCCGGGCATCGGCCCGGGCGATGTCCCACCGCGCGCCCAGGTCCTCGTACGCGGCGGCCGCGCGCGTCAGCGCCGACCGAGCCCCGGTGAGATCGCCGTGCCAGGCCCGCGCCACCGCCAGGTCCTCCAGGGTGTGGCCCAGCACCAGCGGCCACCCGCCGCGCTCGCCCCGCGCCACCGCCTGCGCCAGCAGTCCGGGATCCTGCGCGAACAGGCCCCGGCAGCGCAGCAGGGCCAGCGCCGGCCCCGGGTACTCGGCCAGCGTCCGCGCCGCGCGCCCGCAGCGCTCCACCGCCGTCCGGGCCGTGGCCGTCTCCCCGCACTCCAGGGCCAGCCGGACGATCTCCGACAGCACCCAGGGACGGTCGTACACCACCGCCTCCTCGACCCCTTCCTCCAGCGCGGGCACCAGCGCCGCCAGGGCGTCGGCCGGCCTGCCGTCCCGCTCCGCCAGCAGCGCCCGGGCCAGCAGTACGTGGGAGGCGTAGCGGCGGGCCGCGGGCGAGGCGAACGCATCGGCGGGCAGGCCGTCGAGCTCGGCTCCCGCCGCCTCCCGCTCGTCGCGGTGGCCCCGTACCAGCGCCCGCAGCCCGTGCACCACCACCGGCAGCCAGCCGTCCGAGACCGGCAGCGCGCACGCCCGGGCCACCCCGGCGAGGGCCTCGTCCCAGTCGCCGAGCCGGTAGTGGAACTCGGCGAGCCGCGCCTCGGTCACCACCAGCCGGCCCGTCGAACGGGTCTCCGCCGCCAGCTCCCGCGCCTCCCGCAGCGCCGCCGCCACCGGCCCCGGCTCGTCGAACCGCATGTGGCCCTCCGCCTGGTTCGCCAGCAGCAGCAACCGCATGTCATTGGCCTCGGGGCTGCGCCGCGCGCAGGCGATCCCCTCCGCGACATGGCGCAGCGAGTCCCGGCCGCGGCTCAGGTGGAACAGCGCGTAGGACGCGGCGTGATGGGCCTCCGCCCCGCACAGCGGATCGCGCAGCCGGCGCGCCCGCTCCACCACCGGCCCGGCCAGCGCGTACGCCTCGGCGGCCCGGTGCAGATCGGCGAGGGCCAGTACGCGGCAGGCCTCCAGGCGCAACCGCAGGGCGACGGAGGGGAACTCCTCCGCCAGCGCCCGCTCGGTGACCGCCAGGGACCGGGCCATGTCCCCCTGGATCATCAGCGCGGAGACCAGTTTGAAGTCCACCGCAGCCCGCCGGTCGGGGTCCGTGGTCCGGGCGCGCAGCGTGCCGAGGAGGTCCACCGACTCGGGACGGCGCAGCATCAGCACCGCGTCCGCCAGCCGTTCCTCCAGCGCGTCGCGGGTCTCCGGCTCCCGCAGGCCGCCCTGGGCGATGGCCCGCTCCAGCAGCTCGGCCGCCGCGCCCGGCGCCCCGGCGATCAGCGCCGGCGCCGAGTCCGCCAGCCAGCGCACCGCCCACGGCGCCAGCCGGCCGCCGCGCACCAGCTGTTCGGCGGTCCGGTCCGGGTCCAGCCCCGCCTCGGCGAAGGCCCGCGCGGCGTCCTGGTGCAGTACGGCGCGCACGGCCTCGGGGGTCCCGGCGTACAGCGCCAGCCGCAGCGCCGGGTGGCGGAAGCGCAGGGAGCCGCCCGTGTCCGCCAGCAGCCCGGCCGCCATCGGCTCCTCCAGGTCGGCGAGCAGCTCGCGGGCCGGCGTGCCCCGTACGAGGGCCAGCTCGCGGGCGGTGAAGGCCGGGCCGAGCAGCGCCGCGTGCCGCAGGATGGTGCGCGCCGGTTCGCCGAGCCGGTCCGGCTCGCGCGTCAGCGAGGCGGGCGGCGGCGGCAACTCCTCCTCCGGGGCCAGGAGTTCCGCGCAGTCGCCGTGGACGCGGACGAGCCCGGACCAGTGCGCGAGCAGCTCCTTCAGCAGCCGCGGATTGCCGCCCGCCTGCTCCGCCGCCTCCCGCAGCCGGGGCCCGGGTCCGGCCCCCAGCAGGTCCCGGACCAGCCCGGCGGTCTCCGCCGCGGACAGCGGCTCCAGCCGGAGCGTGCGCCCGCCCGGGGTCGCGCACAGCTCCTCCAGTTCGGGGCGCCCGCGCAGCGGCCGCCGGGTCGCCGCCAGCAGCAGCGGCAGCCGGCCCGTCACCGCCCGGTCGGCCAGGCGCCGCCACAGCAGCAGGCTGGCCGCGTCCGCCCGGTGGGCATCGTCCAGGACCAGCAGCAGGGGCCGCTGCGCGCACCACTCCTCGACCGCGGCCGTCAGCAGGTCCATGGCGGCCAGCAGCGCGCCGCCGGGCCGCGCCGCCTCCTCGGCCTCCCGCAGCAGGGCGACGGCCGCGGCCCGGTCCGGGCCGCGGGGGTGCAGGCAGTCCAGTGCGGCGCGCAGCGGCAGTTCCACGCCGGGGGCGTCGGCCGCCCCGTACCGCACGCGGCAGCCCATGGCCGCCGCCCGTGTCAGGGCGTCCCGTACGAAGTCGGTCCGGCCCGCGCCGGCCTCGCCCTCCACGACCAGGAAGGCCCCGGTGCCCTCGGCGCCCCCGCGCACCCATTGCCGCAACTCGTCACGAAGCCGCTCTCGCCCGACCCGCACGTCGGCGATCCCTTCCGCAGTCACTGCCGGGGGTTCCCCCACCGGTCGCGCCGCGCCCCTCCCAGGATGACACGGGATCGGTCGCTCAGGGGCGGGGGAGATGGTGTCCCGAGGGTGAACTGTGCACGCCCGCACGGTATTTGGGAATGCGGATGGTGACCTTCATGCCGGCGCCGACGCCCGTCTCGATCACCGGCCCGTACTCGTCCCCGTACACCTGCCGGATCCGCTCGTCGACGTTGGGCAGCCCGATGCCGGAGGAGGAACCGCCGTGCTCCCCGGCCAGGATCCGGCGCAGCAGGGCCGGATCCATCCCCACCCCGTTGTCCTCGACGGTGATCACCGCCTCCGCGCCCGCGTCCTGCGCGGTGATGGTGATCCGGCACTCCTCGGTGGAGTCCTCCAGCCCGTGCTTGACGGCGTTCTCCACCAGGGGCTGCAGGCACAGGAACGGCAGCGCCACCGGCAGCACCTCCGGCGCCACCTGCAAGGTCACCTTCAGCCGGTCGCCGAACCGGGCGCCGGCCAGCGCCAGGTACTGCTGGATGGAGCGCAACTCCTCGGCGAGCGTGGTGAAGTCGCCGTGCCGCCGGAAGGAGTACCGGGTGAAGTCCGCGAACTCCAGCAGCAGTTCCCGGGCGTGCTCCGGATCGGTGCGGACGAACGAGGCGATCGCGGCCAGCGAGTTGAAGATGAAGTGCGGGGAGATCTGCGCCCGCAGCGCCTTGATCTCCGCCTCCATCAGCCGGGTCCGCGAGCGGTCCAGCTCGGACAGCTCCAGCTGTACGGACACCCACCGGGCGACCTCCGTCGCGGCCCGCACCAGCACCGCGGACTCCCGCGACCCGTACGCGACCAGCGCGCCCAGCATTCCGTCCTCGCCGGTGAGCGGCGCCACCACCGCCCACTTCAGCGGGCAGTCGGGCCGCTGGCACTCGGTCCGCACGCTCTGGCTGCGCCCCGACTCCAGCATCACCGCCACCCGGGCCATCGCCCGCCGCTCGTGGTGGTCGGCGCCCGGGCCGTCCCAGGCCAGCACCGACTCCCGGTCCGTGAGGCACAGGGCCTCGGTGCCCAGCAGCGACCGCAGCCGCCGGGCGGCCTTGCGGGCGGCGTCCTCGGTGAGCCCGGCGCGCAGCGGGGGAGCGGCCAGCGAAGCCGTGTGCAGGGTGTGGAAGGTGGCCCGCTCCACCGGCGTCCCGAGGTCCGGCCCGGCCGCCCGTTCACCGCGCCGGGCGTGCCGGCGGCCCGCCGCCCAGCCCGCGGCCAGCAGCAGGACCGCACCCGCCACCGCCAGCAGCACCGGCACGGCCGGACACAGCCCGCTCATCGCACGCCCTCCCCCTCGCTCCGCCGGGGGGACCCCCACGCCCCGTCCACGGCCACGTTCTCCGGCAGGTGCAGCCGGGCCAGGGTGGCCGCTGTCCCGGCCGGGACCCGCGACCGGGTGGCCAGCGACACCGCGACCATCGTCAGGAACCCGAGCGGCACCGACCACACCGCGGGCCACGCCAGCAGCGTGTGCACCCAGCCCGCCGGAGCCAGCCCCGTCCGGGTCGCCAGCACCGCGCTCAGCGCCGCCCCGCCGCCGGTGACCAGCCCCGCAACCGCCCCGGGCGGGGTCAGCCCGCGCCACCAGATGCCCAGCACCAGCAGCGGACAGAACGACGACGCGGACACGGCGAAGGCCAGGCCCACCGCGTCCGCCACCGGCACCTCCGTCGCCGCCACGCTCCCGGCCAGCGGCACCAGGATCGCCACGAGCACCGCCGAACGGAAGCTGCGCACCCCGCGCGCCGGCAGCACGTCCTGGTGCAGCACCCCGGCCACCGCCATCGTCAGCCCCGAGGCGGTCGACAGGAACGCGGCGAAGGCGCCCCCGGCCAGCAGCGCCCCCAGCAGCTCGCCGAGCAGCCCGCCCAGCATCCGCTCGGGCAGCACCAGCACCGCCGCGTCCGCGTCGCCGGTCAGGGCGAGTTCGGGGGCGTAGATCCGGCCCAGCGCCCCGTACACCGGCGGCAGCAGGTAGAAGGCGCCGACCAGGCCGAGCACGACCAGCGTGGTGCGCCGCGCGGCCCGCCCGTTGGGGCTGGTGTAGAAGCGCACCGCCACGTGCGGCAGGCCCATGGTGCCGAGGAAGGTGGCCAGGATCAGCCCGTAGGTGGCGTACAGCCGGTGCTCCGGGCGGTCCCCGGACAGCGGCTCCGACCAGCTGGACACCCCGAGACCGGCTTCCGCGCGGGTGTCCGGGACGGGCGTGTCCGGGGCGAACTCCAGCCGCGCGTGCGCCCGTACGGAATGCGCGCCGGGGGCCAGGGTCAGCGGGGCCCCGACGTGGCTCTGCCCGTCCACCTGACCGGTCACGGTGACCGTCAGCGGCTCGTCCAGGGACAGCCGCACGTCCTCCGCGAGCGTCACCGAGGTGTGCTCCCGGAAGACCGCCGGGGTGTCGAAGGTGGCCCGCGGCGCCCCGTCCCCGGCCCAGGCGGCCAGCAGGAAGAAGGCCGGGACCAGCAGGGCGGTGAGTTTGAGCCAGTACTGGAAGGCCTGCACGAAGGTGATGCTGCGCATTCCGCCGGCGGCCACGGCCGCGCTCACCACGAAGGCCACGACCAGCCCGCCGACCCAGTGCGGGGCCCCGGTCAGGATCTCCAGCGTCAGCCCGGCGCCCTGCAGTTGCGGCAGCAGGTACAGCCAGCCGACCCCGACCACGAACAGCACCGCGATCCGGCGCACCGCCTGCGACTCCAGCCGGGCCTCCGCGAAGTCCGGCAGCGTGTACGCGCCGGAGCGCCGCAGCGGGGCCGCCACCAGCGCGAGCAGCACCACGTACCCGGCCGTGTAGCCCACCGGGTACCAGAGCATCGCGGGCCCCTGGAGCAGCACCAGCCCGGCCACTCCCAGGAAGGACGCGGCCGAGAGGTACTCCCCGCTGATGGCCGCCGCGTTGAGCCGGGGCCCCACCGTGCGCGAGGCCACGTAGAAGTCGGAGGTGGTCCGGGATATGCGCAGGCCCAGCGCGCCGACCAGGACGGTGGCCACCACGACGACGGCGACCGCGGTCAGCGCGTACGTCTGGTTCACCGGTGGGGTCCTTCGGCGCAGGGGAGTGGAGTGGAGACCGGAGTCTACGCACGGGCTCCGACCTGGCAACAGGTACGTTCCGGCCCTGCGCCGCCGCTGCCGGGGCGCCGCCCGGGACCCCGCCCCGCGCGTGGATCAGAGGGCCGGGTCGCGGTGCTCGGCGCAGTCGCGCAGGGCGATCTCCAGCTCCACGTACGACTCCTCCGCACGCCGGAAGGCCAGCGTCAGGGCAGCCTCCGCACGCGGCGGCACCTGCTCGCGGACCCCCTCGCGGGCCTCGTACAGGATGTCGGCCCAGCGGGCGGCCGCACTGCGCAGCCGGGCCAGCAGCACCTCCGCCTCGGCGGGCCCGGCGGGCCGGGTACGGGGCAGTCCGCTCAGGGCGTCGACCAGCGCCTGGATCTCGGACATCTCGCTCCTCCCGCGCCGGAAGATCCACGATACGCAGGGGTGCCGGCGGGGACGGGCCGTTCCCGCCGCCGGTGCGGCCGACGGCTCCGGCGGATCGCCGTACGTCCGTCCCGGCGCGACGAACGGCGCCCGCGCGCGCCGGACGGTCGCGCGCCGCCGGACGGGCGGCCCGAACGGGCCCCGGCGGCGGCCGCTTTCAGCCAGTGGCCTGCCGCATCAGGAGGTCCCGCAGCTCCCGTGCGTGCCTGCGGCTGACCTGGAGCTCCGCCGCCCCGACCCGGACACTGGTCGTGCCCGCGTCCAGCCGGATCTCGTCGATCCGCGACAGCGCCACCAGATGGCGGCGGTGGATCCGTACGAACCCGCGCGCCGCCCAGCGCTCCTCCAGCGTGGACACGGGGATCCGGACGAGGTGGCTGCCCTCGTCGGTGTGCAGGCGGGCGTAGTCGCCCTGCGCCTCGACGTAGGCGATGTCGGCGATCGCCACGAAGCGGGTGACCCCGCCCAGTTCGACCGCGATCTGCTCCGGGGCGCGGTCGGCGACCGTGACCTCGGCGGCCGGGCGGCGCGGTGGCACGACGGCCGACGGGCCCGCCGGCTCGGCGGCCACCGGCGCCTCCTCGGCGCGCCCCAGCTGGGCGCAGGCCCGCCGGACGGCCTCGGCCAGCCGCTGGGGGCGCACCGGCTTGAGCACGTAGTCCACGGCCTTCAGGTCGAAGGCCTGTACGGCGAAGCCCTCGTGGGCGGTGACGAACACGATCAGCGGCGGCTGCGCGAACCCGGCCAGCAGCCGGGCGATGTCCAGACCGGTCAGCCCGGCCATGTGGATGTCGAGGAAGACCACGTCGATGCCGTCGGCCCCGTCCGGTCCGGACTCCAGAGCCCGGGTGACCCGGCGCAGGGCCTCGGTGGCGTCCGAGGCGCCCTCCGCGCTGAGCACGCGGGGGTCCGAGCGCAGCAGGTAGAGGAGTTCCTCAAGGAGCGGCTTCTCGTCGTCGACGGCCAGTACGCGCAGCATGCCGCCGAGTCTAGGGAGCGGCGCGCCGCGGCGGAACGGGGCGCGGCCCCCGCCCCGGGGGGATGGGGGGCGGGGGCCGCGCGACCGTGGTGGGGGGAGTGAGGGGATGGGCGGGGGCTACTGGACGGTGATGAGCTTGCCGTCGGGGGAGACGGCGTACCAGGTGCCGCCCACGCCCTGGCCGTTGATGTCGCCGGGCTTCTTGTCACCGGTGAAGGTGTAGACGGGCCAGCAGTCGACGCTCTGCTGCTTCAGGCCGTCCGGGCGGTTGAGCACCGTGTAGTTCTTCTCGGCGATCCCCTTGTCCTTGGCCTTCTCCACCGGCGGAACGACCGGCCACTTGTTCAGGCAGTCGCCCACGCACTTGGAGGTCATCGGCCACTGGGTGTCCGGCTTGAACCGGTAGACGGTCATGCCCTTGCCGTCGACGATGTGGTCGCCCAGCTTGGGGTCCTTGGCCACCGACAGCTTCCCGTCGGCCTCGGCGGCGCCGCCCGCGGCCGGCGGTGCCCCCTCGGTCGCCGCCCCCTTGGCGGCCTTCTTGCCGTCCGGCCCGAGCGCGAACCACACCCCGCCGACGCCCTGGCCGTTGAAGTCGCCCGCCTTGGCGTCCTTGTTGTAGCGGTACGCGGGCCAGCCGGCCACCGTCAGCTGCTTGCTGCCGTCGCTGCGCACGACCTCGCCGAGCAGCGAGGGGTCCATGCCCGCCGCGGCGGTGGCATCGCCGGCGGCGACCACCGGCCAGGTCTTCTCGCAGTCCCCGTCGCAGTTCGACTTCGGCGGCTTGGCCGTGTCCTTGTCGAAGCGGTAGAGGGTGAGCCCCGCGCTGTCGGTGAGCACCGCGCCGAGCTGGTCGTTGTTGGCGATGGCCAGCTGCCCGCCGGGCTTGGCGCCCGATCCCGCGTCCGCGGCGGGGGCCCCGTATCCGCCGTCCGCGGCGGGGGCCTGGGCGGCGGCACCGGCCGGCTGGGTGTTGTCGGCCGCCTTGTCGTCCGACGTACCGCAGGCGGTCGCCGCGAGGACGACCGTCATCGCGACGGCTGCAAGGGTGGTTCCGCGCTTGATGCCCATCTTGATCTCTCCCACGTGTGGTGTCTGTCGTGCCGTCGCCCCCGGTGGCGGCAACTGTGCTCAGGACACGCCCTGATGGCAGGGATCTGTTCAAGGGAGTTCGTGTGGGCTGTTTCACTCACCCCGCGCCGAACCCGGCACGGCGCAGAGCCGTGGCCACAGCGAGGCCGAGTACTTGGTGTCCGCTGTCGTTGGGGTGCAGCCCGTCCTCCAGGTGCTCGGGACCGAGCAGGTCCCGGCCGGGGAGGACGGCGAGCCGGTCGTCCCCGGCGGTGATCCGGTCCCGGGCGGCGCGCTCCATCGCGTCGCGCAGGGCGCCCAGGGTGGCGCCGAGCTTGTTCGGGGTGCGCTCCGCGTCGGGCCGCAGCACCGGCGAGACCAGCAGCAGCGGGGTCCGCGGGTGCCCCTGCCGGACCAGTTCGAGGAAGGCGCGCGTGGTCTCGTACAGCAGGGGCGCCGAGAAGGGCACCCGGGACCAGCAGTTGGTGCCGAAGGCGAGGGTGAGGACGTCGGCGGGCAGGCCCGCGAGCTGTTCGGCGGTGGTGAGCTCGCCGCGCGCGGCGCCCGCGTAGCCGAGGTTGACGGTGTCCCAGCCGAGGGCCCGGCCGGTGACCGAGGGCCAGCCGTGCGCGGGGCGGGTGGACCACCAGCCCTCGGTGATGGAGTCGCCGTGCACCACCCAGCGCGGGGCGGGCGGCGCCGGGGCGAGCGGGCCGCCGATCCCGCGCAGGCCGAGGACCAGCGGGGACTGGGTCTCGGGCGGGTGGATGGTGAACGGGCCGTTGCCGCCCCCCAGGCCGATCCGCACGACGGCCTCCGCGGCCGGTTCGGTGAACACCTCGGCGACCACCCCGTGCCGGTCCCACAGGGCGAAGCCGTGCGCGAGGTCGCGCAGGGCGTCGGTGGGGCCGGGCACGGTCGCCCGGTAGCGGATCTCCACCGCCCACGCGGTCTCGGTGGTGAACTCCAGCCGGACCCCTATGGGCAGGGTGGCCCGCTCGCCGGTGTCCCAGGGCAGCCTCATGGTGTCCGCCGGGTCGGCCCGCACCGGGCGCCCCTTGTCCAGCCAGGCGACCCCGCGCAGGAAGGGCTGCGGATCCTGCCACGGCCACTGCTGGTCAGCGCCCGGTCTGCTCACGCTTCGCCTCCGATCGTGCCCGCGGTCCCGGTCCGGGAACCTTCGGGTCCCGGTCGCGGTCCCTGTCGCGGTCCCTGTCGCGGTCCCTGTCGCGGTCTCGGCGACCCGTACCCCGCGCGGGCCCGGATCCACCGCCTCCGGTCCCACCAATGCCGTCAGGCGGCACGCTGCGGCACATCTGACGAAGTGTCAATAATCGGGGTTCAGGGAGGGCTGCGCAGCGATCGATCATCCGCACGCAACGAAGGACCATCCCGGACAGATCCGCGCAACGATCGTGCGCCAATGTGCAAGGATGGTGCATTACGGGCGGTATCACTCAGCTCGTAGGCTCACTCGCTGTACGTGGAGTGGCGGATCGCCAGCTCGGCGGTCCTCCCATGCTCAGGCCCTTCCCCCGTCGGGCCCTGTCCTGCTCCGGATCGTCGCGGTCGACGCCTCATCCCCGACCTCCCCGATCCGCAGTGACAAGGAGTCCCCTCGTGCTCGACCACGGCCAGGCGCCACCGCTCGCCTCGAAGCCCGTCAACCCGCTGCTCCGCCGCAAGCCGGTGGAGCAGTTGGTCGCCGAGGGCGGCCAGGGTGAGGGCGGTGCGCTCAAGCGCTCGCTCACCATGTGGCAGCTGACCATGATCAGCATCGGTGCCACCCTGGGCACCGGCATCTTCGTCGTCCTCGGCGAGGCCACCCCGATCGCGGGCCCGGCCGTCTTCATCGCGTTCATCATCGCGGGCCTGACCGCCCTGTTCTCGGCGCTCTCCTACGCCGAGCTCGCGGGCTCCATCCCCGTCTCGGGCTCCTCGTACTCCTACGCCTACGCCACCATGGGCGAGCTCATAGCCTGGGTCTGCGGCTGGTGCCTGATCCTCGAGTACGGCGTCTCCGTCGCGGCCGTCGCCGTCGGCTGGGGCCAGTACCTCAACGAGCTGCTCGACGGGACCCTCGGCATCACCATCCCCGAGGGCTTCTCCGCCCCGCTGGGCGAGGGCGGCTACATCAACATGCCGGCCCTGGTCGTGGTCCTGCTCTGCATGGTCTTCCTGCTCCGCGGGGCCAAGGAGAGCGCCCGGATCAACTCGATCATGGTCGCGGTCAAGATCGTGACGCTGGCGCTCTTCATCGTCATCGGCTTCATGGGCATCAAGGCCGGCAACTACACCCCGCTGGCCCCGCTCGGCATCACCGCCATCAGCACCGCCGCGTCGATGCTCTTCTTCTCGTACATCGGCTTCGACGCCGCCTCCACCGCCGGTGAGGAAGCCAAGAACCCGAAGAAGGACCTGCCGCGCGCGATCATGCTCTCGCTCGGCATCGTCACCGTGATCTACTGCCTCGTCGCCCTGGTCGCCGTCGGCGCCATGCCGTGGCAGGAGTTCGAGGGCAGCGAGGCCGCCCTGGCCCAGATCATGGAGAACGTCACCGGACACTCCTTCTGGAGCGTCGTCCTCGCCGCGGGCGCCGTCGTCGCCATCGCCAGCGTCGTCTTCGCCGTCCTCTACGGCCAGACCCGCATCCTCTTCGCCATGTCCCGCGACGGCCTGATGCCCAAGGCCTTCGCCAAGGTCGACCCGAAGTCCGGCACCCCGCGCGTCAACACGATCATCGTCTGCCTCTTCTGCGGACTGCTCGCCGCGTTCATCCCGCTGGGTGAGCTGGCGAACGCCACCAGCATCGGCACGCTCTTCGCGTTCGCCCTCGTCAACGTGGCCGTCATCATCCTGCGCCAGACCCGCCCCGAGATGAACCGCACCTTCAAGGTCGCGCTCTTCCCGGTCACCCCGATCGTGGGCTTCCTCCTCTGCGCCTACCTGATGACGGAGCTGCCCGGAATCACCTGGCTGGTCTTCGGTGGCTGGATGGTCGCCGGGCTCGTGATCTACTTCTTCTACGGCATGCGCCGCTCCAGCCTGGCCACTGTGGCCGCCGTGGCCGCCTCGGCCGCGGAGGTCGCTGAATAGAAGTGATTCACCCCCCGTGCGACTGAACGATCTCGACGAACGCATCGTGCACGCCCTCGCCGAGGACGCCCGCCGCTCCTACGCGGACATCGGCTCCGAGGTCGGGCTCTCCGCCCCCGCCGTGAAGCGGCGCGTGGACCGGCTGCGCGCCGAAGGCGCCATCACGGGCTTCACCGTCCGTGTGGACCCGGCCGCCATGGGCTGGGAGACCGAGGGTTTCATCGAGATCTACTGCCGCCACAACACCTCGCCGGACGACATCCGGCGAGGACTGGAGCGCTACCCCGAGGTGGTGTCCGCGTCGACCGTCACCGGCGACGCGGACGCCCTCGTCCAGATCTTCGCCTCCGACATGCGGCACTTCGAGCGGGTCCTGGAGCGCATCGCGGGCGAGCCCTTCGTGGAGCGCACCAAGTCGGTCCTGGTCCTCTCCCCGCTGCTCCGCCGCTTCACCTCCGGCGCCCCGGCGTAACCCCCTCGGAGACGGCCGGGGCCCGGGCGGCCGATGCCGGCCCGGGCCCGCGGACTTCCGTCTAGGCCCGCGCCGCCAGGGTCTGTCCCGCCGGGCCCTGGAGCGCGTGGCGCTCCTCCTCCGTCAGGCCGCCCCAGACGCCGAACGGCTCGCGGGTCCGCAGCGCGTGCTCCAGGCAGGCCGTCCGGACCGGGCAGGCCGCGCAGACCCGCTTCGCGGCGGCGTCCCGCTCCTCGCGGTCCTCGCCCCGCTCACCGGCGGGATGGAAGAAGCGGCCGGACCCCAGGTCCCGGCAGGCCGCCCCGGTCTGCCACTGCCAGGAGTGGTGGACGGCGCCGGGCAGGCGCGACACGTCGTTCATGACGGTTCCTTTCTTCGGGATGCCCCGCGTGTGACCGCTCGCCGTCCCTTGAAACACCCGTCCCTTAAAACACCCGCCCCTGAAACACCGCCCCGCCCGGTACCTCCCGATCAGGCCTCCAGGGCCGGTGTGCGCAGGCCCAGGAAGAGCGGGTGGCGGCGCGGCGTGAAGCCCATCGACTCGTAGAGCCGGACGGCCCCGGTGTTCGCCGCCGCCGCGTGCAGGAACGGGCTGTCCCCGCGCTCCCGTACCGCCGCCGCGACCGCACGGGTCAGCCGGGCGGCCAGGCCCCGGCCCCGGTGGTCCGGGTGGGTGCACACCGCGCTGATCTCCGACCAGCCGGCCGGCCGCATCCGCTCCCCGGCCATCGCGACGAGCCTGCCCTCGTGGCGGATCCCGAGGTACGTGCCCAGCTCGACCGTCCGGTCCAGGAACGGGCCCGGCCGGGTCAGCCCGACCAGCTCCAGCATCTCCGGCACGTCCGCGCGGCCCAGCGGGACTGCCTCCGGCGCGGCCTCGGCCCGTACCGCCCGGCCGTCCAGCTGCACGCCCGGCACGGTCACCAGCGTCTCCCAGTCCGGCGGCGGGGTCGGCAGCCCGGTCACCCAGACCTCCTGGCCCGGCCCCACCAGCGCGGCGAGGTCCGCCCACGCCCGGGGATCCGCCGGGTCGGCGAGCGCCGCGAAGGGGGACGTGTCCAGGGCGTACCGGGCGGCCAGACCCGCGGGCCCCGACTCGGCGAAACCGCGGTGCGTTCCGGTCAGTGCGGCCCAGACCGGATTGTCGAGTACGGCGCTGTCGGGCAGGGTGCCGGTCTCGGGGGACATGGCTGCGGGACTCCTTCCGTGGGGCGGCGCGATCGTCCGCGACCGCCTTCTTGACGGCCCCGGGCGCCGCCACGAGACTGCGGGGGACGGCCACGACGGACCGTGCCCGCCGCGGGAAGCCTAACCAGCGCGCAGCGGGCCGCCGAGGACAGGACGGGGGTGGAGGACCGGTGGACACACCCCGGACCGCGGAAGCGGGAGCCCCGACCCCGCGGCGCTGGTGGCTGACCCGGCGCCTGCACATCGACCTCCTGCGGGTGTGCAGCGCATTCGGCCCGCGCGGCTGACCCCCCTCACAGACGAGTGACCCGGACCGGGCGTGCGCCACGCCGCCCGGAGCGCAGCCCTGCGCAGCACCGCCCCGCCCCGGGCGGAGCCCTGCCGCCCAGGGCGCCACGCCGGCCCGGCCGCACCGCGCCCGGGCCACCGCCCGCGCCGCCCCAGGAGCGTCATGTCCCACACCGTCCTGCCCCGCACCGGCCCGGCCCCCGCCCTGCGCGGCCGCATCGGGGCCGGGTTCTCCCCCGTCCCGCACCGCTACCGCCTCTACCTCCGCCCCGGCTGTCCGCGCTCCGTGCAGGTGGCCGCCGCCCTCGCCGCGCTGGGCATCGAGGACTCCGTCGCCACCACCGTCCTCGACACCGAGCCCGAGGCCCTCGCCGGCCCCGGGACCGGCTGCGCCACCGAAGCGGCCGGGCACACCGCGCTGCGCCTCGCGTACGAGGCCGCCGGCCACCACTTCGACGGCACCCTCACCGTCCCGGCCCTCGTCGACACCTGGAGCGGCCGCGTCGTCTCCGACCACACCCCCGACATCCTCGACGACCTGCACTTCCTGGCCGGCCACCCGGCCTTCCGCAAGGCCTCGTAGGAGGGGCCCGCCGAGGGGGTCCGCGGCGGTCCCCAGGGGTTCCCCGGGAGCCTCTGGGGGTCCCGCGCAACGAATCGCCGCACCCGTCGTGGAACACGCAACGAATCGATGCGCGCAGCGCAACGGTCACGGCTTGTCCGGGTGCGACGCGCGAACGTACCTTCGTATGACCCCACCCCTCCTGTCACAGAGGTAGCCCATGCCTGCGCTGCGCACCGCCCTCCTCCAGAGCTCCGGAGTTCTCGGCGACACCGCCCAGAACCTCAAGGCGCTCGACGAGGCGGCGGCACGTGCCGCGCAGGGCGGTTCCGGGCTCCTCGTCACCTCGGAGATGTTCCTGACCGGCTACGCGCTGGACCTCCAGGACATCCCCGGGATCGCCGAACCGGCCGACGGCCCGTCCGCCGTCGCCATCGGCGAGATCGCCCGCCGCCACGGCATCGCCGTCCTGTACGGCTACCCGGAGCGGGCCGGCGACGCCGTCTACAACGCGGCACAGCTCATCGGCCCCGACGGGGTGCGGCTCGCGAACTACCGCAAGACCCACCTCTTCGGCTGCTTCGAACAGGACGCCTTCACCCCCGGCGACACCCCCGTCGTCCAGGCGGACCTGAACGGCCTCCGCATCGGCATCATGATCTGCTACGACGTGGAGTTCCCCGAGAACGTCCGGGCGCACGCGCTCGCCGGCACCGACCTCCTCCTGGTGCCGACCGCGCAGATGCACCCGTTCCAGTTCGTCGCCGAACAGCTCGTCCCCGTACGGGCCTTCGAGAACCAGATGTACATCGCGTACGTCAACCGCACCGGCCCGGAAGGCGAGTTCGAGTTCGTCGGACTCAGCTGCCTGGCGAGCCCCGACGGGGTCACCCGGACCCGGGCCGGCCGCGGCGAGGAGATGGTGTTCGGCGAGGCCGACCCCGAACTGCTGGCCGCGTCGCGCGAGAACAACCCCTACCTGCGCGACCGCCGCCCCGGGCTCTACGCCTCCCTCGTCTAAGACCTCTTCCCCCAGCCCTGCCGCAAGGAGACGTACCCCCATGACGTCCACGGTGCCCACCACCGCCGTCCCGCACAGCGACGGACAGCCGCCGATCACCATGTTCGGCCCGGACTTCCCGTACGCGTACGACGACTTCCTCGCCCACCCGGCGGGGCTCGGCCAGATACCCGCGACCGAGCTCGGCACCGAGGTCGCCGTCATCGGCGGCGGACTCTCCGGCATCATCTCGGCCTACGAGCTCATGAAGATGGGCCTCAAGCCCGTCGTCTACGAGGCCGACCAGATCGGCGGCCGGCTGCGCACCGTCGGCTTCGAGGGTGCCGAGACCGAGGGTCTCACCGCCGAGATGGGCGCCATGCGCTTCCCGCCCTCCTCCACGGCCCTGCAGCACTACATCGACCTCGTCGGCCTGGTCACGGAGCCCTTCCCGAACCCGCTCGCCGAGGCCACCCCCTCGACGGTCGTCGACCTCAAGGGCGAGACGCACTACGCCGAGACGATCGCGGACCTCCCGCAGATCTACCGCGACGTCGCCGAGGCCTGGAACGCCTGCCTCGACGAGGGCGCCGACTTCTCCGACATGAACACCGCGATGCGCGAGCGGGACGTCCCGCGCATCCGCGAGATCTGGGCCAAGCTCGTCGAGAAGCTCGACGACGAGACCTTCTACGGCTTCCTCTGCAAGTCGGAGGCCTTCAAGTCCTTCCGCAAGCGCGAGATCTTCGGCCAGGTCGGCTTCGGCACGGGCGGCTGGGACACCGACTTCCCGAACTCCATCCTGGAGATCCTGCGCGTCGTCTACACCGAGGCCGACGACCACCACCGCGGCATCGTGGGCGGCTCGCAGCAGCTGCCGCTGCGCCTGTGGGAGCGCGAGCCGGAGAAGATCGTCCACTGGGCCCAGGGCACCTCGCTGTCCTCCCTGCACGACGGCACCCCGCGCCCGGCGGTCACCCGCCTGCACCGCACGGCCGGCAACCGCATCACGGTCACCGACTCCTCCGGCGACATCCGCACGTACCGCGCCGCGATCTTCACGGCCCAGTCCTGGATGCTGCTGTCGAAGATCGAGTGCGACGACACGCTGTTCCCGATCGACCACTGGACGGCGATCGAGCGCACCCACTACATGGAGTCGTCCAAGCTGTTCGTCCCCGTCGACCGGCCGTTCTGGCTGGACAAGGACGAGGAGACCGGCCGCGACGTCATGTCGATGACCCTCACGGACCGCATGACCCGCGGCACGTACCTGCTGGACAACGGCCCGGACAAGCCCGCCGTCATCTGCCTCTCGTACACCTGGTGCGACGACAGCCTCAAGTGGCTGCCGCTGTCCGCGAACGAGCGGATGGAGGTCATGCTGAAGTCCCTCGGCGAGATCTACCCCAAGGTCGACATCCGCCGGCACATCATCGGCAACCCGGTCACCGTGTCCTGGGAGGACGAGCCCTACTTCATGGGCGCGTTCAAGGCCAACCTCCCGGGCCACTACCGCTACCAGCGCCGCCTGTTCACGCACTTCATGCAGGAGCGCCTCCCCGAGGACAAGCGCGGCATCTTCCTCGCGGGCGACGACATCTCCTGGACGGCCGGCTGGGCCGAGGGCGCGGTCCAGACCGCCCTCAACGCCGTCTGGGGCGTCATGCACCACCTCGGCGGGTCCACGGACTCCACCAACCCGGGCCCGGGCGACGTCTACGACGACATCGCCCCGGTCGAACTGCCGGAGGACTGACCCCTCCCGGCCCCCTGATCACGGGCCGCCGCCCCGCGAACGTCAGCACGCGGGCCGGCGGCCCGTTCTCATGCCCGCCGCCTCCAGACCGGCCGCCACCGCTCCGCCCGGTCGGCGGCGACGCGGGGATCGTGCGGAACCGGCCGGTGGGCGAGGCTCACCCCGCAGCCCGCGCACAGCCGGTGGACCAGGGTCCCGTCGTGCCAGGGCACCGTGCCCCGGCCCTCCGGGCAGACCGGGCAGCGCGACAGGGCTCCCGGCGGGGCACTCAGGATGCGCGGCATCACCGCCGCGAGCGGTCCGGCCGGGTGGAAGCCCGGATCGGGGCACCACAGCACGCGGCGCGGCTCCGGCGACCGGGGGACCCGTACCCCGGCGAGCTTCTCCACCCGGCGCGCGCCCTTCCAGACCCGGAACGCGGCGAACCAGACCTCCCGCGCCGCGTGCAGCTCCTCGACCGCCCGCACCACCGCCTCCGGGTCCTGCTCCGGCTCGGGCGGGATCCCCGCGCTGCGGCACAGGTGGTGGTAGGTCGCGCGGAACCCGTACGGGGCGAACTCGGCGAGGCACGTGCACAGCGCGGCGAAGCGCAGCGCCGGCGAACGCGCGGGGTCGTGCGCCCGGAGGCGGTGCGTGGTGAAACTGCCCATCGCGCGAGCCTAGGCGCCCGTGGTCCGTCCGGGCCGTGCGGGTCAGGCCCGGCTCGGGGACCGGCCCGCTGCCGAGGGCGTCCTGACGGGCGTCAGCAGGCAGCGGCCGACCAGGCCGACGCCGGCGTCCAGGGACTTCGTGAACTCCTCGGCCAGTTCGGGGGAGCGGCGCAGCGTCCACAGCAGGCGGGCCGCCGCCCAGGCGCCCGCGCGGGCGCGCTCCAGGCTCCACGAGCCGACCAGGTGCGTCAGCGGGTCGGCGATCTCCAGCAGGTCCGGGCCCGGCATCAGGTCCTCCCGGATGTGTTCCTCCAGTGAGACCAGCGTGTCGCCGACCCGGTCGAAGTCCGCCTCCAGGGCCCGCGGTTCGCACTCCAGCTCACCGCAGGTGGCCACCACGGCGAGCGCCAGGTCGTGGCCGATGTGCGCGTTGATCCCGGCCAGCGCGTGCTGGAGCGGGCGGATCCCGGGATGGCGCCGGTACTGGAGGAGGGGGCGCCAGCAGGCCGGGGCCCGGTCCGCCTCCACCGCCGTCAGGTACCGCTCCGCGAACCGCACGCTGAGGGTCTGCGCCCGGCGCGGCGCCGGGAACCCCCCGTGCTCGATCCGCCGGTGCAAGGTCTCCGTCACCGTCAGGTAGACCCGGTTGAAGACGGCGACACCGTCCTGCGGCGGCAGCCGCTCGTCCAGGGCGCGCATCCGCGCCAGCACCGCTTCCATGGGAGGCAGAGTCGCAGGCGCCGCCGCGGAACCGGGGAACTTGGCCGTACGCTTCCCCGATTCGGGCGAAACCCCGTCAACGGGGCTTGTCCTGAGCCTCCCCGCCGTCGTCGTAGGCGGACGTGCCCGCGTCGAGCAGGGGCTCCTGCGGCTTCAGGTGCGCGGGGGCGAAATGGCGCAGCGCGTGATAGCCCGCGATCACCACGATCGTGCCCAGCGCGATGCCGCCCAGCTCGAAGCTGTCGGTGATCTGCAGCTTCACACCGCCGACGCCGATGATGATGCCCGCCGCGGCCGGCACCAGGTTCAGCGGATTGCGCAGGTCCACCCGGCCGTTGATCCAGATCTGGGCGCCGAGCAGGCCGATCATGCCGTACAGGATGACGGTGATGCCGCCGAGGACGCCGCCCGGGATCGCGGCGACGACCGCGCCGAACTTGGGGCACAGACCGAAGAGCAGCGCGAAGCCCGCCGCCGCCCAGTAGGCGGCCGTGGAGTAGACCCGGGTGGCCGCCATGACGCCGATGTTCTCGGAGTACGTGGTGTTGGGCGGGCCGCCGACCGCCGTGGACAGCATCGACGCGGCGCCGTCCGCCGCGATGGCCGTGCCCAGTTTGTCGTCGAGGGGGTCGCCGGTCATCTCGCCCACGGCCTTGATGTGGCCCGCGTTCTCGGCGATCAGCGCGATCACCACGGGCAGGGCGATCAGGATCGCCGACCACTCGAAGGACGGCCCGTGGAAGGACGGCAGGCCGATCCAGTCGGCCTTCGCGACCGCGGACAGGTCCAGGCGCCAGTGGTCCACGGCGGCCTCCCCGCCCACCGTCGAGTGGATCTTCCCGAAGATCAGGTCGAAGAGCCAGGAGATCGTGTACCCGAAGACCAGCCCCAGGAAGATCGCGATGCGCGACCAGAAGCCGCGCAGGCAGACCACGGCGAACCCGGTGAAGAGCATGGTCAGCAACGCCGTCCACTGGTCCTGCGGCCAGTACGTGGACGCCGTCACCGGAGCCAGGTTGAAGCCGATCAGCATCACCACCGCGCCCGTCACGATGGGCGGCATCGCCGTGTGGATGACGCGGGCGCCGAAGCGCTGCACCGCCAGACCGGCCAGGAACAGCGCCACGCCGACGGTGAAGCAGGCGCCCGTGACCACCGCACTGTCCCCGCCCGAGGCCCGGATGGCCGCCGCGACACCGACGAACGACAGCGAGCAGCCCAGGTAGGACGGGACCCGGCCGCGCGTCGCGAGGAGGAAGATCACCGTCGCGACGCCGGACATCATGATGGCCAGGTTCGGGTCCAGGCCCATCAGGACCGGAGCGACGAAGCTCGCGCCGAACATCGCCACGACGTGCTGGGCGCCCAGCCCGGCGGTCCGCGGCCACGACAGCCGCTCCTCCGGCCGTACCACCGCGCCGGGGGCGGGGGTCCGCCCGTCTCCGTGCAGGGTCCAGCCCACGCCGAGGCCCATGTTCCACTCCTCTTCTCCGGACGGCCGCAGCGCCGGCCGCTCACACGTCGAGGCCGCAGCGCACGGATCGTGCCGCTGCGGCCAGTCGACATATTACGGCCGGATATCGATGGGTTCGTCCAGATCGGCCGGACCGGCCTTCTCGCCGGTCCCGCCCCCAGACTGCCCCACCGGAGGCCGCCGGCGCAGCACCGCGGCGCCCACGACCAGCGCGAAGGCCAGCAGCGTGACCAGCCCGAAGGACACCACCAGCGAGCTCGCGTCCGCCACCGCGCCGATCGCCGACGGCGCGATCAGCCCCGAGGTGTAGGTGATCGTCGCGACACCGGCGATCGCCTGCGCCGGGGCCGGCCCGCTGCGCCCCGCCGCGGCGAAGGCCAGCGGGACCACCACCGCGATGCCGAGCCCGATCATCCCGAAGCCGGCCAGCGCCGCGGCCGGATCCCGGACGCCGACCACGAGCAGCCCGCCCGCGGTGGCCAGTACGCCGCCCGCCCGGACCGTGCGCACCGGCCCGAACCGGTCCACCACCCGGTCCCCGGCGAGCCGGGCCACGGCCATCGTGAGCGCGAACGCCGTGGTGGAGGCGGCCGCCAGGCCTGCGTCGGTGTGCAGCACGTCCCGCAGGTAGACCGCCGACCAGTCCAGGCTCGCGCCCTCGGCGAACACCGCGCAGAACCCGATCGCCCCGATGAGCAGCGCGGACTTCGGGGGCAGCGCGAAGTGCGGGGGCGCCGGCGCCTCCCCGTCGCTCCTCAGGTCCAGCACCCCCTGTACGGCGACCAGCCCGCCCGCGGTCAGGACGATTGCGGCCACCAGGTGGTGCAGCCGGGCATCGGTCCCGGTGTGCGCGGCGACCGTCCCGGCGGCGGAACCGAGCAGCGCGCCCACGCTCCACATGCCGTGGAGGGAGGACATGACCGAGCGGCCCAGCCGGTTCTCGGTCTCCACGCCCAGCGCGTTCATCGCCACGTCCGACATGCCGGCGGTGGCCCCGTAGACGAGGAGCACGAGGCACAGGACGGGCAGGTTCGGGGCGAGGCTCGGCAGGATCAGGGCGAGGGTCCACAGCGCCAGCAGTCCGCGCAGCGCCGCACGCGCGCCGAACCGGTGGTTGATCCGCCCGGCGAGCGGCATCGCGAACGCGGCACCGAGGGCGGGGAAGGCGAGGGCGAGGCCCAGGGTGCCCGCGCTGAGCTGGGCGTGGTCCTGGATCCAGGGGATGCGGGTGGCGAAGGAGCCGGTGACCGCGCCGTGGACGCAGAAGACGGCGGCGATGGCGAAACGGGCATGGCGCAGGCGCGCCGGGCTGAGGTCGTTGTCCCCGGTCATGACCAATAAACTATCAGGGACCCTGCCTGATAGATAACGGCCCCGACTCCCTAGGATGGGCGCCGTGACTTCCGCCCCCGCCCCGGTACCGTCCCCCGCCTCGCCCAGCACGGCCCGGGCCATCAACGACCGCCTCGCCCTGCGACTCCTCCAGGAGTCCGGGCCGCTGACGGCCACCCAGCTCAAGTCCAAGACCGGGCTCTCCCGCCCCTCCGTCGCCGACCTCGTCGACCGGCTCGCCGGAGCCGGGCTGATCGAGGTCGTCGGGGAGTCCGGCGCACAGCGGCGCGGCCCGAACGCCAAGCTGTACGGGATCGTCGCGAACCGCGCCCACCTGGCCGCCCTGGACGTCCGCACGGACCGGGTCACCGCCGTCGTCACCGACCTGCTCGGCCACCACCTGGCCGAGGCCGCCCTGCCCGTCGGCGCACCCGAGGACGCGGTGGCGGCCCTGCTGCGCACCGCGCACGAGGCCGGCGCCGCGCCCCTCCACACCGTCGTCATCGGGGCCCCCGGCCTGGTCACCCCGGCCACCGGCGAACTCCGCGACACCAGCGGCCTGCCGGCCTGGCACCGCGACCTGGTGACCGCCCTGCAGCGGACCCTGCCCGCCGTGGTGGTGGTCGAGAACGAGACCAACCTGGCCGCCCTCGCCGAGCAACGCCTGGGCGTCGCCCGCGGCCTGGACTCCTTCGTGCTCCTGTGGCTCGGCGCGGGGGTGGGCGCGGCGGTGGTCCTGGACGGGCGGCTGCGCCGGGGCGCCTCGGGAGGGGCGGGCGAGATCGGCTTCCTCCCGGTACCGGGCACAGGGGGCCTGCCCTCGGCCGCCGACTGCGGGGGCGGCTTCCACGCCCTGGCGGGCCGGGACGGCGTGACCGCGCTCGCACGCGAACACGGCTTCGCCGGACCGGCGGAGGAAGCGGTGGCCGGAGCCGCCGGCGAGGCGTTCCTCGAAGCCCTGGCCGAGCGGCTCGCGCTGGGCGCGGCGGCCGCCGCGGCGATCCTGGACCCCGGCTGCGTGGTCCTCGGGGGCGAACTCGGCCGCGCGGGCGGCCCCGCCTTGGCGGCCCGGGTCGCCCACCGCCTGACGAAGCTGACCCCGGTCCCGACGGAGATCCGCGCCACGACCCTGGGCGACCCGGCGGTCCTGGCCGGAGCCCGGCTGGCCGCACGGGAGGCGGCACAGGAGGCGCTGTTCGGGGGGTAGGGGGTAGGGGGTAACGGGGTAGGGCTAGTGGCTGCGCCGCTCGGGTGGGGCCGGGCCGGTCGGCTACGCCGGGGCCGGGCCGGTTGGCTGCGCCGGTTCGGCTTGGGCCGGGTGTGTTCCGGTGCGTCTCCTCGGGCGTCGAACGTGTCGGGGGGTCGGTGGGCCGGGGCACCTTGTGTTCGACGCCCTGCGGGGAGCGCCCCTGCACACACCCGGCCCCGCACCATCCAGCCCCGCCGCACAATCCAGCCCCTCCGGCGTTTGAGGAGCGGGTCCGGGCAGAGCCCGGCGGGGTCCGGGCGGAGCCCCGGGCTTTGAGCCGCACCAGCCCTCCCCGGCGGAGCCGCGCTGGGGGTCGGCGGGCCGGGGCACCTTGTGTTCGGCGCCCTGCGGGGAGCGCCCCTGCACACACCCGTCCCCGCACCCTCCAGCCCCGCCGCACAATCCAGCCCCTCCGGCGTTTGAGGAGCGGGGTGCGGGGCGGAGCCCCGGGCTTTGAGCCGCGCCAACCCACCCCGCCGGAGCCGCGCTGGGGAGCGCCCCTACACGCACCCGGCCCTGTCATCTAGTGCGGGCCGCGAGGAAGTCCGCGAACGTGACCTTGCCCACCGCGTGGGACGGGGTCAGGTGGCCGCCGCGGCGGAAGGCGGCGTACGTCCTGCCCGCCAGCGGGACGGGGACCACCCGGCCTCTGCGGCCGGTCGCCTCCAGGTAGGTGCGGGCCAGGTCCGTCAGGTGGCGGATCTGCGGGCCGCCCATGTCGGGGACCCGGCCCGCCGGGGTCGGGACCGCGAGCTCGGCCAGCCGGTCCGCGACCTCCTCGACGGCGATCGGCTGCACCGGGACCCCCTTCGGCATCGGCACGACCGGCAGCTTCGCCGCCGTGTCGGTCACCTGCGCCACCAGGTCGTGGAACTGGGTGGTGCGCAGGATCGTCACCCCCAGCCCGGATCCCTCCAGCATCCGTTCCACCCGCAGCTTCGCCTGGTAGTAGCCGAGCGGAACCACGTCCACCCCGACGATCGAGATGTAGACGATGTTGGCGACCGTCCCCGCCCGGCCGGCCGCCTCGATCAGGTGCCCCGTGCCCACCTCGTCGCCCTTGCCCGCGCGGCGCGTGTTGCTCGCGCAGTGCACGACCACCTCCGCGCCCGCCATCGCCGCGTCCAGTCCGCTTCCGTCCTGCAGGTCCACCGGGTACTCGGGGGCGTGCCGGCTCAGTACGCGGACCTCGTGGCCCGCCTCCCGAAGCCGGGACACGACCAGCGTGCCGAGGGTGCCGGTGCCTCCGGTGACGAGGATGGTGCTCATGGGGTCCGCCTTCCGCCGGGAACGTCTCTTCGCCAGCTCGGACCGGACAGCCCTCAGGAATGTGACAGCTGCCGCCGGAGGAAGGCCAGCTTTTCCGGATTGACCACCGTGTTGATGCCGCTGACCAGTCCGTTCTCGAATTCCACCAAGAGGACCGCCGCCTCGCCGAAGAGCAGCGCGGGCGTGCCGTTGACCTCCGCGACGGTGACCGGCAGGCCCCCGGCGAATTTCGCCAGCACCCCGATCGAGAACCGGGCCACCTTGTCCCGCCCCAGGATCGGCCGCAGCGCCGCGCCGACCACGCCGCCGCCGTCCGACACGTACCGCACGTCGGCCGTCAGCAGGCCCTCCAGTCGTTCCAGGTCCCCGCCGCGGGCCGCCGAGAGGAAGGTCTCCACGAGGCTCTGCCACCGCTCGGGGTCCGGTTCGAAGCGCCGCTCCTCGGTGGCCGCCCGCTCCGCCGCCACCCGGGCCGCCGCCCGCCGGTAGAGCTGGCGGCAGTTGGCCTCGCCGAGGTCCAGGAGCTCGGCGATCTCCCGGTGGCCGTACGCGAAGGCCTCGCGCAGCACGTAGACCGCCCGTTCCACCGGCGTGAGCTGCTCCAGCAGCACCAGCAGGGCCATGGACACGCTGTCCCGCTGCTCCGCCGACTCCAGCGGGCCGAGCGTCCCGTCCCCGGTGAGCACCGGCTCCGGCAGCCAGGGGCCGACGTACTCCTCGCGCCGGACGCGCGCCGAGGTGAGGTGGTTGAGGCACAGGTTCGTGACGACCTTGGCGAGCCAGGCCCCCGGCTGCCGGATGTCGGCGCGGTCCGCCGACACCCAGCGCAGGTACGCGTCCTGCACGGTGTCCTCGGCCTCCGCGGCGGAGCCCAGCATGCGGTAGGCGATGCCGAACATCCGGGACCGGTGTTCCTCGAAGTCCGCGTCGGTCGCGGCGACATGGGTGTTCACCGGGACAGCCTAGGCAAAGGCGAGGACCCGGTGGCCGCCGGGCCACCGGGTCCTCACCCGCTCATGCACGGATCGGGGTCAGCAGGCGCCCTGGTCCTTCCAGACGCCCCATTCCCCGGTGGTGCCGGGCTCCTCGTTCTGCGTCCACCACTGGGCCTTCCAGGTGCGGCCCTTGTGGGAGACGAGGTTGCCGCTGTTGTAGACCGTGCCCGCCACGTACGCCGGGCTGGTGCAGGTCCCGCCCGTCGGGGGAGGAGTGGTGGGCGGCGTGGTCGGGGGAGTGGTCGGCGGGGTGGTCGGGGGCTGGGTGCCGCCCGGTTCCGTCACCGTGGTGCCGCGTGCCAGGTCACCGGCGAGGGCGTAGGTGGTGCCGGCGATGTTCACCGTCCAGTTGGAGGGCGTGGAGACCGGCAGGTAGTAGTTGAACGCCAGGTCGACGGAGGCGCCGGGGGCCAGCGTCTGCCAGGCCGGGAGCTTCAGGGAGACCCGCTGGAAGTCGCCCTTCAGGCCGCCGACGTTGGTGCCGGTGTGACCGCTGCTGATCACCTTCGTGCCGAAGCCCGACTGGTCGGAGGCGTTGTCCGGGGCCGAGGTCCCGTAGTCGAACTGGAACTCGGTGCCGCCGGGCAGCGTCGTGTTCGTGTTGTTGGTGATCTTGAGCTTCGGGGTGAGCGGGTAGTTGGAGTCGCCCAGCTTGAACTCGGTGAACTCCGTCTTGATGTTCACCGCCTGGGCGGGAAGCGCCGCGTTGGACTTCTTCGCGCCGTACGGGGAGGCCGACTTGAACTTCTGGTACATCACGTCGGTGAGCGTGTCGCCCATCTCGTACTGGCCCTTGGCCGCGTTGTACGCGTAGTCGCCCGCGAGCTCCCAGACCATCGTGCCGCCGATGCCCTTGTTCACCACGTAGTCGGCCTTGGCGGCCACCGACTGCTCGTCCTCCGTCGAGAGGAAGACCTTCTTCTGCGCGTTCCACAGCCACGGCGCCACCAGGGTGGAGTCGTACTTGCGGACGTAGCTGCCGGTCAGCGTGGTGTTCGCCGGGAAGCCGTACTTGGTGACGTAGTCGCCGACGACCCCCTTCTCCAGGTTCTTGGCGTGCCACATCGGGTTGGAGCCCGCCGGGGACTCGACGCCGTTGGTGTCCTTGTCGTGCCACAGGTTGTCGATGCCGACCGCGCCGTCACCGCACTTGGTCAGGCCCGCGCCGGCCGGGCAGGTGGTCGCGGGTGCCTTGCCCCACAGGCCGTCGGTGCCGCCCTGCACGTTCTTGAAGCCGCGGGTGTAGTAGGGCAGGCCGATGTTGATGCGGCCGCCCGGCATCGAGCCGCGGAAGTAGTGGTAGGCCCAGTCGGTGTTGAGGTAGCCGATGCCGCCGTACTGGGAGGTGGAGTAGACGCCCGCGGCGGCCAGTTCGCCGTCCTTGCCGTCGTCGAAGAGCGAGGCGTTGGGGCCGACGTACTCGTTCCAGGCGCCGTGCAGGTCGTAGGACATGATGTTGACGTAGTCCAGGTACTTCTGGACCTGGAAGGTCTCCATGCCGCGCAGCAGGTAGCCGGAGGAGGGGGCGGCGACGGAGAGCAGGTAGTGCTTGCCGTCGGCGGCGCCCGCGCGGTCGAGCTTCTCGCGCAGGGACTTCATCAGGGCCGCGTAGCCCTGGACCAGGCCGGCGCGGCGGGCGTTGGCCAGCTGCCAGTCCAGCGGGTTGCCCGCGTCCTTCATCGTCGTCGGGTACTCGTAGTCGATGTCGACGCCGTTGAAGCCGTACTTCCGGATGAACTCGACCGAGGAGTCGGCGAAGGTGTCGATGCCGGCCTGGTTGACCGAGCCGTCGGCGTTCGTGGCCATCGAGTAGAAGCCGCCGGAGGCGACGCGGTTGCCGTCGTCGCCGAAGTAGCCCCCGGTCTCCGCCCAGCCGCCGACCGAGATCAGCGTCTTGACGTTGGGGTACTGCTTCTTGAACTTGGTGAGCTGGTTGAAGTGGCCCTTGTACGGGAGGGCCGGGTCCATCTCGGCTCCGGCCACGCCGGGCCAGGTCATCCCGGTGGCGGCGTTGTTCGTGCCGTCCGCGCCGACCGAGATCTTGTTGTCGGCGCCCACGTGGGCGAAGGCGTAGTTCAGGTGGGTGACCTTGGACCACGGGATGTTGTTGGCGAGGTAGGCGGGGGTGCCGTCCTTGCCGGTGCGCCAGCCGGTGAAGTATCCGATGACGCGGCGCTGGTGGTCGGCGCCCATCTTCTCGCGGCCTTCGGAGTCGTAGACCGAGCAGTACGGGACGTCGACCCCCGCGGTCTTGTACAGCCCGTCGGGGCGACACGACTCGTTGTCGGCAGCGTGCGAGACGCCCGCCGAGAGCCCGCCCACCAGCAGTCCGGCGATCGCGGCGCCGGATGCCAGGAGCATCGCTCTCGTACGTGTGGGGGACAGCATGGTGCCTCCTGGGGAGGGGAGGATGCGGGACACAAGTGGACACAACGTGAAGCAACAGGACTGGTGTGTAGGCGTGTTGGCCCGTGACGTGCGCACATCTGACGGGCTGTTCCCGGGAGGATGAAGGGAACGTTAAGAGGACTAGACCACCCCGTCAATAGGTCTGGACCAACCCCGGCTCCACTTGGCCGGGTCGCGACCGCGGTCACCCCCGGGTCACCCTCTGTGAGCCAGGCCACACCGCAACACCTGCATGGCGGCGGATCACCCGTGGCAAACTGGCTGGAGTACCAGTAGCAGCGCACTCCGGGGTCGGTGTAATTCCGAACCGGCGGTTATAGTCCGCGACCCGTCCGCAGCCAGCGGCCGGTTGACCAGGTGAGATTCCTGGACCGACGGTTAAAGTCCGGATGGGAGGCAGTGCGCGGCGGGCCAGTCACGGGTACGCCGCCGTCGGCGGTTCATCGGCATATCCCTGCGGACATGCCCGATCGGACCGTTTTTTCGGCCTCGGCGTCCCCCTGTGAGCTGGACCGCTTCATCTGTCGTATCCCGACAGGCCCCGGAGTCCGTGCCCGATGAGGCAGGAGGACCCGGTGGCGACACACGCCGCGCACGCAGCACCCGCATTCGACGCGGGTACCCGTGCCATGCGCCGAGCCGTCGAGCTCGCCGCCCGCGGACTCGGCTCCACCAGCCCCAACCCCGTCGTCGGCTGCGTCATCACCGACGCCTCCGGCACCGTCGTGGGCGAGGGCTGGCACGAACGGGCCGGCGGCCCGCACGCCGAGGTCAACGCCCTGCGCGCCGCAGGCGCCGCGGCCCGCGGCGGCACCGCCTACGTCACCCTCGAACCCTGCAACCACACCGGCCGTACGGGACCCTGCGCCCGCGCCCTCGTCGACGCCGGGATCGCCCGCGTGGTCTACGCCGTCTCCGACCCGAACCCGCAGGCCAGCGGCGGCGCGGCCACCCTGCGCGCCGCCGGGGTCGACACCGAGGCCGGGTTCCTGGAGGCCGAGGCCGAGGCCGGCAACACCGCCTGGCTGACCTCCGTACGGCTCGGCCGCCCCCACGTGACCTGGAAGTACGCCGCCACCCTCGACGGCCGCAGCGCCGCGGCCGACGGCACCAGCCGCTGGATCAGCTCCGCCGAGTCCCGCGCGGACGTCCACCGGCTGCGCGCCGAGGCCGACGCCGTCCTGGTGGGCGGCGGCACCCTGCGCGCCGACGACCCGCACCTGGCCGTACGCGGCATCGAGGGAGCCGCCCAGCCCCTGCGCGTGGCCCTCGACACCCACGCCGGACTCCGGCCCGGCGCCCGCATCCTCGACGACTCCGCGCCCACGCTGCTGGTGGTCGCCGAGGACGCCGACACCCGCCACCTGCCCGGCGTCGACCTCCTGCGGCTTCCCCTGCGGGACGGCCGGATCCCGGTCCGCCGGCTCCTCGCGGAGCTGTACGCCCGCGGCGTGCGCTCCCTCCTCCTGGAGGGCGGCCCCACCCTGGCGGGCGCCTTCGTCGAGTGCGGAGCCGTCGACCGGGTCGTCGGCTACCTCGCCCCCGCCCTGCTCGGCGCCGGCCCCGCGGCCTTCGGCGACGCGGGCATCACGAACATCTCCCACGCCGTACGCCTCGACATCACCGAAGCCGTCCGCGTGGGCCCCGATCTCCGCATCACCGCCATCCCCACCACCGCCCCCAAGGAGCACTGAGTGTTCACCGGAATCGTCGAAGAACTGGGCGAGGTCGCCGCCGTCGAGCAGCTCGAGGAGGCCTCCCGCTTCCGCCTGCGCGGCCCCCTGGTCACCGAGGGCGCCAAGCACGGCGACTCGATCGCCGTGAACGGCGTCTGCCTCACCGTCGTGGAGACCGCCGACGGCGAGTTCACCGCCGACGTCATGCAGGAGACCCTCAACCGCTCCAGCCTCGGCGCCCTCGCCCAGGGCTCCCGGGTCAACCTGGAGCGCCCCATGGCTCTCGGCGGACGCCTCGGCGGCCACCTGGTCCAGGGGCACGTGGACGGCACCGGCGAGATCCTCTCCCGAACCCCCTCCGAGCACTGGGAGATCGTCAAGGTCGCCCTCCCGGAGAACCTCTCCCGGTACGTGGTCGAGAAGGGCTCCATCACGGTCGACGGCGTCAGCCTCACCGTGGTCGAGGCGGCCGCCGACTGGTTCACGATCAGCCTCATCCCCACCACCCTCGCCCTGACCACGCTCGGCATCAAGCAGCCCGGCGACCCGGTCAACCTGGAGGTCGACGTCCTCGCGAAGTACGTCGAGCGCCTCCTGGCCGCCGGGGTGGACCCGCTGCACGCGCACCCGACGGGAGACGCCCGGTGACCGCCCTGACCTGGCTCAACGCCGAGGCCTTCACCGTCTTCGGCCAGAAGGTCATCTGGTCCGACATGATCGGCAACCTGATGGGCCTGGCCGCGCTCGCCCTCGGCTGGCGCCGCTCCATATGGACCTGGCCCGCCCAGCTCCTCTCCGGCCTGATCCTCATCGCCGCCTACGCCTCCGCCCACCTCGCAGGCGGCGTCGGCAAGCAGCTCCTCGTCATCGGCGTGGCCGCGTGGGGCTGGCGGGCCTGGCAGCTCGGCCGGCAGCAGGCCCAGGACGGCTCCATCGCCGTGCGCACCGCCACCTGGAAGGAGCGCGGCCTGCTCCTTGCCGGAGCGGCGCTCGGCACCCTCGCCGTCGGCGGCCTGTTCACGCTCTACCCGGACCTGTCCTGGAGCCCGTGGGCCGACGCGTACATCTTCGTCGGCACCATCGTCGCGATGGTCGCCCAGGCCCGGGGCCTCGTCGAGTTCTGGATCGCCTGGCTCCTCGTCGACCTGGTCGGCGTCCCCCTCGCCTTCAACAACGGCCTGGCCTTCTCCGGCCTCGTCTACGTCGTGTACTTCGCCCTCGTGGTCTGGGGCGCCTACGACTGGTACCAGCGCTCGCGCACCACCACCCCCGCCCCGGCCCTGGAAGGAGCAACGGCATGACCACCCTCAAGCCCGTGCCCGAGATCCCCGAAGAGACCTTCCGCCTCGACCCCGTCGAGCAGGCCGTCCGCGACATCGCGGCGGGCCGGCCGGTGGTCGTCGTCGACGACGAGGACCGCGAGAACGAGGGCGACCTCGTCATCGCCGCCGAGAAGGCCACCCCCGAGATCATCGCCTTCATGATGAGCGAGTGCCGCGGCCTGATCTGCGCCCCCATGGAGGGCCCCGAGCTGGACCGGCTCGAACTGCCCCAGATGGTCCAGAACAACACCGAGTCGATGAAGACCGCGTTCACCGTCTCCGTCGACGCGAGCGCCGCCCACGGCGTCACCACCGGCATCTCGGCCGCCGACCGCGCCACCACCCTGCGCCTCCTCGCCGACGGGGTCTGCGGCCCCGGCGACTTCGTCCGCCCCGGCCACATCTTCCCGCTGCGCGCCAAGCCCGGCGGCGTCCTCGTCCGCAACGGCCACACCGAGGCGGCCGTCGACCTCGCCCGCCTCGCGGGCCTGCGCCCGGCCGGCGCCATCGTGGAGATCGCCGGCGAGGACGGCGTCATGCTGCGCCTGCCCGAGCTGATCCCCTTCGCCCGCAAGCACGGCCTGACGATCATCTCCATCGAGGACCTGATCGCCTACCGCCGCTCCGCCGAGCCCACCGTGCGCCGCGAGGCCGAGGTCAGCCTGCCGACCGCCTTCGGCGCGTTCACGGCCTACGGCTACCGCTCCACCGTCGACGGCGTCGAGCACGTCGCCCTCGTCCACGGCGAGATCGGCGACGGCACCGACCTCCTGGTCCGCATGCACTCCGAGTGCCTCACCGGCGACATCTTCGCCTCCCAGCGCTGCGACTGCGGCCCCCAGCTGCACGCCTCCATGGAGCGGATCAAGGCCGAGGGCCGCGGAGTCGTCGTCTACCTGCGCGGCCACGAGGGCCGCGGCATCGGACTGCTGTCCAAGCTGCGCGCGTACGAACTGCAGGAGCGCGGCCGCGACACCCTCGACGCCAACCTGGAACTCGGCCTGCCCGCGGACGCCCGCGACTACGGCGCCGGCGCCCAGATCCTCGCCGACCTCGGCGTGCACGACGTCCGCCTGATGACCAACAACCCCGAGAAGTCCGACGCCCTCGTCCGGCACGGCATCGCGGTCACCAGCCGGGAGCCGATGCCGATGGAGGCGGGCGAGCACAATCTGCGGTACCTGCGCACCAAGCGGGACCGGATGGGCCACGACCTGCCCTGGCTGGACGGGGCCGTGACCACGTCCGCCTGCGGCAACCAGTAAGCAAGCACCACCACCCCTACGTACATCCACGAACCACCGAGGAGCAGAGCTGTGAGCGGCAAGGGCGCACCCGAACTGAGCGTGAAGAACTGCGGAGACCTCCGAGTCGCCGTGATCGCGGCCCAGTGGCACGAGAAGGTCATGGACGGACTGGTCGACGGCGCCCTGCGGGCCCTGCACGAGCTGGGCATCGACGAGCCCACCCTGCTCCGCGTCCCGGGCAGCTTCGAGCTGCCGGTCGTGGCGAAGGTGCTGGCCGGCCGCGGCTACGATGCGATCGTCGCCCTCGGCGTGGTCATCCGCGGCGGCACCCCGCACTTCGACTACGTCTGCCAGGGCGTCACCCAGGGCCTGGTGCAGGTGTCGATCGACACCGGAGTCCCCGTCGGCTTCGGCGTGCTGACCTGCGACAACGACGAGCAGGCGCTGGACCGCGCCGGGCTCGAGGGGTCGAACGAGGACAAGGGGCACGAAGCGGTCACCGCCGCCGTCTCCACCGCCATGACCCTGCGGACCGTCAGCGAACCCTGGCGCTAGTCCAAGGAGTGAACCCCGGCACGGGGACACCCGGGTGAGCCCTTACTCTAAGGACATCATGGCGAACAAACCCTCCAAGACCTTCGAAGAGCTCTTCACCGAGCTCCAGCTCAAGGCCACCGAAGGCGACCCCAGCACCTCCCGCACCGCCGAGCTCGTCCACAAGGGCGTCCATGCCATCGGCAAGAAGGTCGTCGAGGAGGCCGCCGAGGTCTGGATGGCCGCCGAGTACGAGGGCAAGGAAGCCGCCGCCGAGGAGATCTCCCAGCTGCTGTACCACGTCCAGGTGATGATGGTCGCGCGCGGGATCTCCCTCGACGACGTCTACGCGCACCTCTGAGCCACGGCTCGCACACCCGCCCGTACCCCCGCACACCACGCACCAAAGGAAGCCCCATGCTGCGCATCGCCGTCCCCAACAAGGGTTCACTCTCCGGACCGGCGTCGGCGATGCTCCATGAGGCCGGCTACCGGATGCGCAAGGAGTCCAAGGAGCTCGTGGTCGTCGACCCCGAGAACGAGGTGGAGTTCTTCTACCTCCGCCCCAAGGACATCGCGATCTACGTCTCCTCCGGCAAGCTCGACATCGGCATCACCGGCCGCGACCTGCTGCTCGACTCCGGCGCCAGCGCCGAGGAGATCCTGCCGCTGAACTTCGGCCGGTCCACCTTCCGCTACGCCACCACCCCCGGCACGGCGAAGGGCCCCGAGGACTTCCACGGGATGACGATCGCTACCTCCTACGAGGGAATCGTCGCCAAGCACCTCGCCGAGAAGGGGATCGACGCCTCCGTCGTCCACCTTGACGGCGCGGTCGAGACCGCCATCCAGCTCGGCGTCGCCCAGATCATCGCGGACGTCGTCGAGACCGGCACCAGCCTGCGCAACGCGGGCCTGGAGGTCATCGGCGAGCCGATCCTCACCTCCGAGGCCGTCGTGATCCGGGGCAACGGCGCCGACGCCGACGACCCGCAGGTCCAGCAGTTCCTGCGCCGCCTCCAGGGCGTCCTGGTCGCCCGCAGCTACGTGATGATGGACTACGACTGCCGCGCCGAGCACCTGGAGCGCGCGGTCGCCCTCACCCCGGGCCTGGAGTCGCCGACCGTCTCCCCGCTGCACAACGAGGGCTGGGTCGCGGTCCGCGCCATGGTCCCGGCCAAGGAGGCCCAGCGGATCATGGACGACCTGTACGAGCTCGGCGCGCGCGCGATCCTCACCACGTCGATCCACGCCTGCCGGCTCTGACACCTCCGACCCGCGCCACCACTGCAGAAGGCACCTGAACCACCATGGCCGAGCCCGTCGCCCAGCCCGCACCGCCCGCCCTGCCGGTCACCTTCCGGCCGACCCGTACCCGGGCGGTCCTGCTGGGCGTCGGGACCGCCATGTTCGTGACCATCGGATCGATCGCCCTCCTCCTGGAGAACCTCAGCCCGGGGGAGCGGATCAGCTTCCTCTTCACCGCCGTGCTGCTGAGCTCCGTCCTCGTCCTGCTCAGCCGCCCCAAGGTGGTCGCGGACGAGGCCGGGGTGACCGTCGTCAACATCACCACCACCCGCCGGCTGGAGTGGGCGCAGATCCTGCGCGTCAACCTCCGCCCCGGCGACCCGTGGGTGTTCCTGGACCTCAGCGACGGCACCAGCCTGCCCGTCCTCGGCATCCAGCCGGGTGTCGCCAAGCAGCGGGCGATCGGCGACGCCCGCGCCCTGCGGGCCCTCGCCGAATCCCGCGGAACCGGTGCGAACGACAACTGAGACCGCCGATCCTCGTCGCTGCGTACCGTTGCGGCCGGGATCTCAATGACTACCCTGGTGGCGGGGCGCAGTCGTGCGCCCTCCCACCGGCCCCGGGACCCCGAGGTCCGTGGGCACCTGCAACTTGAGGAGTGACTCCCTCCAGCAATGGACGGATCGTCCGGTAGTACCCGCGCCGCCCTCCCTCCGGAGGCGGCGGCATGACCATTCCGCTACTCCTGCTCGCGGCGGCATTCGCCCTGATCCTCGCCAACGGTTTCTTCGTGGCAGCCGAATTCGGCCTCGTCACCGTCGAGAGACCCGAGGCCGAGCGCGCCGCAGCCGACGGTGACCGCCGTGCCCGCACGGTGGTCGAGGCCCTGAAGGAGCTCTCCTTCCAGCTCTCGGGCACCCAGCTCGGCATCACCATCACCTCCCTCGTGGTCGGCATGCTCGCCGAGCCCGCTCTCGCCGCACTGCTGGCCGGGCCGCTCGCCGCGACCGGCCTGCCGCAGGGGGCCGTCCCCGGCGTCGCCGTCGTCATCGGCATGCTGCTCGCCTCCGCCGTCCAGATGGTCGTCGGCGAGCTCGTACCGAAGAACTGGGCGGTCTCCCGCCCGCTCCAGGTGGCCCGCTTCGTCGCCGGCCCCCAGAACGCCTTCTCCCGCGCCTTCCGGCCGGTCATCGCCGGCCTGAACGCCGTCGCCAACCGGCTCGTCCGGGCGCTCGGCGTGGAGCCGACCGAGGAGATGGCCTCCGCCCGGACCCCCGGCGAACTGGTCTCCCTGGTCCGCCATTCGGCCCAGGCCGGCGCCCTCGAACAGGACACCGCCGACCTCTTCGTACGGACCCTCTCGCTGGGCGAGCTCACGGCCCAGCACGTCATGACCCCCCGGGTGAAGGTCAGCGCCCTCATGCACACGGCCACCGCGGCCGACGTGCTCAACCTGACCCGCGCCACGGGCCTGTCCCGCTTCCCGGTCTACCGCGACCGCATCGACGAGGTCACCGGCGTGGTCCACCTCAAGGACGCCCTCGCCGTGCCCGAGTCCGACCGCGACCGCACCACCGTGAGCCGGATCTGCGTCGCCCCGCTGCTGGTGCCCGGCTCCCTGCCGGTGCAGCCGCTGCTGGAACGGTTGCGCAGCGAACAGCCGATGGCCGTGGTCGTCGACGAGTACGGCGGCACCGCCGGCGTGGTCACGCTGGAGGACATCGTCGAGGAACTCGTCGGCGAGGTCCGCGACGAACACGACCTCGCCGAGGACGACAGCCCCGAACTGGCCGCCGTGACGGCCGAGGACGGCCGCCCCTCCTGGGAGGCCGACGGCAGCTGCCGGGTGCAGACCCTGCGCCGGATAGGCCTGGAGGTGCCCGAAGGGCCGTACGAGACCGTCGCGGGCCTCGTCGCCGACCTGCTCGGCCGGATCCCCGCCCCCGGGGACCGCGCCGAACTCCCCGGCTGGAGGCTGTCCGTCCGCCGGGTCGGCCGCAACCGCGCCGAGCTCGTGCGCCTGGTCCGGCTGACCGCGGTGCCCGCGGCCGGTGGATACCGGCCCGCCTCCGTGGCCGACGGCGCCGGCCTGCTCGGCTCCGGCCGGCACGGCGACGGCGCCCCGCAGCGGGCCGAGCTGGAAGGCGCCTCCCGGTGAACGTGCTCCAGCTCCTCTTCGCCCTGCTGCTCGTCCTCGCCAACGGCTTCTTCGTCGGCGCCGAGTTCGCACTCGTCTCCGTACGCCGCAGCCAGATCGAGCCCCTCGCGGCCGGCTCCAAGCGGGCCCGCCAGGTGCTCCACGGCCTGGAGAACCTGCCGCGCATGATGGCCGCCGCACAGTTCGGCATCACCATCTGCTCGCTCACCCTCGGCGCGGTCGCCGAACCCACCGTGGCCCGGCTCCTGGAGCCCGTCTTCCACGCCGTCCACGTACCGCAGGGCCTGATCCACCCCCTCGGCTACGCGCTCGCGCTCGCCGCCGTGGTCTTCCTGCACCTGGTCATCGGCGAGATGGTCCCCAAGAACCTCGCCATGGCCGCCCCCGAGAAGACCGCCCTGTGGTTCAGCCCCGGCCTGGTCGCCTTCGCCCGTGTGTGCGGGCCGGTCACGACCGCGCTCGGCGCCTGCGCCAAGCTCGTCCTGAAGCTCTTCAAGGTCGAGCCCAAGGACGAGGTCGAGGCCGTCTACACCTCCGCCCAGCTGGGCCGGCTCCTCAAGGACTCCCGGCAGGCCGGGCTCCTGGAGCCGGTCGAGCAGGAGCGGCTGGAGGACGCCCTCGAACTGGGCAGCCGCCCCGTCAGCGACGTCCTCCTCGACCGGGACCGCCTGGTCACGGTCGGCCCCGACGTGACCCCGCGCCAGATCGAGCAGCTGACCGTGCGCACCGGCTACTCCCGTTTCCCCGTCCGTGCCGCCAGCGGCGCCTTCATGGGCTACCTGCACGTCAAGGACGTCCTGGACCTGGAGGACCGGGAGCGGGCCGTGCCCCAGCGGGTCTGGCGCCGGATGACCACCCTGTGCGCCACCGTCCCGCTGGACGACGCCCTCGGCGTGATGCGCCGCGACGCCACCCACCTGGCGCAGGTCGCCGACCCCGGCGGCCGGGTCCTGGGCCTGGTCGCCCTGGAGGACGTCCTGGAAATGCTGGTCGGCGAGGTCCGCGACCCGTCGCACCGGTCGTACGTACGGGGCGCGTAGCCGCGGCTGCGGGGCTCCGCCCCGGACCCTGGTCCTCAATCGCCGGACGGGCTGGCAGATTCAGCCTCGCCGGCGTTTGAGGCGCTGGGGGTCCCCCCGGACGGAGTCTGGGGGAGGGTCCGGGGGCGGAGCCCCCGATTCGCCGCGCCCCGGCTACAGCGGCGGCGGCTCCGGCCGCTCCTGCGGCCCCCGGCCCGACAGGACCTCCCCGTACGCCTGCATCAGGTCCGGCAGCCGCAGCGTGGCCAGATCGTCCCGCGACGGCTCCCCCGCGAAGCCCGCCAGCCGCAGGTCCCGGTACGCGCAGCTCTTCTCGTACAGCGTCCGCAGGAACCGCCCGTTGCCGAGCTCGTCGATCCAGCCCTGCTCCACCACGTGCCCGCTGATGCTGCGCAGCTCCTCCAGCGACTCCTCGTCCCAGCGGTCCCCGTTCGCGTCCGCCAGCACCCCGCCGATCGCGGTCAGCTCCAGCGGCCGGTAGCTGGGGAAGTCCACCCGCGTGGTGAACCGCGAGGACAGCCCCGGATTGGCGGCCAGCAGCCGGTCCATCCCCGCCGGGTAGCCCGCCAGGATCACCACCAGGTGGTCCCGGTTGTCCTCGGCCCGCTTCAGCAGCACCTGCAGGGCCTCGTCGCCGTACGCGTCGCCCTTGCTGTAGCCCGAGTTCGACAGCGAGTACGCCTCGTCCACGAACAGCACCCCGCCGATCGCCGAATCGATCAGCTCGTTCGCCTTCACCGCGGTCTGGCCCAGGAACTCGCCCACCAGGTCCGCCCGCTGGGCCTCCACCAGATGGTCCCCGCCCAGCAGCCCCAGCGCGTAGAAGACCCGCCCCAGGATCCGCGCCACCGTGGTCTTCCCCGTCCCCGACGGCCCCGAGAAGACGAAGTGGCGTTTCGGCGGCTGCACCGGCAGCCCCTGACCCGCTCTCAGCCGCGCCATGTGCAGCTGCGCCGAGAGCGCCTTCACCTGCCGCTTGACCGGCTCCAGGCCCACCATCCGCTCCAGCTCCGCCAGCGCCTCGGCGAGCGCCGCCGGGTCGGCCGGACCGGCCGGCAGCCCCTCGGGCCCGCCCTGCGGCGGGACGGGCACCTTGCGCCGCGCGCCCTCCACCCGGCCCACCGGAGGAGGCGGCGGAGCCAGCGGGTCCGTCTCGGCCTGGTTGTCGGCCGCGATGTCCTGGACGGGCCCGCCGCCCAGCGCGACCGCCGCGAAGTCCCCGCCCGCCGGGGACGGGCCGTGCCCGGCGTAGGCCCCGTAGCCGGCGTACCCCGCAAGACCCGCCAGATCGGCCATGCCGTCGGTGTCGTCGCCGTCCTCGATGGCCGTCAGCCGGGCCGCGGTGTCCATGAACGAGGGATCCACCCGGTGCACCGCCCGGTACAGCGGCAGCGCCGCCGCGCTGCGCCCGGTGCCCTCGTGCGCCCGCGCCAGCCAGTACCGCAGCTCCTTGCGCTGCGGCTGCTCGCTGCGACAGCGCATCAGGGCCGCCGACAGCATCGGCTCCGCCTGCCCGTACATCTCCAGCCGGACCCGGGCCATCCCGCCGAACAGCCCGGCCTCGATCCCCAGCAGCGGATCGTTCACCAGCGGCTCGGTGTGCCGGACCAGTTGCTCCCAGTCCTTGACCAGGTAGGCCCGGCAGGCGTGCAGGAACCGTACCTGGGAGTCGGTGTCCACCGGCGGCAGCGCCGCGAGGGCCTGGTCCAGCTCGGGCACGTGGCGGCCGTCCAGCCAGTGCGAGGCGTGGGCGAGCAGCAGGTCCCGCCGGCTCTCCAGTACCGGCTGCACCCACCAGCCCAGCCAGTACCAGGAGTTCAGCGTCCTCCGGTGCCGGGCCCGCTGCTCGCCGAAGCGGTCCCGGTGCGCGTACATCCGGAGTAACGCGTTGCCGGTGTCCACCCGCAGCGCGTGCAGCCCCAGCCAGGCGTCGGCCATCGAGGGATCGAGTCGTACGGCCGCCCGGAACTCCTCCTCGGCCTGCGGATAGGCGCCCATGGTGCAGGCGTCGACTCCGCGCAGCCAGGCGAGTTCGGCCGGGGCGTGCATGCTGCCCGGCGTGCCGAAATCCATCACGTCCCCCACAAGCCTGCCCCCGTGGTGCGCGGCAACCCCCGCTTCGAGCGCGCGAGTTGACCGGTGCCACCGGCTGGCGTCGCTGAAATCAGGGCTGCATCGTACCTGCGGTTTCGCACCTTACGTAGGGCGCGACGGGCCGGGTTCGGGCGCGCGCCCCAGGGCCGGTCGGTGACTCAGGGTGAAGGATCGGGGAGGATCCGCCCCGCGCGGCACCCGCGGGAAGGGGGTTCGCGGGCAGAACGAAGCCCCCGATCACGGGGGAACAATCGGGGGCTTCGTGTCTGCGGCAGCCGCAAGGCCGCGCATTGAGAACGTAAGGCCGGTGCGGGCCCCAGGTCAAGCAGGTCGGTGGAGGCCCGGCGGAGAGGAATTTCAGGGCCGCTCAGGCCCGGGGGAGTTCGTCACCCTCGGTGACGGAAGCCGGGGTTCCCGCCGTCGCTCCGGCCCCGGAAGACCACTCGTATCCCGTACCGCTCTGGCGTACCAGGGTGTCGGCGAAGGGGCGCGAAGGGTCATTGGAGAAGTGCGCGCGCTCCGCGCGCTCCCATCCGTCCCAGAAGTCGGAAAGTTCATGCCCGTCCCGGTTTCGCCCCCGCAGCCAGGACTGCGCACGAGGAGTCTCCATCCACAGCAGCCCCGCCAGATGCGGGCGCAGCGCCCGCCGGCCGGCCCCGACCCCCTCGACCAGCAGCACCGGCGCCGGCTCCAGCACCCGCTCCGGCCCGAAGCGGCGCTCCACCCAGTCGTACGGGGCCCAGAGCGCGGGCCGTCCCTCGGCGAGCGGCTCCAGCACCTGCGCGCGCAGCCGCTCCTCCCAGCCGAACAGCTCCGCGTGGCTGGCCACGTCGTCCAGGTGCAGGACGGGCGCCCCGCCCAGCGCTTCGGCGAGCCGCCCCGCGAAGGTGCTCTTCCCGGATCCGGCGTGACCGTCGATCCCGATCAGGCGCACCGGGCCGAGGGAGACCGGCAACGCGGCAAGCTCCCGGGCGAGTGACTCGAGTGACTGCTGTGGCTCCACCCGACCAGCGTAGACAAGCCCGACACGACCCGTGGCTTCGGCGTACGGCCGCCGGGAACTGGAAGGGTGAAGCCACCGAAGCGCCGACCCACTCCGGGGGAACCTCGCGATGACAGCATCCACGCCACGCAGGGCCGTACTCGTCGCCGCACTTGCGGTCGCCACCGCGGCGACCGCCGCCGGTGTCCCCGGCGGCAGCGCCTCGGCGGCCGCCCGGCCCGGCCCGCGGGCAGCGGGCCGCACCGTCGACAACCGCTTCTGGTACTCCTTCGCCCACTGGCTGGCCGGCACCCACCAGGGCACCACCGCCGTCGGCGGCGCCCGTCCCGGCCTGGAGATCAAGACCGCCGCCGGCCGCACCGAGTACGCCGATCCGCACACCGGGAGGAAGAGCGTCTGGGAGTACGCCACCTGGACCTCCCCGGTGCACCGCTCCACCGTGCCCGCCACCGAAGCCATCGCCTCCTGGAACGCCCGCACGCCGGCCGGCACCTGGATCCAGATCGAACTGCGCGGCACCTACACCGACGGCGCCGCCACCCCCTGGTACGTGATGGGGCGGTGGGCCTCCGGGGACCGGGACATCCGCCGCACGTCGGTGGACGGCCAGACCGACGGCAAGTCCACCGTCTGGACCGACACCCTGGCCGTCGACGCCCCGGCCGCGGCCGCCGGGCTGCGGATCACGGACTGGCAGCTGCGCCTCACCCTGCACCGCAAGCCGGGTGCGGACCGCGGCCCCACCGTGTGGCTGGCGGGCGCGATGGTCTCCGACGTCCCGGACCGGTTCACGGTCCCCGCCTCGGCCCCCTCCGGCCGCGCCCACGAGCTGAAGGTCCCGCGCTACTCGCAGGAGACCCATGCCGGGCAGTACCCCGAGTACGACAACGGCGGCGAGGCCTGGTGCAGCCCGACCTCCTCGCAGATGATCATCGAGTACTGGGGAGGCAAGGCCAGCGCCAGCGCCCTGACCTGGGTGAACCCGAGGTATGTCGACCCGCAGATCTGCCACGCGGCCCGCTCCACCTACGACGCCGCCTACAAGGGCTGTGGCAACTGGCCCTTCAATCCCGCGTACGCGGCCACCTACCGCGGGCTCGCCGGAGTCGTGACCCGCCTCACCGCCCTGTCCGACCTGGAGACCCTGGTCCGGGCCGGAATCCCGGCCATCACCTCGCAGTCCTTCCGCACGGAGGAGCTCGGCGGAGCCGGCTACGGCACCGCCGGCCACCTGATGACCGTCATCGGCTTCACGGCCGCCGGGGACGTGATCGCCAACGACCCCAACTCACCCGACAACCCCTCCGTCCGCCGCGTCTACAAGCGGGCCGAATGGGAGACCATCTGGCTGCGCACCAAGCGCCACGGCGCCGCCGGCAAGGTCGCCTCGGGCACCGGCGGCATCTGCTACCTCTACTTCCCGGCGGCGCTGGGTGCGGCGCACGCGGCCGCGCTGACGGCGGTCGGGGTGCTGTGAGAAGGCGCCGGGAAAGCCCGGGAAAGCCCGGGAAAGCCCGGGAAAGCCCGGAAAACTCCGGGAAACCTCTACTGGTCCGGATGGCTTAACTGGCGGAATATGGGCATAAGTGCATAAAGGGCATATAAGGCTCCTTGTAGGAGGCAGTCCGCCATGACCACTCATCCCAGCAGCATCGAGCACCACCCGGACCTTGCCGAGATGCGCACTCGGTTCGAGCGGGTGACCAGCACCCCTGCCGCGCAAGCCGTTGAAGCACTGGCCCTGGTCACGGGTCTGTACCTGGCGGCTTCGCCGTGGATAGCCGGGTTCAGCGCCCTGACCCCGCTGGCCATCAACAACCTGATCGCCGGCCTGGCGTTCTGCCTGTGCATGGGCGGTCTGGGGTCCGCTTACGAACGCACCCATGCGATGGCCTGGACCGCAGTCGCACTCGGCGCGTGGACGATCATCGCCCCGTGGGCCATCGCCGGAGAGATGGACACGACCCGGTCGGTGGTCAGCAACGTGATCACCGGAGCCGTCGCACTCTGCCTCGGCCTCGCGATGGCGGGCTTGGCGAGCCGTGACCGCGATTCCCGCATCTGACGATTCCTGCGTCTGGTGACGGAGCCGAACAGGCCGCCGGGCCCTCGCCGCACCCTTCGTTTTCGGGGTGGCGGGGGCCCGGCGGTGTGGTGTGCGGTGTGATGCGTGCCACCACGTGACCAGCGTCATCTACCGCGAAGGCCGCGAACGCTGGCACATTGGACATCATGACTGCCGACAGCGCCACCCCGACCGCCCCCGCCCTGGACCTCGTCCGCACCGGAGGCCCCAAGGACGACTCCTCCTGGCTGGAGCACGTCCTCGGCTGGACCCTCGTGGTCGTCGTCGCCATGTTCGTGACCCAGGTCGGCTGGCTGTAACCGCCTCTGCCCTCGCTCGCTCCTGCCATACTTCGGGCACGTTGTGCCGGTTCGAGGCTGGGGCTGAATTTGAATCATGGTCAACAGCGCGGTACGACCGAGCGTTCGCAGGTTCGTAGGGCCGAACTCATAGCAACTGGCCGCAAGTTGTTCGCCGACACCTCGTACGACGCGCTCTCCGTGGACGACATCGCCAAGCAGGCGGGCGTCGCCAAGGGGTTGATCTACTACTACTTCACGAGCAAGCGCGGCTACTACCTCGCCATCGTCGAGGACTCGGTCGCCGAGCTCGTCGCCCGCGCCGGCGGTGACGCGGACCTCCCCGGCGCGGAGCGCGTCCGCCGCACCATCGACGGCTACCTGCACTACGCCGAGCACCATCGCGCCGCGTACCGCACCATCGTCACCGGCGGCGTCGGCTCCGACGCCGAGGTGCTCGCCATCCGCGACGCCGTCCGCGAGGAGCTGGTCGCCACCATCGCCGAAGGCGCGTACGGGCACCGCGGACTCCCGCCGGTCGCCCGCCTCGCCCTCGTCGGCTGGCTCTCCTCGGTCGAGGGGATCACCCTGGAATGGATCGGCGGGCTGGGTGGGCCGGGTGGGATCGAGGTGGCGGCGCAGCCCGATCGTGCCGAGCTCGGCGCGATGCTCGTGCGCCAGCTGCGCGCGACACTGATGGTGATCGAGGAATTCGTCCCGGAGTGTCCGGCACCTCCCGCTACCGAAGGACCGTTCGGTCAGCGTGACGATCTTGCCCCGGTGACGGGAAGCTCCTGATCGGGCATACTCAAGCCGCCGCAGCCGCTGAGCAGCCCATTCCGTGATCCGGGAGGGCAGTATCGGCTGTGAGAGCACCGAGACCCGGCGGCGCGTCCCACACCTCACGCGTCGTCGCCGTGCCCGACCAGGGAGGAGAGCGCCGCCATGACAGACCGCGCCCCGCAGCCGGTGGACCGTCAGCTGCCCACCGAGGAGTCCCGCGACCTCCTCGCCCTCGTACGCGAGATCGCCCAGCGGGAGATCCGCCCGAAGGCCGCCGAGGAAGAGGACTCCGGGAGGTTCCCCCGCGAGGTCTTCACGCTGCTTTCCGAGGCCGGGCTGCTCGGCCTCCCGTACCCCGGCGAGTACGGCGGCGGCGAGCAGCCGTACGAGGTCTACCTCCAGGTCCTGGAGGAGCTGGCCGCGGCCCGCCTGACCGTCGGCCTCGGCGTCAGCGTGCACTCCCTGGCCTGCCACGGCCTGGCCGGCTACGGCACCAAGGAGCAGCAGGGCGCGCACCTGCCCGCGATGCTCGGCGGAGGCCTGCTCGGCGCCTACTGCCTGTCCGAGCCGGCCGCAGGCTCCGACGCCGCCTCGCTCACCACCAAGGCGGTGCGGGAGGGTGACGACTGGATCATCACCGGCACCAAGGCCTGGATCACCCACGGCGGAGTCGCCGACTTCTACACCGTCCTGGCGCGGACGGGCGCCGAGGGTCCCAAGGGCATCACCGCCTTCCTGGTCCCCGGTGACGTGGAGGGCCTGACGGCGGCCGTGCCCGAGAAGAAAATGGGAATGAAGGGCTCGCCCACCGCCCAGCTGCACTTCGACGGCGTACGGGTGCCGGACGCGCGCCGGATCGGCGAGGAGGGGCAGGGCTTCACCATCGCTCTGGCCGCGCTGGACGCGGGGCGTCTGGGCATCGCCGCCTGCGCCATCGGCGTCGCGCAGGCGGCGCTGGACGAGGCGCTCACGTACGCCCTGGACCGCAAGCAGTTCGGGCACCCGATCGCGGACTTCCAGGGGCTGCGCTTCATGCTGGCCGACATGGCCACCAAGATCGAGGCGGGGCGCGCGCTGTACCTCGCGGCGGCGCGGCTGCGGGACGCGGGCAAGCCGTTCTCCCGGCAGGCGGCCATGGCGAAGCTGTTCTGCACGGACGCGGCGATGGCCGTCACCACGGACGCCGTGCAGGTCCTCGGCGGCTACGGCTACACCGCGGACTTCCCCGTCGAGCGCCTGATGCGCGAGGCGAAGGTGCTCCAGATCGTGGAGGGCACCAACCAGATCCAGCGCATGGTCATCGCCCGCCACCTGGCGGGGCCGGAGACCCGCTGACCGGGGTCGGGGGCTGGGCCGGGGGCTAGGGCTCTTTAGTAGAGCCCGCTGCTGGTGGTGGGCCAGATCGGGGAGGACGTGAGGCGGGACCATTCCGCGTCGCGCCGACCGGGCAGCGTACGGCCGGCGTCGGCCCACCGGGCCAGCAGGTCGCTATAGATCGGCGGATCGGGCGTCTGGGTCTGTTGGTGTTGCGGTTGCTGATGCGGTTGCTGTTGTTGCTCACGCTGGTGGGGATGCCGCCGCTGAACCGATTCTTCGAATCCCGGCGGCGTCGGCCGGCGCCTTCGGCCGGCTGAAGACTGAAGCATGGTCATGCACGGCCAACGCGGGAGCGAAGGGCCGGGTAATCGCCCCCGGGGTACGGGTATCCGTTCGAGCCGTCCCCGGGGCGGCCGGGTTTCGGTGGGGCGGGGTCGGTGAGGGGGCGGGGGTTTCCCGTCGGTCTCATCGTCTTCCGTGGCGGGCCGGTCCCTCAAGGGCGCTCCTTCGTCGCGTCGCTGCGCGATGGCCTGCGGCCACCCTTGACCGACCGTCCCGCCACGGAAAATCGAAGACAGCCGGGAAACCCCCAAAAGAACGGGCCGGGCGAACGGGACAGGGACGGGCGTGTCGGCCACACCCGGCGGGGTCGGGGGGCGCGTCAGATCGCTACGCGGTTTCGCACGTCTCAGCGGCTGCGAGCCGTCTGTGGCGAGGCTATGGCTGCCTGCACCCCTCTCAGATTTCCCGGAAGATCAGGGCTGCACCGAGGGCCGCATCGGCGGGAACGAAGGGCTCCCCTTGGGCTGTGTCGCGTACGGGCAGGCCGCTCTCCGCAAGCAGCGCACGCACCCGACCGATGGCGGGGACCGCGAAGGTGCAGGCGACGAGCGCCGGGAGCGTGGGCGGTACTTCACCCGGCAACAGATCCGGAAGGTCGGACCTGGTCAGGAGGGTCACCGGGTCCTCTGCGGAGAGCGGTCGGCCCAGATACCGCTCGTACCGTTCGCGAACGAGGGGGAGCTGTCCGTCGGGTACGCACAGCACCGCCTCGACGAGGTCCTGGGCGCCGTTGGGGTGGTCGAGGTGGCGGGTGTGCTGGAACTCCGGGTCCAAGTCGGCGACGACGCCGACCCGGCCTTCCGGCGTACCGTCGATCTCCAGATAGCGGATGGGTTCCGTGCGCACGCCGTGGGGGGTCTCGACCGGCCGGCCGACGGTGTTCACCCCGCCGTGCCCGACGCCGGCGGCCTTGAGCCGGTCCGCCGCGCCGTCGATGTCCGGCGAGGAGAACATCAGGATGTGGAGCCCTTCGAAGCGATCACGCCATTCGTTGAGCTGGGCGCTGGTCGTTTCGATTCTCGACAGGACCAGCGGGAGCTTTTCCCGGCCTGCGGCCCGTCCGGCCTGGGCGGTGTCGTCAAAGTCGCGTCTGAACCGCCGCCCACGCCGTGGTGAAGAACGTGGTGAGTACGGGTGCGAGGGCGTGCGGGTCGACGTTGTGGTTCTGGCCGGGGAAGGTGTGGAGGATGTAGTTGTCCCCATGGGAGGCGAGTTCCTTCGCCGCGTTGGCCATGTAGGGCTCGCCCGTGTCGCCGTGACCGACGAGTACCGGGATGGTCACACCGGCCCAGCGATCGGTGGGCAGTGGGCGGCCTGACATGAAGTCGGCCATGAGCAGGCCGTCATAGGGGAGGGTGCGGGCAGCGGCTTCCCACGCCGCCCAGACAGGAGTGTGCCGCATTCCGTCCATGGCTGCCGGAGGCATGGCCAGGCCATCTGTCAGGAAGTGGGTGAGGGCTGCCGTGGTGTCTCCTCGCGCGACCATGGCCTCGAGGCGGTCGACGTAGTCGGCCGGCAGGGGCGCACGGGTCCCGTCAACGACGAACGGCGGTTCGTACAGGGCGAGGGCGCAGACCTCGCTGCCCCTGGCCACGGCCTCCAACGCCAGAACGGCTCCGGAGGACATCCCGAAGAGCAGCACCGGCCCGCCCGCCCGCTCGATCAGAGCGTCCAGGTCGTCGATTTCTCGCTGCACGTCGTAAGGCGGATGGTCACCGCTGTCGCCGCGTCCTCTGCGGTCGTAGTTGTAGACGCTGAAGTCCCGGGACAGCAGCGAGGCGAGGGGTGTGTGCCGTGCCCGGGTCATCAACGTACCGCCAACGAGAATCAGCGCCGGGCCCGTCTCCCCGTGCCTCTCGCAGGCTATGGGCGTGCCGTCGGACGAGACCACCGTGAACATGCTGCTTCCCCCATGTCGCCGCGGCCAGGCCCGGCCGGCGTTCTCTCCCGAAGGTTACAGCCGGCGCACTCCAAGGTGATCTTGTGGGATGAACAAGATCACGAGGTGCCCATCCGGCCGAAGCGCCACACAACTCCCGAACCAGCCCTACCGGCGGGTCCGGTGATGCGTCGTCATGAACTGTCGGACGCTGAGTGGGAACTCGTGCAAGCACCGAAACGTGGTTCAACCGCCTCAAGCAGCGGCGCGGCGTGGAGTGTCGCCGTGTCAGAGCGTGCCAGAAGGGTGGTCTTGGGTGGCGTTTCTGACGTACCGTCATATCCGCCTGAGCCGCCCCCCGAAGCCGTACGTCCAGGAGGTCCGCCATGTCCGTCGACCGGCCCGTCGCCCTCGACGAGTACCCCATCCACCAGGCCCCCCTGTCGATGAAGCACCTCGTCAGCGGCGACCGCAACGCCTACGACCGCTGCATCTTCCACGTCTTCGACCACGCCGGCCGCGCCGTGCTCATCCTCGGCCTCGGCGTGTACCCGAACGCCGGGGTCATCGACGCCTACGCCACCCTCCGTATCGGCGACGAGCTCCTCGCCGTACGCGCCTCCGATGCTTTGACCGATGATCGGATGAACCTGTCGGTGGGGCCCCTGTCCATCACCGTCGACGTTCCGCTCAAGCGGCTCACGCTGCGCTGCGCGGCGGACCCGGAGGACCCGGACGGGCTCTCGTACGACGTCACCTGGAGCGCCGAGTTCCCCGCCGTCTGGGAGCCCCACCACGTCCAGCGGCGCGGCGACCGGCTCATGCTGGAGGGGCGCCGCTTCGTCCAGGCCGGTGGCGTGAGCGGCGTCATCCGGGCGAAGGGGGAGGAGTTCGTCCTCACGCCGGGGGAGTGGACCGGTACCCGTGACCGGAGCTGGGGGGTGCGGCCGATACCCGGTGAGGACGGGGGAAGGGCCGCCGAGGAGTACCGGCCCGAGGGGTTTCACTGGCTCTGGATCCCCGTTCGCTTCGAGGACCGTTTCGTCATGGTCATCGCTCAGGAGGACGCCGACGGGCACCGCACGCTGAACGAGGCCGTGCAGGTGTTCCCCGAGGGCAGCGGCCGCCACGACGTCCAGCTCGGCTGGCCGCACACCGAGATCGGATACCGGCCGGGCAGTCGGCACCCCGAGCGGGCCGTCGTCCATCTCACCGACCCGTCCCGCAAGCCCCTCGAGCTCGGTGTGGAGATCCTGAACTCCTCGCCGCTGGCCGTCGGCGCCGGCTACCCGCCCGCCGGCGACTGGCAGCACGGCACCTGGCAGGGGCGCGGCTGGACCGACCGTCGTACCTACGACCTTTCCGACCCCGCGGCCCACCCCATGGCCGCCTTCGGGGTCACCGACCACTCGGCCCGCTTCACCCTCGACGGGCAGACCGGGCACGGCATCTTCGAGCACGGCAGCTTCGGGCGCCACGACCCGAGCGGATTCGTCGACTACTCCTCCGTCGCCCAGTAGGAAAGGGGATCGACCATGGCCACCGCACCACGTCCGCGTACCTCCACCCGGGAGCCCGAGGAGCTCGGTCGCCGCCTCGCCGTCTGGCTGGACGGCAGGCTCCCGGGAGCGAAGGTCACCAACGTCTCGGTCCCCGGATCCAACGGGATGTCCAGTGAGACCCTGCTCTTCGACATAGAGCACCCCGACACCCCGCTGCGCGCCTGCGCGCTGCGGCTCGCCGCCGACCCGGCCGCCTACACCGTCTTCCCGACGTACGACATGCCGCGCCAGCACCGCGTGATGCGTCTGGTCGCCGACCACACGGACCTGCCCGTCCCGCGGGTGCAGTGGCTGGAGGAGGATCCGGGGCCGCTGGGGGCGCCGTTCTTCGTGATGGCCCGTGCCGAGGGCCGGGTCCCGCCCGACGTCATGCCCTACACCTACGAGGGCAACTGGCTGCACGCCGCCACCGACACCGAGCGCGCCGCGCTCCAGGAGGCGAGCATCTCGCTACTGGCCCGGCTGCACGACCAATTCCCGGCCAAGGAGGCCGAGTTCCTCCTGCCCGAGGGCGCGGGCAGCCCCCTGCGCCGGCACGTGGACGCCCAACGCGCCTACTATGCCTGGGTGGTGGCCGGACTCGCCCCGTCCCCGCTCATCGAGCGGGCCTTCGACCGCCTGGAGGAGCTGTGGCCGGCGGACGAGGGCCCCGCGGTCCTCAACTGGGGCGACGCCCGCATCGGCAACGTCATCTACGACGGCTTCACGCCGGTGGCCGTCCTGGACTGGGAGATGGCGGCCTGCGCCCCGCGCGAGGTGGACCTAGGCTGGACCGTCTACCTCCACCGGTTCTTCCAGGACCTCACCGTCGGCTTCGGACAGCCCGGCCTGCCGGACTTCCTGCGCCGCGAGGACCTGGAGCGCCGGTACGCCGAACTCACCGGGCACACCCCGCGCGACATGGAGTTCCACACCCTCTACGCCGCCCTGCGGCACGCCATCGTGATGCTGCGCATCGCCTACCGGCAGGCGCACTTCGGCGAGGTGGAGATCCCCGCGGACCCGGACGGTCTGATCCTGCACCACGCCAGCCTGGCCGCCATGGTGCAGGGAACGTACTGGTAGGGGTCGGAGCAGGGGCGGGACGCCCGGGCGGTGGTCAGGCCGCCTGGGCGTGCTGCTGCCGCGTCTGCGCCTGCGGCTGCGGGAGCACCGGGCTCACCACACGGACCGGACGCGAACCCGGGCCGCCGACGTGCGAGAAGGGCTGCGTCCGCCAGTCCAGCCCCTGGGGCAGGGCCGACAGGACGATGGAATCGAGCTCCGGGGCCTCCACCGGCTGGATCATGCCGACGGTGGGCAGCGCGTCCGTGGCCGGCCGCCCGGTGCCCGCGCACACCGTGAGCCCGAAGGGGTTCCACGGGGTCAGGCAGAGCGCGTGCTGCGGCAGGAACTCCTCGTCCGCGACGAGGGCGATCGACTGGCCGCAGTCGGGGCAGATCGCGTGGTGGATCTCGAATCCGTCGAAGTCGTCCGGGTATTCGGCGTAGGCGCCGTCCTCGGGGTACGGGTCGTCCCCGGATTCGAGCGGCTCCAGGGGCTCCGGTTCGGTGCGACCGGCGCGCTTGGTGTTCAGCATGGATGTACTCCCCCTTGGGTGGGCCGGGCGGGCAGGTTCTACGGCCTCGGCCACAGCAAGCACTTCCCGTCGAGCGTCACGAGTAACCACAACAGACCGGCCTGCACCTGCATACCCCTGTGGCCTTGGTCACATGCCTGGCGCAGATGCCTCCAGTGGGCGGACACCACTGGGCCTGGAGTGCCCTTGGGCCTTAAGTTGAGCGGCTATGAGCGCAATGGAGGAGCTGGACCGCCAGATCGTGGATCTGCTCGTACGGGACGGGCGGATGAGCTACACGGATCTGGGCAAGGCCACGGGACTGTCCACGTCGGCAGTCCATCAGCGAGTACGCCGTCTGGAACAGCGCGGGGTGATCCGCGGGTACGCGGCCGTGGTCGACCCGGAGGCCGTCGGCCTGCCGTTGACGGCGTTCATCTCGGTGAAGCCCTTCGACCCGAGCGCCCCGGACGACATCGCCGACCGGCTGGCCGGCGTCCCCGAGATCGAGGCCTGCCACAGCGTCGCGGGCGACGAGAACTACATCCTCAAGGTGCGCGTCGCCACGCCCCTGGAGCTGGAGGACCTCCTGGGCCGGCTGCGCGCCCTCGCCCACGTCTCGACGCGCACGACGGTGGTCCTGTCCACCCCCTACGAGGCCCGCCCGCCCCGCGTCTGATCCTTCACGCACCCAGCCCGCGTGTGACCCGGCCCCCGGGGCGGAGCCCCACGGGGGCCCCGCCCCGCACCCGTGTCCGCGCGTGCCCGGCGGACACGCGAAACTTGTCCCCATGACCGAGCGCGCGACACCCGCCCCCACCGACCCCACCCGCACCGTCCTCCTCCGCGGGGGCGAGGTCCACAGCCCCGCCGACCCCTTCGCCACCGCGATGGTCGTCGAGCGCGGCCGCATCGCCTGGGTCGGCTCCGAGGGCGCGGCCGACGCCTTCGCGCAGGGCGTGGACGAGGTCGTCGACCTCGGCGGGGCGCTCGTCACGCCGGCGTTCACCGACGCCCACGTCCACACCACCTCCGCCGGCCTGGCCCTCACCGGGCTGGACCTCAGCCGCGCGCGCTCGCTGACGGCCGCGCTGGACCTCGTCCGCGCGTACGCCGCGAGCCGTCCGGCCGACCGGGTGCTCCTCGGGCACGGCTGGGACGCGGCCCGCTGGCCCGAGCGCCGGGCGCCGCACCGCGCCGAGCTGGACGAGGCCGCCGGCGGCCGCCCGCTCTACCTCAGCCGCATCGACGTCCACTCGGCGGTGGTCACCACGGCCCTGCTCGACCTCGTCCCGGCCGTGCGGCCCGACGGGGACCGGCCGCTGACCGCCGACGACCACCACGCCGTACGGCGGGCCGCCCTGGCCGCCGTCACCCCGGCCCAGCGCGCCGAGGCCCAGCGGGCCGCCCTCGACCACGCGGCCTCCCTCGGCATCGGCTCCCTCCACGAGTGCGGCGGGCCGGACATCTCCTCCGCCGAGGACTTCACCGGCCTGCTCGCGCTGGCCGCCGAGCGGCCCGGGCCGCGCGTCTTCGGGTACTGGGCCGACCGGGACCTGGGAATGGCCAGGGCGCTGGGGGCCGTCGGTGCGGCCGGTGACCTCTTCGTCGACGGCGCCCTCGGCTCGCACACCGCCTGCCTGCACGCCCCCTACGCCGACGCCGCGCACACCGGCACCGGCTACCTCGACCGGCAGGCCGTCACCGCACACGTGGCCGCCTGCACCGAGGAAGGTCTGCAGGCCGGTTTCCACGCCATCGGCGACGCCGCGATCACCGCCGTCGTCGAGGGCGTCCGGGCGGCCGCCGAGAAGGTCGGCCTGGCACGGGTCCGCGCCGCCCGGCACCGGGTCGAGCACGCCGAGATGATGACGCCCGCCGCGATCGCCGCCTTCGCGGAGCTGGGGCTCACCGCCTCCGTGCAGCCCGCCTTCGACGCGGCCTGGGGCGGCGAGGACGGCATGTACGCGGACCGGCTGGGAGCCGAGCGCGCCCGCACCCTCAACCCGTACGCGGCCATGCTCAAGGCCGGCGTGCCGCTGGCCTTCGGCTCGGACGCACCGGTCACCCCGCTGGACCCCTGGGGCACGGTCCGCGCGGCCGCGTTCCACCGGACGCCCGAGCACCGCATCTCCGTACGGGCCGCCTTCACCGCCCACACGCGGGGCGGCTGGCGGGCGCTGGGCCGCGACGACGCGGGCACCCTCGTACCCGGCGCCCCGGCCGACTACGCGGTCTGGCGGACCGGTGAACTGCTGGTCCAGGCCCCCGACGACCGGGTCGCCCGCTGGTCTACCGACCCCCGCTCGGGCACCCCCGGACTGCCCGACCTGACCCCCGGATCCGAACTGCCGGTGTGCCTCGCCACCGTCGTCGGCGGGCGGGAGGTATTCGTACGCCCACAGGGGTGATCCGGTGTGCCTCGGCTCGGTACGGGCGGTCGGACCCGGATAGGTTCGCTCGGGTCCACCACAGGACGTCCGTGCCGGACGGATCCGTCTGCTCAGCGCGCCCGCGCCTCGGGGGCGAGGGAAGGTTTCGCCGGTGGGGGCACCCCCAGGGGTAGCTGGGGGAGGTGGCCCCGGGTCGGGGCTCGGCGGTCCAGTAGACAACGGTCACGGCGGCCCGCAGCCAGCGGGCGTCTGACCGGCCCGAAGGACCGCGGGCCCCGGCCACTGTTCTAAAGTCATCCTCTGCGACCAGACGTACAGGACGTGCAAGAGCACAAAAGGGGACTCAGTGAGCGACGGCGGACAGCGGACCTACGGGCCGCTCGGTACGGCCTTGGTGATCATTCCGACCTACAACGAGGCGGAGAACATCGGGCTGATCGTCGGCCGTGTGCGCGCGGCGGTGCCCGAGGCCCACATTCTCGTCGCGGACGACAACAGCCCGGACGGCACCGGCAAGCTCGCCGACGAGCTGGCGGCCGGTGACGACCACGTCCACGTGCTGCACCGCAAGGGCAAGGAGGGGCTGGGCGCCGCCTACCTGGCGGGCTTCGTCTGGGCCCTGGAGCAGGGCTACGGGGTGATCGTCGAAATGGACGCCGACGGCTCCCACCAGCCCGAGGAGCTGCCCCGCCTGCTGACCGCGCTGGCCGGCGCGGACCTGGTCCTGGGCTCCCGCTGGGTGCCGGGCGGTCGGGTGGTGAACTGGCCGAAGAGCCGGGAGTTCATCTCGCGCGGCGGTTCGACGTACTCCCGGCTGATGCTGAACCTCCCGATGCGTGACGTGACCGGCGGCTACCGGGCCTTCCGGCGGGAGACCCTGGAGGGGCTGGGGCTGGACGAGGTGGCGTCGGCGGGCTACTGCTTCCAGGTCGACCTGGCGCGCAGGGCCGTGCAGAAGGGCTTCCGCGTGGTGGAGGTCCCCATCACGTTCGTCGAGCGCGAGTTCGGCGACAGCAAGATGAGCAAGGACATCCTGGTCGAGGCCCTGTGGCGGGTCACCCAGTGGGGCATCAAGGCCCAGGCGGCCAAGCTGCTGGGCAAGGACGGCGGCAAGCCCGACGCGAAGCACTGACCCCTAGGGGCTGTCCGGTACCTCCGGCTGAGGCCGCTTTTACGCGGCCCCAGGCACACTGGGTGGTATGACGACCGGTATTTCCGCGGCCCCCCGGCGGCGTTCGCCCGCCCGCACCTTCCTCCCGCTGGCCATCGCCGCCTGGCTGATCCTGGAGATCTGGCTGCTCACCGTGGTCGCGGACGTGGCCGGCGGGCTCGCCGTGGCCGCGCTGCTGGCGGGCGGCATCGTCCTGGGCGCGGTGGTCATCAAGCGGGCCGGGCGGCGTGCCTTCAAGAACCTCGCGGACACCTTCCAGCAGGCCCAGCAGGGGAAGCAGCCCGCCCCGCAGCAGCCAGGCCAGGGCAACGGCCTCACCATGCTGGCGGGCCTGCTGCTGATGATGCCGGGGCTGCTCTCCGACGTGGCGGGCCTGTTCCTCCTGCTGCCGCCCGTCCGGGCCTGGATCGGCCGGCGCGCGGCCCGCTCGCTGGAGCGCAAGATGGCCTCGGCCCCGGCCGGGAGCTTCGGCGACGCCTTCCAGCAGGCCCGAATCCACTACCCCGACGGCAAGGTCGTCCAGGGCGAGGTCATCCGTGAGGACCGGCCCGAGGGCCCGGGCGGCCCGGGTGGCGGCCCGGACACCGGCCACCGCCCGCCCCTGACCCCGTAGGGCCGGCCGCCCGGCGCCGACTCCCGGAGCCGGGCACTCCCGGAGCCGGGCAGAGCGCAGGAACAAGCCGAGGGGCCCCGCCACAGTGTGTGGCGGGGCCCCTCGGCTTGTGACTGTATCCGGTTTAAAACCGTGTCCGGCTGTCAGGCGGACTTGCGGCTGTCCCGCGGATGCACGGCAATGTTCATGGCGCCGGAGCGCAGGACCGCAAGCCTTTCGGCCAGCACTTCCTCCAGCTCCTCGCGGGTGCGTCGCTCCATGAGCATGTCCCAGTGCGTTCGCGCAGGCTTGCCCTTCTTCTCTTCGGGCCCGTCCCCGTCCACCAGGAGTGCCATGGCGCCGCACGCCTTGCACTCCCACTCCGGCGGAATTTCTGCCTCAACCGAGAACGGCATCTCAAATCGATGTCCGTTCTGGCATGCGTACTCCACCGCCTGGCGCGGGGCCAGATCGATGCCGCGGTCCGTCTCGTAGCTGGTAACCACGAGGCGCGTACCGCGGAGAGCTCGCTCACTCATGAATCGTGCCTCCCGGGCTTTGTCGCCCACAGGACAGGTGTCGCTGTCGTCGTCATCCGGTCAACGTCCGGTCGGCGGTATAGATTCCCGCTCCGGGTCGTGCGTCGCCCGTCGTGCCGCCCCTTGTTGTACCCACCAATGCCCGTTTTGTCACATCTGGCAGCAGATGTCACCCAACGTCCACGCTTCTTGAGCGCGCAGTAACGGTCCGCCTGGCAGGCCAAAGGCGTACACTACCGGCCCTTTGCTTCAACGTCTAAATTCGTTCGGAATTCGTTCGCGGATCCGGGCCGTGCGCACTCGCGGAACCGCTCTCAGATCCGCTCCGGTACAGGATTGCCTGCCGCTTCCACCGCGCGCCGCACCGGCACTCGCGCCAGGAGCACGAATCCCAGTGCGAAGAAGGCCACCAGCGAGATGATCGCGTCCCGGTAGCTCCCCGTGAGCTGGTAGGTCAGGCCGAAGACGAGCGGACCCACCCAGCTCAGCCCGCGGTCGCTCATCTCGTACGCCGAGAAGTACTCGGCCTCCTTGCCCGCCGGCACCAGGTGCGAGAAGAGCGAGCGCGACAGCGCCTGGCTGCCGCCCAGCACCAGACCGATCATCGCGGCGAGCGCGAAGAACCACACAGGGGTGCGGGCGGGCAGGAAGTAGCCGACCCCCAGCGTCACCGCCCAGGCGGCCAGCGACCCCAGGATCGTCCGCTTGGCGCCGTAGATCCGCGCGAGGCGGCCCATGCCCAGCGCCCCGGCCACCGCCAGGACCTGCACCAGCAGCACCGCCCCGATGAGGGTGGACTGCTCCAGCTCCAGCTCCTCCGAGCCGTAGATGGAGGCCTGGGAGATCACCGTCTGCACGCCGTCGTTGTAGATCAGGTACGCCAGCAGGAACGACAGCGTCAGCGGGTAGCGCCGCATGTCCTTCAGGGTGGCGACGAGCTGCTTCCAGCCACTGACCGCCGGCCCGGCCCCCGGCTCCCGGACCACGGCCCGGTCCCGCAGCCGTCGCAGCGGGATCAGGGCGAAGGCGCCCCACCACAGGCCCGCCGAGGCCAGGCAGATCCGTACCGCCATGCCCTCGGTGAGGCCGAAGGCGTCGTGGCCCATGTAGAGCACCAGGTTCATCACGAGCATCACGGAGCCCGCGGTGTAACCGAAGGCCCAGCCCCGCGAGGAGACGGTGTCCCGCTCGTCCGGTGTGGAGATCTGCGGCAGGTAGGCGTTGTAGAGCACCATCGAGACGGACAGCGAGGCGTTCGCCACGATGAGCAGCAGCCCGCCCAGCAGGTAGCGCTCACCCCCCAGGAAGAACATCCCGGCCGTCGCCGCGGCGCCGACGTAGGCGGCCACGGCCAGCAGCGGCTTCTTGCGCCCGGTCCGGTCCGCCGCCGCGCCCACCAGCGGCATGAGCAGCACGGCCAGGATCACCGAGGCCGACACCGAGTAGGCGAAGAAGGACCCGGCCCGCACCGGGATGCCCAGCGGGTGCACGAAGCCCTCGGCGTCCGCGGCGGCCTTGGCCACCGAGGTCAGGTACGGCCCGAGGAACACGGTGAGCACGCTCGCCGAGTACACCGACACGGCGAAGTCGTAGAAGTACCAGCCTCGCTGCTCGCGCTTGCGCTCGGCCGTCGCGGCAGCGGCCGCCGCGTCCGATCTGCCGTCCTCGGCTCCCGGTTCCGCTGGTTCCGCTTCCTCGGTCGTCCTGCTGTCGTCCGCGCTCACCTGATGTCCCCCTCGCTGGTCCCCGTACCGCAGCGGCCCCCGTGCCCGCGCGGCGGCCGAAGAGCGTGTCAGGCCCAGGCCCCGCGCCGGTCCAGCACCGTGCGCAAGATGTCGATCTGGTCGGTCATGATGCCATCGACACCCAGGTCGAGGAGAGCCTCCATACGTTCCGGTTCGTTCACGGTCCACACGTGGACCTGGAGGCCGCGCTCGTGCGCGGTCCGCACGAAGCGCCGGTCGACCACGCGGATGCCCGCCTGGGTCTCCGGCACCTGGGCCGCCACCGCGCCCACGCGCAGCGCCGCCGGGATCGCGTAGGAGCGCAGCCGCAGGCCGAGCACCCCGCGCACGCCGTACGAGGTCGCCAGCCGGGGGCCGGCGATCCGCTGGGCGCGGGCCACCCGGCTCTCCGAGAAGGAGCCCACGCAGACCCGGTCCCAGATTCCGGTCCGGGCGATCAGGTTGACCAGCGGGTGCAGCGCCGACTCGGACTTGATGTCGATGTTCCAGCGGGCGTCCGGGAACTCCTCCAGCAGCTCCTCGAAGAGCGGCAGCGGCTCGGTGCCCGCCACGCGCGCCTCGCGGACCTGCTTCCAGGACAGCTCGGCGATCCGGCCCCGTCCGTCGGTGACCCGGTCCAGGGTGGAGTCGTGGAAGGCGACGAGTTTCCCGTCGGCCGTGGCGTGCACATCGGTCTCGAAGTACCGGTAGCCCGCTTCGGCGGCCCGGCGGAAGGCGGCGGCGGTGTTCTCCAGCCCGTCCGCGGCACCTCCCCGGTGCGCGAAGGGGATCGGAGCCGGGTGGTCCAGATACGGATGGCGAAGGCGTACGTGCGTCACGGCGGCAGTATCCCCCGGGACGTGAGTGGACGGTGGTACGCGAGGTGAACGACGGACGAGGCGCCGCCCGAACCGATGCGCCGCCGGTACCCGGTAGGCGCCCCGCCGGCACCCGGGGAGCCATCCCCTGGTGCAAGTGGACTGGGTCGTGACAGGCTGGGCCCCCAGGCATCAATCCAATCCCGGCTCCCGGCGCGCACCGTCGAGGCCAATCCGACGAAGGTGGACCGGACGCAATGGCCGAATGGACCTCGGCGGTCGGCGCCGCGCAGCTCGCCCGTCTCATCACCTCGCAGCAGGAGCGCCCCGCGGTCCCCGGCGCCCGCAAACTGCCCGCGTACCGCACCCTCGCCGACGGGATCCGCCTCCTCGTCCTCGAAGGCCGCGTCCCGGTCGCCGCCCGGCTCCCCGCCGAGCGGGAGCTGGCCGTCGCCCTCTCCCTCAGCCGCACCACCGTCGCCGCGGCGTACGAGGCCCTGCGCGGGGAGGGGTTCCTGGAGTCGCGCCGGGGCGCCGGCAGCTGGACCTCCGTACCGGCCGGGAACCCGCTGCCCGCGCGCGGCCTGGAGCCGCTGCCGCCCGAGTCCCTCGGCTCGATGATCGACCTCGGCTGCGCCGCCCTCCCCGCCCCCGAGCCCTGGCTCACCAAGGCCGTCCAGGGCGCCCTGGAGGAGCTGCCCCCGTACGCGCACACCCACGGCGACTACCCGGCCGGCCTGCCCGCGCTGCGCCGGATGCTCGCCGACCGGTACACCGAGCAGGGCATCCCCACCATGCCCGAGCAGATCATGGTCACCACCGGGGCGATGGGCGCGATCGACGCGATCTGCAGCCTCTTCGCCGGGCGCGGGGAGCGGATCGCCGTCGAGTCGCCGTCCTACGCCAACATCCTCCAGCTCATGCGCGCCGCCGGGGTCCGCCTCGTGCCCGTCGCCATGGCCGACGGGCTGGCCGGCTGGGACATGGACGTCTGGCGGCAGGTGCTGCGCGACTCGGCCCCCCGCCTCGCCTACGTCGTGGCCGACTTCCACAACCCGACCGGGGCCCTGGCCACCGACGAGCAGCGCCGCGCCATGGTGGCGGCCGCCCGCTCGGCCGGCACCGTCCTGGTCGCCGACGAGACCATGCTGGAACTCCGGCTGGACCCGGAGCTGGAGATGCCCCGCCCGGTCTGCTCCTTCGACCCGGCCGGCAGCACGGTCATCACCGTGGGCTCCGCCAGCAAGGCGTTCTGGGCGGGCATGCGGATCGGCTGGGTCCGCGCCGCCCCCGACGTGATCCGCAGCCTGGTCGCCGCCCGCGCCTACGCCGACCTGGGCACGCCGGTGCTGGAACAGCTCGCGGTGAACTGGCTGATGCGCACCGGGGGCTGGCGGGAGGCCGTCGGGATCCGCCGCGACCAGGCCCGGGAGAACCGCGACGCGCTGGTCGCCGCGGTCCGCCGGGAGCTGCCGGACTGGGAGTTCGAGGTTCCGCAGGGCGGGCTGACCCTGTGGGCCCGCGCGGGCGGTCTGTCGGGCTCCCGGCTGGCCGAGGTGGGGGAGCGGGTCGGCGTACGGGTCCCCTCGGGGCCGAGGTTCGGCGTGGACGGGGCCTTCGAGGGCTACGTCCGGCTGCCGTTCACCGTGGGCGGGCCGGTGGCCGACGAGGCCGCCTCCCGGCTGGCGGCGGCGGCCCGGCTGGTCGGCACGGGCGCCGGCGGCAGCGGCGCGGAGCCGCCGCGCACGTTCGTGGCCTAACCCGCCTAACCCGCCTAGCCCGCCTAACCCGCCTAACCCGCCTAGCCCGCCGCACCCGTCGCGACCGGCCTACGGCGCCTCGGCCGGGACCTCCGGGACCCCCGAGCCGTTGACGGCCCAGCCCTGCGCCGGCGGCAGCGCGTGGAGGGGTTTGCCCGGGCCGCGGCCCGGGCCCTGCTGCCGACCCGGCAGCAGCTCCAGCACGGCCTGGCGGTGCACCGCGTTCGTGGCCTCGTCGTACGGGTCCGGGGTGGCGGGCACCTGCAGCCGGTGCACGGGACCCGTGCCGAGCCGGGCGTACCCGCGGCCGGGCGGCACCTGGGCGGTCGGGGTGGTGTGCGGCGGCAGCCCCAGCACGTCGGCGATCTGCTGGATCCCGGCGGGCCCGAGGACGATCCGGGCACGGGTGTGCTGCCAGACGGCGTCGTTGAGCAGTTCCAGGTGATCGAAGTGCTCGGCCACCACCACCGTGACGTGCGCGGGCCGGCCGTGCCGCAGCGGCACCTGCAGCTGGGCCAGCGGGTCGGGACCCCCTTCGGCGACCGAGAGATGGGCCAGCACGCTCGGCTGGTCCAGCAGGATCCACAGCGGGCGCCGGGTGTCCTCGGGCGCCGGCCGGCCGGACTCCCGGGCCCGGTGGGTGGCGATGAGCCGCCGCTCGGTCTCCTGCGCGGCCCACTCCAGGGTGGCCTGCGCCCCGGTCGGCCCGCATTCCACGGCGAGGACGCCGGCGCGGCCCGACAGGCAGGCGTAGTCGCCGCTGCCGCCGCCGTCGACGATCAGTACGTCGCCGCCGTGCCGCAGGGCCTGCAGTGCGAGGGAGCGGAGCAGGGTGGAGGTGCCGGCGCCGGGCTGGCCGACGGCCAGCAGGTGGGGCTCGGTGGAGCGGGGCCCGGTGCGCCAGATCACCGGCGGCACGTCGCGGGGCTCGTCGCCCTCCAGTACGGGCAGGGTGCGCTGCACGCCGCCCGCGTCGGTGAAGCCGAGCACGGTCTCGCCGGGCGAGGTGACGAACGGCTGGGCGGCGATGCCCGTCGGCAGCGCCGCCAGCACACTCAGGTCGAGCTGGTTGCCCTCCTCGTCCCAGTCGAAGAGATACTCCCGTCCGCGCCCGGACTTGGCGTGCAGCAGTGCCTCGATCCGGGCCCGTGAGGCGGCCTCGCCGTCGGTGAAGTAGGCCGGGTAGCGGATGTGGAGCCGGGTGACGCGGCCCGCCTCGTCGAATTCGTAGCCGCTGAAGGCCTTGTCCCAGTCCCCGCCGTGGGCGAAGAGGGGGGTCGGGTCCTCCGGGATGGAGAAGTACGGCACGAGGGCTTCGTAGAGGGAGCCGAGCCGTTCGGTCTCGGCATCGCTGGGCCCGGTCTTCGCCGGGGTGCGGTCGCGTCCCTGCCAGGCCGCGGCCGCCATGAGGGTGATCAGGGCGAGGAGCGGACCGTAGGGGACGAGCGCGACCACGAGGACGCAGGCGGCTCCCAGGAACAGCGCGGGACCACGCTTGTCCTTGGGGGTCTCGGACCACCTGCGCCGCCCGGCCGAGGCCAGGATGCGCAGCCCGCGTCCGATGGTGAGGAGCGGATGGAGGACGTCCGTGGCGGTGTCGGCGGCCGTGCGAGCGAGGTCGCGGCCCCGGGACAGCGACGCGGTGCCGCTGCTGAGGATGCGGGGAAGTGGGCGCCGGGCCACGGGCGTCTCCTGGAGTTGTGGGTGTGACGGGTGCTTCGGGTGTTGCTGGTGGCGCTGCGCGATGGCCGGGCTAGAGCTTGATCCCGCCGAGCAGGCTCGCGAGGCTCGCCGTGCTCGCCGTGATGCTCGGGGCGATGGCGGAGCCGGCGAGGAAGAAGCCGAAGAGCGCGCAGACGAACGCGTGCGTCAGCTTCATCCCGTCCTTCTTGAAGAAGAGGAAGCAGATGATGCCGAGCAGGACCACGCCTGAGATGGACAGGACCATGAGGAGTTCTCCTGGTTGGTGGGGACAGTCACCATCAGTTCTTCCAGGCTCACAGGAAGTATCAATGCGACAAAAGGTGCATACGAGTGAATTCCTGGGTTTTTCACTTGACCGGCTCAGCCCGGCTGGCGCGTCCGGCGCACAGGGGGTCGGGGGTGATCCTTGCCTCGGCCCGGCCCGGACATGTGCAGGCCAGGGCGCTACTCTGGCGATTCACCCGTACGGACGCAGTGCCGTGCACCCCCCTGCCCGCCCGTCCCGGGGACGCGGTCGCGGGGCGGACCATGTCAGCAACGAGTGAAAGGCGGTACGAACGATGAGCGAGCAGGCTGCAGAAGGAGCCGGTTCCCAGGGCGTCCCCGACGAGGACGTCATCGAACTGGCCACCAAGATCTTCGACCTCGCCCGTCAGGGTGAGACCGGGACGCTCACCGCCTACCTCGACGCCGGGGTCCCGGCGAACCTCACCAACGACCGCGGCGACACCCTCGTCATGCTCGCCGCCTACCACGGCCACGCCGACGCGGTGTCGGCCCTGCTGGCCCGCGGCGCCGAGGCCGACCGCGCCAACGACCGCGGCCAGACCCCGCTCGCCGGGGCGGTCTTCAAGGGCGAGGAGGCCGTCATCCGCGCCCTGCTCGCCGGCGGGGCCGATCCGAACGCCGGAACCCCCTCCGCCGTGGACACGGCGCGCATGTTCGCCAAGGCCGACCTGCTGGAACTTTTCGGAGCCAAGTAGTCCGCTTTTGGCTGGGATCTGGCCGTGCCCGGCCGGTTCCCCACCTCACAGGTTGGTCACGGCGGCCGTAAATGTGGTCGCGGTGCACAAACCGGCTGGGCCATCATGGCGTCGGATTCGATTCGCGAGCACGGGGGGCGGGCCGGAGCGGGTAGGACACGAAGGGTGTCCCGGCCCGACCCGGCCACCATGGTCACGAAGAACTGACGAGAGTGAGAAGGCAATGGTCTACATCGAGCGGAACATGACGGCGGACGTCCTCACATGCTGTTACGCGGCCTTGTGAATCCCGATTCCCGGTTGCGTCCCCAGCTTGATTTGAGGCCATTCCCATGTTCGAACCAGTCATAGCACCGAGCGGTACCCTGCTCGGGCTCCTCCAGCGCGGCCGCGGCGACGGCACGCTGCACGCACTCGCGGCACCCAGGGCGGAGGCCCTCGAGGCCCTCAACCAGTGCGTGCTCCGCGACCCGCGCCAGGACTGGCAGGTCGAGAACCGCTCCTTGTACTACGCCCGGCTCTACCTGGACCTCAACGGTCCCCTGGGCGAGATCGAGCACCACCTCTTCAGCGCCGACGACCTCGTCGACGAAGAGGACCACCGGACCGGCCTCGCCCTGTCCGTCCTGGGCCACCTGGCCTCGTACGGCCGCGACGACGCGCTCATGCTGCTGCGCCGCTACGCCGCCTCCGGGGCGAACTGGGCCTGGGCCCTCGACGAGCTCGCCCTGCGCGACGACGACGAAGGCCTGAGGTCACTGGCCACCCCCGTCCTCGCCAGATTCCCCGCCACGGCGGAGGGCGAGGCGCGGCTGGCCGCCGCCGTACGCGACGCCTACGAGCCCCGGCCGTGGTGCCTGTGGGAGGAGACCCCGCAGCACGGCGAGCGCCTGCGCGCCGCCCGCCAGCAGGGCTCCTTCGACCGCTGGCAGCGCCAGCTGACCCCCAGCGGCCCCCGGCCCGGCTGGGGAGTCCAGGCCGTCTTCGACTGGGCCGCCGACGGGCTGCGCCGCGGCACACCGCTGCACGTGCCCGCCGCACGCTGTCTGGCCGCCGTGGCCCAGCCCGAGGACCGCTCCGCGATCCTCGCGGCCGCCGCCGGCGCCTCCGGCGAGGCCGCCCGCGCCACCGCCCTGCACCACCTGGTCCTCGCCGAGCCGGAGAACCCGGCCGTGCTGGACCTCATCGAAGCCGCCGCCGACGAACCCGCCGTGGCCGCCTACGAGCGCATGTGCGGCCCCGGGGCCGTCGAACGGGCCCGGCGCTGGATCCACCGCCCCGACGCCCTGGGCGCGGCCGCCGCCGCCATCCTGGCCGCACGGGGCGGAGCAGAGGACGCGGAACTGGTCCTCGGCGCGCTGCGCTCCACCGTCCGCGGCTCGGGCCCCGACACCCGGCGGCTCTACGCCCTCGTCGACGGAGCCGGCCGCCTGGCCATCGGCTGCGCGGCCCCCGTGCTGCGCCACATCTACCGCGAGACGGCCTCGTCCCACCTGCGCGGCCGGGCCGCGCGGGCCCTCGCCAGCACGGACCCCTCCTTCGCGGCGGGCTTTGCCGTCGAATGCCTCTGGGACTGCGAGGAGACCACCCGCGAAGTGGCGGCCCACCACGCCGAGACCGCCGACGCCCGGGTCGCGCCCCGACTGCGCCGCCTGGCGACGGACCCGGCCGAGGAAGAGGACGTCCAGTCGGCCGTACGCAGCCGGATCGCCCCCGAGTCGGCCGTGTAGCCCGCCTCGTCGCGGGCGCGCGGACGCCCCGGCCCTGAAGGGGCCGGGGCGGGGGGCTCATCGCGAGGACGCGGCGGGCGGTGCCGGAGGGAGCTGGGGACCGCCCTGCAGTTCCCTGAGCCTGGCCTGCGCCTCGGCCCATTCCTCGCCGGTCGACGAGGAGTCGATCTCGCAGGGCGTGACCTTGGACGTCTCCTTCACGCCGTACCCGACCTTCGCGTAAGGGCTCGACGGCCTCGCCGGCTTGGTGAGCACGAGGGTGTACCCCGGAGGGACCGTCTTCGAGTTGATCCGCAACCGGGGTGTCGTCGTCCCGACGGACACCTCGGCCTCGTGGTCGGCCTGCGGGCCCCGGTAGCCGCCCCCCAGGTGCGTGCACTCCGACGCGGGCTTCTTCTCGATCACCGCGACGCTGACCCCCTGGGCCTGAAGGCTCTGGACCAGTGCGGCCAGCCCCTCCGGCGCGGGAACGTCGACCTCGATGGTCCTGCCGGGGTCCTTCGGGGGCTCCGAGCGCGCCTTCAGGGCTTCTTCCAGGCCCTCGGAGAAGTCGATCGAGCAGGACGGGACCTTGGCCGTCTCGACCACGCCGAAGCCGATCCCGTGTTCACCCAGCGGGTAGTAGTCCGCCCACGGGAAGATCAGCGTGTGGCCCGGTGGGACCGTCTTCGCGTTGACCTTGAGGACGAAGTCGTCATCGCTGTGCTGCAGGATCTCGGCCTCGGGGTCGGCCTGCGGACCGCGGCCACCGCCACCGAGCTCGGAGCACTGGGACCGCGGCCGCTTCGGGACCAGCGCGACCTGGACCCCCAGCTCCTTCAGCCGGTCCACGAGGGCCGGAACCTGGTGCTGTTCGGGCAGCTTGAACCGGAGCGAGCCGTCCGGGTCCTTCTTGATCTCGGGCGCGTCCGTGGCCGAGGGGCTCGGCGAGCCGGTGGGACCGCCGGCGGGCAGCGAGCCGTTGCGGGTGCTGCCGGGTACGACCATCACGGCGACGACGACGGCCGTGGCGACTCCCACCGCGAGCGGGATGCCGTAGCGGCGGGCGAAGGAGCGGGCGGGAGCCGGGGCCGGGGCCTCCTCCGGGAGGCGGGCCAGCAGCGCCGCCTTGAGCCGGTCCTCGAACCCGCTGGGCCTGGTGCTCATCGGGCTGCCTCCAACTGCGGTTCGGTGACGGCGGCGGGCCCGGTCCCGCGCAGCGCGCGGCGGGCCCGGTGCAGGCGGACGCGGACGGTCGCCTGGGTGACCCCGAGGGCCTGCGCGGCCTCGGCCGGGGTGAGTTCGTCGATGACCACGAGGTCGAGGGCGGCGCGCAGCGGCTCGGAGAGCGAGGCGTGGCGCTCGGCGAGGGACCTGAAGGCCCGCTGGGCGTCGATGCGTTCCTCCAGGGCGGCGACGTCCTCGTCCTCCAGGAGGCGGCGGCCGCTCAGCCGCGCCAGGGCGCCGCTCTCGCGGGCGAGTCCGCGGGCGTGGCCCGACAGGACGTTGCGTGCTATCCCGAACAACCAGGCGATCGGCGCCCCCCTGTGGGGCCGATAGCCGGAGGCCGAGCCCATCGCCGCGAGGAAGATGTCCGCCGTCAGGTCCGCCGCCAGGTGCGGGTCGGCGACCCGGCGGGTGACGAAGCCGAGCACGGCGTCGATGTGCTCCTCGTAGAACGCGCCGAACCCGTCGTGCGTGGTGAGATCCGGTGGCCCGGTCTTCTGTCCTGGGCTGCGCACCCTGGTTCCTCCCCTGCGTCGGGGACCCGGTCGGCCCCCTCACTCCGTACTTGGCCGGAGCCCCCGAAAACGTTTCACCGGGACCGCAGGAACCGCACGGGAGTCCCCGGCCGGGCCTGCGCCGCCGCGTCCAGGGCCGGGCCCGGCGGGACCACGCCCACCACCGGGTAGCCGCCCGTCACCGGGTGGTCGGCCAGGAACACCACCGGCAGGCCGTCCGGCGGGACCTGGACCGCGCCCAGCACCATGCCCTCGCTCGGCAGCTCCCCGGGCCGGGCGCGGACCAGCGGCGGGCCCGCCTCCGTGCGCAGGCCGATCCGGTTGGACCTCGCCGACACCCGGAACTCCGCCCGCCACAGCCCGGCCAGCGAAGCCGGCGCGAACCAGTCCGCGCGCGGTCCCGGGCGGAGCGGGAGCAGGAGTTCCGCGGGCGGCCCGGGCAGGGCGCAGAGGTCCGCCCCGGGCACCGGATCCGGCCCGGCGGGGCCCACCGGCAGCCGCATCCCGGCCGACAGGACGGCCGGCCCCAGGCCCGACAGCAGGTCCGCCGAGCGGCTGCCGAGGACCGGCGGGACGGCCAGGCCTCCCCGTACCGCGACGTAGCTGCGCAGCCCCGATTCCGCCGGGCCCACCTCCAGCTCCGCCCCGGCCGGCAGCCGGACCGCCGTTCCCCAGGCCGCCGGGCGACCGGAGATCCGTACGGAACAGGGGGCGCCCGTGACCGCCACGACCGTCGCGGCGAGCGCCCGCAGCCCGGTCCCGTCCAGGGTCGTCTCCAGCGCGGCCGCGCCCGCCGGGTTGCCGAGCAGCCGGTTGGCCAGCGCGTACGCCGCCGTGTCCAGCGCCCCCGAGCGCGGGACGCCCAGGTGCGCGTATCCCGGGCGCCCCCGGTCCTGGACCGTCGTCAGCGCGCCCGGCCGCACCACCAGCAGCTCAGTCACGGCCCGCCTCCGTGAACCGCACCCGGACCCCCGGCGCGAACAGTGCCGCCGGTTCCCGCTCCGGGTCCCAGAGCACCGCGTCCGTGGAGCCGATCAGCTGCCAGCCGCCGGGGGAGGGGCGCGGGTACACCCCCGCGTACGCGCCGGCCAGCGCCAGCGAGCCCGCCGGGACGGCCGTACGGGGCGTGTCGCGGCGGGGGACGTGGAACCGTTCCGGCAGCCCCGTCAGGTAGCCGAAGCCCGGCGCGAAACCGCAGAAGGCGACCCGGAACACGGTCGCGCCGACGATCCCCGGCACCTCGCGCGGGGCGACCCCCCACAGCCGGGCCACCTCCCCCAGGTCCGGGCCGTCGTACCGCACCGGGACGGTCACCAGCGGCCCCTCCGCCTCCGCCAGCGGCGGCACCTCCCACCGCGCGATCCGGGCACCGAGCGCCGCCGGGTCCCGTACGCCGTCCAGCAGCACGGTCCGCGCCGCTGGCACCAGGTCCCGTACGGGGCCCAGCTCGCCCGCGTCCCGGCGGCGCAGCAGCTCGGCGTGGAGCGCGGCCACCTCCGCGGCCGAGTCCAGCTCGATCAGCAGCGCCTCGCCGCCCACCACGAGGGGCCTCACGCGAAGGCCTCCACGCGGACGCCGGCCGCGCCCAGCGCCTCCCGGACCCGCCGCGCGAGCACGGCCGCGCCCGGGGTGTCCCCGTGCAGGCACAGCGAGCGCGCGGCCACCGGGACCGGCGATCCGTCGGCAGCCGCGACCGTTCCCTCGACGGCCATCCGCACGGCCCGCGCCACCACCGCGTCCGGATCGTGCAGCACGGCTCCCGGCTCGGTGCGCGGTACGAGCGTCCCGGTGGGCGTGTAGGCGCGGTCGGCGAAGGCCTCCGGTACGGCGGCCAGCCCGGCCCCCTCGGCGGCGGCGAGCAGGAGCGATCCGGGCAGCCCCAGGACGGGCAGGCCCCCGGTGGCACCGGAACCGGCGGCCAGCCGGACGCCCGCGACCACGGCGGCGGCCTGGTCGCCGTCGTGCACGGTCCGGTTGTAGAGCGCTCCGTGCGGTTTCACGTACGACACCCGGGCGCCGGCCGCCCGCGCGAACACCTCCAGCGCGCCGATCTGGTACGCCACCTCGTCCGCCAGCTCGCCGGCCGGCACGTCCATCGCACGCCGTCCGAAGCCGGCCAGGTCGCGGTAGGAGACCTGCGCGCCGATCCGTACGCCCCGCTCCGCGGCCCGTTCGCAGACCCGGCGCATGATGGACGGGTCCCCGGCGTGGAAACCGCAGGCCACGTTGGCGCTCGTGACGACGGAGAGCAGGGCCTCGTCGTCGGTGAGCGTCCAGCGCCCGAATCCCTCGCCGAGGTCGGCGTTGAGGTCGACCACGGCAGCGGATGCGATCATGGAATCCATGCGCTGAGCGTAGAGCAGGCGTCCGACGGTTCGGCCGGGGACGATCCGGCCGAACCATGCCGTTTGGGATGTTGTCAGCAACAGCGCCTAGTCTTTGTCCGTGACTCTCCCAGCCCCGGCGAAGACCCTCCCGTCCCCGGCGCCGGGCCCGGCCGCCGACGAGGGCCTGGCCCGGCGGCTGCGCGCCCTCGCCTGCACCGCCCCGCTGCACGACCTCGACGTACGCAAGGCCAATCTGGCCGGCGAGTACGGGGTCTACGCGATGGCGGAGGTCGCGCTGGCCGCGATCGACCTGGTCACGCTCAACATGGACTTCGACACGGGCGCCGACCACGAGCAGATAGTGGCCAGGCTGCTGCCGCGCGTCGCGGCCCAGGCCCCGTCCCGCCCGGCGTCCGAGCATGAGCGGGTGGCCCGCTGGGTGCTGGAGAACCTGATCAACGTCGGCAGCGTCGACCGCGGCTTCCGTGCGATCTATGGCACCTTCGGCCCCGACGGGGTCTACGTGCGCCGGGACTACGACTTCAAGCTGATCGAGGAGGTCCCGGGCTACGGCGGCGCCGTCTACCTGCGCACCACCGACGAGGCCGTCAACGTCCTGGTCGGCGCCCTCGACACCGACGTCACCAGCGCCCAGATCGCCGCCGAGGTCAAGCTGGAGGTGCTGATCAGCCGCGGGCGGCTGGCGGACGCCCAGCTGGCCGCCGAGCAGGCCCGCTACCGGACCGTCCAGTACGCCGAGACCCTGCGCCGCACGCTGGACGCGACCCGGCGCAACGTCCGCGCGGTGGACTGGCTGCAGGCCGTGCCCGACATGATCGCCGAGGCCCTCGACCACGTCGCCGACCGCTACCGGCACGAGAACGCGATCCTGACCAACATCCGCAAGGCGCGCGACGAGGCCGAGGAGCCGGAGAGCAAGCGCCGGGCAGCCGAGCTCGTCGACATCGTCAAGGACTGCATCCGCCGCCACACCCAGCTCCAGTCCCGGCTGCTGGACGCGGGCCCGCTGTTCCGCGCCGAGCAGGACCGCCAGGCCTTCGCCGCCCCGGCGCCGCGCTCCGGCATCGACCTGTACGGCCAGCTCGTCGCCCCGATCCTGCCGCTGCCGGTGGAGCAGGCGCGCCGGGTGACCGACGCCTTCTTCGCCTCCGGCGCGGGACTGCGCACGCCCGTCTCGGTGCGCGTGGCCGACCTGGTCGAGATCCTGCTCACCCCGCCCGTGGAGCGCGAGCACCTCGGCGCGGAGATGCCCGAACCGGACCTCATCGCCACCCCGGACGACAGCCGCTTCAGCGAGGAGCAGCTCGCCGCTGCGAAGCAGCTCCTGGACCTCCCGCACGACGCACCGCGGCGGCTGTCCGGGCTCCTCGCGCAGGCCCGGCGCAGCGATGCGGACCTGCCGTACCTGGTGGCCCTGCTGGCCGTCCACGCGGCGAGCCCGGCCGTCGGCACGGCGTACCGGCAGGGGGAGGAGCGGCTGCTCTTCGCCGTGGACGACGGCACGCAGCTCGACGACCCCGAGTTCGGCGGCGCCGACCTCATCGTCGGCACGGCCCTCCTCGACGCGGCCGGCATGGCCGCCGACCGCGCGGAGTCCTCATGACCACCGCCCCGATTTCAGCCTCGCCGACTCCCGATTCAGCCCCTCCGGCTCGCCATTCAGCCCCTCCGGCGTTTGAGGAGCGGGGTCTGGGGCGGAGCCCCAGGAAACCCGGCTCCGCCGGGCACCGGGCTCTGCCCGGACCCTCCCCCAGCTACCGCTGGGAGGTGCCCCCTGCTCAAACGCCGGCGAGGCTGAATCGGGCTCGCACCACCCGCACCACCCGCACCATCCGCACCGCCGAGGAGACGTACCCGTGAGCGACCACCACGCCGAGCCCACCGCGTGGAGCGAGCCCGTGCAGCCGGTCACGGCCGCGCCGGCGCAGGGCGCCGCCCCGGTGACCCCGGCGGATGCCGCCGACGCGGCCCGGCTCGTCGCCTTCGGGCTGCAGCCCAAGCTGCTCCCCGCCCGTGACGCCGAGTACGCCGAGCTGCTCCGCCGCTACCGCGAGGACCCCGGCTTCGGCCGCCTCGCCGACGCCGTCGCCACCGGCCTCGGCCTCGTCGTCCTGGAGGTGTCCCCGCGCGCGGGCATGGCCGTGGCCGCCGGCGAGGACTCCGTCTTCGCCGTGCGGATGGGCGACTACGCCCGCCGCACCGCCGCCGACTCCGCCGACCGCTTCCTGCACGGCCTGGCCCACCTCGCCGTCGCCGCCCTCGCCTTCCCCCGCCCCGAGGACCTCGCCGACGACGGCTACATCGGCCGCATCACCGTCAACGGCGTCGACTCCTTCGTCCGGCAGACCTGCCGCCGCCTGGAGGAACGCGCCGAGGAGCTCGGGGAGAACACCGACCCGGCCACCGACGCCCCCGGCCTGGAGGCCGCCTGGCGCGTCTACGCCCGCCGCAGCGCGACCGGCGCCACCAAGGACGCCCGCCGCCTGGCCGGCTCCACCACCGGCATCGTCGGCAAGGCCGCCGCCTTCCTCACCGATTCCGGTTTCCTGCAGCGCACCGGCGACGAGTCCGGCGGCACCTACCGCACCACCCCCCGCTACCAGCTCCAGGTCCGCGACATGGCGGGCAGTGCGGCCATGGCCGAACTCCTGGAACTCGGCGTGGTCCCCGTCACCGACGGCTCCGCCACCCTCCTGCCGCCGCCCGAGGGCGACGACCTGGACCTGGCCGCCGACGCCGGGCTCCCGTTCCACGCCTGAGCCACCCGTCCTCCGTACGCCCTGAGTCACCAGACACCACGAGAGTCCGCCGCCATGTACGAGCTGTCCCGGATCCGCCTCTACTCCATCGGGCCTGCCGGCGCGCGCTACGCCGACACCGTGCTCGACCTGCGCGGAGTCGGCGAGCCGGTGCCCCACCCGGCGCCGGCCCAGGCGGAGTTCTTCGAGGACGAGCCCACCGGCCCGCCGCGCCGTCCCGCGCCCGCCGGCGTGCTCTTCCTGGAGAACGGCGGCGGCAAGTCCGTCCTCCTCAAGCTGATCTTCTCGGTGATGCTGCCCGGCCACCGCAACACCCTCGGCGGCGCGAGCTCCGGCGTCCTGCGCAAGTTCCTGCTCGCCGACGACTGCGGCCACGTGGCCCTGGAGTGGCAGCACACCCAGACCGGCGAGTGCGTGGTCGTCGGCAAGGTCAGCGAATGGCGCGGCCGCCAGGTCTCCAACGACCCCCGCAAGTTCGCCGAGGCCTGGTACTCCTTCCGCCCCGGCCCGGGCCTCGGCCTGGACAACCTGCCCGTCGCCGAGGCCACCGCCGTGCGCGCGCCCGCCGAAGGCGCCTCCGGTGCCCAGGGCCGCCGCCGCACCATGAAGGGCTTCCGCGACGCCCTCACCGAGGCCGGCAAGGCCTACCCGCACCTCGAGGTGTACTTCGAGGAGATCCACGACCGCTGGAACGAGCACCTCACCGAACTCGGCCTCGACCCCGAACTCTTCCGCTACCAGCGCGAGATGAACGCCGACGAGGGCGAGGCGGCCGGCCTCTTCGCGGTGAAGAAGGACTCCGACTTCACCGACCTCCTGCTGCGCGCCGTCACCGACACCCGCGACACCGACGGCCTCGCCGACCTCGTCCACGGCTTCGGCAACAAGCTCGGCCGCCGCGCCGAACTCATGGCCGAACGCGACTTCACCGCCGGCTCGGTGGACCTGCTGACCAGGATCGTCGAGGCCGCCGGGACCCGCTCCCGGCTGCGCGACGTCCACGCGGGCGCGGAACGCCGTACCCGCACCCTCGCCCGGCGGCTCTCCGCCCGCGCCGCCGAGGAACGCGGCCGCGCCGCCGACCTCGCCCAGCAGGTCACCGCAGCCGCCCACCAGGTCACCGCCGCCGACTCGGCGCGCGCCCGCACCGCCGCCGTCTCCGCCGAACTCGCCTACCGGCACGCCTCGCTGGCCCTGACCGTCGCCGACAAGGCCGCCGCCGCGCAGCGCCGCGAGCTCCTCGAAGCCCGCACGCTGCACTCCGCCTGGCAGGCCGCCGAGATCGTGCTGCGTCACCGCGCCGCCGCCGACCGCTCCGCCCGCGTCGCCGCCGCGATCCTGGAGGCCGAGCGGGACGCCGCCCCCGCGCTGGCCGCCCGCGCCACGGCCGCAGGCGAGCTCGTACGGGCCCTGCACACCGCCGCCGAGCACGGCGAGCGGCTCGCCAACGAGGAGGAGGAGCGTTCCGCCGCCCTCCAGGCCACCGGCGAGGACTCCCACCGCGACGCCACCGCCGCCGCCACGGCCGCCCAGCGGGCCCGCAGCGAGGCCGAGCACCTCCGCTCGCGCCTCGCCGAGGTCCAGCAGGAGACCGCCGAGGCCGTCCGCGCCGGCTGGCTCGACGACTCCGCCCCCGACGCCGACCCGGCGCGCGCGGCCCTCGCCGCCACCGACGCCGAGAAGACCGCCGTGGCCGCCTGGGACGAGGCCCGGGAGGCCGCCCGCGCGGCCGCCGAAGCCGCCCGCGAGGCCGCCGCCGCCGAATCCCGCGCCGAGCTCACCGCCGCCCGTGCGGCGGACGCCGCCGAGGCCGCCGAGGCCGCCCACGACGCCGAGTACCGGGCGGCGGCCTCCCTCGCCGCGGCCCCGCGCCTCGCCGAGCTGCTGGGCCTGCCCGCCACCCAGGCCCCGGCCTTCCCGCGCCCGCGCAGCGGTACGCCGGCCGGCGCGGGCACCGGCTCCGACACCCCCGAGCCCGGCCACCCCGCGGCCGCCGACGGGCTGACCGTCGCCGACCTCGACCGCAACGCCGACGACCTGCGCACCCTGCTCACCGACGGGGTCGCCGCGGCCGAACGCCAGCTCTTCGAGCTGCGCACCGCCGCCGCCGACGACTCCCGGATCCTCGGCGCCCTCGGCGACGGCGGCCTGCTGCCGCCCGGCCCCGACGTCCTCGCCACCGTCGAGTACCTCGGCGAGCACGGCATTCCGGCCCTGCCCGGCTGGCGCTACCTCGCCCAGTCCGTGGACCCCGCCGACCACGCCGCCGTCCTCTCGGCCCGCCCCGAACTCGTCGACGGCGTCGTCATCACCGACCCCGACACCCACACCCGGGCCCGCGAGGTCCTCTCCGGCGCCGCCCTGCTGCCCCGCTCCACCGTCGCCGTCGGGACCGCCGCCGCCCTGCTGGCTCCCGTACCGCCCGCGGCCGACACCGACACCGCGGTGTTCCTCGTCCCGCCGAACCCGGCCATGCACGACGAGCACGCCGCCGACGAGGAGCGCCAGGCCCTGCGCACCCGCGCCGGCGCCCGCGACACCGAGATCCGCGAACTCGCGGCCCGTCTCTCCGGTGACCGCGAGCTCGCCGCCCGCCTCACCTCCTGGCGCACCGGCTGCCCGCCCGGCCGCCTCGCCGAACTCGCCGAACAGGCCGCGGCCGCACGGTCGTTCGCCGAGGAGACCGACGCCGAGCTCGCGGAGGCCCGTACCGTACGCGCCGAGGCCGACGAGGCCGCCTCCGACGCCGCCCGCGTCCGCGAGGAGCGCCAGGACACCGCCCAGCGCGCCCGCCGCGTCGCCGACGCCCTCGCCGGCCTCGCCTTCCGCCTGCGCGAGCGGGCCGGCTGGCAGGCCAGGCTCCGCGAGCTCGCCGACGAGGCCGCCGAGTCCGAGGCCCGCGCCGAGGTCTGCCTGGACCGGGCCCGCGCCGCCGACGAGGACCGCCGCGCCGCCCAGCGCGCGGCCGACGACGCCCGCCGCACCGCCCGCGCCCTGCGCGCCGAACGCGCCGAGATCGCCGGCGCCCCCGACCAGCTGCCCGACGCGGACGGGGACGGCCCGCGGGTCCCCCTCCCGGACCTCCGCGAGGCCTACCGCGCGGCCTCCCAGCTCTACGAGAAGGTGGGCGTCGGCGCCGACCTGCGCGCCGAACAGGCCCGTGCCGAGAGCGACGAGAGCGCCGCCCTCGCCGAACTCGACCGCCTCACCAACAAGGTCCGCACCCGCGCCGCCCAGCTCCTCGAAGGCACCGACGGCGCCGACGGCCCCTCCCGGCAGGCCGCCGCCGCCCGCGCCGAGTCCCTCGTGCAGATGCTGGAGACCCGCGCGTCCACGGCCAGCGAGCAGCTCGGCCGGCTGCGCGGCGAGGCCGAGCGGCACGCCCCCGCCGAGGGCGAGGCGCACACCGAACTGCCCGAGGAACTGGTCCCCGAGGACGTCGAACAGGCCCAGGCCCTGCTCCGTACCGCCACCGCCCAGCTCGCCGCCCACACCGCGGCCGTGGAGAGCGCCCGCGCCGCCCACGCGGACCTGCTGCGCGCCCACCGCACCGCCGAGGACGGCGCCGGCGGCTTCGACGAGACCGCGGCCCTGCTGCGCGACCTCCTGCGCGACCACGCACACGCCGAGGACGAGCAGGAGCCGGTGCCCCACCCGGGCACCCTGGAGGAGGCCCGCCAGTCGGCCACCGAGGCCCGCCGCTCCCTGCGCGGCTGCGCGGCCGACCTCTCGGCCGCCGAGTCCGCGGTGCGCGAGGCGAGCGACATCCTGGTCCGGCACGCCAACGCCACCCGCTACGAGCAGGTACGCACCCCTGCGCGCCAGCAGATCCGGGAACTGCCCGCCGCGGCCCTGCCCGAGCACGCGGCGGCCTGGGCGGCGGCCTTCGCGCCCCGGCTGCGCGTCCTCACCGACGAACTGGCGCAGCTGGAGCGCAACCGCGACAGCATCGTCGACCGCCTGCGCGGGCTCGTCGAATCGGCCCTGGCCACGCTCCGCTCCGCGCAGCGCCTCTCCCAGCTGCCGGAGGGCCTGGGCGAATGGTCGGGCCAGGAGTTCCTCCGGATCCGCTTCGAGGAGCCGGACCAGGCCACGCTCACGGAACGGCTCGGCGAGGTCATCGACGAGGCCACCCGCGCGGCCGTGAAGAAGAACAGCACCGCCTCCTTCGGCGAGGGCCGCCGCGACGGCATGTCCCTGCTGCTGAGGGGCGTCCAGGCGGCCCTCGAACCCAAGGGCATCTCCGTGGAGATCCTCAAGCCGGACGCGGTGCTGCGCGCCGAACGCGTCCCCGTCGGCCAGATGGGGGACGTCTTCTCCGGCGGGCAGCTGCTCACCGCCGCGATCGCCCTCTACTGCACGATGGCGGCGCTGCGCAGCAACGACCGCGGCCGCGACAAGCACCGTCACGCGGGCACGCTGTTCCTCGACAACCCGATCGGCCGCGCGAACGCCACGTACCTGCTGGAGCTCCAGCGGGCCGTCTCCGACGCGCTCGGCGTCCAGCTGCTCTACACGACGGGCCTGTTCGACACCACGGCCCTCGCCGAGTTCCCGCTGGTGATCCGGCTGCGCAACGACGCGGACCTGCGGGCGGGCCTGAAGTACATCAGCGTCGAGGAACACCTGCGTCCGGGCCTGCCGCAGCAGTCCCCGGAGGAGGAGACCATTCACGGCGAGATCACCGCCACCCGGATGTTCCGCCGCAGCGGCGTCGCTTCCTGACGCGCGCCCCGCACCGCCCGGCGCCGGGGCGCCTCACGGGCTCCGGCCCGCTGTACCGGACCCCGTTCGCCGGAGGGCGGGGCCCGGCCGCCGTCAGGGGGCCGTGGAGCGGCCGAAGGCCGTCAGGGGGCCGTCGTCCCGGGGTATTCGGCCCGGGGCGGCCTCGCGGGCGGCCCTGCGGGCCTCACGGCGGCGGCTGCGCGCCGTGCTGCTCGGCTGCGAGAGGACCCCGTACCGCTGGTTCCACATCTGCCGGGTGATCAACACGTCCAGCACGCCCCAGGTGGCCACGATCGTCCCCGCTATCGCGCCGAGCGCCATCGGCAGGGCCAGCCAGGAGCCGGTCAGGGTCAGGAAGAACGTGATCGCCGCCTGGGTCAGGGTCACGGCCACGATCAGCACCGCCCGCACCGCGGAGCTCCGTACCGGATCGGGCATCCGGCGCCGGCGGGCCGGCTCCTCCACCCACAGCCCCCGCCCCGCCGCTCCGGCGTACGTGCCCGCACCCGCCCCGCCGCGCTCGTCACTGCTCATGGTCCGCTCACTCCCCACGCCGCGGTCCGCCATGCCTACCCACCACGTCTACCCCCGACGTGGCCCTCGAACAGACAGACGTCCGGCGGCATCGAGAGATTCCCGGATCGCGGATGCCTTCACGCGCCCAGATGATCGCGGAACGAACAATTCCAGCCATCCATCAGGTTGCAGGAACTGACGCCCCACCAAGTGTCATCTGCCACATATCGGGCCGCTCTTGACCGGAAGTGTCGGACAACTGGTGATCTTCCTTTGGGGGTCCGGCCGAAAACGTCCGGACACGCCTTCGAACCTACTCCGGAGCAGTAGTAGGCTCACGCCGTTTAAATGACGGAACACCGACCCCCGGTAACGGGGTTGACCTGGGGGAGGCTGGGGAGGCCATGCGCTTTCGCGGGAAGTCCATCCGCCGGAAGATCGTGGCGTTGCTCCTTGTGCCGCTCGTCTCCCTGACCGCCCTCTGGGGCTTCGCCACGGTCATCACCGGCCGTCAGGCGATCCAACTCTTCGACGTGGCCTACGTGATCGACAAGGTCGGCTACCCCGTCGAGGACTTCGTCCGCGTCATCCAGAAGGAACGGCGCCAGACCCTCGTCGTCCTCGGCGACCCGCGGGCCGCCACGGCCACCGCCGAACTCACCAAGCGCCGTGCCGAAACCGACGCGGCCGTCGAGCAGATCAGCGTCAGCGCACGCGACGCCAAGGTCATCGACGAGCTGAGCTCGCAGAGCGCCCAGCGCCTGCGCTCCATCGTCGGCGCCTTCCAGGGCATCGGCGCCATGCGCCGCTCCGTCGACCAGAACGCCCTGGACCCCACCCAGGCCCTGGAGCTCTACAACCGGCTGGTCGACCCCTGCTACGACTTCCTCATGAACCTCCACGGCCTGGACAACGTCGAGGTCGACAAGGAGGGCCGCGCCCTCGTCGGCATCAGCCGCGCCCGCGAGCTGTTCTCCCGCGAGGACGCCGTCGTCGCCTCCGCCCTCGCCGCGCGCAACGTCACCGCGCCCGACGTGCGCCACGTCTCCGACTACGCCGCGAACCGCACGCTGCTCTACGAGTTCAACCTCGTGACCCTCCCCGCCGACGACCGGGAACGCTTCGAGCTGTACTGGAAGGACGCCCAGACCAAGACCCTGCGCGACGCCGAGGAACGGTTCATCGCAGGCGGCGCGGTCAACAAGCCGCGCAGCGTCACCCCCGCCCAGTGGGACGAGGCCGCCGCCAAGGTCCTCGAGGACCTGGCAGCCATGAACACGGCCGCGGGCGACCGCTACCAGCAGCGCATCGAACCCGTCGCCATGGACGTCATGATCCAGGCCGCGGCCGCCGGTGTGCTCGGCTTCCTCGCCCTCATCGTGTCCCTGGTCCTCTCCGTGCGCATCGGCCGCGACCTCGTCCGCGACCTGTCCCGGCTGCGCAAGGAGGCCCACGAGGCCTCCGGCGTCCGGCTGCCCAGCGTGATGCGCCGCCTCGCCGCCGGCGAGCAGGTGGACGTGGAGACCGAGGCGCCCCACCTCGAATACGAGAAGGACGAGGTCGGCCAGGTCGGCCAGGCCCTCAACACCCTCCAGCGCGCCGCGGTCGAGGCCGCCGTCAAGCAGGCCGACCTGCGGCGCGGTGTCTCCGAGGTGTTCGTCAACCTGGCCCGCCGCAACCAGGTGCTGCTGCACCGCCAGCTGACCCTCCTCGACACCATGGAACGCCGTACCGAGGACACCGAGGAGCTCGCCGACCTCTTCCGCCTCGACCACATGACCACCCGCATGCGCCGCCACGCCGAAGGCCTCGTGATCCTCTCCGGCGCCGCGCCCTCCCGCCAGTGGCGCAAGCCCGTCCAGCTGATGGACGTCGTGCGGGCCGCCGTCGCCGAGGTCGAGGACTACGAGCGAATAGAGGTGCGCCGCCTCACGCGCCTGGGCATCGTCGGCCCCGCCGTCGCCGACATCACCCACCTCATCGCCGAACTCCTGGAGAACGCCACGGTGTTCTCCCCGCCGCACACCGCCGTCCAGGTGCACGGCGAGCGCGTGGCCAACGGCTTCACCCTGGAGATCCACGACCGCGGCCTCGGCATGACCCCGGAGGCCCTGCTCGACGCGAACCTCCGGCTCGCCGAGACCCCCGAGTTCGAACTCTCCGACACCGACCGCCTCGGCCTGTTCGTCGTCAGCCGCCTCGCGCAGCGCCACAGCGTCAAGGTCGTCCTCCAGCCCAGCCCGTACGGGGGCACCACCGCGGTGGTCTTCCTCCCCGTGGCCCTGCTCACCGATGCCCCCGAGACCAACGGCAACGGCGTGCGCCTCGAAGGCGACCGGGCCGCCGCCCAGCCCGTACGGGCCGCCTCGCCCGCGAAGGCCGGCCACGCCGGTCGCACGGCGGCCGAGCGGCCCGCGCCCGCCGCCGTGGAGCGCGCCCCGTCCGGCCGCCCGCTGCCCGCCGCCGAACTGCGCGGCCCGGTCGAGCTGGAGGCCCCGCTCGTGGGCCGCGGCCTGGACCCGCTGGACGGCCTCGACGACCCCGCCGTCCTGAACGACGCCACCGCCGGGATCTCCGGCCGCAACGGCGCCGCCGGCCGCCCCGTCATGGCCACCCTCGACGACGAGACCCCGCCGAACGGCACCCCCCGCAGCGCCCTGCTGGGCCTGCGCCCGGCGGACCGGCCGCACACCGACCGGCACGCCGAGCGGGGCGGTGCCCGCAAGAACGACCGCGACCGCGAATCGCTCGCCCCCACCGGGCCCGTCCGGCTGGAGACCCAGCGCGTGGAGGCCTCGCGACCCGACGCCCCCCGCGCCCCGGGAGCCGTACCCCTGCCGCGCCGCCGCCCCGCCCCGACCCTGGTCGCCGACCACGGCCGCCGGGTGGAGCGCCCGGTGTCGGTGGTCCCGCAGCCCGCCTCCGCCCCGGCGGCCGGATCCGGTGACACGGACCCCGCACCCGGCCCGGGCACCGGCGGGCTGCCCCGCCGGGTCCGCCAGGCCAGCCTGGCACCCCAGCTCAAGAAGACCCTGTCCGCCGCACCCGCCGAGGCTCCCACCGACCAGGGGGCCGACCGCGACGCGGAAGACGTACGTACGCGCATGTCCGCACTCCAGCGAGGCTGGACGGCGGGCCGCAACCAGCACGCACCGCAGCAGTCCGAGACCGAGGCAGGCACATCCGCCGCCGGCGGTCCCGGATACGAGAACGAAGGGGACGGTCGATGACCGCACCGCAGACCGGCAACGACACCAGGGGCCGCGGCTCCGGCCCGCTCAACTGGCTCCTCGACGAGCTCGTCGACCGGGTCGGCTCCATCCGCAAGGCGGTGGTCCTCTCCGGCGACGGCCTGCCCACCGGCAGCTCCAAGGACCTGACCCGCGAGGACAGTGAGCACCTCGCGGCCGTGGCCTCCGGTTTCCACAGCCTGGCCAAGGGCGTCGGCCGGCACTTCGACTCCGGCCGGGTCCGCCAGACCGTGGTCGAACTCGACGAGGCCTTCCTCTTCGTCATGGCCGCGGGCGACGGCAGCTGCCTGGCCGTGCTGGCCGACGCGGACTCCGACGTCGGGCAGGTCGCGTACGAGATGACGCTGATGGTCAAGCGAGTGGGCGACCACCTGGCGACCGCCCCGCGCACCGGGCTGCCAGCCGGAGGGTGAGTCGTACGGCATGAGCGATTCAGGCCAGGACCACTCCACCGACACCCACGTCGCCGCCGGCATCGGCTTCCCCGTCGACCCGTCGGCCGACGGCCCCGACCACGCGCACTGGTTCGACGACGACGCGGGTCCCGTCGTACGCCCGTACGCCATGACCCGCGGCCGGACCAGCCATGCGGGTCAGCACCGCCTCGACCTGATCGCGCTCGTCGTCGCCGAAGCGGCGGCCGACGATCCGGTCTGGGACATGACCCTCTCCCCGGAACACGCCCACATCCTCGGGCTGTGCCGGGGCCGGCCGCAGTCGGTCGCCGAACTCGCGGCCGACCTCGACCTCGCGGTCGGGGTCGTACGCGTCCTCATCGGCGACCTGGTCGACGAGGAACTGGTCCATGTGACCAGGCCGGTACCACCGGCCGAACTGCCCGATGAATCCATTCTGCGTGAGGTGATCGATGGCCTTCGGGCGCTTTAGCCGCACCGGTGCCATGCACGCGGTGTCGCCGGTCGAACCGCTGACCTTGAAGATCCTGGTCGCGGGCGGCTTCGGGGTGGGCAAGACCACCCTGGTGAGTGCGGTGAGCGAGATCAGACCGCTGCGGACCGAGGAGCGGCTCTCCGAGCCGGGCTCCGGTGTCGACGACACCGGGGGAGTGGAGGGCAAGAGCACCACGACCGTGGCCATGGACTTCGGGCGCATCACGCTCCGCGAGGACCTGGTGCTGTACCTGTTCGGCACGCCCGGACAGGACCGCTTCTGGTTCCTGTGGGACGAGCTGGCCCAGGGCGCGCTCGGCGCCGTGGTCCTCGCCGACACCCGCCGCCTCGCCGACTGCTTCGCGGCCGTCGACTACTTCGAGCGGCGCGGGATCCCGTTCGTGGTCGCGGTCAACTGCTTCGACGGCGCCGACCGGCACCCCGTGGTGACCGTACGGACGGCACTCGACCTCGACCCCGGGGTACCGGTGCTGCTGTGCGACGCACGGGACCGGGAGTCAGTGAAGGACGTGCTGGTGGGGGTCGTGGAACACGCGATGTCCCTGGCGCGCGAGCGGCGCCGGAGCCTGTCCGCGGGGGCCTGACGGGCGGCCCGCACAGGGGCCGGCGCGGCGCCCGAACGAGAGGTCCGAAGGGTGTCCGCACGTGGAGCTCGGAAGGGCGTCCGCACGACGGGCCCGACATGGAGGCGACCCGTACCCCCGCCGACTGGGGTACGGGCCGCAGCTCTCACGGGGGGTTCGGGGTCCCGGTCGCGGCGCGGGACTGTGGAGCGAGTGTGAACCTGCCGCAGGGGGCCGTCAAGCGTTCGGACAACACGACCTGTTCAGCGCACGGCGACGACGGCCGATCCATGCCCGAACAGCCCCTGATTGGCCGTGATCCCGGCCCTCGCCCCCGGCACCTGCCGGTCCCCCGCCGTACCGCGCAGCTGCCACGTCAGCTCGCACACCTGCGCGATGGCCTGCGCCGGCACCGCCTCCCCGAAGGAGGCCAGCCCGCCACTGGTGTTGACCGGGATCCGGCCGCCCAGCGCGGTCGCCCCCTCCCGGACGAGCTTCGCCCCCTCGCCCTCCCCGCACAGCCCGATGTCCTCGTACCACTCCAGTTCGAGGGCGGTGGACAGGTCGTACACCTCGGCGAGCGAGAGCTCGTCCGGCCCCAGCCCCGCCTCCTCGTACGCGGCGCGCGCGATCGACGCCCGGAAGGATCCGGCCGCCGGATCCACGGCCACCGCCGAGTCGGTCGCGATGTCCGGCAGGTCCAGCACCGTCCGCGGATAGGTGGGAGTCACGGTGGACACCGCCCGGATCCGCACCGGATCGGCCACCCCGCGCGACCGCGCGAAGTCCATGCTGCTCAGCACCAGCGCCGCGCCCCCGTCGGAGGTGGCGCAGATGTCGAGCAGCCGGAGCGGATCCGCGACGACCGCGGAGGCCGCGACCTCCTCGGCGCTCACGCTCTTGCGGTAGCGGGCGTACGGGTTGAGCACCCCGGCCGCCGCGTTCTTCACCTTGACCTGGGCGAAGTCCTCCGGAGTGTCCCCGTGGACGGCCATCCGGCGCCGGGCGTACAGCGCGAAGTACGCCGGGTTGGTGGCGCCGAGCACGCGGAACCGCAGCCAGTCCGGATCGTCCGGCCGGTCGCCGCCCGCCGGGGCGAAGAACCCCTTGGGCGCCGCGTCCGCACCCACCACGAGGACCACGTCGGCCAGGCCCGCCAGGATCTGCGCGCGGGCCGCGCCGATCGCCTGCGCCCCGGACGCGCAGGCCGCGTACACGCTGGTCACCCGTGCGCCCTGCCAGCCGAGGGCCTGCGCGAAGGTGGCACCGGCCACGTAGCCCGGGTACCCCGAGCGCACGGTGTCGGCGCCGACGATCGACTGCACGTCCGTCCAGTCCAGTCCGGCGTCCGCGAGCGCCGCCCGCGCGGCGGTCCGGCCGTATTCGACGAAGCTGCGGCCCCATTTGCCCCAGGGGTGCATTCCGGCCCCGAGGACGGCGATGTCGGCGCTCACGCGGCCCCTCCCACCGGCTTGAACCGCCAGGTGGTCCAGACGGTTTCGGCGTCCTCGTTCAGCACGCCGCCCACCACCTCGACCTCCGTCCCGACCGCCAGATCGGCGACCCCCACCCCGGGCACCGCCTGCCCCAGCACGACCATCCCCTCGGCCTCCAGCTCCACCGCGACCAGGGTGTACGGCTCCCAGGGCGCGCCGGGGTCGGACACGTACGGCGCGGGCGGCCGGTAGCGCCCGTCGGTGCAGGACCAGACCCGGCCCCGCGGGGACAGCGGCACCTCCGACAGGTCGCCGTCCCCCGTGCAGTGTGGATTGCGGCAGTACGCGTCCTCGCGCGGGAAGAACACCGCGGTACAGGCAGAGCAGCGGGTGCCGAGCAGCCGGAAGCCGCCGTCCGGACCGTCCTCGGTGAACCACCCGTTCACGACGGGTGTGCGTGTGCGTGCCAAGACCCCTCCCTAGCCAGACTTCTGACGGATCGTCAGAAGTCTGTCACGGGCGGGCACCCCTGGCACGGGTTCTCGGCGAGCCACTTCCGGGCGATCTCGCCCAGCTCCGCGTCCCGCCCGGCCAGCATCATCCGGATCATCTGCGCGTCCCCGCGCAGCGACCATCCCGGATGACCGAAGGTGGCCGGATTGTTCCCCTCGATCAGGAAGTGCGCCGGCCAGGCGGTCCCGTATCCGATCAGGGGGAGCGCGGCGAGGTAGCGCTTGCGGCCCCGCGCCACCCCGTAGACGCTCAGCGCGAGCCCCGTGAGCGTGCCGGTGAGATGGATCCAGCGGGTGGCGGCCCGGGAATGCATCGCGACGTAGTACGGCCAGAATTCTTCGTACGAGCTGAAAGTCATGCGGGCACGGTACTCACGGGCGCACGGAGGCGACAGCGACGGGGAAATCGAAATACGTGTCCGGATACGCCTCCGGCTTGTACGTGAAGTGCCACCACTCCTCGGGAAGATTCACGAAGCCCTGCTCGGCCAGCGCACCCTTCAGCAACTGCCGATGGGCACGGGCGGCACCCGTGACCCGCGGATCATCGGTGTGCGAGAGCGGATCGAAGAAGTCGAAGGCGGTCGCCATGTCCACCGGCCGGCCCGACAGTTCCTCCAGGGTCACATCGAGCGTGCTCCCGCGACTGTGCCCGGACTTCTCCGCGATGTACCCCTCCGGAATCAGCCGGTTCCGCTCCACGTTCGGATAGAACTCCGCCTTCGCCGCCGCGTCGTCCGGGCCGTCCGCCTCCCGCGCCCACCGCACGAACCGGTCCACCGCCCGCTGCGGCCGGTAGCAGTCGTACACCCGCAGCGCGTACCCGCGCCGCAGCAGCCCCCGCTGCGCCCGCCGCAGCGCCTCGGCGGCGGGCCGGGCCAGCAGGCACACGGGCTCCTCGTACCCGTCCACCACCCCACCGGTGAAATTCCGCGCACCGGCGTACCGCATGTCCTCCCGGACGCTCGGATCCACTTCGCGCAGCGCCACGAACCCGGGCCCGGACCCGTGTCCGGGCCCGTGCCCGGAGGGCGCCGCCGCCCCGCCGGCCAGCACCGCGAGCACACCCACAACAGCCGTCATCCGCATACCCCTTGGCATACCATCGCCGGATGCCGGCACAGCTGAAGGACTCGCACTGCTCCACCTGCGGAGCGCCCTACGCCACCCCCGCGTGGCCCCGCTCCTGCACCGCCTGCGGGGCGACCGCCTACCGCAACCCGCTCCCGGTGGCCGTCACCCTCCTCCCTGTCGAGGATGTTGACGGAACCGGCCTCGTGGTCATCACCCGCACCATCGAGCCGGCCCTCGGCGGCGTCGCCCTCCCCGGCGGCTTCATCGACTTCGGCGAGGACTGGCGCGACGCGGTCGTCCGCGAGCTCCGCGAGGAGACCGGCATCACGGCCCCGGCCTCCGAGGTCACCCTCGCCGACGCCCTGAGCTCCCCGGCGGGCCACCTCCTCCTCTTCGGCCTCCTCCCGCCCCGCCGCGCCGCCGACCTCCCCGCCTCGAAGCCGACGGACGAAACCACGGGCTGGCACATCCTGCACACCCCGTCCCCCCTGGCCTTCCCCCTCCACACCCAGGCGGCCGCCGCCTGGTTCGCGGGCAAGTACAACCCGTAGTCCGGAACTGCTGCCAAGGACCTCTCAGTCCCGCCAGGCCACCAATCCAGCCTCGCCGGCGTTTGAGGCGCGGGGTCCGGGGCGGAGCCCCGTTCTTGAACCCGCGCCCGCCCACTCGGCCGGCGGCCAATCCAGCCTCGCCGGCGTTTGAGGCGCGGGGTCCGGGGCGGAGCCCCGATCTTGAACCGCGCCCACCCACTCGGCCCCACCCGCCCCTACAGCCCCCGCACGGTGACCCCCGTGGAGACGGAGCCGCCCGCCTCCGTCTCCACCACCACCTCGTCCCCGGCCCACCGCACGGTGTACCGCTCGACCGTGCCCGCCTCGAACCCCGGCCCCGGGTCCCGGATCACCACCCCGCCCCCCGTACGCCCCCGGGCCGGCGCCCAGACCTCCAGCTCCACCCCGTCACCCCCCGCGGAGCGCACCGGCAGCAGGGCCCCCGCCCGCGCCAGCACCGGAATCCGCCCCTGCGGGGCGTCCAGCAGGATCTGGCCCGGGCCCTCGTACGCCGTCCCGGTCGCGGTGTCGTACCACCGGCCCCGCGGCAGCCGTACCGCCCGCCGGTCCGCCCCGCACTCCAGCACCGGGGCGACCAGCAGCGCGTCGCCCAGCAGGAACGCGTCCTCGCAGTCCCGCAGCCGCCGCTCCTCCGGCGCCCCCCACCACACCGGCCGTACGTACGGGGCCCCCGTCCGCCGCGCCAGGTGCGCCAGCGTCACGAAGTACGGCCGCAGCCGCTCCCGCTCCGCCATCACCGCCGCCGCCTGCTCCGCCGCCTCGGGCCCGAACTCCCACGGCTCCCGCCGCCCCGCCCAGATCGCCGAGTGGGTCCGGAACAGCGGCAGGTACGCCCCCAGTTGCATCCACCGCACGTACAACTCCGGTGACGGCGAACCGCCGAAGCCGCCGACGTCCGGGCCCGAGTACGGCACCCCGCACAGGCCGAGCCCCAACACCAGCGCCAGCGAGGCCCGCAGCCCCTCCCAGCTGGTCTCCACGTCACCCGACCACGTGCCCCCGTACCTCTGCATCCCCGCCCAGCCCGACCGGGAGAACAGGAACGGCCGCTCGGCGGGCCGCAGCCGCACCAGCCCCTCCCACCCCGCCCGCGCCATCCCCAGCGCGTACACGTTGTGCCCCTCGCGGTGGTCCCCGCCGGCCCCGTCCATCGTGTGCCGCGCCGACCGCGGCAACGTGGCGTCCCCGAACGGCGCGAAGGACACCGGCTCGTTCATGTCGTGCCAGAAACCGGAGAAGCCCTGCGCGAGCCGCTCCTCGTACAGCCCGCCCCACCAGTCCCGTACGGCCGGATCCGTGAAGTCCGGGTACGCGCACTCGCCCGGCCACACCTCGCCGCGCACCTCCTCGCCCCGCGCGTCCCGCACGAAGGCACCGGCCGCCCCGACCGCCCGCCCCGACACGTGCACCGCGTCCCCCGTCTTCACCGCCGGGTCCACGATCGAGACCAGCCGCACCCCCTGCTCCCGCAACTCCCGGGCCAGCCCCGGCAGATCGGGAAAGGCCCGCTCGTCCACCGTGAACACCCGGTGTCCGTCGTAGTGGTCGATGTCCAGGTGCACGGCCGACAGCGCGAGCCCGCGCGACGCGTACCCCTCGACCACCCGCCGCACCTCCGCCGCGCTCCCGAACCCCCACCGCGCGTGCTGGTACCCCAGCGCCCACTCCGGCGGCACCGCGGCCGCGCCCGTCAGCGCCGACCAGCCCTGCAGCACCCGCGCCGGCGTCCCCACCAGCACCCAGCACCGCAGCGGCCCGCCCTCCATGCGCAGCTCGCTCGCACCGGGGCGGTCCGCCCCCGAGCCCGCCCCCTCCTCGCCCTCCCGCAGCACCACCCGCCCGTCCCAGGTGTTGTCGTGGAACACCAGGTGCGTTCCCGCGTCCGCGACCACCATCTGCACCGGCATCGTCAGGTACAGCGGATCGACACCCGGCCCGAAGCCCCCCTTCGGGTCCGTGTTCCACAGCCGGTACGCCCCGTCCCGCAGCCGCGGCCCCGCGGCCCGCCCGCCCAGCCCGAAGAACCGCGCATCGGCCGCCACCTCACTGCGCTGCACCCACCGCCCCCCACCAGAACCCACCCCCGGCCCGCCGGCCCCGCCTTCACCAGAGCCTGCCGCGCCAGCGCCGGCCCCGCTCCCACCAGAGCCCGCCGCGCCAGCGCCGGCCCCGCTTCCACCAGTGCCCGCCGCACCGCGGCTGGCCCCGCCTTCACCAGTGCCCGCCGCACCGCCGCCGGCCCCGCTTCCACCAGAGCCCACCGCGCCAGCGCAGGCCCCACTCCCACCAGAACCCACCCCCGGCCCGCCGGCCCCGGCCGCATCCCCCGTCGGATCGGTCCCGCCCGAGGCGGCTCCGGCCCCCACTGCAGCCTCCCCGGCGAGGGGAACCGGCTCCCACCACCGCGGCGGCGCCTCCCGCCGCAGCACCGTCCCGCCCGGAGTGCGCACCTCCACCGCCCCGTGCCGGGACACCGCCACCGTCACCCGCTCCGACACCACCCGCCAGCCGCCCCCGGTGTCCGGCTCCAGCACGGCCCGCGGATCCGGCTCCGGCCCGTCGCCCACCACCGCGTACGAGGGCGTCGGCCCGGCCCCGTCCCAGCCCCAGAACACCGCGCCGCCCGCCATGACCCGTACCAGCAGCTCCGAGCGCGCGAACCGCAGTACGCCCCCGCCCGGGTGGGGCTCCGTACCGGTCAGCAGACCCGGCACGCGCGCCCGCTCCGCGCCCCGGCGCGGGAGCCCCACCGTGTCCGCACGCCGGTGGCGCCAGGCCGAAAGCCAGGCGCGCCGTCCGCGCTCCGTACCGATGTCCTTCACCGCACGCACCAGATCACGACCGTTCATGCCGCTCACCCTGCCACCGGCCCCCGGCCGAGGGGACGGCGTTCAACTGCCGTTCACCCGCCAGCGGCACCCTCCGCAGGTCACCCGACCGGCCAGGACAACCCTGGTGCAGCGGTCGATCACATGGCATCGTCCCTGTGAGCCGCCGCGCGTACACCCCCCGCGCGATGGCACCGTACGCACACGAAGCGCGAGCCGCAGACTTGACCGGGAGCCGACCCATGACCTCAGCCACGCAGCCGGAACCCCTCTGGGCGCCGGGCCCCGACCGGATCGCCGCGGCCCGCATCACCGCCTTCCAGGCCTGGGCCGCGACCCGTTTCGGAGCCCCCGCCGACGGGGGGTACCCCGCCCTGCACCGCTGGTCCGTCGACGAGCTCGACACCTTCTGGCAGGCCGTCGCCGAATGGTTCGACGTTCGCTTCACCACCCCGTACGAATCCGTCCTCGCCGACCGCTCCATGCCGGGCGCACGCTGGTTCACCGGGGCCACCCTCAACTACGCCGAGCACGCCCTGCGCGCCGCCGAGGACCCGGCCCGCGCCGGCGACCCCGCCCTGCTGTACGTCGACGAGAGCCACGAGGTCACGCCGGTCAGCTGGGGCGAGCTCCGCCGCCAGGTCGGCTCGCTCGCCGCCGAACTGCGCGACCTCGGCGTACGCCCCGGCGACCGGGTCAGCGGCTACCTCCCCAACATCCCCGAGGCCACCGTCGCCCTCCTCGCGACCGCCGCCGTCGGCGGCGTCTGGACCTCCTGCGCCCCCGACTTCGGCGCCCGCAGCGTCCTCGACCGCTTCCAGCAGGTCGAGCCCGTCGTCCTGTTCACCGTGGACGGCTACCGCTACGGCGGCAAGCAGCACGACCGCCGCGACACCGTCGCCGAACTCCGCGGCGAGCTGCCCTCCCTGCGCGCGGTCGTCCACATCCCGCTCCTCGGCACGCCCGCCCCCGAGGGCGCCCTCGACTGGTCCGCCCTCACCGCCGCCGACACCGAGCCCGTCTTCGAGGCGGTCCCCTTCGACCACCCCCTCTGGGTGCTCTACTCCTCCGGTACGACGGGCCTGCCCAAGGCCATCGTCCAGTCCCAGGGCGGCATCCTCCTCGAACACCTCAAGCAGCTCGGCCTGCACTGCGACCTCGGGCCGGAGGACCGGTTCTTCTGGTACACCTCCACCGGCTGGATGATGTGGAACTTCCTCGTCTCCGGACTGCTCACCGGTACGACCGTCGTCCTCTACGACGGCAGCCCCGGCTACCCCGACACGGGCGCCCAGTGGCGCATCGCCGAGCGCACGAAGGCCACCCTCTACGGCACCTCCGCCGCGTACGTCATGGCCTGCCGCAAGGCAGAGGTCCACCCGGCGCGCGACTTCGACCTGTCCGCCGTGAAGTGCGTGGCCACCACCGGCTCCCCGCTCCCGCCCGACGGCTTCCGCTGGCTCCACGACGAGGTCGCCGAGGACCTCTGGATCGCCTCCGTCAGCGGTGGCACCGACGTCTGCAGCTGCTTCGCCGGCGCGGTCCCCACGCTCCCCGTCCACATCGGCGAGCTCCAGGCCGCCTGCCTCGGCACCGACCTGCAGGCCTGGGACCCGTCCGGCAAGCCCGTCATCGGCGAGGTCGGCGAGCTCGTCGTCACCAACCCCATGCCGTCCATGCCGATCCACTTCTGGAACGACCCCGACGGCAGCCGCTACCGCGACAGCTACTTCGAGATGTTCCCGGGAGTCTGGCGCCACGGGGACTGGATCACGATCACCGACCACGGCTCGGTGATCATCCACGGCCGCTCCGACTCCACCCTCAACCGCCAGGGCGTCCGGATGGGCTCCGCCGACATCTACGAGGCCGTCGAGCGGCTCCCTGAGATCAAGGAATCCCTGGTCATCGGGCTGGAGGAGCCGAACGGCGGCTACTGGATGCCGCTCTTCGTGCACCTCGCCCCCGGCGCCACCCTCGACGACGACCTGCGCGCCCGGATCAAGGCGACGATCCGCGAGGAGCTCTCCCCGCGCCACGTCCCGGACGAGATCATCGAGGTCCCGGGCATCCCGCACACCCTCACCGGCAAGCGCATCGAGGTCCCGGTCAAGCGCCTCCTCCAGGGCGCGTCCCTGGCCAAGGCGGTCAACCCGGGCTCGGTGGACAACCTCGACCTCCTCCACTTCTACGTGGAGCTGGCCCGCACCCGCGGCTGACCCCGACGTCACTGTCAGTGGCGATGATTACTCTGAGTGAGCAGAAGATCGCATACTCAGGGGGAGCCATGCCACGCAGGAACGACCACGACACGGACAGGCGCCGCACGCTGCGCCGCGAAGTCCCCAGCACCCTCGGCCTGCTGGCCGACGCCGGGGACTTCGCGGCCATGTGCGGCTACCGCAGCTTCACCTTCGACCACCCCGCCGACTACGCCGAGTACCTCCGCCACGTCGACGGCCTGCTCCGGTCCCTCGCGGCCCGGGGCATCCACACCACCGTCGCCCTCTTCGACCCCGACGAGTACGCCGAGTACTGCGGGGAACACGGCCTTGACCCCGACACGGCCGAGACCCGCACCCGATTCACCGCGGAGCTCGGCGGCGGCAGCGCCGTCCTGCCGTACACCGGCCAGCCCGTGGACGAGATCGTCCCGCTCCTCGTCGACGAGGCGGTCCGCCAGGCCACCTGGGAGTACGCCACCACCCTCCTCGCCGGAATCGGCCGCTGCGCGGACTGCGGCGAGGACATCGGCCACGCCTCCTTCGACCGCGCCTCCGACGCGCTCAAACGCCTCGTCTCCGGCGCCGGCCCCGGCCACCACCACTTCGTCTGCAGCATCCCCACCGAAGCGGAACAGCTCGTCGCCGTCCTCCACGCCGAGACCACCGAGGACCCGGACACCCCACCCCGCATCGAGGGCCGCGAAGGCCTCGACTTCGTGACGGTCCTGGCCGCCGGGCTCGCCCAGGGCGGACCCGGGGGACTGGTGGTGCGGAGCACCACCGAGGGCCACCGCGACCGGGTCCACGGCTGGCGCCTGGACCGCGGCCGCCTCGTCGCCCTCTCGGCCGCGGCCGTCTTCAACGCCTACTGCACGGACGCCGACACGGGGGAGCCCGTAGCCCCCGAACCAGGCGTCGAATACTGCCCGGGCTATGACGTCGACACGCCAGGCCCCCACCACTAGAGCGGCCGGAGACGCCCGAGGGGCCCTCGCCACCGGCGAGAGCCCCTCGGGGAACGACGATCCGTCCGGCTATTCGCCGGAGAGCACCGCCTGCGCGGCCACGCGGGCCTCCTCGGCACTGTCCGCCGCCCGGGCGGCCGCCGCGGCACGCTCGCACTGGGCGAGCGTGTACTTCGCGAGCGTCGCCCGCACATAAGGAATCGACGCGGCACCCATCGACAGGGAGGTGACACCCAGACCCGTCAGCACACAGGCCAGCAGCGGGTCCGAAGCGGCCTCACCACAGACACCGCAGCTCTTGCCCTCGGCCCTGGCGGCATCGGCCGACATGGCGATGAGGTCGAGCAGCGCCGGCTGCCACGGGTCCTGCAGCCGCGACACCGCACCCACCTGCCGGTCCGCGGCGAAGGCGTACTGCGCGAGGTCGTTCGTGCCCAGCGACAGGAACTCGACCTCCTGCAGGATCGAGCGCGCCCGGAGCGCGGCGGAGGGGATCTCCACCATCGCGCCGAACTTGGCCTTGAGGCCCGCCTCGCGGCAGGCGTCCGCGAACGCCTTGGCGTCGATGCGGTCGGCGACCATCGGGGCCATGACCTCGAGGTAGACCGGCAGCCCCTCGGCCGCCTTCGCCAGCGCGGTGAGCTGCGTACGCAGCACGTCCGGGTGGTCCAGCAGCGAGCGCAGCCCGCGCACGCCGAGCGCCGGATTCGGCTCGTCGGCCGGAGTCAGGAAGTCCAGCGGCTTGTCGGCGCCGGCGTCCAGCACCCGCACGACGACACGGCCCTCGGGAAACGCCTCGAGCACCTTGCGGTAGGACTCGATCTGCTTCTCCTCGGACGGCGCCTTCTTGCTGTCGTCCAGGAAGAGGAACTCGGTGCGGAACAGGCCCACACCCTCCGCCCCCGCCTCGACGGCCGCCGGCACGTCGGCGGGACCGCCGACATTGGCCAGCAGCGGCACCTTGTGACCGTCGGAGGTCGCACCCGGGCCCGACGAGGCGGCGAGGGCCGCCCTGCGCTCGGCGGCCGCCGCCGCCAGCTCGGCCCGCTTCTCGGCCGTGGGCTCGACGAACAGGTCCCCGGTGCTGCCGTCGACGGCGATGACCGTGCCCTCGGCGATCTCACCCGCACCCGGCAGCGCCACGATCGCCGGCACGCCCAGCGCCCGCGCGAGGATCGCGCTGTGACTGGTCGGCCCACCCTCCTCGGTCACGAAACCGAGGACGAGCGCCGGGTCCAGCAGCGCCGTGTCGGCGGGAGCCAGGTCCCGCGCGATCAGCACGTACGGCTCGTCGCTGTCGGGCACACCCGGCATCGGCACACCGAGCAGCCGCGCCACGATGCGGTTGCGCACGTCGTCCAGGTCGGCCACCCGGCCGGCCATGTACTCGCCGGCCCCCGCGAGCAGATCGCGGTAGGCGGCGAAGGCGTCGTAGACGCCCCGCTCGGCGGTGCTGCCGACGGCGATCCGCCGGTCGACGTCCGCCATCAGCTCGGGGTCCTCGGCGATCATCGCCTGGGCCTCGAGCACGTGCTGGGCCTCGCCACCGGCCAGCTGGCCACGCGCGATCAGATCGGCCGCCACCGCACTCACCGCCTGACGGGCGCGCCCCTGCTCGCGCTCCGCCTCGTCCGCAGTGATCTGCTTGGCCGGCGGCTCCAGGACCGCCGTGCCCATGTGCCGGACCTCGCCGATCGCCACACCGTGGCTCACGCCGACGCCTCGCAGCGTTGTCTCCATTTCACCCGTCTCCGATTGAGCGGCGGGCCGACCCGCCGCGGTGGATGTCCGACTCACTCGCCCATGACGGGCGGAATCGTCACTGCCAGCTGAAGAGTGCGTCGTCAGCCTTCACGTCGCCGGAGTCGACGACGTCGGAGAGGGAATCGGCCGTCGCCTCGAGCGCCACGACGGGGCAGATGGGCGACTTGCCGGCGGCCTCGACCGCAGCGGGGTTCCAGCGGATGACGGCCTGGCCGCGGGTGACGGTGTCGCCCTTGTTCACGAGCAGCTCGAAGCCCTCACCGTTGAGCTGGACCGTGTCGATCCCGAGGTGCGTGAGTACGCCGTGGCCCTCGCTGTCGACTACTACGTACGCGTGCGGGTGCAGGGAGACGACCACACCGTCGACGGGGGACACCGCCTCCGAGGGCTCGCGCACGGGATCAATAGCGGTGCCCGGTCCCACCATCGCGCCGGAGAACACCGGATCGGGCACTGCCGCGAGTCCGATGGCGATCCCGGCAAGTGGGGACGTCACGCTGGTCATGGGGGCCTCCCAGGGGTGGGGCTCATCGTGTCGCCGTCACTGCCTGTCGCGAACGGCGTACTCTTCTGAAGGATATGTCACTTGATGTTCGGGTTCGCCCGATGTAGGTCCCGATCCGGGCTGGCCCTTCGGCACGGAGACTAGTGGACTAGACCGGTGGACTAGACCATACGCCTGAATCGATTTGCTTGGGCACCATGGGGCCTGTACTGTCGTGACTCCCGCCAGGACGCCTCGTGTGAACTTCTCGCGAACGGCAGATGGACGGGACTCCTCCTCTCATCAGCGATCTTGATCTCCATCCGTCTTTTCGTATGCCTTTTCGGTAATACGGCGAGTGGTCGGAGAGCCGGGAAATCGCTGATAGAGTCGGAATCGCCGGAAAGGGAAAGCGCGAAAGCGCAGGAACTGGAAAGCGCCGAGGAAGTCGGGCCCGAAAGAGTCTGATAGAGTCG
>NZ_JBIVFA010000012.1:0-225227 GCF_044747975.1 Streptomyces sp. NPDC090045
ACGCCGCCGCCAACACCTACCTCGACGCCCTCGCCCACCACCGCCACCACCACAACCTCCCCGCCACCAGCCTCGCCTGGGGACTCTGGGACACGAGCACCGGGAGCATGGCCGCCCAGTTCTCGGAGGCCGACATCAAGCGGTGGGCGGCCAAGGGCATCCTTCCGCTGACCCCGGAACGCGGCATGGAGCTCTTCGACGCCGCGCTCACCGCCGGCCGGCCGGAGCTGGTGCCGATCGAGCTGGACCTCAAGGCGCTGCGCTCCCCGGAGCAGTCCGCGCCCGCCCTGCTGCGCACCCTGGTCCGCGCCCCGCGCCGGCGCGCCGCCGCGGCCACCGGTTCCTCCTGGGCCGAGCGCACCGCCGAACTGCCCCCGGCCGACCGCCGGCGTGCCGCCGGTGAGCTCGTACGGACCACCGTCGCCGCCGTGCTCGGCCTGGCGGGCCCCGCCGCCGTCAACGACAGCGGGCCCTTCATCCAGCTGGGCATGGACTCCCTGACCGGTATGGAGCTGCGCCGCAGGCTGGCCTCGGACAGCGGTATCGCGGTTCCCGCGACCGCCGTCTTCGACCACCCCACGCCCGGTGCGCTCACCGACTTCGTCGTCGCCGAGCTCGCCAAGATCGCCGGTGAGGCCGCCGCCCGGCCGGTCCGGGAGGCCGCGGCCGGCGCGGGCGTCGGTCAGGACGACCCGATCGTGATCGTCGGCATGGCCTGCCGCTATCCCGGTGACGCCCGCTCCCCCGAGGAGCTGTGGCGACTCGTCGCCGACGGCACCGACGCCATCGGTCCCTTCCCCGCCAACCGCGACTGGGACGTCGACGACCTCTACGACCCGGACCCCGCCCGGGCGGGCAAGAGCTACACCCGGCACGGCGGGTTCCTCTACGACGCCGACCGGTTCGACGCCGAGTTCTTCGGCGTCTCACCCCGGGAGGCGTTCGCGATCGACCCGCAGCAACGGCTGCTGCTGGAGACCACCTGGGAGAGCTTCGAGCAGGCGGGCATCGACCCGAGCACGCTGCGCGGCAGCCGCACCGGCGTGTTCGTCGGCACCATGTACGACGACTACGCCTCCCGCCTGTCCGCCGTTCCGGTCGAGTACGAGGGCTACCTGAGCACCGGCAGTGCCGGCAGCGTCGCCTCCGGTCGGCTGTCCTACACGTTCGGGCTGGAGGGCCCGGCCATCACCGTCGACACGGCCTGCTCCTCCTCCCTCGTCGCCCTGCACCTGGCCTCGCAGGCCCTGCGCCAGGGCGAGTGCACCCTCGCCGTGGCGGGCGGCGCCACCGTCATGGCCACTCCGCGGCCCTTCGTGGAGTTCAGCCGCCAGCGCGGGCTGGCGCCCGACGGGCGGGTCAAGTCGTTCGCGGCTGCCGCGGACGGTACGACGTGGAGCGAGGGCGTGGGCATCCTGCTGCTGGAGCGGCTCTCCGACGCCCGCCGCAACGGCCACGAAATCCTCGCCGTCGTCCGCGGATCCGCCGTCAACCAGGACGGCGCCAGCAACGGACTCACCGCCCCCAACGGCCCCTCCCAGGAACGCGTCATCCGCGAGGCCCTCGCCGCCTCCGGACTCTCACCCTCCGACGTCGACGCCGTCGAGGCACACGGCACCGGCACCACCCTCGGCGACCCCATCGAGGCCCAGGCCATCCTCGCCACCTACGGCCAGGACCGCGACGCCGACCGCCCCCTCCACCTCGGCTCGCTCAAGTCCAACATCGGCCACTCCCAGGCCGCCGCCGGCGTCGGCGGCGTCATCAAGATGGTCATGGCCATGCACCACGGCACGCTCCCGCGCACCCTGCACGTCGACGCGCCGAGCCCGCACGTGGACTGGTCGAGCGGCGCCGTCTCCCTCCTCACCGAGGCGACCCCGTGGCCAGAGACCGACCGGCCGCGCCGTTCCGCCGTCTCCTCCTTCGGGATCAGCGGCACCAACGCCCACGTCGTCCTCGAACAGGCCCCCGCCGCCGAGGCCGCGGAGTCCCGCGACCCGGCGACCCCCGCCCAGCTGCCCTGGGTGGTCTCCGGCCGCGGCACGGAGGGGCTGCGCGCCCGGGCCGCCCAGCTGCGGCGGCTGGCCGCCGAGGCCGGCACGGAGGGCGGCTTCGACCTCGCTCACCTGGACGTCGGTCACGCGCTGGCCACCACACGGGCGGCGCTCCCGGACCGTGCGGTCGTCCTCGCCGAGGACCCGGCGGGTCTGCTGGCGGGCCTGGACGCGCTGGCCCGGGGCGAGTCCGTACCGCAGCTCGTGACCGGGGACTCCGGCAGGGCCAACGGGGCTTCCGGAGTCGCGTTCCTGTTCACGGGGCAGGGCAGTCAGCGTCCCGGCATGGGCCGCGAACTGTACGAGACCCACCCGGCGTTCGCCGACGCGCTCGACGCCGTGTGCACGCGGATGGACGCGCACCTGGGTCTGTCGCTCAAGGAGCTGATCCTCGCCGGCGAGGGCAGCGAGCAGGCTGCCCTCCTCAACCGGACGCAGTACACGCAGCCCGCGCTGTTCGCCGTCGAGGTCGCGCTGTTCCGGCTGGTGGAGCACTACGGGCTGACCCCCGACCACCTCCTCGGCCACTCGGTGGGCGAGCTGGCCGCCGCGCACGTGGCAGGGGTCCTCTCCCTGGACGACGCCTGCACCCTGGTGGCCGTCCGTGGCCGTCTGATGCAGTCCGCCCCCACCGGCGGCGCCATGATCGCCATCGAGGCCACCGAAGCCGAGATCCTCAACACCCTCCCCACCCACCACGGCCACCTCGACATCGCCGCCATCAACGGACCGAACTCCACCGTCATCACCGGCGACCACAACGCAGCCCACCAACTCGCCACCACCTGGCGCAACAACGGCCGACGCACCTCACAACTCAACGTCAGCCACGCCTTCCACTCACCTCACATGGACGGCATCCTCGACGCATTCCGCACCACCGCCGCCACCCTCACCTACCACACCCCCACCATCCCCATCATCTCCAACCTCACCGGACGACCCGCCACCACCGAAGAACTCACCAACCCCGACTACTGGGTCCGACACCTGCGTCACACCGTCCGCTTCAACGACGGCATCCAGTACCTCCACAGCCAGAACGTCACGACGTATCTGGAGTTGGGTCCGGACGGCGTGCTCTCCGCCATGGCCCGTACGATCCTGGCCGCCGGGGAACCGGAGACCCGGGAGCCGGTCACCGCGGCCCCGCTGCTGCGCAAGGGCCGCCCCGAAGGCGGGACCCTCGCGGCCGCGCTCGCCCAGGCCTACGTACGCGGCGCCGACATCGAGTGGGGCGGGTTCCTGCCCGGTGGCCGGGCCGTCGCCCTGCCCACCTACCCCTACCAGCGCGACAGCTACTGGCTGAGCGCCCCGGCCGCCCCGGTGGCACCGCTGCAGGCCGGCGGACACCCCCTGCTGGACCGGACGGTCGAACTCGCGGCGGGCCAGGGATGGCTGTTCACCGGCACGCTCGACACCGGCGCCCACCCGTGGCTGGCGGAACACGCCATCCTGGGCCGGCCTCTGCTGCCCGGCGCGGCCGTCGCGGAGCTCGCCCTGTACGCGGCCCGGCGGGCGGGCGCGGCGCAGGTCGCCGAGCTCACCCTCGAACAGCCGCTGCCGCTGGACGAGCGCGTCACCGTCCAGCTGATGGTGGGCGCCCCCGGGCCCGACGGAACGCGCACCCTCGCGCTGCACTCACGGCCCGAGGGAACGCCGGACGCGGCATGGGTGCGGCACGCCTCCGGGCTGCTGGCCGACGAGGCCTGCGCAGCACCCGACGACGCGGCCGACCTGGCCGTCTGGCCGCCGCAGGGAGCCACGGAGATACCCGTCGGCGACCTCTACGCCCGCCTCGCCGAGCGCGGATACACGTACGGCCCCGCCTTCCAGGGCCTGCGGGCCGTGTGGAGCCACGGGAGCGACCTCTACGCGGAGGTGGTGCTCCCCGCGAGCGCCACCGGCCCGCACGCGGACGGCTTCGGTCTGCACCCCGCCGCCCTGGACGCGGCCCTGCACACCGCGCTCGTCGGGGCGGGGGCCGGGGACCGGCTGCTGGTGCCCTTCGCGTGGAGCGGTGTGACCCTGCGGACGTCCGGAGCCACCGAACTGCTGGTCCGCATGCGGCGGGGCGCGGGCGACAGCTACGCCCTGCTGATCGCGGACCTGGCCGGCGCCCCGGTGTTCACCGCCGACGCGCTCGCCGTGCGCGAGCTGCGGGAGGACCCGGCGGCCGCCGCCGGACCGGTGCACGGGGCCGCGCTGTTCGACCTGCACTGGTCCCCGCTGCGCGGGACCGCTCCCGTTCCGGCCGGCCCGTGGGCCGTCCTGGGCGAGGCGGACTCCGCCGTCGTGGATGCCGTACGGGCCGCCGGTGTGGCGGTCCGGGCCTACCCCGGCCTCGACGGGCTGCAGGACGCGGTCGACGGGGGCGCTCCGGTGCCCTCCGTGGTCGTGGCCCCCGTGCCCGCCGTCCCGGCCGGGTCCGGCCGGGCCGTCCTCACGGCCCTGGCGCCGGCCCAGCGCTGGCTGGCCGACGAGCGGTTCGCGGACTCCCGGCTCGCCTTCGTCACCGAGGGCGCGGTGGCGGTCGCGGACACCGAGTACCCGGATCCCGCCGTGGCGGCGGTCTGGGGCCTGATCCGCTCCGCCCAGTCGGAGCAGCCCGGCCGGTTCGCGCTCGTCGACACCGACGGCCGGCCCGAGTCCGTCCGCGCTCTCGTACCGGCCCTGGCCGCGCAGGAGCCGCAGCTGGCGGTACGGGCCGGGCGGATCGCGGAGCCGGCCCTGCGCGGTCACCGGCCCACCGTCGCCGAGGACGCCCCGGCGGCCTTCGGAGCGGACAGCCACGTCCTGGTCACCGGTGGTCTGGGCACGCTGGGCCGGCTGCTGGCCCGGCACCTGGTCAAGCACCACGGGGTGCCGCGGCTGCTGCTGACCGGCCGCCGCGGTGCGGCGACGCCGGGCGCGCAGGAGTTCACGGCCGAACTGGCCGCGCTGGGCGCCGAGGTGGCCGTGGCCGCCTGCGACACCGGCGACCGGGCCGCCGTGGCCGCCCTGCTGGCCTCCGTACCGGCCGACCGGCCGCTGACCGCGGTGGTCCACGCCGCGGGCGTGACCGACGACTCCGTCCTCGCCGGGCTCACCCCGGAGCGGATGGAAGGGGTGCTGCGGCCCAAGGCCGACGCCGCCCTGCACCTGCACGAGCTGACCCGGGACCTGGAACTGTCGGCCTTCGTCCTCTTCTCCTCGCTCGCGGGCACCCTGGGCTCCGCGGGGCAGGGCAACTACGCGGCGGCCAACGCCTTCCTGGACGCCCTGGCGCAGCGGCGCCGGGCCGCGGGGCTGCCCGCCCTGTCCCTGGCCTGGGGCCTGTGGGCGCAGGAGAGCACACTGACCGGCGACCTGGGCGAGGCGGACCTGAAGCGCCTGGCCCGCTCCGGGATTGGGGCGCTGTCCGCCGAGGAGGGCCTGGCCCTGTTCGACGCGGGCGTGGACTCCGGCGCCGCGGTCCTGACGGCCGCCCACCTCGACCTGCGGACGGTGGATCCGGACGCGGTCGCGGTCCTGCTGCGGGGGCTGGCTCCGGCCCGCCGCCCCGCGGGCGGCGCTCCGGCGGCCCCGGACACGGCGGCCGACCTGCGCGAGCGGCTGGCGCGGGCGCCCCGGCGGGAGCACCGTCACCTCCTGCTCGAAGCGGTACGGGTCGAAGTGGCGGCCGTCCTGGGCCATGCGAGCCGTGACCGGGTGCCGGCCGACGGCCGGTTCCAGGACCTGGGCTTCGACTCCCTGACCGCGGTCGAGCTGCGCAACCGGCTGACGGCCGCGACCGGCGTCAAGCTGCCGCCCACGCTCATCTTCGACCACCCGACCCCGGGTGCCCTCGCGGACCGGCTGCGGGCCGCGCTCGTACCGGACGTGCCGGCGCAGGACACCCCCGGGGAAGCCGTGAACGGCGCCGCCGGTCCCGGCGGCACGGACCTGCCGGACGGCGGGAGCGCGCTCGACACCATGAGCGCCGACGACCTGATCCGCCTGGCCCTGGGCGAGGGCTGACCCCCGCCCGGGCCCCCGGCCCCGGACCCGTTCCGGACGCCGGCCCAGACACCAGACCCACACCCAGCCCCCAACGGGGCCCCCAACAGGGAAGTACGGAGAGAACAGGATGGCTTCCACAACCCAACAGCAGGTCGTCGAGGCGTTGCGGGCCGCGCTGAAGGAGAACGAGCGGCTCAAGGCCGACCACGCCCACCTCGTGGAACGCGAGCACGAGCCGATCGCGATCGTGGGCATGGCCTGCCGCTACCCGGGTGGCGTCCGTTCCCCTCAGGACCTGTGGCGACTGGCCACCGACGAGGTGGACGCCGTCGGGCCGTTCCCCGCCGACCGCGGCTGGGACCTGGCGGGCCTGTACGACCCCGACCCGGACCGGCCGCACACCTCGTACACCCGGGAGGGCGGTTTCCTCTACGAGGCCGCGCAGTTCGACGCCGAGTTCTTCGGCGTCTCGCCGCGCGAGGCGCACAGCACCGACCCGCAGCAGCGGCTGCTGCTGGAGACCGCGTGGGAGGCCTTCGAGCACGCGGGCATCGACCCGGCCACGCTGCGCGGCAGCCGCACCGGTGTGTTCGTGGGCACCATGTACGCCGACTACATGAACCGGTTCTCCCCCGCCCCGGAGGAGTACGAGGGCTTCCTGAGCGTCGGCGGTGCCGGCAGCGTGGCCTCCGGGCGGCTGGCCTACACCTTCGGGCTGGAGGGCCCGGCCATCACGGTCGACACGGCCTGTTCCTCCTCGCTGGTGGCGCTCCACCTGGCCTGTGCCTCGCTGCGGCGCGGCGAGTCCTCGATGGCGCTGGTCGGCGGGGCCACGGTGATGGCGACGCCCATGCCGTTCGTGGAGTTCAGCCGGCAGCGCGGACTCGCCGCCGACGGCCGCTGCAAGGCCTTCTCCGCCTCCGCGGACGGCACCGGCTGGGCGGAGGGTGCCGGTCTGCTGCTGGTCGAGCGGCTCTCCGACGCCCGCCGCAACGGGCACCCCGTGCTGGCGGTGGTCCGCGGTTCGGCCATCAACCAGGACGGCGCCAGCAACGGGCTGACCGCGCCCAGCGGCCCCGCGCAGGAGCAGCTCATCCGCCAGGCGCTGGCCGGCGCCGGTCTCACCACCGCCGACGTCGACGCCGTGGAGGCGCACGGCACGGGCACCTCGCTGGGCGACCCGATCGAGGCGCAGGCGCTGCTGGCCACCTACGGCAGCGGGCGTCCGGCGGACCGGCCGCTCCACCTGGGCTCCCTGAAGTCGAACATCGGGCACACCCAGGCCGCCGCCGGGGTCGGCGGTGTCATCAAGATGACGATGGCGCTGCGCGAGGGGCTGCTGCCGCGGACCCTGCACGTGGACGAGCCCACCCCGCACGTGGACTGGTCGAGCGGCGCCGTCTCCCTGCTGACCGAGACGATCCCGTGGCCCGGGCAGGGCGACCGGCCGCGCCGGGCCGCGGTGTCCTCCTTCGGCATCAGCGGGACGAACGCGCACGTCATCCTGGAGCAGGCGCCCGCGCAGGAGCCGGCCGCCGCCGGGCGGCCGGCCGCGCTGCCGACCGTACCGGTGGTGCTGTCGGCGGCCGGCGAGCCCGCGCTGCGCGCGCAGGCCGACCGGCTGTACCGGCACCTGACCGAGGCGGACGGCGACGCCCTGCTGGACGTGGGCTTCTCGCTGGCCACCACCCGCGGCCACCTCCCGCACCGGGCGGTGCTGCTCTCCGAGGACCGCGACGAACTGCTCGACGGGCTGCGCGCGCTGGCCGACGGCGTGCCGGGGCCGGACGTGGTCCGCGCGACGGCCGGAGAGGGCCGCACCGCCTTCCTCTTCGCCGGCCAGGGCTCCCAGCGCGCCCGGATGGGCCAGGAACTGTACGAGACCTTCCCGGTGTTCGCGGCGGCCTTCGACGAGGTGTGCGCGGCCCTGGAACCGCACCTGGAGCAGCCGCTGCGGGAGGTGGTCCTCGCGGCCGAGGACAGCCCCGAGGGCGAGCTGCTGAACCGGACGCGGTACACGCAGCCGGCGCTCTTCGCCTTCGAGGTGGCCCTGTTCCGCCTCCTGGAGTCGTGGGGCATCCGGCCCGACGCCGTCCTCGGGCACTCCGTCGGCGCCCTCGCGGCCGTCCACACCGCGGGCGCCCTCTCGCTGGCGGACGCCGCCGAGCTGGCGGCCGTACGCGGCCGGATCATGCAGCAACTGCCTCCGGGCGGGGCGATGGTGGCCCTGCGCGCCTCCGAGGAGCAGGCGACGGCGCTGCTCGCGGGGCACGAGGAGCTGGTCTCCCTCGCGGCCGTGAACGGCCCTGCCGCCACGGTGCTCTCGGGCGACCGGGAGGCCCTGGCCGCCGTGGTCGCGGAATTCGAGGCGGCCGGCGGGAAGGCCACCTGGCTGCGCGTCAGCCACGCCTTCCACTCGCCGCTGATGGAACCGGCGATGGCGGAGCTGCGGGCCGTGGTCACGCGGCTGAGGTTCAAGGAACCGGAGCTCACCTTCGTCTCGGACCTGACGGGCCGGCCCGCGGGCGCGGACGAGCTCGCGGACCCGGAGTACTGGGTCCGGCACGCGCGCCGCGCCGTCCGCTTCCAGGACGGTGTCGGCGCCCTCGCGGAGCTGGGCTGCGCCCGCTTCGTGGAGGTGGGGCCGGGCACCGATCTGACTTCGATGGCCGCCGACTGCCTGGAGGAGGCGGCCCCGGGCCGCTCCGCGGGCCACACGCTGATCCCGTCGCTGCGCCGGTGCCTGCCCGAGGTGACCGCACTGCTCACGGCGGTCGCGCGGATGCACGCCTGCGGCGGTGACGTCGACTGGGCCGCCGTGTTCGCGGGCCGGGGGGCGCGCCGGGTGGAGCTGCCCACGTACGCCTTCCAGCACCGGCCGTACTGGATCGACCGGCCGGCCGGGACCGGGGACGTGAGCTCCGCCGGACTCACCGCCGTCGGGCATCCGCTGCTGACCGCCTCCACCGAACTGCCCGACAGCGGCGGTCTGCTGCTGACCGGCCGGCTCTCTCTGGCGCGCCACCCGTGGCTGGCCGACCACCGCGTCGGCGGGCGGGTGCTGCTGCCCGGCACCGCGCTGCTCGACCTGGTGACCTGCGCCGCCCGCGAGGCGGGCTGCGGCCTGGTCGAGGAACTCCTCCTGGAGGCACCGCTGGTCGTCCCGGAGGACGGGGAGGTCCGGCTGCGGGTGTCCCTGGCCGCCGCGGACGGCTCCGGCAGCCGGGCCGTCGCCGTCCACTCCCGTCCCGAGGACGACGCCGACGGGCAGGGCTGGTCCCGCAACGCCCAGGGCTCGGTCCTCCCCGACGCCTCCGGCCCGGCGCCGGAGCAGGCAGCGGACCTGGGCCCGGTGTGGCCGCCGGAGGGCGCCGGGCCGGTCTCCGTACCGATCTCGGAGCTCTACGCCGCCCTCGGCGCCAAGGGCCTCTCCTACGGGCCCGTCTTCCGCGGCGTGCGCGCCGTGTGGCGGCGCGGGACGGAGGTCTTCGCGGAGGTGGCGCTCCCCGGTGAGGGCCGGCCCGGCGCCGACGCGTACGGGTTGCACCCGGCGCTGCTCGACGCGGCCCTGCACCCGATCGCGCTCGGCGGCCTGATCGACGAGGGCGACGGCGGCGACGAGCGGACCTTCCTGCCGTACGCCTGGTCCGGCGTCCGCACCCACGGCCCCGCCGGCGCGGTCCTGCGGGTCCGGCTCGCGCCGTCCGGCGCGAACGCGGTGCGCATCGACGTCGCGGACGGCTCGGGCCGCCCGGTCGCCTCGATCGGCTCGCTGGCCCTGCGCCCGCTGCCGGCGGGGGCCGTGAACGCCCCCGACGCACCGCGCGACGGACTGCTGCTGCCGACGTGGGAGGAGCTGGCCGAACTGCCGCCGGCCCCCGCGACGCACCGCTGGGCGCTGCTCGGCGCGTACGGGCACGAGGACGACGGCGGCCCCGACGGCGCCGAACCGGGCCTCGGCACGGCCCTGTCCGGCCTGCCGGCCCTGACCGACGCGCTCTCCGCCGGCGCCGAGGCCCCCGCCCTGCTCGTCCTGCCCTGCCCGCCCTCCGCGGGCGGCGGCGCACCGGACACCGGCGCCGGGGCGGCCGTGCGCACCGCCCTGCATCAGGTCCTCGACACGGTCCGGCTCCTCGTCGAGGACGAGCGGCTGGCCGGCACCCGGCTGGCGGTCCTCACCCGGGGCGCCGTCACGCTGGGCGGAGAGCAGCACCCCGGAGAGCTCGCCCACCGCGCGGTGTGGGGCCTGCTGCGCTCCGCGCAGGCTGAGCACCCCGACCGGTTCACGGTCCTCGACGAGGACGGCACCCCCGCCTCCCGGCGGGCCGTGGCGGCCGCGCTCGCCACGGGTGAGCCGCAGCTCGCCCTGCGCGGCGGCACCGCCCACCGTCCCTCGCTCGCCGCGCAGGACGCGGACACCGTGCTGCGGCCGCCGGCGGACACCCCGCACTGGCACCTCGACTACGTGGCCAGGGGGACCTTCGCGAACCTCGCCCTCAAGCCCTGGCCGGAGGCGGCCGCGCCGCTGGAGGAGGGCCAGGTGCGGATCCGGATGCGGGTCGCCGGCCTGAACTTCCGCGACGTCCTGCTCTCCCTCGGGGTGATCCCGCCGTCCGTGGACGGGCACGCGGGCGGTTCGGGGCAGGGCGGCGAGGGCGCCGGCACCGTCCTCGAAGTGGGCCCCGGGGTCACCGACCTGAAGCCCGGCGACCGGGTGATGGGCCTGTTCTACGGCATCGGCCCGACCTCGGTCACCGACCGCCGGTTCGTGTGCCGGATCCCGGAGGGCTGGTCCTTCCGGCAGGCCGCGGCGGTTCCCGTCACCTATCTGACCGCCTACTACGGCCTGGTGGACCTGGCCGGCCTGCGCGCGGGCGAATCGGTGCTCGTGCACGCGGGCGCCGGCGGCGTCGGCACGGCGGCGATCCAGATCGCCCGCCACCTCGGCGCCGAGGTGTACTCCACGGCGAGCCCCGCCAAGTGGGACGCGCTGCGCGGCGCGGGGGTCGCGGAGGGGCGCATCGCCTCCTCCCGCACCCTGGACTTCGAGGAGGCCTTCCTCGGTGCCACCGGGGGCGAAGGCGTCGACGTGGTCCTCAACTCCCTCGCCGGGGAGTTCGCGGACGCCTCGCTGCGGCTGCTGCCGCGCGGCGGGCGGTTCCTGGAGATGGGCAAGACCGACCGGCGCGACGCGGCCGAGGTGGCCGACGCGCATCCCGGGGTGACGTACCGGACGTACGACGTCCGCGATCCCGGTCCGGACCGGATCCAGGAGATCTTCACCGACCTCCTCGGGCTGTTCGAGCGGGGCGCGCTCCAGGCACCGCCGGTGGCGGCCTGGGACCTGCGCCGGGCACCCGATGCCTTCCGCTACCTGAGCGAGGCCCGGCACATCGGCAAGGTGGTGCTGGACCTGGCCGACGAGAACGAGCGCTGGGACACCACCCGGGCCGTCCTGATCACCGGCGGTCTCGGCTGGCTGGGCCGGCTCGCCGCCCGCCACCTGGTGGCGGAGCACGGGATACGGCAGCTGGTCCTGATGGGGCGCGGCCTGCCCGGCGAGGACGCCGCCCGGGACATCGCCGAGCTGCGCGCCCTGGGCGCGGACGTCCGTACGGTGCCCTGCGACGCGGCCGACCGGGCCGCGCTGGCCGCTGCCCTCGGCGGACTGGCCGGCGACGGCGTCCGCCTCGGCGGGGTCGTGCACGCGGCGGGCGTCCTGGACGACGGCCTGATCACCTCGATGACGGCCGAGAGCCTGGAGCGGACCCTGCGTCCGAAGGTGGACGCGGCCCTCAACCTGCACGCGCTCACCGAACCCCTCGGCCTCGACGCGTTCGTCGTCTTCTCCTCCCTCGCGGGAACGCTCAGCTCTCCGGGGCAGGCCGGCTACGCGGCCGGCAACGCGTTCCTCGACGGGCTGATGGAGTACCGGCGTTCGGTCGGCCGGCCCGGCGTCTCCGTCGTGTGGGGCCTGTGGGAGGGGGCCGGCGGCATGGGCGCCGGTCTCACCGACGCGGACGTCGCCCGCATGGCGCGGGTGGGCGTGGCTCCCCTCACCTCGGAGCTCGGGCTCGAACTGCTGGACGCCGCGGTGCGCCGCGACCGTCCGGTGGCGGTGGCCGCGCGCTGGAACCTCGACGGGCTGCGGGCCCGGATCGCGGAGGGCGCGGCGGTGCCGGCCCTGCTGCGGAGCCTGGTGCCCGCCCCGGCGAGCGCCGCGGGGGCTCGGTCCGCGCCCGGGGCGGCGCAGGCGGCCGCCGAGGCCTCGCTGACCGGTGACCGGCTGCTGGACGCCGTGCTCCACGAGGTCGCGGCCGTCCTCGGCCACACCTCCGGCGCTGCGGTGGACCGGGACGGGGCGTTCGACCGGCTGGGCTTCGACTCGCTCACGGCGGTGGAGCTGCGCAACCGGCTCGCCGTCGCCACGGGCATCAAGCTGCCCGCCACGTTCATCTACGACTGGCCGACCCCGGCCGAACTGGTGGTCCACCTGCGGGAACAGCTCCCGGAGGAGGCCGCCGAACCGGCCGGGGGCCAGGCCGGGGAGCAGGCCGCGGAACAGGCCGTGGGCACGGCCGGTGCCACGGCGGCGGCCGGCCCCGGCGCCGGCGCCACCGTGGCGCTGCTCGCCGACATCGCCCGGCTGGAGGCCGCGGTCGCCGACCGGCCGCTGAGCGGGGCGCAGAGCGCCGTCGTCAGCGAGCGGCTGCGCGAGCTGCTGACCGAATTGGGTTCTATGAAGGAGGATCACTCCGCGTGGGCATGACCAACACCCCGACGGCCGCGCCGGCTCCGCCGGCCGGCCGTGCCACCGGGTCGACCGGGCCCGCGAACCGGCCCGTCGACCCCTCCCGGTGGATCCGTACCTACCACGCCCGGGAGTCCGCGACCGCCCGCCTCGTGTGCTTCCCGCACGCGGGCGGGGCCGCGAACGCCTTCGCGGCGCTGTCGGCCGCGCTGCCCGAGGACATCGAGCTGCTCGCCGTCCAGTACCCCGGCCGCCAGGACCGGCGCGCGGAACCCTGCGCCGAGGACATCGGCGAGCTCGCCGCGGGCGTGGCCGAGGCCCTCGCCGCCTCCTCCGACCTGCCGCTGTTCCTCCTCGGCCACAGCATGGGGGCCCTCGTGGCCTTCGAGACGGCCCGGCTCCTGGAGGAACGCTCCACCGTGGCCCGGCTGTTCGTCTCGGCGGCCCGGCCCCCGGCGCAGGACTGGGAGGAGCCCGACCTGACCGGGGTCGGCGACGAGGAACTGGTCGCCGGGCTGCGGCGGCTCGGGGGCATCCCCGAACCGCTGCTGCGGGACCCGGAGATCGTCGGCGAGGTGCTGCGCCTGCTGCGCGCCGACCACCGGGCCCTGATGCGCTACCGCTGCGCCGACGGGGCGGCCGTTGCGGCCCCCCTGACCGTGCTCCTGGCGGCGTCCGACCCGAAGAACTCCCTGGAGCAGATGGCCGGCTGGGCGGCGCACGGCAGGAACGGACACACGGTCGTGACGCTGTCCGGCGGGCACTTCTCGCTCGTCGAACGGCCCGGGGAGACCGGACCGCTGCTCACCCACTGCGTCCGCGAGGACCTGGCGCGGCCCGCCGCGGCGCCTCCCGCCGCGGAACCGGCGGCGCCCGCCGCCCCGGCCGAGGAGCCCCTCGCCGACCTCGTACGGGAGATCCTGCTGGGCGGCCTCGAAGGCCGCACCCCGGCGCTGCCGACCGACCCGACCGCGCTGGAGGCCGCGGCCCGCGCGGTGATGTCCCCCGAGGGCTACGCGTACGTGGCGGGCACCGCCGGCTCCGGCGCGACCGGCCGGGCCAACCGCACCGCCTTCGACCGCCGGCAGCTGGTGCCGCGGATGCTGCGCGGCACCCGCCGGACGGACACCTCGGTGACCCTGTTCGGGCAGCGGCTGCCCGTCCCGGTGCTGCTCGCGCCGCTGGCCGCGCAGCAAGTGGCCCATCCGGAGGGCGAGTCGGCCACGGCGCGGGCCGCCGCGGCGGCCGGAGTGCCGCTGGTGCTGTCGACCTTCGCCTCGCGCACCCTGGAGGAGGTGGCCGAGCATGCGGGTGACCACCGGCGCTGGTTCCAGCTGTACCTGCCCTCGGACCGGGCGGTGGGCGAGTCGCTGGTGCGGCGCGCCGAGGCTGCCGGCTACACGGCGATCGTGGTCACGGTCGACGCCACCCACCTCGGTTTCCGTCCGGCCGAACTCGACAGCGGCTATTCGCCGTTCCTGCGCGGGACGGGCATCGCCAACTTCACCAGCGATCCCGCGTTCCTGGCCGGACTGCCGGCCGGGGCGGACGCCACCGCGGCCGTGCTGCGCTGGGCGCAGATCTCCACCGACCCGACCCTCACCTGGGAGGACCTGGCCTGGCTGCGCGGGCTGACCCGGCTGCCGCTCCTCGTCAAGGGCATCCTGCATCCGGACGACGCCCGGCTGGCGCTGGAGCACGGCGCGGACGGCGTGGTCGTCTCCACGCACGGCGGCCGGCAGCTCGACGGCAGCGTGTCCGCCCTGGACGCGCTGCCCGCGGTGCGCGCGGCCGTCGGCCCGGACGTACCGGTGCTGATGGACTCCGGGGTGCGGACCGGCAGTGACGTGGTCAAGGCCCTGGCCCTCGGCGCGGACGCCGTCCTCTACGGCAGGCCCTACGTGTACGGGCTCGGGCTCGGCGGCCGGGCCGGCGTCGAGCACGTCCTGCGCTGCCTGCTGACCGACCTCGGCCTGGCGCTGGCCCTCACCGGCTGCGCCTCCCTCGCGGACGTCGGGCCGCACCTGCTCGCGGGCACCACCTCGGACACCTCCGGGCCCCACGGGCCCGCGGAGAACGGAGATCGGCGATGAAGCGACCCTACGGCTCGGGCTCCGACCCGACGGGCTGGCTGCGCAGTTACCACCGGCCGCCGGCCGCCGCCCCGACGCTGGTCGTCTTCCCGCACGCGGGCGGTTCGGCGACGGGCTACTACAGTCTGTCGGCGGCCCTGTCCGACAGCGCCGAGGTGCTCAACGTGCAGTACCCGGGCCGCCAGGACCGGTTGGGCGAGCGCTGCATCGAGGACATCGGGGAGATGGCCGACCAGGTCGTCGAGGCCCTGCTCCCCCGCGCGCCCCGGCCGCTGGCGCTGTTCGGGCACAGCCTGGGCTCGATCGTGGCGTACGAGGTGGCCCTGCGGCTGGAGCGACTGCACCCGGACCGCGCCCCGATCGGCGTGATCGTCTCGGGCCGGCCCGCGGCCGCCATCCACCTGAGCCGGGGCCTGTCCCGCATGAAGGACGAGGAGCTCGCCTCGTCGATCTTCGACCTGGCCGGCACCCCGCCGGAGCTGCTGGCCGACAAGGACCTGATGGCTGCGGTCCTGCCCTCCCTGCGCGCCGATTTCAAGGCGGCGGAGAGCTATCAGGGCGGCGTGGGCTCCCGGCTCGCCTGCCCCCTCCACGCGTACTCCGGGGCGCAGGACTTCAACGTGCCGCGCGAGGGGCTGCTGCGGTGGAGCGAGCACACGGCGGCCGCCTTCACGGCGCGCTTCTTCGAGGGCGGCCACTTCTACATCCAGTCCTCCGAGCACGAGGTGGCCCGGGCGATCACGGATGACCTCCGCGCCTTCGCCACCGCCTCGCTGGTGGGCAGCGGCCGCTGACCCGGCGGCCCTGCGACCACGGCGAAGGCCCTCCCGGTCAACCGATCGGGAGGGCCTTCGCCATGTGTACCGCGGGGGGGCTAGGCGGAGCGTTCGCCGGTGAGGCGGACCTTCAGGGTGGCGTGGCCGTTGGCGAAGTTGGAGAAGAGCCGGGTGGGCGGGGCGAGCAGCTCGATGCCGGCCACCCGCGTGCGCAGCGATTCCAGCATGGAGATCATGTGGACACGGCCCAGGTAGGCGCCGAGGCAGAAGTGCGGGCCGTGGCCGAAGCTGACGTGCTTGTTGGGCGTGCGCGCCAGGTCGAAGGTGTACGGATCGGCGAAGACGTCCTCGTCGAAGTTGGCCGAGCTGTTCCACAGGGTGACGATCTCACCGGCCTTGACGACGTGGTCGCGGATCGGGATGTCCACCAGGGCGTGCCGGCCGAAGTGCATGGTCGGCGTGGTCCATCGCATGACCTCCTCGGTGGCGCTCTCCAGGGTGACCTCGGCGTTCTTCAGCCGGCGCCACTGGTCCTCGTACTGGCTGAAGGCGTGGACGATGCCGGAGGCGGTGGCCCGGCTCGACTCGTCGCCGCCCAGGATGAGGCTGTACGCGTTGTAGATGATCTCCTCCTCGCTGAGCGGCTCGCCGTCGATCGTGGCGGTGGCCAGCGTGCTGAGGACGTCCTCGCCGGGGTTGCGGCGGCGCTCGGCCATCAGGCCGGAGATGTAGAGCACGATCTCGTTGCGCGCCATCAGCGAGACCTCTTCGCCGTCGTCGGCGCTGTACCGCGACAGGGTCTGGGCGTTCCAGTCCACGAGCTGCTCGCGGTCCTCGGCGGGGATGCCCATGAGGTCGCCGATGCTGTGGATGGGGATCCGGTCGGCGACGGCGGTGACGAAGTCCACCTCGCCCTCCTCGACGGCCTCGGAGATGAGGCGGTCGGTGAGCTTCTGGACGTTCTCCACGACCGGGGCCAGGACGCGCGGCGAGAAGGACTTCATCATCAGGTTGCGGATCTCGCGGTGGCGCGGGCCGTCGGTGACGGCGAGCATCTTGCCCGCGGCGGAGTCCTCGCCGAGGAGCAGGGTGCTGAGCACGTTGCCCTGCTCGGAGGTGTACCGCTTGTTGTCGCGGTAGGCGGTCATGATGTCGTCGTACTTGGTGAGGACCCAGAATCCGGGCTTGCCGTCCCGGGCCGCGTGCCAGAAGACCGGGTTGTGCGCGCGGAAGGGCCGCCACAGCTGGTGCGGGTCGTTGTCTTCGAAGGTCTGCGGGTCGGTCAGGTCGTAGGCGGCCGGATCGGCCAGGGTCGCCAGGTCGGCGAGGTCGGCCGCCGGCAGGGTGGTGGCAGTCATCGGTATGTCTCCTCCAGGGCCGCGGACCCTGAGGTCCGCGGCCCGGTCAAGGTCTTCCACGGAGAGTGGCAGGGGGCGGGCGGAGGGCCTCAGGCGGCTTCCGCCACCACGGCGGTGGCGGCGAGATCGGCGATCGTCTGCTTGCGCAGCACGTCCTTGGCGGAGATCGTCAGCCCGGCCTTCCTCGCCGCGGCGACCACCTTGATGCCGAGGATGGAGTCCCCGCCCAACTCGTAGAAGTTGTCGGTGACGCCGACGGCCGGGATGCCGAGCACGTCGGACCAGATCTGGACGAGCAGCCGCTCGGTGGCGGTACGGGGCTCCCGGGCGCCCGAGGGGGCGGCGCCGTGCTCCGGGGCGGGCAGGGCCTTGCGGTCGACCTTGCCGCTCGGGGTGAGCGGGAACTGCTCCAGGGACACCACGGCGGAGGGCACCATGTGAACCGGCAGCCGGGCCGAGACGAACTCCCGCAGCTCTGCCGGCTGCGGGTGGTGTCCCGCCACGGCGGGGGTCACGTAGCCGACGAGGCGCTTGTGCTCGCCGTCGGCCAGGGCCAGGACCAGCGCCACCCCGACGTCCGGGTGCTGCTGGAGCACGAGCTCGATCTCGCCCGGCTCGATGCGGTAGCCGCGGACCTTGACCTGGTGGTCGGCCCGGCCCACGTACTCGATGACGCCCGCGCTGGTCCAGCGCACCAGGTCGCCGGTCCGGTACATCCGGTGGTCCGGGGCCTCGCCGTGCGGGTTGTCCAGGAAACGGTCCGCGGTCAGTTCGGGCCGGTTGAGGTAGCCCTGGGCGACGCCCGGGCCGGCGATGAACAGCTCGCCGGCCACCCCGATCGGTGCCGGCCGCAGCCGCTCGTCGAGCACGTACGCGGTGGTGTTCGCGACGGCGCGGCCGATCGGGACGGGCATGTTCTCGTCGGCCTCCCGGATGAGGTGCCAGGTGCCGAGTACGGCGGTCTCGGTGGGTCCGTAGAGGTTCACGAGCCGCTGCGGCGGCGCGGCCGCCAGGACCTCGGCCACGCGGACGGAGTTGGCCGCCTCGCCGCCGAAGAGCACGTGGCGCAGCGCCCCGAAGGCGTACGGGTCGGAGGCGACGATCTGGTTGAAGACGGCGGTGGTCACGAACAGGGTCGTGACGCCGCCCCGGCGCAGTGCGGCGGTGAGCTCCGCCGGGTCCAGCAGCGTGTCCTTGTCGATGACGACCATCCGGCTGCCCGCCAGCAGGGGGCCCCAGATCTCGAGGATGGCCGCGTCGAAGGTGACGTCCGAGCCCTGGGCCATGACGTCGTCCGGGCCCAGGGACATCCAGTCGGCGTTGCGGAACAGCCGGACGACGGAGCGGTGTCCGATCACGGCGCCCTTGGGCGTGCCCGTGGAGCCCGACGTGTACATGATGTACGCGGGGTCGTCGGCGGTGACCCGGACGTCCGGGGCCCCGGCCGGCTGGGCGGCGAGGGCCGCGTCCTGCTCGTCCAGGGAGATCATCCGCGTACCGTCGGACGGCAGCTTGCCGGTCAGCCAGGACTCGGTGAGGCACAGCGGCACTTCGGCGTCGGAGAGCATGAAGCTCAGCCGGTCCCCGGGGTAGTCGGGGTTCAGCGGCAGGTAGGCGCAGCCCGCCTTCAGTACGCCGAGCAGCGCGGTGACGAGCTCGGGGCCGCGGGGCAGGCAGACGGCGATGAACGTGCCGGGCCGGACCCCGTCGGCGACGAGCAGGTGGGCCAACCGGTTCGCGCGGGCGTCCAGCTCGGCGTAGGTCAGCGTCTCCAGGCCGGCGCTGACGGCCACGGCGTCGGGGCGCAGGCGCGCCTGTTCGGCGACGAGCTCGTGGACGCAGCTCTCGGAGGGGAACTCGGCCCGGTTGACGGCCCATGCGGTGGTGAGGAGGCGCAGCTCCTCCTCGTCGGCGAGCGGCAGCTCGTCCACGGCGGTGGCCGGGTCGGCGGCGGCGGCGCCGAGCAGCACCGAGAGGTGGCGGGCCAGCACCTCGACGGTGACCGCGTCGAAGAGGGCGCTGTCGTACTCCAGGGCGCCGGCCAGCTCGCCCGTGCCGGTCTCGGTGAACTCGACGGTGATGTCGTACTCGGCGGGCACGCCGGGCGCGGGGACGGCCTGTACGGCGAGTCCCGGGGCCTGCACCGGCTCAGCAGGCAGGCCGGCGCCGCGCAGCACCACCATCACCTGGACGTCGGGGGTGTCGCCGGCGTCCTTGCCCTCGCCCAGGGCGGTGCGGACCTGCTCGAAGGGCACGTCCTGGTGGGCGGCGGCCTCGTCGAGGGTGGCGCAGGTCTGCGCCAGCAGCTCGGTGAACGGCGCCTCGGAGCGTACGTGGGCGCGCAGCAGGAGCGGGTTGTCGAACGCCCCGACCAGGCCGTCGAGCACCGGCTGGGGGCGGCCGTCCGCCAGGGTGCCCAGGGCCAGGTCCTCCTGGCCGGTGTGCCGGGAGAACAGCACCTGGCAGGCGGCGAAGAGGCCGGCGAACAGTGTGCCGCCGTGTGCCTCGGCCGCCGCGGTGAGGCCCTTCGCGGCCTCGGCCGGTATCCGGAACGCGTGGCGGGCCGCGGCCGCGCTGCGGGCCCGGGAGCGGGGCCGGTCGGTGGGCAGCCGCAGGGCGGGCAGGCCGGCGAGGTGTCCGCGCCAGTGCTCCAGCTGCGCGGCGAGCCCGGCCTCGCAGACGCGTGCGCGCTGCTCGGCCGCGTACTGGGCGTAGCGGACCGGGAGTTCGGGCAGCCGGGCTGCCGTCCCGGACACGGCGGCCGCGTACAGCTCGGTCAGCTCGGCGACGACGAGGTCCCGGGAGCGGGCGTCCACGGCGATGCGGTGGGCGTTCAGCACCAGCACGTGCTCGTCGGCGCCGAGGCGGACCAGGAGGGAGCGCAGCAGCGGGCCGGAGGCGAGGTCGTACGGCCTGGCGGCGAGCTCCGCGACGCGGGCGTCGAGCCCGCGGCCGCGCTCGGGTTCGGGCAGCGCCGCCAGGTCGGCGGACTCCAGCTCCAGCGGCCCGGCCGGCCAGACCTTCTGCACGGGCCGGCCGCCGGCCTCGGTGAACGTGGTGCGCAGCGGCTCGTGCCGGGCCGCCAGGAGCCGCAGGGCCCCGGTGAGTTCGGCGCGGTCGAGGGTGCCGGTCAGCCGGAGCGCGATGACCGGGTGGTGACCGTACGCCCCCTCCTGCCGGTGTCCGGACCGGATGAGCTCCTGCCCGAAGGTGAGCGGCAGCCGGTCGTTCCCGGTGGTCCCGTCGGTCATCCCTTCATTCCTTTCATTTCCATCTCTTCCATCAGGTCGAGCAGTTCGGGGGTGACGAATTCGTCGAGCGGGCAGACACCGGACAGGGTGGAGAAGTACCGGTCCGTCAGGTCGCGGCTGGTGGCGATGGCGCGCAGCAGGTCCACGTGGTGGGCGGGTGGGTCCAGCCGGGCGGTCTTGAGGGTGGCGCGGTATTCGGGCGTGAGGGCTTCCAGCCGCTGTTCGGCGTAGGTGTCGAGGGCCGTCCGCAGCCGGTCGGGGTCGTGGAGGCCGTCGCCGATGCAGTCCGCGAGCAGCTGGGCCTGGTAGAAGCCGTCGGTGATGCCGCGTGCGGTGATCGAGTCCTTGTGGTGGGCGGCGTCGCCGACGAGCACCCAGCCGGGCCCGGCGGCCTGCCGGAAGAAGTTGCGCTGGTCGCCGGTGCCGTAGACGCGCTCCAGGCGGGCGCCGCCCGCCATCTCCTCCCGCAGTTCGGGGGCGGTCTTCTCCACGTTGGTGAGCAGGGCGTTCAGGGCGTCTCCGCGCACGCTGTGGAACTGCTCCTGGGGGAGGTAGCCGGCGACGAGCGTCGCCCCGTCGTTGGTCGGCACGGTGCCGACCCAGTGCCCGGGGGTGTCGTACAGCCTGAATCCGGGCTGGAGGCCGGACCAGTAGGAGTAGTAGGCGCACGTAGAGGTGGGGTCTTCGACGACGAGGGGGGCGCCGGCCTTCGCCGCGACGGTGGAGCGCATGCCGTCGGCGCCGACGACGAGCGTGGCCCGCTCGACGGTGCCGGTGGAGCCGAGCCGGACGCCGACGACGCGGTCGCCGTCGAAGACGAGGTCGCTCACCGAGCAGTTCTCGCGGAATTCGACGCCCGCGTCGACGGCGCCCTGCGCGAGGATCGGGTCGAGCAGGTAGCGGCGGGGCGCGTAGGCGGCGGGCTGCCCGTCGGCGGCCCAGGAGCAGCCGTCGAGCTGGATGTCGCCGTGGGTGTAGCGGACGTGGTCGAGGGCGGGGGCGCCGGTGGCCACCACCGCGGGGAGCAGGCCCCACCGGGCGAGGGAGGCGACGCCGGGCTGATGGATGTAGAGCGTGGAGAGGGTGTCCTTGGGGAAGGTGCCGCGCTCGACCATGAGCACCCGGTAGCCGGCGCGCGCGAGCAGCATCGCGGCCGGAGCCCCGGCGCACCGGGCGCCGACCACAATCACGTCGTAGTGGGTCAAGAGATGCTCCTTGTCCTGCGCCGGCCGCGGTGGCCGGTGTCGTCGTGCCCAGTGGAGACCGCCCGTGAGGCATACGCCGGCGCGCTGCCGGCGTATGCCTCACGGGGTGGTGTGGGGGGGTACGGGGGGCTAGTTCACCCGGATCGGCAGCTTCCAGACCCCGGTGAACTCCGGGGACGTGAGGAAGGTCGGCTTGTCGTCCGGGTCCACCCGCAGCTTCGGGAAGCGGTCGAACAGGATGTTCATCGCGATCCGGCCCTCCAGCCGCGCGAGCGGGGCGCCGAGGCAGAAGTGGATGCCCCGGCCGAATCCGATCTGCGGGTTGGGATTGCGGGCCGGGTCGAACACGTCCGGGTTCTCGAACACCCGGGCGTCCCGGTTGGCGGCCGAGAACCAGACCTCCAGCACGTCGCCCTCGGGCACCTTGACCCCGGCGATCTCCACGTCGCGCGTGGTGACCCGGTAGCCCGCGGCGAGCGGGCTCAGGTAGCGCAGCGACTCCTCCAGCAGGGTCGGCACCAGCGACCGGTCCTTCCGCACCCGTTCGTCGACGTCCGGGAAGGCGTCCAGGCACAGGATGGTGTTGCCCAGCAGCATGGTGGTGGTGATGTGGCCGGCCGAGATCAGCAGATTGGCGAAGTTGACGATCTGCCGGTCGGTGAGCCGCTCCCCGTCGACCTCCGCCTCGACGAGCCGGGACAGGAGGTCCTCCTGCGGCTCGGCGCGGCGCTGGGTGACCAGGTCGAGGATGTAGAAGCCCATCGCCATGGCCGCTTCGGCCTGGGTGTCGAGGGACTCCTCCTGCGCCTGGTCGCCCTGGTGCGTGGTGAGCTGGGTGCTCGCCATCAGCGACTGGTCGGCCCACTCCTTGAGGAGCTCGCGGTCCTCGCGGGGGATGCCGAGCATGTCGCAGATGACGATCACGGGCAGCGGGTAGGCCAGTGCCTCCGCGAGGTCGAAGGTGTCGCCCTTGACCTCGTCGAGCAGCTCGTGGGTGAGCGCGGTGATGCGCGATTCGAGCTCGGCCACCATCTTCAGGGTGAAGGTGCGGCCCACCAGCTTGCGCAGCTTCTGGTGCTCCGGCGGGTCCGCCTGGGTCAGGTTCCCGTCGAAGGCGACCTCGGCCTGTTCGGGGCTGACGTAGCGCGCGGCCACCTCGGAGGAGTACGTCGCGGGATCGCTGAGGATCTCGAGGGTCTCCGGGTACCCGTAGACGTGCCACATCCCGACCTCGGGGTCGTACTCGATCGGCGCCTCGGGCTGGATCCCGCGCAGCCAGAAGTGCCGTGGATGCATCTCCCACTTGTCGAGGGGGCTGGTCATCGAACTTCTCCTTCGGTGGCCCGGTCACGGGCCGCGGGTCGGCGCCTCATCGGACGAGGAGCGGGAGCTCCGAGGTCGAGATGACGTGGGGCAGCGGCAGGAAGGTCGGCGGGTTGTCCGGGTCCGTCCGCATCTTCGGGAAGCGGTCCAGCAGGATGTCCGTCGCGATCCGGCCCTCCATCCGGGCCAGCGGGGCGCCGAGGCAGAAGTGGATGCCCCGGCCGAAGCCGATGTGCGGATTGGGGTCGCGGTACGGGTCGAACAGGTGCGGGCGGGTGAACTGGCGCTCGTCCCGGTTGGCCGCCGACAGCGAGATGGCGACCAGCTGCCCCGGGTGCACCTTGACGCCGGCGAGCTCGCCCTCGGCGACGCAGGCCTTGTAGGCCGTCGCGATCGGGCTGAGGTAGCGCAGCGACTCCTCGATCAGACCGGGGGTGAGGCCGGGGTTCCCGCGTACGGCGGCCAGGTGCTCCGGGTAGGCGTCCAGGCACAGCAGGGTGTTGCCGAGCAGTGCGCTGGTGGTGGCGTGGCCGACGACGAGCAGCTCGTTGGCGAAGTTCACGACCGCGTTGTCGCTGAGCCGTTCCCCGTCGACCTCCGCCTCGACCAGCTTGGTCAGCAGGTCCTCGCGCGGCTTGATCCGGCGCTCGGCGGCGTGCTCCCGGAGGTACTGGAACATCTCCGGGACCACGCGCATGGCCGCCTGGGCGTCGACGTCCTCGTCCAGGTCCCGGTCGCCCGAGGTGAGGGCGACCGCGCTGTGGGCCATCCGGTCGACCCACGTCTTGAACAGGTCGCGGTCGCTCTGCGGTACGCCGAGCAGCTCGGAGATGACGATGATCGGCATCGGGTAGGCGAGGTCGTCGACCATCTCGATGCTGTCCTGGCCGTCCACCGCGTCGAGCAGTTCGTGGGTGATCTCGACCATCCGCGGCTCCAGGGCCGCGACCATCCCCCGGGTGAACGCCTTGCTGATGATCTTGCGCAGCTTGGTGTGGTCCGGCGGGTCGGACTGCAGCAGGGTGCCGTCGCTGAACTCGGGGTCGATCTCCACGTCGCCCGCGATCAGTTCGGCGACGTCGCTGGAGAACGTCTTCGGATCGCCGACGACCTCCAGCACCTCCTTGTACCCGTACACGTTGACGATGCCGTAGTCGTTGACCTCGACCGGGTGCTCGGGCTTGTGGCCGCGCAGCCAGAAGAACTCCGGATTGATGTCCAGGCGGTCGACGAAGGCCGCCGCTTCCTTCGCGTCCGCGCCGGCGGGTGTCCCGGTCATGGTCAGTTCCCCTCGAGGTGGAGGTTGATGATGCGGGCGATCTCGGCCGCGGGCTGGGCCTTCGGCATGCCCATGTGCGTGGCGTCGATGTCGTGTTCGTGGATGGTTCCGCCGATGTGCGGGGCCCAGATCGCCGCGTAGGACTCGTCCGGGTTCTGCGTGGCGTTGAAGAACACCGCGTCGCCGTCGTAGACGGGCGAGTCCCACTCCAGCAGCATCTCGGCGTGCGACTTGAAGAGGTGGCTGCCGTTCTCCACCAGCGCCTCGCGGTCCTCGTCCACTCCGGAGCCGATGAAGAACTCCTTGAAGAACTCGCGGACCTCCGGCATGTTCACCGGGTCCTCGATGTGCCGGAACCAGCCGCTCGGCGGGCTGTCCATGAGGGCCAGCAGCGCCACCTCGTGTCCCCGCCGCTTCAGTGCCGCGGCGAGGGCGTGGGCGTAGGTGCCGCCCGTGGAGTGCCCGACGAAGTGGTACGGACCCTCCGGCTGGACCGCCAGGATCTGCTCCAGGTAGTCGTCGAGCATCGCCTGGGTGGACTCGGCCCGGCCCGTGCCGTCGAAGCCGCGGCCCTGGATGCCGTACACCGGCCGGTCGCCGAGGAGCTGGGCGAGGCCCACGTAGGACCAGCACAGTCCGACACCCGGGTGGATGAACCACAGGGGCGGCTTCGTGCCCTCGGTGCGCATCGGCAGGACGACCGCGAACGGGTCGGCGAAGACGGGCGCCTGGGCGGTCTTGACCTGGGACTCCAGGTACTCGGCCAGCTTCGCCACCGTGGTGGCGCCGAACATCACGCGGATCGGGACCTTGGCCCCGAGGACCGCGCGGATCCGGCTGATCAGGCGGGTCAGGCGCAGCGAGTGGCCGCCGAGGTCGAAGAAGTCGTCGTCGATGCCGACCTTCTCCAGCTCCAGCGCCTCGGCGAACAGCTTCGCCAGGGTGGTCTCCAGCGGGTTGCGCGGGGCGCGGTAGTCCGCTCCGCCGGTGAACTCCGGGTCGGGCAGGGCCTCCCGGTCCAGCTTGCCGTTCGGGGTGAGCGGCAGCTGCTCCAGCGTGACGAAGGCCGACGGGACCATGTACTCCGGCATCCGGCTGGTGAGGTGCTTGCGCAGGGCCTCGGCCACCACGCTCTCGCCGGGTGCGGGGACGACGTAGGCGACGAGCTGCTTGTCGCCGGCCAGGTTGTCCCGGGCGGTGACCACGCCGTGGTCCACCGTCGGGTGGGCCGCCAGCGCGGACTCGATCTCGCCGAGCTCGATGCGGAAGCCGCGGATCTTGATCTGGTTGTCGGTGCGGCCGCGGAACACCAGCTCGCCGTCCCGGGTCCACTCGACCAGGTCGCCGGTGCGGTACATCCGCTCGCCGGGCTCGCCGAACGGGCAGGCCACGTACCGCTGGGCGGTCAGCTCCGGCCGTCCCACGTAGCCGCGGGTCAGGCCCGCGCCGGCGATGTAGAGCTCACCGGGCACGCCCGGCAGGACCGGCCGCAGTGCGGCGTCCAGCACGTACACCCGGGTGTTGCGGATGGGGCGGCCGATCGACACGGTGCCCTCGGCGGTGAGCTCGCCCACCGTCGCGCCGATGGTGGTCTCGGTCGGACCGTAGCCGTTGAACATCCGGCGTCCGGCGGACCAGGTGGCCACCAGCTCCGGCGAGGTGGCCTCACCGGCCACCATCAGCGAGGAGACGCTGGACAGCGAGCCCGCCGGCATGGCGGCGAGCACCGTGGGCGTCAGGATCGCGTGGGTCACCCCGTACGTGTCGGCGGTCTCGGCGAGCGGGGCCCCCGGCGTGAGCCGGTCCGGGTCCGCCATGACCAGGGCGCCCCCGGCGAACAGGGACATGCACATCTCGGCGACCGAGATGTCGAAGCTCGGCGAGGCGAACTGCAGGACCCGGCTCCCGGCGGTGATGCCGAGCAGCTCCGTCACCTCCGCGACCATGTTGGCGAAGCCGGTGTGCGTGACGGCCACGCCCTTCGGCCGGCCGGTGGATCCCGAGGTGTAGATGACGTAGGCGGTGTTGGACACCACGAGCGGGCCCGTCCGCTGCGCGTCGGTCAGCACGGCGCCGTCGGTCCCGGCCAGGGCCCCGGCGAACTCCGGGTCGTCCAGGACCAGCAGCTGCGAGGGCAGGTCGGGCAGCCGGTCCGCCGTGACCGCGTCGGTCAGGATCAGCCCGATCGCCGAGTCCTCGACCATGTACGTGAGCCGGTCGGCCGGGTAGGCCGGGTCGAGCGGCAGGTAGGCGCCGCCCGCCTTCGTCACGGCGAGGACCGCGACCGGCCACTGCGGCGAGCGCCGCAGGGCCACGCCGACGACCGTCTCCGGTCCGACACCGCGCTCTACGAGGGCCCGCGCCAGCCGGTTGGCCCGCGCGTCCAGTTCCCCGTAGGTCACCTTCTCGTCCTCGAAGAGCACCGCGATCTCGTCCGGCGTCTCGGCGGCCTTCCGCTCGAACAGGGCGGGGAGCGTGAGGGCCGGGGTCTCGGTCGCCGTCTGGTTGAAGGCGAGGAGGATCCGGTCGCGCTCGGCCTCGTGGAGCACGTCCAGCGCGCCCACCGGGATCTCCGGGTCGGCGATCAGCTGCCGCAGGATGTGCAGCACCCGCTCGGCGATCCGCTCCACCGTCTCCGCGCTGATGGCCTGCCGCTGGTACTGCAGGATCATGCGCAGGTAGGGCTCGGCGTCGGCCGCCAGACCCACCAGGTAGGCGGCGCCGGCGGACGGGCGGATGCCGGTGAACGAGACGCCCGCCGCGGTGTTGGCCGCGCCCAGGGCCTCCTTGTCGACCGGGAAGGACTGGAACAGCACGATCGTGTTGAAGAGCTCCTTCAGGCCGGCCTCCCGCTGGATGCGGTGGAGCCCGAAGTGGTGGTGGTCCAGCAGTGCGGTCTGGCGCTCCTGGAGGTTCTTCAGCACCTGGCCGAGGGTGTCGCTCGGCGCGTACTCGGCGCGGATGGGCAGGGAGTTGACGAACAGACCCACCATCTGGTCGACGCCGGGCACCTCCGCCGGGCGGCCGGAGACCGTGGTTCCGAAGATCACGTCCCGCTTTCCGGTGAGCTGGCCGAGCATCAGCGCCCACACGCCCTGGACCAGGGTGCCCATCGACACGCCCAGTTCGGCGGCGCGCTTCTTGAGCGCACGGGCCTCGTCCAGCGGCAGCGGGACGTCGACCTGTCCGACGCGGGCGTCGTCGCCGGCGTCCTCCGGGGTCTCGGCGGCGAGCAGGGTGGCCTCGCCGACCCCCTCCATCTCCTTGGCCCAGGCCGCGGCGGCCGCCTTGTCGTCCCGCCGGGACAGCCAGCGCAGGAACTCCCGGTACTCGGGCACGCGCGGCTGCTCGGAGGCGTCGCCCTCGGACGCGTACAGGTACGCGAGGTCCCGTACGAGCAGCGGGAACGACCATCCGTCGAAGAGCGCGTGGTGCACCGTCAGCACCAGCTCGGAGGTCTCCTCCGCCAGCTGGACCAGCGAGGCCCGCAGCATCGGCGGCTTCGCCGGGTCGAACTGCGCGTAGTGGTCCTCGGCGAGGATCCGCTCCAGCCCCTCCTCGCGGCCCGCTTCGTCGAGCCCGCGGAGGTCGGCGACCCGCCAGGGCAGTTCGACCTCGTCGAGGACGAGCTGGGTGAGGTCGCCGCTCGCGTCGGTGACGAAGGCGGTGCGCAGGTTGGCGTACCGGTCGAGGAGCGCCTGCGCGGCGACCCGCATCCGGGCCGGGTCGACCTGGCCCTGGACGTGGAAGGCCACCTGCACGATGTGCGGGTCGAAGGCGTCCTCCTCCAGGCGCATGGTCTCGAAGAGCAGACCGAACTGGAGGGGGGTCAGCGGCCAGACGTCGGCCAGACCCGGGTACTGCGCCTCCCAGTTCTCGATCTCGCCCTGGGTCATGCGGACCAGCGGCACGTCCGAGGGGGTCAGGCCGCCGGCGCCGGGGGCGGCGACGTGGTGGGCGAAGCCCTCCAGGGCGCGGACCCACAGGTCGGCCAGTGCCTGGGCCTCGGCCTGCGTGAGCACGCCGGCCGGGTAGGAGACCCGGGCGTTGAAGCGCGGGCCCCTGTCGGTGTCGGTGACGTAGGCGCTGATCTCGACCGTGGACAGCGCGGGCATGTCCGCGTCCAGGTCGGCGGCGAGGCCGAGCGCGTCGGCGGCCAGGTTCCAGCCGCTCTGCTGCCCGTCGGCGGTGTCGCCGGCGGCGACCCGCCCCAGGTAGTTGAAGGAGATCTGGGGGGTGGCCCGCCAGTCGAGTTCGGCGGCGGTGGACGGGTTGAGGTAGCGCAGGAGGCCGAAGCCGACGCCCTTGTCGGGGATGGCCAGGAGCTGTTCCTTGACGGCCTTGAGCACGCCGCCCGCGGCGGCGCCGCCGGCGAGTGCCTCCTGCACGTCGTGGCCGCCGAGGTCGAGCCGTACGGGGAACATGCTGGTGAACCAGCCCACCGTGCGGGACAGGTCGGCGCCGGGCACGACCTGCTCCTCGCGGCCGTGTCCCTCGAGCCGGATCAGCGTCGAGGACTCCTCGACGCCCCGGTCGGCGCGCCACTGCGTCACCGCGAGCGCGAGGGCGGCCAGGAGGCCGTCGTTGACCCCGCCGTGGAAGGCGGTGGGCACCGTGGTCAGGAGCGCCTCGGTGACCTGCTCCGGCAGCTCCAGGGAGACCGTCTCCACGGTGGACATGACGTCCACCGCGGGGTTCAGGGCCCGCGAGCCGAGGACCGGGTCGTTGCAGTCCAGCAGCTCGGACCACTGCGCCAGTTCGGCGATGCGGTCCGCGTCGGACGCCTCGTCGAGCAGGGCGTGCGCCCAGCGGCGGGCAGAGGTGCCGACCGCGGGCAGGCTCGGGGCGGAGCCCGCGCCGATCTGTTCCCAGGCGGTGGCGAGGTCCGGGAGCAGGATGCGCCAGGACACGCCGTCGACGACGAGGTGGTGCAGGACCACCAGCAGCCGGCCGGCGCCCTGCTCCGGGGCGAACCAGACGAACTGGGCCATGGTGCCGGCGGCCGGGTCCAGGCGGCCGGTGGCGGCGTCGAGTTCGGCCCTGGCCGTCTCCAGCCAGGCCGCGTCCCAGGTGCCCGCGCACTCCACCCGCCGGACCAGCGCGGCCGTATCGACCGTGCCGGGGGCGGCGATCTCCAGGCTGCCGTCGCCGTCGAGGACGAGACGGGAGCGCAGGATGTCGTGGTGGTCGAGCACGGCGGTCAGGACCGCGGTCAGCCCGTCCTCGTCGATGTCCCGGGGCAGTTCGAGCGCCGCGGACATCGAGAACCGGTTGAAGCTGCTGCCCAGTTCGAGCATGTACTTGGCGATCGGGGGCAGCGGCATGACGCCGGTGCCGCCGCCTTCCAGCTCGGCCAGGACCGGGCCCAGGCTCTGGCTGCCGGCGGCCGTGGCCAGTTCGGCGACCGTCCGCAGCTCGAAGATCTGCCGCGGGTTGACCACGACGCCCTGCGCCTTGGCGCGGGAGACGATCTGGATGGACCGGATGCTGTCGCCGCCGATGGCGAAGAAGTCGTCGTCGATGCCGACCCGTTCCAGGCCGAGCACCTCGGAGTAGACCCCCGCCAGCACCTCCTCGGTGCGGCCCCGCGGGGCGCGGTAGCTCTCGCCGGCGAAGTCCGGCTCGGGCAGGGCCGCGCGGTCCAGCTTGCCGTTGGGGGCCAGCGGCAGCCGGTCCAGCGGGACGAGCACCGCCGGGACCATGAACTCGGGCAGCCGGCCGGTGATGAAGCGGCGCAGCTCCCGCATGGTGATGCCGGAGGTCATGTCGGCCTCGAACCGGCCCTGGGCGTCGACCTGACCGCCGGAGTCCGGGGAGCTGACCACGTAGCCGACCAGGCGCTTGGCCCCGTCGGGGGCGCTCTGGCTGGTCACCACGGCGTGTTCCACGCCGGGGTGGGCCGTCAGTGCCGCCTCGATCTCACCGGGCTCGATGCGGAACCCGCGGATCTTGAGCTGGGCGTCGCCGCGGCCGACGTACTCCAGCTGCCCGTCGGCCCGCCAGCGGGCCAGGTCGCCGGTGCGGTACATCCGCGATCCGGCCGCACCGTACGGGTCGGCGACGAAGCGCTCGGCGGTCAGCGCGGCGCGGCCGTGGTAGCCGCGGGACAGGTTGCCCGCCACGTAGAGCTCGCCCACGGCGCCCACGGGCACCGGCTTCAGGCCGGCTCCCAGGACGTACGTGCGCATGTTGCCCAGGGGTGCGCCGATCGGGGCGGTGTGCGCGGAGTCCCAGTCCTCGTCGGCCGGCAGCGCGAAGGTGGTGGCGTAGAAGCTCTCCGTCTGGCCGTAGGCGTTGACCACCCGGATGCCCGGGACGGCCTCGCGGACCCGGCGGACCAGGGACGCGGGCAGTGCCTCGCCGGCGAACACCACGGCGTCCGCGGTGATCTCGCCGTTGACCTGGTCGAGGAGTTCGGCGAAGACCGAGGGGACCGTGCTGATCACGCCGCCGGTCCAGCCGCCCTGCTCGCCGATGACGAGGACGTCGCGGGCCAGTTCGACCGTGCCGCCCGCCGCCAGCGTGGTGAAGACCTCGAAGACGGAGACGTCGAAGTTGACGGAGGCGCCGGCGAGCGTACGGGTGCCGGAGTCCACGCCGATCGTGGAGGCGAGCCGCAGCACGCCGTTGACCACGTTGGCGTGGGTGACGGTCACGCCCTTGGGCACGCCCGTCGAGCCGGAGGTGTACATCACGTACGCCGCGTGGCCGGGCAGCAGGCCCGCCGGCGGCGCCGTGTCGCCGGAGCCGGCCGCGGAGCCGAGGGCCAGGTCGCCGAGGTACAGGCGGGTGATCCCGGACTCCGGCAGGACACCGGCGGTGGCCGCGTCCGTGAGCAGCAGCCTCGGCCGCGCGTCGGACAGGATGTGCTCCAGGCGCCGGCTCGGGTACTTCGGGTCGATCGGCAGGTACGCGCCGCCCGCCTTCAGCACGCCGAGCAGGGCCGCGACGAGGTCCGCCGACCGCGGCAGGGCGACGCCCACCACCGTCTCCGGGCCCACGCCGTGTCCGGCCAGCTCGCTGGCGAGCCGGTTGGCACGCTCGTCCAGTTCGCGGTAGGTCAGCGACTCCTCGCCGCAGACCAGCGCGACCGCGTCGGGCCGCTCCGCCACCTGGAGCTCGAACAGCCCGGGCACGGTCACCTCGGGGGTCGGCTCCTGCGTGGCGTTGAAGCCCTGCAGCACCAGCTCGCGCTCGGCCGGCTGCACCAGCTCGACCGCGGACACCCGCTGCTCGGGGGCTGCGGCCAGCAGGCCCACCACCCGTACGAAGCGGTCGGCGACGGCCTGGGCCGTCTCCCGGTCGAACAGGTCGGTGGCGTACTCCAGGAGACCCACCACACCCATGCCGGGCAGGTCGGCCATGTTGAAGAACAGGTCGAACTTGGCGGTCTCGGTGCGGACCCGCTCGAACTCCACCTGCAGACCCGGCAGGGCGAAGTCCTTCCGGGCGAAGTTCTGCCAGGCGAACATCACCTGGAACAGCGGGGAGTAGGCGGTGGACCGCTCCGGGTTCAGCACCTCCACCAGCCGCTCGAAGGGGACGTCCTGGTTGTCATACGCGGCCAGGGACTTGCCCCGGACGCGCTCCAGCAGCTCCGTGAAGGCGGGGTTGCCCGACAGGTCGACGCGCAGCACCCAGGTGTTGACGAAGAAGCCGACCAGTTCGGCGAGGGCCTCGTCGGTGCGGTTGGCGATCGGGGAGCCGATCGTCAGGTCGTCCCCGCCGCCGAGTCCGTGCAGCAGCACGGCCAGGGCGGACTGGAGCACCATCGAGGAGGTCGCACCGTGCCGGCGCGCCAGCTCCTCGACCGCGGTGGCGACCTCGGGGGCGAGGGCGAACTCGACCGACTCGCCGCGGTGGGAGGCCTTGGCCGGGCGCGGGCGGTCGGAGGCGAGCTGCAGCGGCTGCGGCACCCCCGCCAGCTCCCCGCGCCAGTAGCCCACCTGTGCGGCGAGCGCGCTGGCCGGGTCCTCCTCGTCGCCGAGCACCTCGCGCTGCCACAGCGTGTAGTCGACGTACTGGACCGGGAGCTCGGCCCACTGCGGGGCGCCGCCCTCCTTGCGGGCCGCGTACGCGGTGGCGAGGTCGCGGGCCAGCGGGGCCATCGAGGAGCCGTCGCTCGCGATGTGGTGGATCAGCAGGACCAGGACGTGCTCCTGCGCGCCGAGCCGGAGCACGGGGGCCCGTACGGGGATCTCCGTGGCCAGGTCGAAGAGGTACGCCGAGGCCTCGGCCATGGCGTCGGCCAGGCCGCCGGGCGCCACCTCCACGAGCGGGACCTGCAGCTCTGCCTCGTCGGCCGGCAGCACGTGCTGGGCCGGGACGCCGTCGGCGTCCTCGACGATCAGCGTGCGCAGGCTCTCGTGGCGGGCCACGACGTCGCGCAGCGCGGCCTCCAGCGCCGGCAGGTCCAGCTCGCCGGTCAGGCGCAGCGGGAAGGGCGCGTTGTAGGTGGCCGAGGGTCCCTCGAAGCGGTCGATGAACCACAGGCGGCGCTGGGCGAAGGACAGCGGTACGGAGTCCGGGCGCTCGGCGGTGCGCCGCAGCGGCGGGCGGACCGGCGCTCCGGCGGCGAGGTGCTCGACCAGCTCCACGACCGTGGGCGCCTCGAACACGACCCGGATGGGCAGTTCGACGTCGAGGACCTGGCGGATCCGGCTGACCAGGCGGGTGGCGAGCAGGGAGTGGCCGCCCAGGGCGAAGAAGTCGTCGTCGATGCCGACCCGGTCCAGGCCGAGCACCGCGGCGAACAGGCCGCACAGGACCTCTTCCTGCGGGGTGCGCGGAGCCCGGCCGGTGGCCGCCGCCGCGAAGTCCGGGGCGGGCAGGGCCCGCTGGTCCAGCTTCCCGTTGGGGGTCAGCGGCACCTCGGCGATGGCGACGACGGTGGACGGCACCAGGTGGTCGGGCAGCCGGTCCTTCAGGTAGCCGCGCAGGGCGCCCACCAGAGTGCCGATCCGGCCCGCGGCGGCCGGCTCGTTGGCCAGCGTCCGGTCGGCCCGGCCCGACGGCGTGAAGCCGCCGGTCAGCACCTGGTCGGTGACGGGCCCGGCCGGGAAGAAGACCGCGTCGAAGCACTCGGCCGCGGCGGCCGACCAGGTGAGCAGTACGCCCCAACCGCGCTCGGCGGCCCATTCCCGCAGGTCCTGCGGGTCGAGCACCGGGCCGGAGGCGGCGGGTGCGGAGATCACGCCCACGGCCGCGGCGGACTCGACCTCTTCGGCGAGCCGCGCGTTGGGGATGCGGGTGACGCGTACGGGCCGGTCGCCGCCCGCGCGGACGAAGTCCTCCAGGCCGAAGAGGTCGTCGACCTGGCGGCCCCACTGCCGGGCCGGGACCTCGCTCAGCGGGAGCGCGGCCACGGGCGCCTTGTGCAGCAGCACCTCGTAGCGGTGGCGGGTCAGCTCGTTGTGCGGACGGCCGGCCTTCAGCCGGATGTCCACGCCGCCCGCGCCGTGCCGCTCGGCCCACCGGGTGAACCACTCGGGGTCGAGGACGAGCTCCTTCTCCATGAGGATGGCGCGGGCGACGGCGGCGCGGCTGACCGAGGCGGAGGCCTCGGGGTGCAGCGCGCGCTGCACGCCGGAGCGGAAGAGCCGCAGGGTGGCGGCGTTGCGGACGTCGCCGACGAGGATCCGGCCGCCGGGGGCCAGCAGTTCCATCGCGTTGGCCAGGACCAGGTCCATGTACTCGGCGTCGGGGAAGTACTGCACGACGGAGTTGATGACCACGAGGTCGAAGTGCTCGCGCGGCAGGCCGGCGATGTCGTCGCCGTTCTGGTGCCGCAGGTGCACGCGGTCGCCGAAGCCGGTCTGCTCCACCTGTACGAGCAGCCGGTCGATCACCGCGGCCGACATGTCGGTGCCCCAGTACTCCTCCACCTGCCCGAGGGTCTGCGACATCAGCAGGCCGGTGCCGACGCCGATCTCCATCACGCGGCGCGGCGACCAGTTGGTGATCTGCTCCACCGCGGCGTCGCGCCACACGGCCATCTCGTCCAGCGCGATCGGCGCTCCGCCGGCGTAGCTGGAGTTCCAGCCGGTGAAGTCCTCGCCCCAGGCCGCGTCGGAGACGGCGTAGAGGTCGTCGTAGATCTCCTCCCACTCGTCGACCTGCTCGGCGGCGCCGGAGGTGTCGGAGCCGTCCACGCGCGGGACCACGTAGCCGACCAGGCGGCGTTCGCCGGCCCGGTCCTCGTTCCACGTGACCACGGCCTGGGCGACGCCGGGGTGGGCGGCCAGGGCGGCCTCGACCTCGGCGGGCTCGATGCGGAAGCCGCGGATCTTGACCTGGGTGTCCACGCGGCCCTGGAAGACGAGTTCGCCGTCCGGGGTCCAGGCCACCACGTCGCCGGTGCGGTACATCCGCTCGCCGGGGCCGCCGAAGGGCGAGGCCACGAAGCGCTCGGAGGTCAGCGCGGACCGGTGGGCGTAGCCGCGGGCCAGGCCCGCACCGGCGATGTAGAGCTCGCCGGCCACGCCGGGGAGCGTGGGGCGCAGGCCCGCGTCGAGGACGTAGACCCGCATGTTGTCCATCGGGCGGCCGATCGGGATCGGCTCGCCGACCCGCTCCGGGTCGGGCATCGGGTGGGTGGTGGCGAAGGTGGTGGTCTCGGTCGGGCCGTAGCCGTCGACGACCTTGAGGCCGGGGCAGGCCCGCAGGGCGCGGGTGACCGAGGCCGGGGAGACGACGTCACCGCCGGTCCACACCTCGCGGACCCCCGCGAAGCACTCCGGGTTCTCGTCGGCGATCACCTTGAACAGACCGGCGGTCAGCCACAGCGCGGTGACCCGCTGCTCGGCGATGACCGCGGCGAGCGCGCCGGCGTCCAGCTTGCCGACGGGCGCCACGACCGCGGTGCCGCCGCCCAGCAGGGGGACCCACAGCTCGTAGGTGGAGGCGTCGAAGGACTGTGCGGAGTGGACGAGGACCCGCTCGTGGGCGCCGCCCCGGTACTGGCGGTCCAGCGCCAGGCCGGACACGGCCCGGTGCGTGACGCCGACGCCCTTGGGGACGCCGGTCGAGCCGGAGGTGTACATGACGTACGCGAGCTGGTCGACGCGTCCGTGGGCGGCGGCCGGCAGGGCGTCGGCGGGGGCCGCGGCGACGGCCAGGGCCGTGTCCGCGTCGTCCAGGACCACGTACGGGCAGGGACCGGCCGGCAGCCCGGCGACGATCTCGGAGTCGGTCAGGAGGAGGGTCGGCGCGGCGTCGTTCAGCATGAAGCCGATGCGCTCGGCCGGGTACTCCGGGTCCACCGGCAGGTAGGCGCCGCCGGCCTTCAGGACGGCGAGGAGGGCCACGACCAGCTCCGTCGAGCGCGGCAGGGCCACGCCCACGACGGACTCCTGGCCGACGCCGCGGGCGGCGAGCACGTGGGCCAGCCGGTTGGCCCGGGTGTCCAGTTCGCGGTAGGTGAGGCTCTGGCCGCCGAAGGCGACGGCGGTCGCCTCGGGCGTCGCGGCGGCCTGCTCCTCGAACAGGGCCGGGACGGTCTTCCCGGGGGCGGGCACGGCCGTGTCGTTGAACTCGCCCAGGAGCAGCTCGCGCTCGGCGGGTTCCAGGACGTGCACCGCGCCGACCCGGGTGTCCGGGTCCGACACGAGCTGCCGGAGGATCCGCGCGAACCGGGCGGCGATGCCCTCGACGGTCTCCGGGTCGAAGAGGTGGTGCTGGTACTGGAGCGCCACCCGCAGGTGCGGGTCGGCGAAGGCCATCACGACCAGCGGGTAGTGCGCGCCGCTGAGCGGGCTGATGCCGGTGATCGATATGCCCGCGGCCGAGGTCGCCTCCTTGATGGCGACGCCGTCGATCGGGTACGACTCGAAGCCCACGAGGGTGTCGAACAGGATGTTCAGCCCGATGGAGCGGTGGATGTCGAGCAGCCCGTGGTGGTGGTGGTCGAGCAGGGCGCTCTGCCGGTTCTGCAGGTCGCGCAGCAGCTCGCCGAGGGTGGCGCCGGGGCCGCACTCCACCCGGACGGGCAGGGTGTTGATGAACAGGCCGACCATCGAGTCCACGCCGGGGACGACGGGCGGGCGGCCGGAGACGGTGGCGCCGAACACCACGTCCTGGCGGCCGGTCAGCCCGGCGAGCACGAGCGCCCAGGTCCCCTGGACCAGGGTGTTGAGGGTGAGGCCCAGTTCGGCGGCGCGCCGGCCGAGGTCGCGGGCGTCGTCCGCGGACAGCGGGATGTCGATCTGGCCGATGCCGGCCGGGTCGGCCGCGGCGGCGGACTCGGGGGCGATCAGGGTCGGCGACTCGACTCCGGCGAGCTCCTCGGCCCAGGCGCGGGCCGAGGCCTCGCGGTCCTGGCCGGTCTGCCACACCAGGAAGTCGCGGTAGCCGGGCACCCGCGGCAGCGCGGAGGCGTCGCCCTCGGAGCCGTAGAGCCGCAGCAGGTCCTGCATGAGGACGGGGATCGACCAGCCGTCGAAGAGGACGTGGTGGGCGGTGAAGACCAGCTCCCAGCGGTCGGGGGCCAGCATGACGAGGGACATCCGCACGAGCGGGGGCCGGCTCAGGTCGAAGTGGGAGTTGTGGTCCTCGGTCAGGAAGCGCTTCAGCGCCTCTTCGCGGCCCTCCTCGCCGAACCCGCTGAGGTCGAGGTACTGCCAGGGCAGCTCCACGCGGTCGCGTACGACCTGCACCCGGTCCCCCGCCGCGTCGAACACGAACGCGGCGCGGAGGTTGGGGTACCGGTCGAGCAGCGCCTGGCCGGCGGCCCGCATCCGGGCCGGCTCGACCTCGCCGGCGAGGTGGAAGACCAGCTGCATCTGGTACGCGTCGAAGGTGGAGCCGGCCAGCTGGGCGTGGAAGAGCAGACCGTCCTGCATCGTGGTCAGCGGCCAGACGTCCTCCAGGCCGGGGTAGCGCTCCTCCCAGGCCTCGATCTCGCCCTGGGTCGCCCGGACCAGCGGCACGTCCGAGGGGGTCAGACCGCCCGCGGCGGGCTCGGCGGCGTGCCGGGCCAGGGCCTGGAGGGCGGTGCTCCACAGCTCGGCGAGCTCCTCGACGTCCTCGGCCGAGAGCAGGCCCGAGGGGAAGGCGAGCCGCGCGGTGAGCTGCGGGCCCTGCTCGGTGTCGGTGACGAGCGCGCCGACGTCCAGCGTCGAGAGGGCGGGCATCCGCCCGTCGGGGTGCGCGATCAGCTCGGTGGTGCCCTCGGCGAGGGTCCAGCCCAGGCCGCGCAGGTGCTCGGGCACGTCGGCGGAGGACGAGAAGCGGCCCAGGTAGTTGAAGCCGATCTGGCCGGTCGGGTACCGGCGCAGCACCTCGGCGGTCTGCGGGTTCAGGTGGCGCAGCAGGCCGTAGCCCGCGCCCTTGTCCGGGAGGGACAGGAGCTGCTCCTTGACCGCCTTGACGGCGGAGCCGGCGGCAGCGCCGCCCGCGAACGCCTCGTCGAGGTCGATCCCGGCGAGGTCGAGGCGGACCGGGAACATGGTGGTGAACCAGCCCACCGTGCGCGACAGGTCGGCGCCCGGGGCGAGGTCCTCCTCGCGGCCGTGTCCCTCGACCCGGATCAGGGCGGAGGACTCGTCGATGCCGCGGGCCCGGCGCCAGCGGGCGACGGCCAGCGTCAGCGCCGCGAGCAGGCCGTCGTTGACACCGCCGTGGAAGCGGGCCGGCAGGGTGGTGAGCAGGGTCTCGGTGACGGGCACCGAGAGCTTGAGCCAGGTGTGGTCGACCGTGGACATCACGTCGACGGCGGGGTCCAGGGCGCGCGATCCCAGGAGCGGGTCGGGGCCGGCCACGACCGAGCGCCACAGGGCGAGTTCGGCGACGCGCTCGGGCGACGACGCCTCCTCGGCCAGGGCGTGGGCCCAGCGGCGGACCGAGGTGCCCACCTCGGGCAGCTCGGGGGTGCGGCCCTCGCGGACCTGCTCCCAGGCGGCGGCGAGGTCCGGCAGCAGGATGCGCCAGGACACGCCGTCGACGACGAAGTGGTGGAGGACCAGCAGCAGCCGGCCGGCGCCCTCCTGCGGGGCGAACCAGACGAACTGCGCCATGACACCGGCCGCGGCGTCCAGCCGCCCGGTGGCGGCGTCCAGTTCGGCGGTGGCCGTCTCGAACCACTGCTCGTCCCAGCGGCCGTCGCACTCGACGCGGCGGATCAGCGCGTCCGCGTCGACCGAGCCGGGCGCGCCGACCTCCAGGCCCGCGCGGCCCGTGCCGTCGCCGCCGTCGCCGGTGACCAGGCGGGAGCGCAGGACGTCGTGCCGGTCCAGCACCGCGCCGAGGGTGGCGGCGAGAGCGGTCCGGTCGATGCCCTCGGGCAGCTCGACGGCCATGGACATGGCGAACCGGTCGGTTCCCGCGCCGAGTTCCAGCAGGTACTCGCCGATGGGCAGCAGCGGCATCCAGCCGACGCCGCCGCCCTCCAGCTCCGCCAGCACCGGGCCGGTGCCGGCCGCGACCCCGACGACCGCGACCGCGGCCAGTTCGGCGACGGTGCGGTGGTCGAATATCTGGCGCGGGCTGACCTCCACACCGCCGCTACGGGCGCGGGAGACGACCTGGATGGAGCGGATGGAGTCGCCGCCGATGGCGAAGAAGTCGTCGTCGATGCCGACCCGGTCGAGGCCGAGCACCTCGGCGTAGACCGCGGCGAGGACCTCTTCCGCGGCGTTGCGCGGGGCGCGGTACTCGCCGCCGGTGAAGTCGGGCTCGGGCAGCGCCGCCAGGTCGAGCTTGCCGTTGGCGGTCAGCGGCAGCCGGCCGACCATGACGAAGACGGACGGGACCATGAACTCGGGCAGCCGGCCCGCGGCGAAGCGCCGGAGCTCGCGCACGGACACGCTGGTGGTCAGGTCGACGTCGAGGTCGCCGAGGCTGGCGACGGTGCCGAAGCCGCTCTGGTCGGCCTCCAGCGGGACCACGTGGCAGACGAGCTGCTTGCTGCCGCGGCCCTCGCGGATGGTGACCACGGCCTGGGCGACGCCCGGGTGGGCGGTCAGGACGGCCTCGATCTCGCCGGGCTCGATGCGGAAGCCGCGCACCTTCATCTGCGCGTCGTCGCGGCCGGCGTACTCCAGCTGTCCGGCGGTGTTCCAGCGCGCCAGGTCGCCGGTGCGGTACATGCGCGAACCGGCCGGCCCGAAGGGGTCGGCGACGAAGCGGTCGGCGGTCAGCCCGGTGCGGCCGAAGTAGCCGCGGCCGATCTCGCCGGCGACGTACAGCTCGCCCACCACGCCGACCGGGACGGGCCGCAGGCCGGGGCCGAGCACGTAGGTGCGGACGTTGCCGAGCGGGGCGCCGATGGGGGCGCTGCCGGAGCCGTCCCACTCCTTGTCGGCGGGCAGCGCGTAGGTGGTGGCGTAGAACGACTCGCTCTGGCCGTAGGCGTTGACGACGCGGACCCCGGGGATCGCCTCGCGGACCCGCTGCACCAGCGAGGCGGGCAGGGCCTCACCGGCGAAGACCACGGTGTCGACGCGGATGTTCCCGTCGACCTGTCCGAGGAGCTCCGCGAAGACGGACGGGACGGTGCTGATCACGCCGCCGCTCCAGCCGCCGCGCTCACCGATCACCAGTGCGTCACGCACCAGTTCGACGGTGCCGCCGGAGCAGAGGGTGGCGAAGAGCTCGAAGACGGAGACGTCGAAGTTGACCGAGGTGCCGGCGAGCACGCGCGTCCCCGCGCCGACGCCGATCGCCGTGGCCAGCCCGAGCACGTCGTTCACCACGTTGGCGTGGGTGATCGCCACGCCCTTGGGGGTGCCCGTGGAGCCGGAGGTGTACATGACGTACGCGACCTGGCCGGGGCGGGTGGTGACGGGGGCCGGGGCCGCGTCCGCGTCCGCCGGCGCGTCGAAGTCGATGTCGCCCAGGAACAGCTGCGGGACCTGCGTCTTCGGCAGCACGCCGACGGTCTGCTCGTCGGTGAGGATCAGCCCGGGGGCCGCGTCCTCCAGGATGAAGTCGAGCCGTCGGCTCGGGTATCTGGGGTCGATCGGCAGGTACGCGCCGCCGGCCTTGAGCACGCCGAGCAGCCCGGCGACCAGGTCCGCCGTGCGCGGCAGGGCCACGCCCACGAGCGTCTCGGCGCCCACCCCGTGCGCGGCCAGCTCACGCGCCACGCGGGAGGCCCGCGCGTCGAGTTCGCGGTAGGTGAGGACCTCGTCCCCGGCCTCCAGGGCGACCGCGTCCGGGGTCGCCGCGGCCTGCCGCTCGAAGAGGTCGGCCACCGTCACCTCGGGCAGGGTCACCGCGGTGTCGTTGAACTCCCGTACGACGGTGTCCAGTTCGGCGCCGTCCAAGACGGGCGCCAGGGCGACCGGGCGGTCCGGGCGGGCGACGACCTCGCGGATGACCCGCAGGTAGCGGTCGACGACGGACTGCGCCGTGGAGCGGTCGAAGAGGTCGGTCGCGTATTCGAGGTAGCAGAGCATGCCCGGACCGGCCGGGTCCGAGAAGTAGTTGAACTCCAGGTCGAACTTGGCCGTCGGGGTGGCGAGCACCTCGAAGCGGGCCCGCTCCAGACCCGGCAGGTCCAGCTCGATCCAGGCGTCGTTCTCCCAGGTGAACATGACCTGGAACAGCGGGTGGTAGGCCGTGGACCGCTCCGGGTTCAGGACCTCCACCAGGTGCTCGAAGGGGGCGTCCTGGTTGTCGTACGCGGTCAGCGCCTTCTGCCGGACCTGCTCCAGCACCCGGTCGAAGGTGGGCGCGCCGGAGAGGTCGGTGCGCAGCACCCAGGTGTTGACGAAGAAGCCGACCAGGTCGGCGAGTTCGTCGTCGGTGCGGCCCGCGACGGTGGAGCCGATGGCGATGTCCTGGCCGGCGCCCAGGTGCTGGAGCACCACGGCGAGGGCGGCCTGGAGCACCATCGGGACGGTCATGTCCCGCTCGCGTCCCAGGGTCTCGACGGCCGCCAGCAGTTCGGCGTCGATCGGGAAGCCGACCGTGTCACCGCGGTGGCTGGCCACCGGCGGGCGCGGGCGGTCCGAGGACAGGCGCAGCGGAGTCGGCACGCCCTGCAGCTCGTCCCGCCAGTAGGCGACCTGCGTGGAGACCACGCTGTCGGGGTCGTTCTCGTCGCCGAGCAGCTCGCGCTGCCACAGCGTGTAGTCGACGTACTGCACGGGCAGGTCCGCCCACTGCGGGGCCCCGCCCCGCAGTCGCGCGGTGTACGCGGTGGCCAGGTCGCGGGAGAGCGGCTCCATCGACTCGCCGTCGCTGGCGATGTGGTGGACCAGCAGGAGCAGGACGTGCTCCCGCTCGCCGGAGCGCAGCAGGGTGGCGCGGACCGGGATCTCCGCCGACAGGTCGAAGGTGTACTGCGCCGCCTGGAACACGGCCTCGTCCACCGCGTCGGGCGCGACCTCGACGAGCGGCAGGTCGAGCAGCGCCTCGGCCACCGGCAGCACCTGCTGCGAGGGCACGCCCTGCTCGTTCATCACGATGAGCGTGCGGAGGCTCTCGTGCCGTGCCACGACATCGCGCACCGCGGACTGCAGGGCGGTCCGGTCCAGCTCGCCGGTCAACCGCACGAGGAAGGGGACGTTATACGTCGCCGACGGTCCCTCGAATCGGTCGATGAACCACAACCGACGCTGTGCGAACGACAACGGGATCATTTTACTGTCCACTCCTGTCCATCTTGCGCAGTCGAGGCCGGCTCGACGTGCCTGCGTTCTTGACCGTGCGCGAAAGCTCTGAAATTGCGTGAGACTCGAAGATCGACCGCAAAGGCACGCTCACCCCGAGCACCTTCCGGATACGGCTGGTGAGCCGTGTTGCCAGCAGGGAGTTGCCCCCCAGTTCGAAGAAGTCGTCGTTCATGCCGACCCGTTCCACGCCGAGCACCTCCGCCAGCAGCTCGCAGAGAGCCGCCTCCTCGGGAGTGCGCGGCGCCCGGTAGGGGCGGCCGGCCGGTTCGGGTTCGGGCAGCGCGGCCCGGTCGAGACGGCCGTCGGGCGCCAGCGGCAGCCCCTCCAGGGTCACGAGGACCGCGGGGAGCAGGGCCGCGGGCAGGTGCTGCGCCGCGTGGGCCCGTACCTCGTCGGCGAAGGCCCCGGGCTGGGCGCCGTACGGCTCGGCGGGTACGAGGTAGCCCACCAGCTGCGCGGTCCCGCCCGGCCCGTGGCCCTCGCGGGCGACCACGGCGGCCTGCGCCACCCCGGGGTGCCCGGTCAGGACGGCCTCGACCTCGGCGGGCGCGACCCGCGTGCCGCGGACGGCCGCCTCCGTGTCGCCGCGCCCGAGGAACTCCAGCCGGTCGTCCCCGGTCCAGCGGACCAGGTCGCCGGTGCGGAACATCCGCGAGCCGGCCGGGCCATACGGGTCGGCCACGAACCGCCCGGCGGTCAGGCCGCCGCGCCCCCGGTAGCCGCGGGCCGGCGCGCCGCCCGCGAGGTACAGCTCCCCCACCGCGCCGTGCGGCACCGGCGTGAGACCGGCGCCGAGGACGTACGCCCGCACTCCGGCGAGCGGCGTCCCGGCGGGCACGGCCCCGGTGCCCGGTGGCTCCTCCCCGTCCGGCGGTGAGAAGGCGGTGGCGAAGCCGGTCTCGGGGTGCCCGTGGAGGTTGACCAGCCGGGCCCCGGGGGCGGACTCGGCCGCCCGCCGCGCCAGCGCGGCCGGCAGCGGTTCGCCCGAGAGCACGATCGTGTCCGCGTGCAGGTCCCCGGCCACCTCGTCGAGCAGGTCGGCGAAGGCCGAGGGGGTCGTCGCGAGCGCCCCGCGCGCGGCGGCCGTGGGGTCGAGGAGGCGGTCTCCGGCGAGGGCCCGCGGATCGGGCAGCACCTCGACGCCCCCGCCGCCGCAGAGCGCGGCGAGGATCTCCAGGACGGGCGGTTCGGTGTCCGCGGGGAGCCCGGCCAGCAGCCGCGGGCCGGCCGCGGAGCCGAGCCGCGCGAGCAGCCCCGTCACCCGGTCGGCCACGTTCCGGTGGGTGGTCTCCACCCCGGTCGGCCCGCCCGGACCGCCGCAGGCGTACGCGAGGTACGCGAGCCCGTCGGGCCGCCGGACGGGGGCCGCCGGAGCGCAGGCGCCGTCACCGGAGCCCAGTTCGTCCAGGTGCACGGCGGGGACCGCGGTGTCCGCCGAGGCCGCCGTGTCCGGGTCGGTGAGCACGAGCAGCGGCCGGGCGTCGGCCAGGACCCGCGCGAGGCGGCCGGCCGGGTGGCGCGGGTCGAGCGGCAGGGCGGCGGCGCCGGACTTCAGTACGCCGAGCAGCGCGACCACCAGGTCCGCCGACCGGGGCAGGGCCAGGGCCACCGGGGTCTCCGGGCCGGCCCCGCGGGCGATCAGGCCGTGTGCCAGCCGGTTCGCCCGCTCGTCGAGCTCCCGGTAGGTCAGGGAGTCCGCGCCCGCGACCACCGCGACCGCGTCGGGGGTGGCGGCGGCCTGCCGCTCGAACAGCTCCGGGACGGTCGTCCCGCCGGTCTCCGCGCCGGCGGTCCGCGGGCCCGCGCCGAGCCCGTTCAGCAGCCGGTCCCGCTCGGCGGGCTCCAGTACGTCCACGGCGCCCACCCGGCGGCCGGTGTCCTCGGCCAGCTGCCGCAGGATCGCGGCGAACCGGGCGGCGATGGACCCGGCCACGGCGGGGTCGAGCACGGTGCGCTGGTACTGCACCGCCAGGCGCAGCCGGTCGGGCTCGATGAAGGCGAGCACCGTCACGGGGTAGTGGCTGGCGGTGAAGGAGCGGATACCGGTGATCGAGATCCCGGCGGCCCGGCTGGCCTCGACGATGCCCGCCCGGTCCATCGGGAAGGACTCGAAGCCGACGATCGTGTCGAAGAGGGTGTCCATTCCGGCGGCCTGCTGGATCTCGCTCAGGCCGAAGTGGTGGTGGTCCATCAGTGCGGCCTGCCGGCCCTGCACCGTGGTCAGCAGCTCGGCGAGGGTGTCCGCGGGGGCGCACCGCACCCGGACCGGCAGGGTGTTGAGGAACATGCCGACGGTGGAGTCGGCGCCGGGCAGGGCGGGCGGGCGGCCCGCGACGGTGGAGGCGAACACCACGTCCTGGCGGCCGGTGAGCTGGGCCAGCAGGATCGCCCAGGCGCCCTGGACCACCGTGTTCAGGGTGACGCCGAGATCGGAGGCGCGCCGGAACAGCTCGCGGGAGGCCTCGACGGGCAGCGGCACCTCGGCCTGCCGCATGGCGATGTCCTCGGCGGACTCGGCGGCCGGGGCTGCTCCGGCGGCGGCCGGGGTGGCCACGACCGGGGCGAGCAGCGTCGGCTCCCCCAGTCCGCCGAGCTCCTCGCGCCAGACGCGGGCGGACTCCTCGGGGTCCTGGCGGGAGAGCCAGGCCAGGAAGTCCCGGTAGTCGCGGGCGGGTTCCAGCCCGGTGGCCTGCCCGGCCGAGCCGTAGAAGGTGAGCAGGTCCTGCATCAGCAGGGGCACCGACCAGCCGTCGAACAGCACGTGGTGGGCGGTCAGGACGAGTTCGTACCTCTCCTCGCCGGTCCGGATCAGCGTCATGCGCAGCATCGGCGGCGCGATCTGGTCGAAGTGCGTGGTCAGGTCCTCGGCGAGGAACCGCTCGAAGGCCTCCGAGCGCTCCGCCTCGCCGAGCCCGGACAGGTCGAGGTCCTGCCAGGGCAGGGTGACGGAGTCCAGGACGAGCTGGACCAGGTCCCCGTACGCGTTGTGCACGAAGGCGGTCCGCAGGCTGGAGTGCCGCTCCAGCAGCGACTGTCCGGCGGCGCGCAGCCGGCCGGCGTCCACCCGCCCGGTCAGGTGCAGGGCGTACTGCACCTGGTAGGCGTCGAAGGAGGAGTCCTCGAAGATCGAGTGGAACAGCAGGCCCGACTGGAGCGGGGTGGTCGGCCAGACGTCGGTGAGGCCCGGGAAGCGCCGCTCCCAGCCGTCGATGTCGTACTGGCTCGCGGTCACCAGCGGCAGGTCCGAGGGGGTCAGACCGCCGGCGCCGGGCCGGGCCGCGTACCGGGCGAGGCCCTCCAGGGCGGCGCACCACAGGTCGGCGAGCTCCCGTACCTCCGCCGGGGTGAGCACCCCCTCGGGGGCGCTGAAGGCGGCGTTCAGGACCGGGCCGGCCGGCTGGTCGCTGACGGTGGCGTTGATGTCGAGTTCGGCGGAGGCCGGCATCCGCGGGTCCTGGGCGGCGTCGAGCTCGGCCAGTTCGGCGATGGCCGCCGCCTCGGGGGCCTGGGTGAAGCCCGCCCCGCCCTGTTCGCCGGGCCGGTCGGAGCCGGCGGCGAAGCGGCCGAGGTAGTTGAAACCGACCTGTCCGAGGGGGTGTCCGGCGAGCTGGGCGGCGGTCTGCGGGTTCAGGTGGCGCAGCAGGCCGTAGCCGATGCCCTTGTCGGGCAGGGAAAGGAGCTGCTCCTTGACCTTCTTGACGGCCACCCCGGCGGCCGGTCCGCCCGCGAAGGCCTCGTCGAGGTCCACCCCGGCGAGGTCGAGGCGCACCGGGAAGGCGGTGGTGAACCAGCCCAGCGTGCGGGCGAGGCTCGCGCCGGGGGCGGCGGCCTCCTCGCGGCCGTGTCCTTCGAGGCGGATCAGCGCGGAGGTCTCGTCGACGGAGCGGGTACGCCGCCACTGCGCGAGAGCCAGGGCCAGCGCGGCCAGCAGGCCGTCGTTGACCCCGCCGTGGAAGGCCGCGGGCAGGTCGGTCAGCACGGCCTCGGTGACGGGGACGGGGAGCTGGACGTGGGTGACGCGGACCGAGGACCGTACGTCGACGGCCGGGTCCAGGCGGCGGGTGCCGAGCAGCGGGTCGGGACCCTCGACGATCGAGCGCCACAGGTCCAGCTCCGCGACCCGCTCGGGGCGCAGGGCCTCGTCGGCCATGGCGTGCGCCCACCGGCGCATCGAGGTGGCCACGGGCGGCAGTTCGGGGGTGCGGCCGGCGCTGATCTGCTGCCAGGCCGAGGCGAGGTCGGGCATCAGGATGCGCCAGGAGACGCCGTCCACGATGAGGTGGTGGAGGACGAGCAGGAGCCGTCCGGTGCCACCGCGCCCGGCACTCTCGGCGCCCTCGGCGACGGCGGCGCCCTCGGCGCCCTCGCTGCCGGACGCGTCGAACCAGACGAACCGGGCGACCACGCCCGCCGCCGGGTCCAGCCGCTGCGCGGCCTCCTCCAGTTCCCCGAGCAGCAGGCCCCGCCAGGACTCGGCGTCCCACCGGCCGTCGCAGGCGACCCGGTGCAGCAGCGGCTCCACGTCCACGGAGCCGGCGGGTGCGACCACCAGGCCGTCGGCCTCACCGTCGCCCTCTCCCTCGGCGTCGGCGACGAGGCGGGAGCGCAGCAGGTCGTGGCGGTCCATCACGGCCGTCAGGGTGGCGGCCAGGCCGGCCCGGTCGATGCCCTCGGGCAGCTCCAGCACCATGGCCTGCAGGAAACGGTCGAAGCCGGGGCCCCACTCGCGGATCCAGCGGGCGACGGGCAGCAGCGGCATCCATCCGGTGCCGCCGCCTTCGAACTCCTCCAGGACCGGGCCGGTGGGGGCGCCCTCCCCGTTCGCGACGGCGGTCTCGGCGAGGCGGGCGACGGTCCGCTGCTCGAAGACCTGGCGGGCGGTGACGACCAGGCCGCGGGCCCGGGCCCAGGACACGACCTGCAGCGACTGGATGCTGTCGCCGCCGATGGTGAAGAAGTCGTCGTCGATGCCGACCTGGCCCACGCCCAGCGCCTTGGCGAAGAGGTCGGCGAGTATCTCTTCCTGTGGGGTGCGCGGGGCCCGGTAGGTCTCGCCCTTGAACTCGGGTTCCGGCAGGCGGGCCTTGTCGAGCTTGCCGTTCGGGGTCAGTGGCAGCCGGTCCAGCAGGACGAAGGCCGCGGGGACCATGTGGTCGGGCAGGTGTGCGGCGGCGAAGGCGCGCAGCTCACCGACGCCGAAGCCGGAGTCGAGGGCGATGCTGCCGTAGGCGCTGCCCTGCGGGCCGGCCTGGCCGGGGCGGCCGGAGGCCGCGGGGACGACGTAGGCCACCAGCTGGCGGCTGCCGCGCCGCTCGTACGGGAGGACCGCGGTGTCCGCCACGCCGGGGTGGCCGCTGAGCACCGCCTCGATCTCGAGCGGCTCGATCCGGATGCCGCGGATCTTGACCTGGGTGTCGACGCGCCCGTGGAAGACGAGTTCGCCCTCCGGGGTCCACTCCACGAGGTCGCCGGTGCGGTACATCCGCGCGCCGGGCCCGGCGAAGGGGCAGGCCACGAAACGCAGGGCGGACAGGTCGGGGCGGCCCAGGTAGCCGCGGGCCAGCGAGGCGCCGGAGACGTACAGTTCGCCGATCACGCCGGCGCCGACCGGGCGGAGCGCGTCGTCCAGGACGTGCACGCCGGTGTCGGTGATCGAGCGTCCGATCGGCGGTACGCGGCCGTCGCCGGCGAGCGGCGCGCTCATCGTGGCGCACACGGTCGTCTCCGTGGGCCCGTACGCGTTGATCATGCGGCGGCCGGCCGACCAGGTGGCGACCAGCTCGGGGGTGGTCGCGTCACCGGCGACGACGAGGGTCTCGACGGAGGCCATGGCCCCGGCCGGGAGCGCGGCGAGCACCGGGGGCGGCAGCGTCACGTGGGTCACGCCGTGCCGGGCGATGGTGTCGGCCAGGGGGTCGCCGGGGGCCAGCGCCTCCTTGTCGGCCAGCACGAAGGCGGCGCCGGACAGCAGGCCCATGCACATCTCCCACACCGAGGCGTCGAAGCTGGGCGAGGCGAACTGCAGCACTCTGCTCGCGGGGGTCACCTTGAGCCGCTCTACGTGCGTGGCGAGCAGCGGGGCGAGGCCGTTGTGGGTGACGGCGACGCCCTTGGGGCGGCCGGTGGAGCCGGAGGTGTAGATGACGTACGCGGTCTGCGCCACCCGCTGCGGGCGGATCCGGTCCTCGTCGGTCAGCGGGCCGGCCGCCGCGGCGCCGACGGCCTCCGTGGTCTCGGGGGCGTCCAGCAGCAGTACGGGGGCGGGGAGTCCGGGCAGCAGGGCGCCGGTGACGGCGTCCGCCAGGACCAGGCGGGCGCCGGAGTCCTCCACCATGTACTGGAGGCGGTCGGCGGGGTACGCGGCGTCCATCGGCAGGTACGCGCCGCCCGCCTTGAGCACCGCGAGGACGGCCACCCACAGCTCCGGCGACCGCTGCGCGGCCACGCCCACGACCGACTCCGGTCCGACTCCGCGTCCGATCAGGACCCGGGCCAGGCGGTTGGCACGGGCGTCGACCTCGCGGTAGGTCAGCGAGGTCTCGCCGAAGACCAGCGCGACGGCGTCCGGCGCGGCGACGACCTGCTTCTCGAACATCTCAGGAATCGTCGCCGCCGGCACCGCCGTGTCATGGAACGAGCACAAAGCGACCATCCCCCAATGGTTGGACATGAAGACCGGAATCTCGTGGGTTTGATTTCTCATTGATCTCAGCCGGCGAGCGGTGCGGCAAGCCCGAAAAAGCTGCCACACAGGTATTTCCCGCGGAAACCGCACCGCCCGAATGCGACCCGATGGGGAGCTTAGGGCTCCAGCACCGTACCGGCGATGAATTCGAGGAGCTCGGAGCTCAGTCCGGGCTCGAAGAGATAGAAATGCCCGCTGGGGTAGACACGCAGGTCGAAGGCGGTGTCCGTGTGCGCCCCCCAGGTCTCCATCTCGTTCAGCGGTGCCCGGCTGTCGGACTCGCCGACCAGTGCCGTGATGGGCACGTCCAGCCGTGCGTCGACGGGCATGGCGTGCTGCTCCCAGAGGGAGAAGTCGTCCATCACGGACGGCAGCAGGGCCTCCATGGCGTCCTCGTCGTCGGCGAGCTCCTCGTCGAAGCCGCCGAGCCGCAGCACCTCGGCGCGGAACTCCTCGTCGGACAGTCCGTGCAGCTGGGGCCGGTCACGGAAGGGCTCGGGCGAGGCCTGGCCGGAGAGGAACAGGTGGGCCGGCCGGGGGCCGCCGCGCGACTGGAGTGCCAGCGCCAGCTCGAAGGCCAGCAGGGCCCCGCAGGAGTGGCCGAAGAAGGAGAACGGGCCGTCCAGGACGGGGCGCAGGGCCTGCATCAGGGCCCGGACGAGCGGGCCGACCTCGGTGGCGGGGTCCTCCATGATGCGGTTCTGCCGGCCGGGCAGCTGCACCGCGACCACCTCGATGTCGGCCGGGAGTTCCTGCACCCAGTCGGCGAAGGCCCCCGCGCCGCCGCCCGCCTGCGGGAAGCAGACCAATTGGTGGCGGTGTCCGGGCCGTCGCGCCCGCCATATGAAGGGACTTTCGACGACCAGTCCGGCGGCGGTTTCCGTTGCGTGGCTGCGCGTGTGTATGACCATGACCCCTCTGCAGATTTCGGTGGAAGCGGAAAGCAGAACGCAGAAAGTGGAATGCAGTACCGGGTGCGCTGGTGCAGTGGGCCGGATCGGTCACGGCCTATTTCCCGCACTTCCGCAATTGATCGTAGGAGTGGCCCTCCGACGAGGCAAGGAATGCCCGCACAGCTCTGCCGAACGGGTACTGGTGAGCGATTCCTCCTTGCGTTTTCGGCCATCGCGCCCCGTTCTTTGCGCTCCCGCTGTCCCGTCGACGGGACGGCGGGAGCACGAAGAACGGGGCTGCCCGGCCTTTCGGCCGGGCAGCCCCGTTCGGGTGCTCGCGTGGTGCGGTGCCGCGGTTAGATCTTCGCCTCGCGGTTGAAGGCGGAGCGGGCCCAGAGGTAGCCGAGGACGCTGAGGACGACGCCCCAACCGAGCGCCAGCCACGCGCTGTTGCCGATCTCCGTACCCATGAGCAGGCCACGGAGGGTGTCGGTCATCGGGGTGAAGGGCTGGTACTCGGCGAACCAGCGCAGTCCGACCGGCATGGACTCCGGCGGGACGATGGCGCTGCCGAGGAAGGGCAGGAAGGTCAGCGGCATGGGCGCGTTGCTCGCCGCCTCCACGCTGCTGGAGCCCAGACCGATCGCCGCGGACAGCCAGCTGAGGCCGAAGGCGAGCAGGGCCAGGATGCCGAGGGCGGCGATCCACTCGACGACGGTGGCGTTGGGCCGGAAGCCCACCAGGAGCGCGACGCCGATGACCAGGACCAGGCTGATCATGGTCTGGATGACGTTGCCCACCACGTGCCCGGTCAGCACCGAGGAGCGCGAGATCGACATGGTCCGGAAGCGGTTGATGATGCCTTCGGTCATGTCCGTGCAGACCGACACGGCGGTCGAGACCGCGCCGGCGGTGGCCGCCATCAGGAGGATGCCGGGGGCCACGAAGTTGGTGTAGTCGCCGCGGTCACCCGTACCGCCACCGGGCAGTTCGATGCCGGCGCCGAGCGCACCGCCGAAGACGTAGACGAACAGCAGGAGCATCAGGATCGGCATCGCGACGATCGAGATCGTCATCGAGGGGTAGCGCTGTGCGTGCTTGAGGTTGCGGCGCAGCATCGTCATCGAGTCGCGCATCGCGTAGGTGGTGCTCATCGGCGGGCCTCCTGCGCCGTGTTGGCGGGGCTGGGAACGGTGGTCGCGTGGTGGCGCGACCCGTCACCGGTGAGGGCGAGGAAGACGTCGTCCAGGTCGGGCGTGTGGACGGTCAGTGCGTCCGCCGTGACACCGGCGCCCTCCAGGAGGTCGAGGACGGCGCGCAGCGCGGGGATGCTGCCGTCGCTCGGGATCTGCAGGGTGAGCTTCTCCTCGTCGCGGGCGCCCTCGTCGAGGCCGAGCCGGCGGGAGGCGGCGTCCAGGCTGAGGACGTCGGAGAACTGAAGGCGGATGTGCCCGCCGGGGATGCGGCGCTTGAGCTCGTCCGCGGTGCCCTCGGCGACGATCTTGCCCTTGTCGAGGACGGCGATCCGGTCGGCGAGCTGGTCGGCCTCTTCCAGGTACTGCGTGGTGAGGAAGATGGTCACGCCCTGGGCGGTGAGCTGCTGGATCAGGTGCCACATGGTGCGGCGGCTGCGCGGGTCGAGGCCGGTGGTCGGCTCGTCGAGGAAGATCAGGCTCGGGTTCCCGACCAGGGTCATCGCCAGGTCCAGCTTGCGGCGCATGCCCCCGGAGAAGGTGGAGGCCATCTTGCCGGCCACCTCGGTGAGTTCGAACTGCCGGAGTAATTCGGCGGTACGGCGCTTGCCCTCCGCGCGGTCCAGGTGGTGCAGGTCCGCCATGAGGAGCATGTTCTCCTCGGCGGTCAGCAGCCCGTCCACCGCCGCGAACTGGCCGGTGACACCGATCCGGGCACGAATCGCGTCCGCGCTCCGCTCCAGCGAGTGCCCCACCACGGTCGCCTCGCCACCGTCGGCGGCGATGAGCGTGGAGAGGATCTGGACCGTGGTGGTCTTCCCCGCCCCGTTCGGACCGAGCAGCGCGAAGATCGTGCCCGCCTGCACATGCAGGTCAATCCCGTCGAGTACGAGCTTCTCCCCGTACGACTTGCGCAGGCCGACTGCGCTGATCCCCTTGGGCGGGGCCATCTGTTCGGTCGCGGCACTCATCGTGCCCCCTCCATTTCGTAGCTGTTGCGAGGCAGAGCTCTGACGTCAGGCGCCGTGCGCACGCTGGATGGTGATGTCACCGAGGCTGGTCCTCGCGTGCACCTTGACGGTCTCCGCGCCCTCCGTGGGGCCTTCGGCGGATCCGAGGGTGCTGTAGACCGTCCCGGACTGGGAGTTGATGTCGAGCCAGGCGGCAGTCCCCTGGCGAATCCCGACTTCGAGGTTGCCAGCCTTAGTCTGGAGCTCGACGGTGCCGCGCGCCACTTCCTCGATGCGTACGTTGCCATTCGAGCTCTTTGACGTCACCGACCCTTGCGCCCGGCCGACGGTGATGTTTCCATTGGCGACCTTCAGTCGCAGATCGCCCGCCACGTCGTCCAGCCACGTGTTGCCGTTGGAGTTCTTGATGTCGGCGTCCCCGCCGATCGTGCGGACCCGCACCTCGCCCGAACCGGTCGTGACGTCGACGTCGCCCGTCGCCGTGTCGAGCTGCACGTCCCCGTGCTGGGTCTTCAGGCGCACCGGACCGGCCTGGTCGAGCCGGATGTCGCCGGCGCTGGTGCGGACCTCGCACTCGCCCAGCGTTCCCTTGCAGCTGATGTCGCCCATCTCCAGGGTCCCGAGGAGCCGCGAGCCCTGCGGCAGCGCGACCTCGACCAGGACCGAACCGCGGGCGGTGAACAGCCCGCGCGCCTTCGGCGTACGGATCGTCAGCGTGCCGTCGGAGAAGTCGACCTTGGTCTCGTCGGCGGCGCGCTGGTCGTCCTTGTCCCCGGCGGTGCGGGGGTGGATCTCGACCACCGCGTCGGTGCGGTCCCCGGCAGTGATCCGGGCGACACCGACCTCGACGTGGATGTTCGCGGTGATGGGTCCCTTGGTGTCGTAAGAAGGCATGGCTGTCCCGTCCTCGTGAGTCTGGTGGTCGCCCCCGCTCCGGGGACGTGAAGATGTGACGCGAGAGTGGTCGGCCTCTCGCACGCCGATACGGTGCTCCGGTGGGGCTAGCTCACCCAGCCCGTGAAGCTCTTCCTGCCACTGCCCCGCTGGGGCGCCGGCCCGTCACCCTGCCGTCCGCCGCCGGGCTCGAGCGCTCCCGAAACGGCCCTGACGAGCCATGCGTTGAGCGACAGCCCCTCCCGCGCGGCCGCCTGCTCCGCACGCGTCTTGACGTGGCCGGGGAGTCGGAGATTGATCCGTGCGGTACTGCTGTCCTCTCCTTCCGGCACGGGCGGCACGGCGGGCAGCGCATGCGCTTCCTCGAAGCCCTGCGCCGCGAAGGGCTCGTCCCTCGGCGGCGCGGTCACGACGAACTCGGGCTCGAGCCCGCGCAGCCGCACGTCCACCGACCCCGGAGCGAGCTCCCGGGTGACCTCACCCATGGCGTCCGACAGGGCGTTCAGGAGGGTGAGTCTGGCTGCCGACTCTAGCGGTGCGGTGATGCGCTCGGCGAGAGCGCGAGCATCGTCGCCACCCGCTTCGGCGGCCACCGCGAGCTCGTGCCGAAGACTGGCGACATAGGGCGTGAGGTCCATGTCCCAAAGCATGACACACACGTGGCGCCATGTCGAGCCAAACTGGCACCACATCTGCCACCATCTACAAACCTGCAGGTCAGGAGCGGCATCACCGGTGCGCCACTCTGAGCCACATGGCGCCACCACCCCTCGATCGCACCACTCCGGCACCACGCGGCGCCAGGCTCCACCCGTCCCGTCCCGTCGGCAGGACAAAGGCACCCACCCCCGCACATTGATCGGAAACGGTGCGCCGCGGGAACTGCGGGAGCTGCAGGAGCTACGGGCGCTACGGCCAGAGCTCGAGCAGCGCGTCCAGGGTGAGCTTCCACATCGGCTCGGCACCCGTCCCGAACGCCGCGGCGAGCGCGTACCCGACGGCCGCGTCGTCGGCAGACGGCCCGCCCTTCCACTCGACGGACACCCGGCCGTCCCCGCTCGACGAGAAGACCCCGAGCACCGCTCCGTCCCGCAGCAGCCTGCTCCCGTCGAGCGAGTCGGGGACCAGCCGGTACGCGCCGACATCCACCCGGTAGGACTTCCGCGTCAGGAACCCCTTCGCGGGCCGCAACGACACCTCCGCCCCGTCGACGGTCATCGACAGGCAGGCCGGATCCCGCGTCCCGATCGGCACATGGCTCTCCACCGCCGCACCGGCGGCCCGCCGCACCTCGACCCGCACGATCCCCTCCCCGTCCACGACGAGACTCCCGCCCTCGTGGTCGAGTTCGACATCGACCACGCCGAACAGCGGGTCCTGGGCGGGCACATACGAGAAGAGGTGCATCAACCGGTCCTTTTTCCTGGGAATCCCTCCCATTGTCAGCTCGGGGCGCCGCCTTCGGAGACACGGGTGACACTGCCGAGCCAGAGCAGGTCACGAGCCCTTGTCATGGCCACGAAGAGCTGGCTGCGCAGCAGTTCCTCACGCTCCCGGGCCGTCTGCGGCGTCTCCGTACCGCCTGCCGTGCCGGCCGCCGCCCCGTTCGCGAACACCGCATCGTGCTGGGGCAGGAAGACGTTCTTGAACTCCAGGCCCTTGGCCCGGCGATAGGTGCCCAGTTTCACCGCGTCGACCGCGTGGCCTTCGTAGTGCTCCAACTGGCACACCGGGATGCCCGCCTGGGTGAGCAGTCGCTGGTAGTGCCCGATGGCACGCATGGAGGGGCACAGCAGCGCGGTGTCGGCCGGCGCGCCGTCGGGCAGGGCGCGCAAGGCGTCCAGGAGTTCCCTGTCGTGGGCGTCCACGGTGGGCCTGGTGACGCGTACGACCTCCCCCTCGTGGTAGGTGAGGTCGACGTCGCGGCGGCCGGGAGTGCGCAGGCCGTCGATGTCCTCGAACGCGTCGTCGGCCACGACGGCGAGGGCCGCGTCCAGGATCTGCTTGCTGTTGCGGTAGTTGGTGCGCAGCACCTGTCCACGGTCGCCGCGGATGTCGATGCCCGCGTCGGTGAGGCGGAAGCCGCCCGGGTACACGGTCTGCTGGCCGTCGCCGACGAGCAGCAGACCGTTGGGCACGTCCCCGACGAGTGCGTGCAGGAGGCGCACGCCGACCAGGGTGAGGTCCTGGACCTCGTCCACGATGACGGCCGCGTACGGGGGCCGCTCGCGCCGGCGTGACGCTTCGGCCAGGGCGAAGGAGAGGACGTCGTTGAAGTCGTGGACGCCGCGCTCGCCGCGCAGCGATTCGTACGCTTCGTACAGCTCCCACACCGACTGCCGGTGGGTTCGGCGCAGGCTCGCCTTCCGTCGCCTCCTGTGGACGGTCGCGTACTCCTCGAAGCTGGTGAGGCCCCGCCCCTTGATGACGTAGTCGATCTCCTCGCGCCAGTAGGTCGGCGCCGGATCGAGCTCGACCAGTCGGCTTTCGCGGCCGACGTTCTTCCAGGCGAGGCTGAAGGCGGTCTCGGCCTTGTCCCCGTGCAGCCGCACCTGTACGCCCCGCTCCTGCAGGAACTCCTGTGCCCAGGAGTGCAGGCTGCGGAAGTCCACCCGGTCGGCGACGGCCGGCGCCATGGTCCTGAGGAAGGTGCTCTGCACCCGGGGCAGGTTGTTGGCGAAGGTGACGTACAGGATGCGGCCGGTGGTCCGCCGGGCCAGGTGGGCCGCACGGTGCAGGGCGACGACCGTCTTCCCGGTACCCGCCGGTCCGCTGATGCGTGCCGGGCCCGACCAGTTGCGGCGCACCAGTGCGACCTGATCGGGGTGGAGGAAGGTCATCCACTGCTCGATCGGCGCCTCCCTCGCCCCCTTCAAGGCCGCGTCGCGCAGCCCCTCCAGATCGAACAGCCCCTCCACGGACTCCTGTCGGTGAAGCTCGGGCACGGACGGCGCCTGCTGCTCGACCGCCGACCCCACGTAACCCGGGAACACCCGCTCGAGATGATCGGCGATCGCACGGACCGACTCCGCCCGCAGCCTGTGCCGCTGCGACAGCAGCACGGGCCCGATCTCGTGTTCGCCCAGGAGCCGTATCCGGCCGAGGCCCGCGTCGAAGCGCCGCCCGGCGAACACCATGAGCGGCTGGACCGCCACGGGTGACATCCCGAGGGAGGCCACCGCGCTCTCGGCGGCCTTCGTGGCGGCGAGCAGCCCGGCCGCGTGCTCGTCCCGCGGCTCGCCGCCGGCCGTGACGTCGACGACGAAGACACCGCCGGGCCCCACCAGCAGCATGTCCGCGTTCGCGCTCCGCGTCCCGGACCATCGCCGGTCGACGAGCAACCGCCACCCGCGCGCGGTCAGCACCAACAGCTGTGCGAGGACCCGCTGCTCGCCCTCACCGACCGCCGTCCACCCCAGGGCCTGCCGACGGGCGGCCTGCCACTGCTCCCGAAGCAACCGCTCCTGCCGCCGCGCCTCCTGCACCCGCTGCGCTCCCGCCCCACCCGTCCCCATACCAAGCCCCCCTCGTACGCGGAGCAGCGATCATAGGACGGACCACAACGAAATGGGCAGAGCGCCTGCCGCCGGGGCGAGGGGTCAGAAGAACTCGTCGAGGAGCTGGTAGAAGGTCATCTTGTCCTTCTCGACGCGCTGGGCGCCGTAGCGTTCGAGGAAGTGTTCGGCGTAGGCGGGGCCGAACCAGGGGTCCTCGTCGATGGCCAGTTCGCGGGCGGTCAGGGCGATGTCGGCGTGGCGGTCGGCGCGGCCGAGCCGGCCCACGTCGATGACTCCGGTGATCTCGCAGGTGTCGGGGTCGAGCAGGATGTTGTTGGGGCAGAGGTCCCCGTGGCAGACGACCAGGTCCTCCGTCTCCGGTCGGGTGCGGTCGAGTTCGGCGAGCAGTCGGTCGCCGGACCAGCCTTCGTGCTCCTCCTGGAGGTCGTCGAGGTCCACGAGTCCGGCGCGGACGTTGTGGCGGGCCTCGGCGACGGTCACGGTCAGACCGCGGTCGAAGGGGCAGTCGTCGACCGGCAGGCCGTGCAGGGTGCGGGCCAGGCCTGCGATCGCCTCGACGACCGCGAACCGCTGGTGCTCGGGCCATTCCTCGGAGGCGGGTACGCCCGGCAGCGCCTCGGTGACGAGCCAGGTGGAGGTGGAGTCCTCGCCGCGCTCGACGATACGGGGGGCCGGGATGCCGTGGCCGATCAGCCATTCGAGCCGGTCCGCCTCGCCGGCCAGGTCGAAGGCGGAATTGCCCGGAGCGCGCGGTGCGATTTTCGCGTAGAGCTCGGGCTGGTGTCCGGTGAGGTGATAAACGAAGGCCCCCGAATCCCCCTCATTCACGGGAGTCCATTCGTGGTGCGGGTATTTCCGGCGCAACGTGCTGTCCATGAGCGGCATCATGGCAGAAGGCGCACTTCCCGCCGGATGCTTTTGACGGGTCCGGAATGGTTTCGGACACAGTCTCCGAGGGGTTCACCGGAGTTCTCCTGCGGCGGTCGGCGCCGTCGTTCCCGCCGCGTCGAACTCCCTCGCGCAGGGCGAGAGGTACGCCTCCGCAAGGAGCCGCAGGTAGGCCGTCTCGGCCGCCAGGTCACCGGTGTCCTGGCTGATGGCGGAGGCGTCGGCGGCCGGGTACGGGTCGGCGCCGGAGAGTCTGGCGGCGCGGGCACGGCGGAGCACGCAGGCCGACACGTGGATCCCGGCCCGTTCGGGCGGGACACCGCAGCGCGCCACATGGGCGCGGGCGCTGTCGGAAATGGCCGGATCCGCGTAGTGGCCGAGGGTGAGGATGGCGTCGCGGATCTCGATGGACTTCCGGTACGCGATCAGCCGCCAGGAGACGTGCGGTTGGAGGATGGCGAGCAGGCGGCTGGGGCTTTCCCCGAGCGCGACGTGCGGCACGGCGTCCACCAGGTCCTGCCACAAGGGCCAGATCCGCCAGATGGTGCGCGCGTGGGCCAGGGCGCGCCGCAGTTCGAGGGCGGTGGGGACCAGCAGCGCGGCCGCGCGCAGTACGGCGTGTGCGCTGAGCAGGAGGCACAGTGCGGGGCCGGGGCTGGAGTCGGCGGCGAGCAGTACGAGGTGGGCCAGCCAGAACAGTCCGGCGAAGGCGGTGCCCCAGCCGAACAGCCCGAGGCCGAGGTTGAGGGACCGGTTGTTGCTGCACCGGCCGTACACCCAGCAGACCCGGACGCAGGCGGCGCAGGCCACGCCGTGGAGGGCGATGAGGAGGAGCCAGTAGGCGGTGCCGGGGTCACGGGCCAGGGCGAACCGGGGTCCGTGGGCCTGCTCCGGCCCCCGTCCGAGGGCCGCGAGCACCAGCAGTACGGCCATGACGGCGACGACGCCCAGGAGGACGGTGCCGGTGCGACGGCGGCCGGTGGTGTGCACGGTGAAGTGCAGGACGGCGCCGGCGGACACGACGCCGGCCTGGTTCTTGGTGACGGTGATCCATCGGGCGGAGCCGGTCAGGGTGGTGAGCCAGTCGCAGACCGGTTCCAGGTGCAGGGTCATCGCGACGGCGACGGCGACGACGGCGAGCCACAGGGCTCGCTGGTGCGGGTGGCGGATGGCGGGGCGGGCTCGCAGGAGGGCGGCGGTCCAGAGCAGGCACACGCTGAAGAGGTCCAGGCGGAGACCCCAGCCGCCGGATAAGTCACAGGTCATGTTCCGTGCGCACCCCGAGAGCCGCGTGCAGTTTGCCGTAGGCGTCCGACGGCTGGCCCCAGCCGGTGCCGGTCTCGCCGGTGCGGATCAGGGTGGCCAGCATTTCGGCCTCCTGCTCCTGCCGGGTGGAGTAGTTGGCGCGGGACAGCATGCGGCGGACCAGTCGGGGGCTGAGGTCGCCGAACAGGCCGCCGGGCAGGCCGGAATCGGCGGTGGCGTTGTGGTCGAGGAGCATGTGGCCTATCTCGTGCAGGACGATGTGTTCCTGGTGGGATCGGGCGGTGCGCTGCTCGTAGAAGATGTGGTCGTCGGTGTCGGTGGCGATCCACAGTCCGCAGACTCCGGCCACGGCGGCCTGGCCGGGCAGTCGGTGGAGGTGGAGGGGGCGCCGCCGGTGCGCGGAGAGGTGGGCGCACAGCGTCTCGATGGAGAAGGGGTGGGGGAGGTTGAGCTGGCCCAGCAGTGGCCGACAGCGTCGGCGCAGCCTGGCGATCCTGTACGTCATGCGGTGTGTACCGTTCGGCCTTCCTCGGCGATGCGGGCGTTGAGGCACGGATCCACCGCCGTACCCCGCCCGTTCCCGCCGAGCCGCGCGACCGGGCCGGCCCGTGGTCGTACCCGGCCGCGGCGGCATGGCGAGGACCCGACCGCATGGCACGGTGACGACATGGCTGGTCCACCGGGGGCGGGCACGGCGGAGCCCCGGCACCCGATCCGTCCGGCGGGTCGCCGGAGCGGTGCGGGCGGTCGGGCCGGCGTGGCGGGCCGGTGCCGCGTGACGGGCACCCCTCGGCGGGGTTGCGCGCAGAAGGCGAGTGGGGGGCGGGTGGCCGGCAGCAACCGTGTACTAGGTCCTGCGGTGCGGCCTGTGATGCGTTACCACTCCGCTGCGAAGAAAACGAAAAGAAAAGGAAAGACGTTTCTTCGGCGCTCTGGACGTTTACGGGAATGACGTGTGGCGGGTTCCACGGATGCCTTCATCCCACGGCCCGGCCCATCGATACGAGAAATAGTGACAGCCTCCCCAGGCAAGGCGTCTCCCCACGACGCCTGCGGCCATATTTCAGTGTCCCCCGCTGCTGCTGCCCGCGTCACTCCGCCCCCGTCGTTCCTCCCGGCCGGTCACGCCGTCCGGGTGTCGCGGTTCAGCCGCCGTCCGGTGTGCCGGCGCGGTCCTCGCCGCCGACGACTTCGAGGTTCTGCACCTTGCGGGCCGCGTCGACCATGATCAGCAGGGCGTCGAGGCTCTCCGCGGAGAGCCCTTCGGCCCGCAGGGCGAGGTTGCGCACGCGGGCGTCGCGGAGCGCCGCGGCCAGCTTCAGCTGCACGTTGACCCGCTGGGCCGTCTCCTCGTTGAGGAAGTACTCGGGCGGCACCCCGAAGAACTCGGCCAGGACGTCCAGCTGTTCCAGCGTGACGTTGCGCTTCTTGCCCCTGGCGAGTTCCCAGAGATAGGTGCCGGAGATGGTCCCGCCGGTGGTCTCACGAATCTCCTTCGCCAGGCGGGCGTATCCCGGGCGCTTGCGTTCGTCCGGGTACAGAGCGGCGATCAGCTCGTTGAGCCGCTGGTCGAACCCCCGCAGCAGCGGCCTTCCCGACGGCTCAGGGACTGGCCCGCTGCCGGTCATACGCCCTCTCCCCTCGCCTCACCGCACCGCCGGGTGCGCTCGGCGCGACCCCGGACGTTTCGCCCACTTCAGCGGACAACACTCGACCAGTCATTAAACAACCATCCGCTGGCATTGACAACTTGATGCCGAATCAGCTTACGATCACGTTCAGCTTCATCCGCTTTAGCGAACAACACCCGCCCGGGGGTCCGCCGGGCGCTCCTCGTTTCGGAGGTTCGGCACGATGAAGGCTCTGGTGTTCGAGGCCCCTGGGCGAGCGGTGCTCACGCACCGCGACGTCCCCTTACCCGCCCCTGGCGAAGCCCTGGTCCGCATCGCCTACAACGCGGTCTGCGGCAGCGACCTCTCGTTCTACAAGGGGGTCTGGCACGGCTCCACCTACCCCGTCGTACCCGGCCACGAGTGGAGCGGGACCGTCGTCGAGGTGAACGGACCGCAAGGCTCCGATCTGGTCGGCACCAACGTGGTGGGCGACCTCACCTGCTCCTGCGGCGTCTGCGCGCACTGCGCGGCCGGCACGCCCACGCTCTGCGAAGACCTCCAGGAACTCGGCTTCACCCGCGACGGCGCCTGCGCCGAGTACATGACCATCCCGGTCGCCAACCTCAAACGCCTTCCGGATGCCCTGCCGCTGCGCAGCGCCTGCCAGGCGGAGGCGCTGGCGGTCGCGCTCAACGCGGTCGACCGGCTGGGCGTCGCACCCGGCGAGAAGGTGGCGGTCACCGGGGCCGGCGGCATCGGGCTGCTCCTCGTCCAGGCCGCGCGCGTGCGCGGCGGCATCGTCACGGCGGTCGCCGAGCCGGTGTCCGAACGCCGGGACGCCGCACGGGCCATGGGCGTGCCGCTGGCGGTGCCCGGGGAGCCGGGCGCCCTCGTCGAGCTGATGCGCAAGAACCCGGAGGCGGTACCCGACGTCGTCCTGGAAGCCTCCGGCTACCCCTCCGCCGTGCAGGAGGCCATGGAGGCCGTCCGCCCGGGCGGACGCGTCGGACTCATCGGCTACCGCATCGAGGAGACCGGGCCGATGACCCCGCACCACATCGTGCTGAAGGTCCTCAGCGTCCAGGCGTCGATGGGTCCCGGCACCCGGTTCGACGAGGCCATCGGCATGCTGGCCAGCGGCGCCGTGGACGTCGACGCCCTGCTCAGCCACGAGTTCGCGCTCGACGACCACGCCAAGGCGCTGGACGTGGCGCTGCGCCGCGCCGACGGCAACACCCGCTCGTACTTCAACCTCCGCGCATGACCCGCGCCGCGACCCGCACCGATCCGTTCCCCGCGCACATCCCCGGTACGTCGGAAAGGAAGGTCCCATGGTTTCCCGGTTGGCAGTGAAGGGCGGCGACGCGACACGGACGCGTCCCTGGCCCGTCTGGCCCCAGCCCGCCCCCGGTGTCGCGGACGTCGTGGCGGACGTGCTCGCCTCGGGCCGGTGGTCGATCAGCGGTCCGTACCGCGGCACGGACTCCTACGAGCGGCGCTTCGCCCGCGCGTTCGCCTCGTACAACGGGGTACCGCACTGCGTGCCCGCCGCCAGCGGCACCGCCAGCCTGATGCTGGCCCTGGAGGCGTGCGGGGTCGGTGCCGGCGACGAGGTCATCGTCCCGGGCCTGTCCTGGGTCGCCTCCGGCTCCACCATCCTCGGCGTCAACGCCGTCCCGGTCTTCTGCGACGTGGACCCCGCGACCCTGTGCCTCGACCCCCGGGCGGTCGAGGCCCTGATCACCGAGCGCACCCGGGCCATCGTCGTGGTCCACCTCTACTCGGCGCTCGCCGACATGGACGCGCTGAACCGGATCGCCGAGCGGCACGGACTGCCGCTGATCGAGGACTGCGCCCAGGCGCACGGCGCGACCTACCGGGACGTCCGCGCGGGCGCCCTGGCCACCGCCGGCACCTTCAGCATGCAGCACAGCAAGGTGCTCACCAGCGGCGAGGGCGGCGCAGTGATCACCCGGGACGCGGACTTCGCACGACGGGTGGAGCACCTTCGGGCGGACGGCCGCTGCCTCGCCGACGCCCCGCCCGCCCCCGGCGCGATGGAGCTGGTCGAGACGGGTGAGCTGATGGGCAACAACCGCTGCCTGTCGGAGTTCCAGGCCGCCATCCTCACCGAGCAGCTGACCATCCTCGACGAACAGAACGAGCGCCGCCGCGCGAACGCCGCACTGCTCGACGAGCGCCTGGCCGGCCTCGGCCTGCGCCCGCAGAGCACCTCCGAGGGCACCACCTCGCGCACCTACTACACGTATGCGGTACGGCTGCCCGACGGGGAACTGGAGACCGCCCCGATCACCGCCGTGACGGATGCGCTCAGCGCGGAACTCGGTTTCTCCGCCGCCCCGTGCTACGCCCCGATCCCGGCCAACAGGCTGTACGCGCCGCACACCCGCAGGCGCTACACGCTGGGCCTGGTCCACGAGGAGCGCATCGACCCCAAGCGGTTCGCGCTGCCGGTGTGCGAGGACTCCGCCCGCCGGACCGTGACCCTGCACCACACCGCCCTCCTCGGCGACGCCGAGGACATGGACGACATCGCCGCGGCCTTCGGCAAGGTCTTGCGGCACGGCGCCGAGCTGGCGCTTTGACGGCGGCACCCGGCCGCGTCCCAGGCCCGCGACCCCCCGGAGGATCGGGATATCCCATGCAGGTCACACCCATAGCGATGGAAGACGCGTCATTCCCCTACCGCCTCGGCACCGACTGCGCCGAGGACGTCGTCGAACGCCTCGCCGCGTACGGGGCCAGCAGCTACCTGGTGGTGGCGGACACCACGGTGGCGGAGCTGTACGGCCTCGGCCTGACCGCCCGCATCGGCAAGGAGGCCGGACCGGCCCACCTGCTCACCCACGAGGTGGGTGAGGTGCACAAGGGGCTCGCCACCGTCGGCGCGCTCGCCGAGCAGGCCCTCGGACACGGCGCCGACCGCCGCTCCGTCATCGTCGCCCTCGGCGGCGGCGTCACCGGCAACATCGCCGGCCTCCTGGCCTCGCTCCTGTTCCGCGGCATCAGCCTGGTCCACGTGCCCACCACCGTGGTGGCCATGCTGGACTCGGTCCTTTCGCTGAAGCAGGCCGTCAACGCCACCTTCGGGAAGAACCTGGTCGGCACCTTCCACCAGCCGGTCGAGGTGCTCGCGGACACCGCGATGCTGCGCACCCTGCCGGAGCGCGAGATCCGCTCGGGGATGGGTGAGGTCGTCAAGAACGCCCTCGCGATCCGGCCCTCCATGCTCGACCGGCTCGGCGCCGCGCTGCGCCCCGATGCCCGGTACGACGACGAGACCTTGCGCTGGATCATCGCCGAGAGCCTCGCCGCCAAGGCGGACGTCACCCGCGAGGACAAGCACGAGCGGAGGGCCGGCCTGGTCCTGGAGTACGGCCACACCGTCGGGCACGCCGTCGAGCACGCCTCGCACGGCCAGGTCGCCCACGGAGCCGGGGTGGCGGTCGGCATGACCATCGCCGCCGAGGTGTCCCGGCGCCTGGGCCACACCGACGGCCGGCTCGTCTCCCTGCACCGCGAGCTGGTCGCCGCGGCCGGCGTGGAGCCCGCGATCCCCGCGCACGTCGATCCCGCCCGGGTGAAGAACTGGCTGACGTACGACAACAAGCGCGGCTACCTGGAACACCGGCCCGGGCACACGCCGATGGTCCTGCTGTCCGAGCCCGGCCACGTGCTCCACACCGGCCCGATGCCGTTGGTGCCGGTTCCCCTCGCGCTGCTCGACGAAGTCGTCGACGAGGCCGCCGTCCGGGGCACGGGCGCCGACCGCGGGCCAGCCGGGGACGGCGCCGCCTACGCGGCGGCCGGTCCCCTGCGGTAGCGGCTCACGCCTGAGCGGTCCCCTGCCGTGGCGGACCCGCCCCTTGCGGGCGGGCGCGGCGCACCGGCAGTGGTCCGCTCCGGCGGCGGACCGCCCCCGAGGTCCCCTGACCGTACCCGTCCTTCGCCCATCGCCGTTCCCTTCCGTGGAGTCCCCGTGCGAGTGCTACGGCTCACCCCCTTCTTCCACCATGACTGCGTCACCGAATGGCCCGCCGAGTTCGACGCCGTCGGGGGCATGCAGGTGCAGATCCTCCACCTGTCGCGGGAGTTGGCCGGCCGCGGCGTGGAGCAGCAGGTCATGACCGTCGGCTTCCCCGGCCTGCCCAGGACCCGGACGGACCGCCCCGGACTCGTCGTGCGCGTGACCCGCGCCCCGCTCCCCCGGCTCCGCTCGGAACTCACCGGCCTCGTGGGGCTGAACCAGGCGTGGCTGGCGGCCGTCCTCACCTCCAGCTTCCCGCTGCGCCGCAGATGGCGGCCGGACCTGATCCACGTGCACGCCGACGGCCAGTTGTGGGCGCTGCTCGCCGGGCCGCTCGTGTCCCGGATCACCGGCGCCCCGTACTGCCTGACGCTGCACTGCTCGCGGCTGGCGGTGTACGAACCGATGTCCCGCTTCGACCGCTTCCAGCACCGGCTGGTGCACGCGGTCGAACGGTACGCGCTGCGGCACGCGCGCAGGGTGTCCACGCTGACCTCGCGTACCGCCGACACCGTCGCGCGCGTACTGCCGATGGACCGCGCGCGCATCGACGTACTGCCCGACTCGGTCGGTGCGGTGCGGCCCGTTCCGGCCTCGCTGGCCGACGGGTTCGTACGGGAGCTGGGCGTGCCGGGCGGTGTGCCGGTGGTCGGCTGGGTCGGCCGGGTCGCCCACGAGAAGGGGTGGCGGGACTTCGTCGCGATGGCCGCGCGCTGGGACGAGCTGTCGGGTGCGCCGGGCGCGGTGTTCCTGGTGGTGGGCGACGGGCCGCAGTCCGGGCGGATGCGGGAGGCCGTCGCCGCGGCGGGACTGGCGGACCGCTTCGTGTTCACCGGATTCCTCCCGCACGACGCCGTGCCGTCGGTGATGACCGCGCTGGACGTGCTGGTCATGCCGTCGGCGCACGAGGAGCTGGGCGGCAGCGCCCTGGAGGCGATGGTGTGCGGCACGCCGGTGGCCGGGTACGCGGTCGGCGGTCTGCGCGACACCGTCGGCGGGGTCACTCCCTCGCTGCTGGTGGAGCGCGGGGACGTGGACGCGCTCGCCCGGGCGGCCGGCCACGCGGTGACCGAGGCGCCCGCACACCGCAAGGCGGTGGACGCGGCGCTGCCCGACCTGTTGGCCGCGTACGGGGACGACACCACCGACCGGGCGCTGGAGCACTACCAGCGGGCGCTCGGCCCCGAAGCCGAGGGGGGTGCCGGGTGGCGGCCATGACCTCGCTGCGGCGGTGTGCCGTCTACCTGCGCCCGAACCGGTGGCTGATGGCCGGGGCGTGCGGGGCGGCGTTCGGGTCGATGCTGGCCGGACTGCTCATGCCGTTGGTCCTCGGAAGGCTGGTCGACGGACCCGTGGCCCGGGGCGACTTCGCCGCGCTGCCCTGGTACATCGGCGGGTTCGCACTGCTGGGGCTGGTGGAGGCGGTGCTGCTGGGCGCGCGCCGGCTGCTGGTCGTACGGCCGGCGACCGGGCTGGAGACGGCGATGCGGGCGGACCTCTCGGCGCACGTCCAACGCCTGCCGCTGTCGTTCCACGGCAGCTGGCAGTCCGGGCAGTTGCTGTCGCGGACGGTGTCGGACGTGACCGAGATCGGACGGTTCACCGCGTTCTCCGCGGTGTACCTGATGGTGAACGTCGCGGCCTTGGCGGTCGGTCTCGTCGTCCTGGCCTGGCTGGCCCCTCTGCTCGCCCTGATCGTGTTGCTCGCGTACGCGCCGATGGTGCTGGCGACCACGGTGTTCGAACGACGGTTCCGGATCGTCGCCCGCTCGGCGCAGGAGGTGAGCGGCGACCTGTCCACCACGGTGGAGGAGTCGGTGCTCGGCGTACGGGTGCTCAAGGTGTTCGGGCGGGGACCGGATACGGTGCGCCGGTTCACCGAGCAGGCCCGCCGGCTGCGCGGCCTGGAGGTGCGCAAGCTGTCGTACACGGCGGCCCTGTGGTGGCTCATCACGGCGCTGCCGGACCTGGCGATCGTGGCGATGATCGGGTACGGCGGGCACGGCGTCGCCACGGGCTCGCTGACCCTGGGCACCCTGATGGCCTCGGTCACCGTGGCGACCTACCTGCGCTGGCCGGCGGACACGCTCGGCTGGCTGACCGCCGACGCCTCGACCGCCGCCGCCGCGGCCGACCGGTACTGGCAGCTCCGGGACGAGCCGGTGACGGTGACGGATCCGGAGCACCCCCGCCCGCTCGCGCGGCCCGTCCGCGGCGAGATCAGGCTGGAGGACGTGCACTACGCGCATCCGGGCGGGACCGCGTCGTTGCGCGGCGTCGACCTGGCGATCCGGGCCGGCACCACGGTCGCGGTGGCCGGGGCCACCGGCTCCGGCAAGAGCACGCTGCTGTCGCTGCTGTCCCGGCTGGACGATCCGACGTCCGGGCGCGTCACGCTCGACGGCACGGACCTGCGGGAGCTGGCCCTGGCGGACCTGCGGGCGGTGGTGTGCTGCGCGTTCGACGACCCGGCGCTGTTCTCCGGGACGGTGCGGGACAACGTCCTGCTGGGAGTGGCCCGGGAGGCCGCCGACGGCGCCGACCGGCCCGCGGGCGGCACGGGCGGCACGGGCGGCGAACGGTCCGCGCGGGACGAGCAGGTCTGGCAGGCGCTGCGCGTGGTGCGGGCGGACGGCTTCGTCTCGGCGCTGCCCGAAGGGCTGTCCACGGTCATCGGCGAGGAGGGCCTCGGGCTGTCCGGCGGTCAGCGGCAGCGCCTGGCACTGGCCCGGGCGGTCCTGCCGCGGCCCGCGGTGCTCGTCCTGGACGACGCGCTGTCCGCGCTGGACGTCAAGACCGAGCGGGAGGTGCAGGCGGCGCTGAGCCAGGTGCCGGGCCGGAGCACCACGGTGGTGGCCGCGCACCGGCCGGGCACGCTCCGGCAGGCCGACCAGGTGGTGTTCCTGTCCGGCGGGCGGGTGGCGGCGACGGGCACGCACGACGAGTTGATGGCGCGCGAGCCGGAGTACCGGCTGCTGATCCGGACGGCGCCGGACGGCGCGAACGCCCCCGACGGCGAGGACCGGGCGGCCGGCCGGCCGGCCGACGACGCGCACGGACCACACGGACCACACGGACCGCACGGACCGGGCGGACCGGCGGGAGGCCTGGCGGGGAGGGCGGAGACGCGATGAGCGACACCGAGGACACGGGCACAGGGGCCCGCAACGCCCTGCTGCGCATGCTGCTGAGGCCGAAACGCCTGAGGCTGGCGGCCGCCACGGCGCTCGCCCTGGTGGAGAACGCCTGCGGGCTGGTCCCGCCCCTGCTGATCGCCGCGGCCATCGACCGCGGCGTCCCGGCGGCGGCGGACGGCCGGTGGTCACCGCTGATCGGGTTCACGGCCGCCGCCCTGGCGGCCGGGCTGACCACCGCGACCGTGAAGTACTGCTTCCTGCGCTACTCGGGCGGCATCGCCCAGGACCTGCTGTTCGAGCTGCGGCACCGGGCCTTCGCCCACGTGACGGGCCAGCCGCTGGCGTTCCACGAGTCGTACCCGTCCGGCCGGGTCATCACCCGGCTGTCCAGCGACGTGGAGTCGGTGGAGGAGATGCTGGAGATGGGCCTGGACGGTCTGTTCTCCGCGCTGTTCTCCATGGTCGGCATCCTCGCCGTGATGCTGTGGCTGGACGGGCCGATGGCCACGGTGGTCATCGTGCTCTTCCTGCCGCTGTTCCTGCTGACGCGGTGGTTCCGGCGCCGGTCGCGGTTCGCCTACCGGCGCACCAGGACCGCCGTCGAGGGCGTGGTCGGGCACACCGTGGAGGCGTACAACGGCATCCGGGCGGTGCAGGCGTTCCGTCGCGAGGACGCCAACGCCCGGCGGCTGTCCGGCCTCGACGACCGGTACGCGGTGGCGCGCGGGGAGTCCGGACGGGTGAGCGCCGCGTTCAGCGGCGGCGTGAAACTGATCGGGAACCTGTCCCTGGTCGGTCTGCTGACGCTCGGGGTCTTCCGCATCGACCAGGGGCACCTGCAGATCGGCACGCTCACCGCCTTCCTGCTGTACGTGCACCGGCTGTACGACCCGATCGACGAGCTGGCGAGCTTCGCCAACGCCTTCTCGTCGGCCTCGGCCGGCCTGGAGAAGATCGGCGCCCTGTTCGTGCGCCACCCGGCGGTGGCCGAGCCCGAGCAGCCGGTCCCGCTGCCGGCCGGACGGGACCTCGGCGGCCGGACCGCGGGCGCCGTACGGATCGAGGACGTGCACTTCCGGTACGGGGAGCAGGGCAGACCGGTGCTCTCGGGCGTGGACCTGACGCTCGAAGCGGGCCGGACGGTGGCCCTGGTGGGCACCACCGGGGCCGGGAAGTCGACCATCGCCAAGCTCCTGGTGCGGCTGTACGACCCCACGGCCGGGCGGATCACGCTGGACGGCGTCGATCTGCGCGATCTGGCCGACGGGGAGCTGCGCGGCGCGGTCTCGATGATCACGCAGGAGGCGTTCCTGTTCTCCGGCTCGGTGGCGCGGAACATCGCGCTCGGCCGGCCGGACGCCTCCCCGGCCGAGATCCGGGCGGCGGCGGAGGCCGTGGGCGCGCACGGCTTCATCAGCGCGCTGCCCGAGGGATACGACACCGACGTGCGCAAGCGCGGCGCGGGTCTGTCGGCCGGGCAGCGGCAGCTGATCGCCATGGCGCGGGTCATGCTGACCTCCCCGCGGGTGCTGATCCTGGACGAGGCCACGTCCAGCATGGACGTCCCGTCGGAGCGGGCCGTGCAGGAGGCGCTGGTACGGGTCCTCGCCGGCCGTACCGCGGTGATCATCGCGCACCGGCTGTCCACGGTCACCATCGCCGACCGGGTCCTGGTCATCGAGGACGGGGCGGTGGTGGAGGACGGCTCCCCCGCCGAACTGGCCGATTCCGGCGGCCTGTTCGCCGGGATGCAGCGGGGCTGGCTGGCCGCCACCTCCGTATGACCCGCCCCCGTCCGGCGCGCCCGGCCCCGCCGGCCCCGCCCGCGCGGCGGGCACCGCACCCCTCACTTCTACGAAAGGCAGACGATGAAACGCCTTCGGGGCACCCTGCCCACGGACGCTCCGCACGCATGGCACCCGGACCCGCTGGGGCCGGCCCACCGCGACGGGTGGGACACCCGGGACGACGGCCGGGTCTGGGACGTCGTCGTGATCGGCAGCGGGGCCAGCGGTTCGGTGGCCGCCGACCGGCTCGTCCGGCAGGGCCTGGAGGTCCTGATGCTGGAGGAGGGGTTCCGGCTCTCCCCCGAGCTCGGCAACCCCGAGCTGGACGACATGTGCCGTACGGCCCTGGTCCCGGACGGCAAGGGCGGCTGGAGCGACGAGGGCTGGCCCTGGACCACCTCCAACCTCGGCGGCGGCACGGTGTTCTACGGCGGGGCCTCCTGGCGCTACCGTCCCTTCGACTTCGACCCGAGCGCGCTGATCGACGCCGGCGGCCTCGACGTGCGCTGGCCGTACGGGCCGGCCGAACTCGCCCCGTACTACGAGGTGCTGGAGCGCCGGCTCGGCATCTGCGGCGGAGAGGAGGGCGAGGGGAGCCGCGGCCCCGCGCATCCGCCGACGGCGGCGGCCGAGCTGCTGTACGAGGCGGGCACCGCCCTGGGCTACGAGCCGTTCCCCACCCCGCTGGCCATCAACCGGCAGTCCCACGGCGGGCGTTCGGCCTGCGGTCGGGACTCTCTGTGCGTCAGCCACCAGTGCCCGACGGGTGCCAAGGCCGACGCCGTCTCGGTGTTCCTCGCCCCGCTGTCGGGCCATCCCTGCTTCACCCTGCGCACCGGGATGCGGGCGCTGCGGCTGGAGCAGGACGCCCGGGACGCCGTCACCTCCGTGGTGTGCCTGGACCGGCTGTCGCGCACCGCCCACCGGATCCGGGCCCGGTCGTTCGTCGTCGCCTGCAACGCGATCCAGACCTCCGCCCTGCTGCTGCGGTCCCGCGGCGGACACGCCCCGGAGGGGGTGGGCAACCACTCGGGGCTGGTGGGGCGCGGTCTGACGATGAAGCTGAGCGAGTACGTCAGCGGGGTCGTCGAGGCGCCGGAGGGCATCACGCTGGCCGACTGGCGCACCCACGGCGGCCCGTTCTCCACGATCGCCTTCCTCGACCACTACCTGGACCCCGACTGCCCGACGGGCGTGGGCGGCATGATCTACGAGTCGAAGAACGACGACCCCCGCCTGATCCGGCACGACGCGCTGGAGCTGCGGATCGAGACGATCCTGGCCGACCACCCCAGCCTGGACAACCGCGTGCGGCTGTCCGACCACCTCGACGAGGACGGCGTCCCCTCCACCGTCATCGACTACACGGCCGACCCCCGGGACCTGCGCCGCCTGGCGTACATGACCGACCGCTGCGAGGACCTGCTGCGGCAGGCCGGGGCACGGTCCGTGCGGCACGAGGAGAGCGACTTCGCCCAGGGCAGCTGCCACCTGCACGGCACCTGCCGGGCCGGCGAGGACCCGGCGACCTCGGTGGTGGACGGCTGGGGGCGGGTCCACTCGGCCCCCAACGTGTACGTCGTCGACGGCAGCTTCATGCCCTACCCGGGTGGGCTGAACCCCACCCTGACCATCCAGGCCCACGCCCTGCGCAGCTCCAAGGCGGTGCTGGGCGATCTCGTGGCCCGGCGCGCCGTCCACGTCTGAGACGGCCCCGCCTCCCCCTGTCCCTGCCCTGCCCTTGCCCAACCCGACCGAGGAGTCACGACCATGGCATCCGACATCGTCTGGCCGCCGCCCGTACGGCGGATCCGCGCCTACCGCAACATCGTCGTCGACGGCGCCTGCAACATCCGGTGCTCCTACTGCGAGGTCAAGAAGGCGAAGGTGGACCAGGCGGCGACCATCCGCTCCCTGGACCGGATCTTCGCCGACTACGAGCCGGACGGGGTGCTGTTCCGGGTCGAGTCCGACGGTGAGATCACGCTGTACCGGAAGATCGTCGACCATCTGCAGAAGCGTGCCTCCGAGGGGTACCGGATCGAGGTGCTGAGCAACGGCACCAAGGTGCCGACCGCTCTGGAGGGCCGCCCGGACCTGCTGTGGGTGTTCTCCGTCGACGGCCACACCGAGGAGATGAACGCCAAACGCGGCCTGAAGCAGGCGCAGGTCGACCGCATCATCGACGCCGCGGTGGAAGTGGAGGCGGAGCTCCAGGCCGTGTACTGGGGCCAGCCGGTGGAGCAGGTCAACGACTGGATCGACCTGCTGGAGTCGCGCGGCTACAAGGGCCGGCTGCACTTCATGCCGCTGCTCGCGTTCAAGGGGCAGCCGCTGACGGTCAACCTGCGCTACGCCGACCTCCACCCGGCCGACTTCCTGGCGCCGCCGGAGTACTACCGCCGGTGGAACCACATCTTCGAGACCGGCAAGCGGGACGCGGTCTGCGACCAGATCACCAACGGCTACAACTACCAGGTGTCCGGGGACGAGATCCGGATGGTCAAGTGCGACTGCTACTCGGTGCCCAAGCACCTGGTGCACGGCTTCGGCCCGATCCGCGAGTTCGACAACTGGCCGTGCGGCACCTGCATCGCCAACCAGGAGTTCAACAACTCGCGCGAGCGGATGCTGGCACCGCAGCCGGGCCGGATCCCGCTGCCGATGGCATGACCGGCGGCGGAGGTACGGGCGCCGCCCAGCGGTTCGTGCTCGTACGGCACGCGGAGGCGAGCCTGAACGTGCTGGAGGACGAGGACCTGCTGCCGGGTTTCGACCCGCGGGCCGGGCTGACCCCCCTCGGCGAGCGGCAGGCCCGGGCGCTCGCCCGGCATCTGCCCGGCGACCCGGCGGTACGGCCGCGCGGCCCCGGCCCGGGCCCGGTGGTGCGGCTGTACTGCAGTCCGCAGGCCCGGGCCGCCCGCACGGCGGCGGCGCTGGCCACCGCACTGGGCGTACCGGCGGTGGCGGACGGGCGTTTGGCGGAACTGCGGGCACCGGAGGTGTTCCCGCATCCGATCACGGTGCGGGAGTGGGATGCCGTCCTGGAGGACCGGCTGCGCCGGCCGGCCGCCGAGGTGTCCGGCGTGGAGAGCTGGGTCGACCAGCGGCGGCGGGTGCGGGAGTTCCTGGACGCGTGCTGCCCGGTGGCGGGCGACGGCGGGCTGCGGGTGCTCGTGTCGCACTCCGAGACGATGCAGGCCCTGCTCTTCGAACTGCTGGGGCTGGACGACGTCCTGCTGCACCGCACCCGTTTCAAGATCAGCAATACCGGTGTGTTCATCGTGGACAGAACGGAGGACGGATGCGCTTCCCTGGTGGTGGCGAACAGCAAGACGCACCTGGCCAGGACGGCCTGACCCGGATGCTCGTCCTGAAGTGCCTCGCCGACGAGACCGGCGACGACGCCGGCGCCATCGTGGCGCGCGGGTTCCTGGACGTGGACGACCGGGAGTTCGCGAACATCGTCAACCGGCTGGAGGGCTACTTCGACTGCACCCTGTGGCTGCGGTCGCGGTCGGAGCGCCGGTTCCTGGTGGACGAGCTGGTGGGGCTGGTGTCGGCGGCCACGGCCACGGTCGGAGCCGGGAGCGGCGCCGGAGCCGGCACCGGAGTCGGGGCCGGGGCCGCGTCGGAGGCCGACCGTGCCTGAGGCATCCGGCCCGCGCGCCCTGTTCGAGATCTACGACGAGGGGTTCGCGTCCCCGTCGTGGGGCGGCGTCGAAACCGCCCTGTGGCATCTGACGCGTAGCCTGCGCGAGGCGGGCATCGACGCCTCCTTCTACCGCGAGTCGGAGGGCGCCGACCTGGACGCGCTGGCCGCGCGGGTGGAGCAGGACCGGGTGGACGCGGTGTTCCCGCTGGTCGAGAGCGCCCTCTTCGCAGGCGCGGCATGGCGGCGGCTGCCCGGGCTGCACCGACGGACGGTACGGATCTGGCACGACGTCAGTCTGCTGTCGGCCGACCTGTCCACCCCGCCGGCCTGCCCGGTGCACGCCGCCGCGCCGGCCCTGCCCGGGGCGCCCCCGCAGGCCGGGTGTCCGGCGCGGGGGGCGCACCCCGACGGACCGATGCGGGAGGTGTTCCTGCGGGACCTGGCGTGGACGCGCTGCTTCCCGGACCGGTCGGTGATCGGCTGGGCGGCCGATCACGTACCGGACAAGGACCTCCACGACCCGTCCGGCCCGGTCGTCCTCCAACTCGGCAAGATCGACACGGTGGATGCGGAGCGGTGCCTGCGCCGCCTGCTGGAAGCCGGACTGCGGCTGCGGGTCATCTTCGCCACCTGGTCGCGCCGGGGCCGTGAGGCCCGGGACCTGGTACGGGGACTGGCGGACCCGGACGGGCGGATCGAGGTGCTCGACGCGTACGACATCCGTACCGACTGGAACCGGGTCTTCGGCGGCGCGGCGCTGTTCCTGCTGCCGTCCGTGTTCCACGAGACGTTCAACTTCGCGGCGGCCGAGGCGGTCCAGCTGGGCGTGCCGGTCGCCACCCTCGGCGAAGGCGGCAACCTGCCGAGCTTCGCCTCGCTGCGGGCGCCGACGGTGGACGCCCTGCTGGACCGGGTGGTGGCCTGTACGGGTGCGGGCGGCCGGCTGCCCGCACCCCGTCCGCGTCCGCCGGCCGGGTGGCGGGACGTCGCCGCCCGGTACGCGGATCTCGTCCGGAAGGGGGCGGTCCTCGGTGGGCGGTGACTCCTTGCGCGGACCGGCCTGCGAGCCGGCGCGGCCACCGGGCGAGAGGGCCCTGGCCGAGCGGCTGCGGGAGGGGCGGACCCTGCTGGTCTCGCCCCACCCGGACGACGTGGCGTACTCGTGCGGCGGCCTGCTCGCAGCCGTGGGGCGGCCGGCGCACGCCACGCTGCTGACGGTCTTCACGCGGTCGGCGTGGGCGCTGCCCCGCCGGCTGCGGCGGGCCGGGGCCCGCGTCATCAGCGCCCAGCGGCGCCAGGAGGAGCTGCGCTACTGCCGGATGCGGGGGCTAGCGGAGTACTGGCCGCTGGGCTTCGCGGACGCGAGTCTGCGCGGCTACGACGACGTGGCGGAGGTGTCGTCCCCGCTGGAGGCCGACGGCATGCGCGACGCGGTGGAGGAGGCGGTGGCGGACGCGGTGCGCCGGTCGGACGCCGACACCGTGCTCGCACCGGCGGCCGTGGGGAGCCACATCGACCACCTGCTGGTCCACGGGGCCGTGCACGGCGCGGCGCGTGAGGGCGCGCTCGTCCTCTTCTACGAGGACCTGCCGTACGCCGGGCAGCACGAGGCGGCGGCGGTGGAGCGGACGCTGCGGGACGAACGGAGGCTGGTGCCGTTCGCCGGTGTCGACATATCCGGTGTCGTCGAGCAGAAGGTGCGCGGCATGTACGTGTACGGCAGCCAGACCGACGACGAATGCGTCCGCGAGGCCCTCCACCACGCGCGCCGCACCGCCACGGCGGCGCCGGGCTCCACGGTGGCGGGGGCTGCGCCGGGTGCCCCGCCCGGTCCCGGTCGGACCGCATCACACGTCGAACGGCTGTGGATCGCGGCCCCCGCGGCCCCTGCCGCCGACCCGGCGGGGGCCCGGTGAACGGGCTCGGTCACCGCCTCGCACCGACCGGGCCCGGTCACGTGCCGGACCCGGACCGGCGGTTCGGCCGCGCCGGCCACGTCGGCCGGCGCGGCCGGGAGCCGGTGGGCCCGCCCGGCCGGCGGCCGGCGTCAGCCGAGGGTCTCCACGTACGCGGCCTGTGCCTCGAGTTCGGCCGTGACGCGGTCGACGGTGGGTCCGGCCGGCGCCGGATACCGGCGCAGCCAGGTCTTGACGTTCCAGTAGAGGGCCTCACCGGCCAGGTGGAGTCCGGCGTCGAAGGCCCTGGTGTCGCCGCTGGTCCCGGCCACCGCCTCGCGCAGCAGGTCCCGCGCGGAACCGTCGAGCCGGTTCTCGACGAGGAACGACGCGATCTCGCTCTCCAGGCAGCCGCCCCCGCCCCAGATCCAGTCCAGTCCGAACCGCCTCAGCCCCGTTCCGGCGAGCTGCCAGTGCCAGTGGGCGTGGCCGTACGGCAGCGGGGTGCGGAACAGCATCCCGTGGACGCCGCCGAGCGGCGCCCGGTCCGGTACCCGGCGGGTGAGCCAGGCCTCGTCCACCGGCAGCGGACGGCCCGTTCGGTCGCGCAGCCGCCGCAGCGCCAGGCCGAGCCGCTCCCGCGGGTCGTACGTGGCGTCCGGCCCCGGACGTCCCAGCTCGCCGAGTTCGCGCAGCCGGTGCCAGGAGCGGGCCACCTCGTCGAGGACCCGGCGCCGTTCGGCCCGGGTGAGCTCCGGCAGGGCCTCACGCAGCGGGCGCAGGCCCGGCTCGTGGGGCGTCACCAGGTAGCCGTCGGCGAAGACGGTGCCGGCCGGGAGGAGGTCGCCCATGGCGTGCAGGGTCCGCGCACAGTGCAGGCCGTGCGTGCCGGTCCCGATGAACCGGAAGTGGTACGCGGCTCCGTCGGACCCGGCGGGCGGGACCGGAGTCAGGGTGAACGGCCGGCGGCGCGGGTCGACCCGGCGGGCTGCGCCCTCCTTCGCCGCGGTGGCGGACGGGGTGCCGTACACGGTGGTGAAGGTTCCCCGGAAGGGCTCGGCCCGGTAGTCGGTGCCGGCCGGCAGCGGTACGCCGGCCTTGCGGGCCCGGGCGACGAGCGGGCCGGTACCGGCGGACCCGGTCGAGGCGTGCCCGGTGAGCTGCCACAGCCGCAGCTCACCGGTCCGCACCGGCGGGCGTTCGGCGGTCAGCCGCACCGCGGGGCCGTCGAGGCCGTAGAGGCGCCCCGGCGCGGCGAGGACGAAGCCGTGTGCCCCGGGAAACCGGGCGGCCAGGTGGTCGCGCACCGCCATGGCGGTGGCCCCGGTGTCCGGCTGGTCGTCCACCAGGACGAGGACCGTGCCGGCCGGCAACGTGGCCGGCAGCGCCGCGAGTTCGGCCGCGGGCAGGGTGATGGCATCCGCTCCGCGCACCGGTCGGAGGCTGTGCCAGGGACCGGTGGCGCGTCCGGCGTCCTCGACGGCCGCCTGCCAGAAGGGGGCGAGGTAGGACCCGCCGGTGCGCACGGCGACGACGAGGACGGGCCGGGACGGTTCCCGGCCGGTCAGCCAGTCGGCCGCCTGGGCGAGGGAGAGTTCGGGGTCGGCGAGGTCGTAGCCGTGGCACTCCGGGGTCTTCCAGTCGGTGGCGTGCCGCAACAGGGCGGCGGTGACGGGGTCCCGGTGCGCCTCGGCGGAGCGCCACAGGGAGTGCGTGGTCCCGGTGGCCAGACGCAGTGCCCGCTCCACGGTGCCCAGCCGTCGCTCGGCGTCGCGGGCAGGCGCTCCGGGGGCGGCGGCCGTCTCCCGGGCGAGCGCGGTGCACAGGGCGCGCAGCCGGGCGGCGACGACGGCCTGCGGTCCGGCGGTCCCGTCCGACGGCCCCACGGTCCGCTCACGTGGGTCCGCCGCCGCGCCCAGGGCCTGCGACGCCGCGGCGGCGGCGTCGGAGAACAACTGCTCGGCGAAACAGGCGCACGCGTAAAGGGCCGCCGTGCTCCCGTCCCGCCGGGCCGTGTCCACGAAGGCGCGGTGCAGGGCCGGCAGCGCCACATCGGATGTCATCGCATCCACGTCCATTTCCTCCCGGGGTGTGGGCAGCGGAATTCCGGCCTGAAGAAGTCCGGACCGCACGGCCACTGTGCGCCCGCCCCGATTCCCGTTCAACACAAGTCTTTCCCACGAGGTGAACAATGACGGAAAACTCTTCACTGCTGGCCGAATTTCCCACCTGCCCGCGCGACGCGAACAAACGACCGCGGGTTTTCGCTTCGGCTTCCGGCGCCCATCTCATCGATGAATCCGGATTCCGCTGGATCGATTTCGACAATGCGCGCGGGTCGGTTCTGCTGGGGCACGGCGCCCCGGTCGTCGCCGAGGCCGTCGCACGGGCGGCGACCGGCGCCGACGGCTCGGCCACGGGCTGGAGCCCCCGCGTGGACACCGTGCTGGAGCGGCTGCACGCGCTGTGCGGCGGCGAGGTGGTCGGCCTCTTCCGGTCGGGTACGGCGGCGGTGCGGGCGGCGGTGCTGGCGGTGCGCGAGGCGACCGGCCGGCCGCTGCTGCTGAGCTGCGGCTATCACGGCTACGACCCCATGTGGTACCCGTCGCCGACGCTGCTGGAGCCCAACGCGGACGGGGTGGTGGACTTCTTCTTCGACCTCGGACTGCTCGCGGAGCTGCTGGCGGCGCCGGAGCGGGTCGCCGCGGTCGTGGTGTCCCCGGACCACATGCACCTGTCGCCCGAGTGGTACCGGGAGCTGCGCCGGCTGTGCACCGAGGCCGGAGTCGTGGTCGTCGCGGACGAGGTCAAGGTGGGGTTGCGGTACGGGCCGGGCCTGTCGACGGCGGAGCTGCTGGCGCCGGACGTGTGGACGGTGGCCAAGGGCATGGCGAACGGGCACGCGGTCTCGGCGGTCGGCGGGTCGCGCACGCTCCTCCGGCCGCTGAAGGAGGTGTCGTTCACCTCGTTCTTCGAACCGACGATCCTGGCGGCGGCGGACGCCGCCCTGGCCCGCGTCGCCACCGGGGAGCCACAGCGTGCCGCGCGCGCGGCGGGGGACCGGTTCCTGCGTCACGCCCGCAAGGCCCTCGCGGATGCCTCGCTGCCCGTCGAGATAGCCGGTGACGGCACGTTCTTCCAGTTCGTGCCCGCCACCGAGGAGCTGGAGGAGGACTTCTACCGGGCGTCGGACGCCGAGGGGCTGCTCTTCTACGCGGGCGACAACCAGGCGGTGTCCGCGGCCTTCGACGACGCCGTGCTGACCGATGCCGAGCAGCGGTTCGACCGGGTGTGCGAGCGGCTCGCCGGCCACGCGGGTACGGCGCCGGTCGACGAGACGGCCCGGTACCGCGTCGCCTGGAACGTGCTGGACGGCCTGCGGGACGCCGGCCGGGACCGGACCGCGACCACGGAGCTGCTGGCGCGGCTGCTCGACGACTGATCCCCGGCCCGGACGAAAAAAGATGCCCACGAGGCGAACCGAACCCGGCACCGCACACGGAACAGAACAGGCGACGGAAATGGGAACAGAAGAGGAATTGCAGCGCGATCCGGCATGGGAAACGGAGAAGTACGGTGCGAAATGCGCCCGCCTCCTCGCGCTGTACCGCGACCCGGAATTCGCGGCGGTGGCCCTACCGGTGTATCCGCTCGCTTCCGCCGACGCGTACGAATACCTGGCCAAGGAAGGCGCGGCGGGCACGGGCGACACCGCGGGTCCCCTTCCGCAGGGCGAACTCGTCGCGGGATACGCGGCGTTCCTGCGGGACCGGCTTCCCGACCTCGGTGAGTCGCTGGCCGCGGTCTGCGGTGACGCGCCGTGGATCGTCCGCAGTTCGGGGGACGAGGACCAGGAGGAGCACGTCAACGCGGGCGGGTACGAGAGCCTGGTGTGCGCGCGCCCCGAGGAGCTGTACGCCACGGTCGCCGCGGTCGTCTTCAGCGGCTACGGCGATCACGCGGTCGCCCAGCAGCGGCTGGCCGACCCGTCGTACCGTCCGTCGCCCATCGCCGCCTTCGTACAGCCCCTCGTCGACGCGGCGCCCCTCACGGCCGGCCCGGCCGTGGCCGCCGTGGAGACCCCGCTGCCGGGACCGGCGGACGTGGACGCGCTGGCCGGGCTGCTGGGCCGGCTGCACGAGCGGTTCGGCATGCCGAGGCTGGACTCGGAGTGGGTGCTGGAGACCGACGCGGGCACCGTGTCCGTCACCGGCCTGACCGAACTCACGCCGGACGGGCGGCTGGTGGGCCAGTTGTCGCTCGGTTTCGGTTTCGCGTCGGCCCAGCGGCTGGGCGACGGCGACAACAGCCTCGCCTGGCTGACCGGCGTACCCGGCACCGTCCTGTGGCGGGGGGCCGTGCTGCGCCGCGTGGAGACCGCGAGGTCCCGGCTGGTCCAGGTCCGGCCCGCCGCCGCGTTCGAACCCGAGCCCTCGCTGGACGTCCTCACCGAGGAGTGCCGGGACGCCTGGCGGGACGCCTGCGTGGCCGCCCCGGTCGACATCCTCGTGCCGCCGCGCCGCGTGCGCGCCTCGTCGTTCCTGACGTCGGTGCGGCTGGAGGACGCCTGGAGCCGCTACCTGCGGCTGGAGCCGGAGCAACGGAAGCGGCTCGGCCACGTACTGGTGGAACGGGGCAGCCCCGCGGAGCACGCGGCGGTGATGTTCCGGCAGCACGGCGTCGCGGTGCTGCGGGGCCGCCCGGAGGACATCCCGGAGACCGCGTCGTACGCCCTGGCCGACCCCTGGACGCAGGAGTGTCACTTCGGCACGGGCCGGCCCCCGGAGGTGGTGGTCGAGACCCGGCGGATGTCCTCCGTGCCGCAGGGCTGCCGGCTGCTGTTCACCCGGGCGGACTGCGCGGAGGCCGCCGCCGTGGTGCGTGCGGACGGCGCAGCGCCCGGCCCGGCGCTGATGCCGGGGGTCACACGGCTCTACGAGCTGCCCCACCTGCCGTCCCGGGTACGGGACCGGATCGTGCTGGACAGCTTCCGGCCGTCGCCGGACCTGTTCGTCCGGCACGGGGCCGAGGTGGCGTCGCCGGCGTTCACCGCTCGCACGGCGGAGGCCCTCCTCGTGGACGGGGTGCCCCCGGAGCGGGTGGCGGAGCTGGTGCCGGAGGCGGCCGGCGGGTACGTGCGCGGGCTCGTCGCGGCCCGGGCCGCCGGCGCCGCCCTGGCCGCGCTGCCGCGCTGCGCCCGGACGGCGCCGCCCGGGACGCTCGGCGCGGCGGTGGCGGGCGCCGCCGATCTCCGGCTGCCGGTGGCGCTGGCCCGGCTGGAGGACTCGACGACCCTGTCGGACCCGGCGCTGACGGCGGTGCTCCCCCGCGTTTTCGCCCTGGCGGGTGCGCCCGGCGGCACGGGTACGGAGGCGGCGCTGGCGCTGCTGGGGGCGGTGGAGTCGCTCTCGGCGGCCATGAACGCGCTGGACGTGTACGACGCGGCCGAGCGGGACGAGGTGATCGGCCGCACGGTGGCCGTCCTGCCGACCGACGACCCGGCTCGCACGGAGGAGCTGTGCCGCTTCGCCACCCGCTCCTCGGCGCCGCCGGCCGAGACCCACCGGTTGCTCGAACTGGCCGCGGCCGACCGTCACTTCGCCGCGCGGTACCTGGCGGTCGAGCGGTGCCGGGTCGACCTCTCGGCGGCCGACGCGGGCGACGCGGGGCGGCGCGGGCGCGCGCTGAACGACGCCTACCGGGCCTACGCGTGCGCCGATGCGTGGCACGACGGCGGGGCCGGGGGCGGGGGCGCCTGCGAGGCAGGGGGCGCCGGCGGGGACGCGGTCCTGCTGGACCTGATGCGCAGCGACCTGATCGAGGCGTACGACAGCACCCTCAAGCGGCTGCTGCTGGACCTGGTGGACCGCCCGGAACCGGGCGCCTACCGCGCCTATCTGGACGTGCTCGACGCCTGGCTGTCCCTGGCCGGCGCGTACGGCCTGTCGCCCCAGGAGGAGCGGGCGGTCTCGGGCTTCGGCGCCTGGGTCCGCGAGTGGCGCGGCCGCCCGGTGCCCGAGGACTTCATGCTGGACGAGGAGCTCACGTGGGGCCGGCTGCTGGAGCTGGCTGCCGCGGGCGAGCCGGCCGACGGTGACGACGGACCGGGCAACCCGCATCAGCTGCACAACGCGCTGCACCAGTGGCTGCTGTCCCGGACCGCCCGCTACCCCGCCGAGCGGGCGCCCTCGGTGGTACGTGAACTCCAGCGGCTGTCGGACCGGTTCGGGCCGGGCGGCAACAAGCTGCTGCGCTTCACCCGTGACGCGGTCGAGCTGGACGTCCCGCTCGGCATCCACAAGGCGAGCCTGATGTTCCGCCCCGACCGGGTGGAGGGTGAGTGGACGGAGCCGCCGGACGTCACCGAGGAGGACGCGGGCCGGCTGACGGGCCTGACGGTCCTGCTGGAGCGCTGCGGCGGCTGGTTCCCGGAGCTGGAGTTCCGCTGCGAACGGGTGCGGATGGCCGGCACCTGGACCCTGCGGGTGGAGGCCCGCCCGACGGGTTCGGAGCGTTTCTCACCGGCCGGGATGCGGCTGGCGCTCGGCGTGTTCCGCACCCTGTTCGACGGGTCGTACGACTTCTCGTACGTGCCGGCCGAGGACGTCGCCGACCTCGGCGGGGCGTTCCGGGAGCCGGAGTGGGCGGCGGTGTTCCGCGCGCTGGTCGACTACCGGCTGGTGTACGAGGACGCCGAGCTGTTCGAGACCCTGGAGACGCTGCCGCTCGGCACCGCCATCGGCATGCTCTGCGTCGACCGCCGGATCCGGTCCGAGGTGGCGGCGGCTTCCGCAGCGGGCGGGGAGGGAGCGGTGGCCCGGCTCGACGCGGCGTGGCGGCGGCTGGCCGGCACGACGGATCCGACGGACTGGATCGCCGGGCACAACACGGTGCAGCAGCTCGCGCTGCTGGTGGCCGCGCGGTTCCCGGAGACGGCGGTGGCGGCCCTGACCGCACCGGAACAGCCGGGTTGGGCGGACGTCCTGGCGGCGGCGCTGCTGCCCCGGGCGGACGTCCGCGACGCGGTCGTCCGGGCGTTCGGTGACGGGCCGGACGGCCACGGGCTGTTGCTGAACAGGGCACCGTGGCTGGTGCTGTCGGCGGCGAACGCGGCGGAGGTCGCCCGCCGCGTCGCGGCCCGCCCGGGGGCGCACCGCCGCTGCAAGCAGTTCCTGGCCCACCGGTACGCCGACGTCCTGGCGGACGCCGGTCTGCTGGCGGACCTGGTGGCCGGCCTAGAGGTGGTGCCGTACGGGCACGGGCCGCGGCAGGAGGAGCCGCTCGCGGCCGCGGTGGCCGCGGCCGGTGGCCGGCTGCGCCGGGACATCCGTACGAAGCCGGGGGTGGGCGGCGCCGGCCTCGCCGCCTGACGGCTCAGTCGGTGGGCGGCGCCGGAGCGCCGAGGCGGTTCTCGATCCAGTCGACCCCGAACCGGACCACGTCGGGGGCCTCGAAGAGGTGGCTGGGGGCGGCGCCCACCAGACCGGTGCGGCCGAGACCGGCGGCGAGCATCTCCTCGGCGATGACGGTGAACGGCCATACGCCCGGGGGGACCACCCGTCCGTAGTCGAACGCCTCGGTCTCGGTGTCGACGTCCGTGAACCGGCGCCACACCCGCTCCCCGTCGACCGTGATCGGCTGCTCGTACGTGACGTACCGCTTGCCGGGCGCCCGGGCCATGGCCTCGGCGTGGTGCAACAGGGTCAGCGCGTCGAGGGGGGCGCCGAGGAGGAGGACCCGGCCGCCGGTCGCGGCGAGCCGGGCGAGCGGGCTGTCGGGACCGTGCGGGTCGTCCCAGGGGTGGTCGTCCATCAACAGGTGGGCGGCCGGCCCGACGGCCACGCAGCCGGCGTCGGGATGGCGGCTGCGCACGGCGCCCGGCCAGTGCCGCAACGCCTCGGGGATCCGGCCGACGCCGTGGTCCGCCTCGCTGAGCAACGGGTCGTACACGGGCCATTCCGCCCGGGCCGCCTCCCGCCAGTCCTCGGGCCAGTCGGCGAGGTCGTAGGGCGGGGCGTCGTTCCAACCGCAATACGCCATCAGAGTCCCGGAGGGCCCGACGGCCTCCACTAGGGCCTCGATCACGGTCCGGGTGCCACCCGGGACGAAGCCGATGGACGACATCCGGGTATGGACCATGACGGTGTCGCCGCGCCCCACACCCAACGCGCCCAAGCCCCGCGCGAGGCGACTACGGGTCACCGGCCCACCGGCCCGCTCGATGAGCTCCTTCTCGTCCACGACGGAAAACCTAGCGCCGCACCGCCCCACGAACATCACATTCCGGCCGCCTGTTGATCCGGCCCGTGAAGACGGGCGTGAGAATCAGCCTGCGGGGCCGTCAGTCCGCGACGACTTCGTAGGCCAGGGTGTAGCTGGCGCCGTCGGAGTTGAACTCCGCGGACTTCGCGCCGGCTCCTGCTTGGGCGGCGTTGATGTGGTGGACGCCGAGGAGGTCGTCGGGGTCGAGCCACCAGCCGGCGTCCTGGTCCCAGACCTCGACCTTGACGTGCGAGTCCTTCGAGAACGGGACGTCCAGGTTGATGTCCCAGGTCTGGCCGGTGTTCATGGCCAGCGATGCCTGGCCGTAACGGGTGCCGCCGAAGACCTTGACCAGCACCTCGTCGTCGCCGCCGTTGTCCTCGGTCGCGTTGCAGGTCAGAGTCAGCAGCCTTGCGACGGGCATGATCGGAACCTCCTTGGCCGTGGGGGGGATCTTGGGCTTTGCGGTGCTGTCATCCAGCGGGGTGTGCCGGCGGTTCCAGGTCGTCCTCGGTGAAACGGAGGGTCAGGGTTCCGAGATGTTCCGGGCGGGTGTCGGCGAGTTCCCCCGGTGTCACGAGGATCTCCGTGCCCTTGTGGGAGACGAGGGAGATCGCGTACTTGACTTCGATGGTGACGTCGGCGAGTGACATGTGGGGTATTCGGGCCCCGCGCAGGAGCGGTTCGTCCGCGTAGAGCCGTGCGGCTTCGACTGAGGCGCGGTCGGCGTGGGTGCGGCCCCGGACGAGATCGGTGCCGAGGCCGCCCACGAGGTCGGAGAACCGGGTCACGCCTGGATCTGCTCCTGGATCAGGCTCTCGAGGATCGAGAGCACCTTGGCGAGGCCGCCGGGCAGTTCCTCCTGCACGGCCCGGGCCTTGACGCCCATCGAGTAGGAGCGGGTGTCCTTGTTGCCCTCCTTGGTGTCCCGCTGATAGGCGAAGCTGGCCTTGAGCCGGGCGGATCCCCAGCCCCAGGAGGCTTTGGCATCAAGGTCGGCGCCGACCTTCACCTGTTCGTCGACCTGGCGGAACTGCACGGAGTCGATCTTGGCGAGGAAGTCGATGTCGACCTCCTCGATCCGCAGGAACGGGATCGGCAGGATCGCCAGCAGCGGCACGGTCAGCTGGACGGGCCTGGCCTCGCTCGTTCCGTCCGGCTTGGGGACCTGCTTCTGGTAGGTGAACGTCACCATCGCGGGCTCGCCGGTGACCTGGTTGCCCGGGGTGACCCGGCCGTCGGCCGGCGGGTTGAAGCCGACCTGCTTGACGAAGTTGACGGTGGCCAGAGCGGACTGCACCTGCGCGTGCACGGCGGCGATCAAGGGGCCGCCGATGAGGCTCTCGAAGTTGAGGGTCGAAAGTTCGGTTCCGGGGTCAGTCATGTGTGTCCTCCGATGTGCCGGATCGGGAGCCAGACTGCCTGCGCCGGAAGGTGGCGTGCAGGGCGTGTGGGGAGGCGCTCGGGGGCACGGGTGGCCGTGCCGCGACCAGCCCCGGCGCGCGCACGACGCTCGGGGCTCACCGTCCATCGACAGACCCCCGAGCCCGGGTCCTGATGAACCTCGCCGGTGTGGTGGCTAGGTGCGGGGGTGGGTTTCGTACATGCGTGCCGCGACGAGGAGGCCGGAGGCGGCGGTGAGGGCGGCGATGGTGTAGATGGCGGTGGTGAGGCCGTAGGCGTCGGCGAGGATGCCGGCGGTGAGGGCGCCGACGGCGAAGCCGCCGTCGCGCCAGAGGCGGTAGACGCCGACGGCGCGGGCGCGCCAGGCGGGGTGGGCGACGTCACCGATGACGGCGAGGAGGGTGGGGTAGACGAGGGCGGTGCCGATGCCGAGGAGGATCTGGGCGGTGGCCCAGACGGCGAAGGTGGTGCCGGCGGCGACGAGGGCGATGGCGGCGGCCTGGAGGAGCATGCCTGTGGTGATGAGGTGTTTGCGGCCGATGTGGTCGGACCACCAGCCGGTGAGCATCTGGCCTGTGCCCCAGACGGCGGGGTAGAGGGAGGCGAGGATGCCGATCTGTGCGATGGGTAGGCCGTGGGTGGCGAAGAGGAGGGGGAAGATGCCCCAGGCGAGGGCGTCGTTGAGGTTGTTGACGAGTCCGGCCTGGCTGGCGGAGGAGAGGGCCTTGTCGCGGAGGCTGGTCAGGCGGGCGATCTGGCCGGTGGTCAGTTCCGCGTCGTGACCGTTGCCGGTGGGGTTGGTGTGGCGGACGGCTTCGAAGCGGGCATGGTCGCGGGTCTCGCGTACGGCGAAGACGGACAGGCCCAGGGCCAGGACGACGTAGGCGGCCCCGAGGAGGAACGGGGCGGGGCGCAGTCCGGCGTGTTCGGCGATGGCGCCGGTGGCCATGGCGGTCACGGCGACGGCGCCGTATCCGGCGGCTTCGTTGAAGCCCATGGCCAGTCCTCGGCGTTCGGGGCCGGCCAGGTCGATCTTCATGATGACGGTGGTGGACCAGGTCAGGCCCTGGTTGATGCCGAGCAGGATGTTCGCGGCGATGATCCAGCACCAGGACGGGCCCCAGGCGAGCATCGCGGGCACGGGCAGGGCGATCAGCCATCCGGCGATCAGGACCGGCTTGCGGCCGAAGCGGTCCGACCAGGTGCCGGCGAAGAAGTTGGTGACGGCCTTCGTCGCGCCGAACGCCACGATGTAGGTGAGGGCGGCGGTGTAGGCGGACAGGTGGAAGACGTCGTCGGCGAGCAGCGGCAGGACGGTGCGTTCCTGGCCGAGCATCCCGCCGACGAGCGCGTTGACCGCGACGAGCAGGGCGAACTGGGGGAGGTTGGCCCGCAGCCCGAGCCGTATGCCGGAACCGGTACCGGTATCGCCGCTTGCGTGGATGCTCACGCTCCTTCCTGCAGGGGGCGGCCGGTGGCCTCGGCCCAGTCGCCCGGGCCGCCGTCGAGGACGGCGAGGTCCCGCTGCCCGGCGCGCTGCAGGAGGCTGGCGGCCGTCATGGCGCGCTCGCCGTGACCGCAGGCCACGACGGCGCCGACCGGAGCCTCGCCGGAGCGGGCTGCGAGATCGCCCAGTTCGATGTGGACCGCGTCGACGATGTGCCCCAAGGTGTGTTCCGCCCGCTGGCGGACGTCCAGGACGGGCCGGCCCCCGATGCGGTCGGCGGTGAGCAGTTCGATGCTCTGGCGCTGTCCCCCGGCGGAGGTCCAGGCGTCCATGCCGCCCTCGAGGTGCCCGGCCAGCCGCTCGTATCCGATCTTCAGGGCCTGCCAGGTGAGCTCCGCGAGGTCCTGGCCGGGGGAGGTGACGAACACGAGCGGGCTGTCGCCAGGAAGCAGCCAGCCCAGCCAGGTGGCGAACTGCCCGCGCAGCGGGTTGGAAATCGCGCCGGGTATGTGGCCTGCGGCGAAATCGGCGACGGAGCGGACGTCGACGAGCTGGGCGCCCTGGTCGATGAGGCTGCGGACCTCGGCCACCGTGAGCGGGGCGAGCGTGGGCGCGGAGCCTAGGACCGCGGGCCCGCGCCGGTTCACCTCGCCGAGCCGGTCGAAGTACGCCGGGTAGGAGCCGAGGCTCCCCAGCAATTGCCGCACGAAGGCGTCCTCGTCCGGCGCGGCGAGCAGCGGGTTGGCCCGTCGCTGGTCCCCGATGGTGGTGGTGCGTTCGGCGCCGGGAGGGGCAGAGCAGAAGGAGCCCGCGCCGTGGGTGGGCCAGACCGCCGTGCTGTCCGGCAGCTCGGCCAGGCGTGCCAGCGAGTGGTACTGGGCGCGGGCCAGCTCCTCGGCGCGGTCGGCGCCGAGGAGGTCGGTGCGGGCGGCCGAGCCGACGATCAGCGAGCCGCCGGTGAAGACGCCCAGCTCGCGCGTTCCATCCAGGAGGAGGAAGGAGAGGTGTTCGTCGGTGTGGCCGGGGGTGGCCAGGGCTCGCAGGGTCAGCCCGCCGAGGTCGGTCTCGTCGCCGTCGGCGAGGGGTGTGTGGGGGAAGGCGCGGTGGCCGGCGGCCGAGGCCAGCACTGTCGCGTCGTCGTCGTGCGCGAGCTGCACGGCGCCGGAGAGGAAGTCGGCGTGCAGGTGGGTGTCGGCCGCGTAGGCCACACGCAGCCGACGACGTCCGGCAGCGGCCCGCAGCGCGCGCAGGTCCCGGCTCGCGTCCACCGCGAGGGCGCGGCCGTCGCCGAGGTCGACGAGGTAGGCGCTGTTGCCCAGCCCCTCGTCCACCAGCGGCGTCAAGTGATCGTCGGCGAAGCCCATCAGGTCCTCCAAGTGCCACGGTAGGGGCTCGGTGGTCCCAGCGCCCACCCATAGATATAATATTCCATGGATCTATGGAGGATGGAATGGGAGACGCCGCGCGCAAGTCGGCCCTGTACGACGCTTTCGCCCGCACGGGCAAGGCGCTGAGCAGCGGAAAGCGCCTGGAACTGCTCGACCTGCTGGCCCAGGGCGAACGCACCGTCGACGCGCTCGCCAAGGCGGCGGGACTGAACCTGACGACCGCCTCGGCCCACCTGCAGACCCTCAAGCAGGCTGGACTCGTCGCCACCCGCCGCGAGGGCGTGCGGATCCACTACCGCCTAGCCGGCGACGATGTCGCCACCCTCTACGCCCTCCTGCGCCAGGTCGCCCACACCCACCAGCCCGCCGTCGAACCGGCACGCACCGCATACCTCGGCACGGACGCGGCGGAAGAGGTCGACCGCGAGGAGCTGCTCGCCCGTGCACGAGCGGGCGAAGTCGTCGTCCTCGACGTCCGCCCGGCCGAGGAATACGCCGCCGGCCACATCCCCGGCGCGATCTCCATCCCGGTGGAGGAACTCGCCGAACGCATCGCCGAACTACCGGACGGCGTCGAGGTCGTCGCGTACTGCCGCGGCGCCTACTGCGTCCTCGCCCACGACGCCGTACGCCTGCTGCAGAGGGAGGGCCGCAAGGCGATCCGACTGATGGACGGCATGCTCGAGTGGCGGCTGGCCGAACTGCCGGTCGAGGCGGAGGCCGCCTGAGTTCGGCACCTCGTCGCGGCGCCACCGACGGAAGTACTCGCCCCTTGCCGCGGCAGTCGATGTGGCTGAGGACAGGCCGGTCGCCTCAGGCGGCGGGTGGTGGAGCGAGGATCAGTGGCCACAGGGCGCCGGTGGCCAGGTCGGCCTCGATGTCCCCGAGCGAGCGCTCCCGCTCCGCCACGACGAGTGCGGTGGCGCGTGACGCCCGGGCGTGCATGTGCGCCGCGACTGGCGCCCTCACGGTCAGCAGCAGTACGGCCTGCGGGTCGTGTTTCGAGCAGTCCGATGGTTCCGGGTCGCCTTGGCCGGCCGGGCGGTAGGCCACGACGGAGACGGTGAGTGTGCCGTCGTCGGACCTGTGCCGCTCGGCCCAGCCGTCTGTGCGGACCAGGTAGAGGCACCTGTCCCCTTCGTAGCCTTGGTTGCACAGTCGGGCGACGGCGCGTTCGGCCGGGTCGCCCTCGGGATCGACGGCCACGATCGGCAGTACGACGTCCGGATCTACCGGATCCAGGCCCTGGGCCAGCCAGAGGCGTGCCGTCATGCTGCTTTCCCCCTCCACTTCGGCAGACGGCCCAGGGTAGCTGCGCGCAGCAGCCACTCCACGGGCCCGTAGCGGTGGCGGGCCAGCCACCAGCGGCTGAAGAGGAGTTGGGCGGCGAACAGGGTCAGGGCGGTCAGGGTGACCAGGGCGGGGGCGACGCGGCCGACGAGGGCGGCACCGAAGCCGGTGAACACGAAGGCCAGCACCAGCGACTGGGTGAGGTAGTTGGTCAGTGTCATCCGGCCGGCGGGAGCCAGGGCCGCCGCCAGCCGTGGGCCTCGGGGGCCGGCCAGGACCCGCAGGACGGTGGCGCCGTAGGCGGCCGCTAGGAGCGGTGCGGTCACGACGTCCACGGCCACCGCGACCAGTTGGTAGGCGGTCCCCGGGTATCCCTGGCTCGCGCGTGCCCAGACCAGGCCGCCCGCCACACCGATGGCGAAGCCGGTCCATTGCAGGCGCCGCAGGAGCGGCAGGTGGCAGGCGGGGTCGGTCAATGCCTTCCGCTTACCGGCCGCCAGGCCGAGCAGGAACGCGGCGAAGGCTGCCGGGGCCTGGAAGAAGGCCAACATGAACGCGACCTCGGGCAGCTGCCGCAGGTGGGCGGCGATCACCGAGCCCGCGTCGCCGCGCAGTGCTTCGGTGGCTTGCCTGCCCTGCTCGGTGATTGCGGCGGTGTCGACGCCGCCGCCCCCGGCGGCGGCGACCAGCGCGGCCAGCAGCAGATAGGCGACGGCGGTGGCGCCGAGCAGGACGACGGCGGTGCGCACGGCGGTGCGCGGCCGGATCCGGTGCACGGCGAGCAGGACCAGGCCGAGCACGGCGTAGGTGGTGAGGATGTCGCCGGGGAAGAGGACGACGGCGTGGAGGAGGCCGAGGGCGAACAGACCCGCACAGCGCCGCAGGAACCGGGGCAGGAAACTCGCCCCGTCGCGTTCCGCGGAGGCGATCTGGAGGGTGAAGCTGTAGCCGAAGAGGAAGGAGAACAGCAGGTAGAACTTGGCCTCGAAGAAGACCTCCGTGACGAAACGGACGGCGGTGTCCAGGGCGGAGCCGAACGCCGGGTCGTCCACTCCGCTCCCCCGGTACGCGGAGGCCATGAAGGTGATGTTGACGAGCAGGATGCCCCAGAGTGCGAAGCCCCGCAGTGCGTCGACGTGGGCGAGGCGCCGAGCGGTCGGAGCGGCCCCTCCGGAGTTCTCTCGGGCGGCGGGTCCTGTGGTGGATTCTGTGGTCATCGCTTTGCGCCTTCCTCGTCGACGGAGGCCAGGAAGTTCTGCTGATCGGTCAGGAAGCCTTCGGCGAACAAGGCCCTCGGTGCGAACACCGCGGTAGCGGTGAGGCGCAGCCGCGAGGCCTCGACGTCGTGTTTGACCAGGCCATGGGTGGCACCGGGGTAGTGGGCGACGTGCAGGGCGGGCCCGGGCAGCAGCCGCTCGTAGCCGGTCTCGGTGTCGGTCGTGTCCACGTTCACGTCGTGTCCGGCGAGGACCAGCAGGACGGGGGTGCCGCGCAGCGCCGGGAGGTCGGCGGTGGCGTCGGCCGTGTGGTTCTTGGAGACGAACCGCCAGCGGGCGGGCGTCATGCCCTGCGGGTCCCCGACGGCGCGGACATATTCCTCGTACGGGGCTCCGCGTGCGAGCAGTTGCAGGCCCGTCTCGCGGCGGCACAGCGCGGCGGCGGTCTCGGTGTCGGAGGCGCGGTCGCGGTGCAGTTCGGCGAGGAGGTTGTAGCGGCCCTGCTGGTGCCAGTTGAGGGCGGGCGAGACGGCGATCACGAACCGGACGCCGTGGTCCTTCGCCGCGATCTTGGGCAGTACCCAGCCCGCCTGGCTGGCGCCCCAGAGGCCGATCCGGTGCCCGTCGATGTCGGGTTGCTGTCGGGCCCAGGCGATGGCGTCGGCGGCTTCATCGGCGCGGTCGTCCATGGACTGGTCGAGCCAGTCGCCCGGTGAGCCGCCCACGCCCGGCTTGTTCCAGGACAGCGAGGCGTAGCCGGCGCGGGCGAAGGCTTCCCAGATCGGCCGGTAGAACGTGTCGTGGGTGGCGTCGACCGGGCCGTCGCCGTGGACGAAGACGACGAGGGGGAACGGGCCCTTCCCCTCCTTGGGCAGGGCCAGCACGCCGTTCAGGGTGCGTCCGCCGTGGCGTACGGTCACCTCTCGCTCGCGCAGGTCGTAGGTGTTCTGCCAGGCCGCCAGCCCTCCCAGCGCCGCCGCCACGAGGGCCAGTGCGGCGAGCGTTGCGCCCACGGCCCGCGCGACCCGTCGGCGTCTCGTACGTACCGCTGTCATCGGTGGCATTCCACCCCTCCCCCGGAAACTATCGAACAAAGAACGCTCGTTTCAGTTTCGACCGTACTATGTTCGTACGTAGAGCGCGAGGAGGAATCATGAACACAGCAGTCGTCATCCGGCGCGGCGTACCGCACGGAGCCGAGGACCAGGTCGCAGCCCTGTACTGGGAGGCTTTCGGCCGCAAGCTCGGGGCCGCCCTCAACCCGCCCGAGCACGGCCGGGCCTTCATCGCCCGCCACCTCCACCACGACCGCGCCGTGGTCGCCCTCGCCCCGGACGGGCAACGGGTGGTCGGGGTGGCCGGGTACCGGCTGGGCGGGCGCGGACTGACCGGTGGGACGGTGCGCGACGTACTGTCGGCCTACGGGCTCTTCCGCGGGCTGCCCCGGCTCGCCGTGCTGGCCCTGCTCGAACGCACCCCCGAGCCCGGTGAACTGGTCATGGACGGCATCGCCGTCGACCCGGCCGGGCGGGGCAAGGGCGTCGGCAGCCTGCTGCTCACCGAGATCGCGGCCGTCGCGGCCGAACACGGCTGCTCACGCGTCCGCCTGGACGTCATCGACGTCAATCCGCGCGCCCGCGCCCTGTACGAACACCACGACTTCGACGCCGTGCGCACCGAGCAGACGCCGTACCTGAAGGGCCTCATGGGCTTCGGCGCGGTGACTACCATGCATCGGGCCGTCGCCGCCCGTCCTGGCGACGGCACCCCCGGCAGCCTCGAGGAGCAGCAGCGATGACCAGCGGACACTCAACGGAACCGGTCGCGCCCGAGATCGGGACCAGGACGCTGGTGTTCGCCCTGGTCCGTGAGGACGGCAGGGTCGACGCCGGCGAGCTGTACGCCGTCGCCGAGGCCCTCGGCATGACCGACCAACAGGTCCGGCTCTGCCTCAAACGGCTCATCGCCGAAGGCCGGTTCACCCAGGAGGGCCGCGGCCGCAAGGCCCGCTTGCTGGCCACCGCCGACCCCACCGGAGCCGTCGCGCCCGACGTGGAGTACGTCCGCCACGCCTACCGGCAGGACCGGGGCCTCGCCCCCTGGGACGGGACCTGGCACCTGTTCGCCTTCGCCATCCCCGAGACCGCCCGGCAGGCCCGCGACGCGCTGCGGGACACCCTGCTCCACCTCGGCGCGGCCCCCCTCCAGGGCGGGCTCTACGTCAGCGCCAACGCGATCGGCGACATCGTCGAGGCGCACGCGCGCCACCTCGGGGTCCTCGCCTCCCTGACCCGCCTGACCAGCCGGGACCTGCGGCTCGGCGAGGAGGGCGAAGCCACCCGGCTTGCCGCCCGGCTCTGGCCGCTGCCGACGATCGCCGCACGGTACGAGGAGCTGGCCGCGCTCGCCTCGGCCCGCCTGACCCGGCTGTCCGCGCCGCGACCGCCCACCGGCATCGAGCGGCTGACGTATGCGATCGAGCTCGCCGCGGCCTTCACCACCGCCATGGAACCCGACCCGCTCCTGCCCCCTGAACTGCTAACCCAGCCCTGGCCGGGCACCCGCGCCCGCACACTGGCCGCACAGTGCTGGGAAGCCCTCGCCTCCGACGACGAGGAGGACCCCGGGCGGCTGCGGCTGTTCCGCCTCTACGGCGACATCGCCACCTCCACGGGCCCAGTACGGCCGCCAGAGCTCGATGAAAGGTGATCAGCACAAGCTCCGGCGGACGTTGAGCCCGGAGGCCCTCTCCGGACCGCGGCCAGTCATCACACCCGACTGGCCGGGACGCGGGGTTGGGGTCGTCGGGTCAGGCATCGCCTCCCTGCGTGGGGCCGCCGGTGACGGTGATCTCGTCGAGGTGCCACTGCTGTGCCGTGTTGGAAGCGGCGCAGGCGCGCAGACGCAGGGGTTCGCCGTTGGCGGTCGCGGTGAGGCAGCGGCCGTTGTGGGCGATGATCTGGTGAGTGCCTCCCGAGGCCGGGCGCAGGGTCCATTCCTTGTTGTCACCGCCCTGGTTCCAGGCCCACAGCTGTGCGAAGGCGGCGTCTCCGTCGAGGGTGCGCTTGGAGTTGTTGTTGGCGTTGAGGACTTGTGCGCTCTCCGCGGCGACGGCGAGAGACCACTTGCCGTTGTTCCGCTTGTTCAGGGTCCATTTCTGCCAGACCGATGAGGTCCTGGTACGTGCGTCCACGCGGGTGCCGTTGCCTGTGCGGCCCCGGTACGGTTCGGCGACCAGGCCGGTCTTCTTGTTGCGCAGGACGGTGTAGCTGCCGGGGCGCAGCAGCGGTGGGCTCTTGGGGACCCCGTTGCCGACTCGTTCGGCGGGGAGGGCGGGGGCCTGGGCGTTTCCGGGGTCGCTGGGGATTGCGGGTGTGCCGGGGGTGAGGGGGTCGCCCGGGTCGGTGGGCTGTGCGGGGATGCCGGGGCGGTCTGGGGCCGGTGAGAAGGTGACGAGGGCGTCCTGGTGGGAGCAGGTGTTGAAGACCGAGGGTCCGCACTGCCAGGTGCGGGTTCTGGTGCTGCGCTGCCAGTAGCCGCCGAAGGCCCAGTTGAGGTAGCCGCCGTCGAGCTCGTTGAGGAAGGTGCCGCCGCCTTTGAAGATCCAGACGTGGTAGTTGTATTTCGCCTTCGAGAAGTCCGGTGGGAGCTCGTAGCGGAGGTCGAACTCGGTGGCCACATCGGTGAGATCGGCGTGGTAGGCGGTGCGGCGGCTGGTGTGGATGCCGTACTCGTCCCATTCGTCGGTGTTGAAGATGACGAAGTTGTGGCGGCCGTCGAGCGCCAGTGAGATCTGCCGTGTCAGTTCCTCGACGAAGACGTTGCGCAGGTGTCGGTTGTGCGCGGAGTTCTCGGCCACCGCGTTGACGCAGCCGATCAGGGTGGCGGTTGTCTGCGAGTCGAAGGGGTTGCCGGCGAGGCCGGCCGCGTCCTTGCACAGCCGCTGGGCGGGGCTGTTGGGATCGTAGTCGTCCGCGGCTGCGGGCGGGGCGGCCAGCAGGGCGAGCGGCAGCACGGCGACCGTCGGGAGCAGCGCGAGGCGCTTGCGGCGTGCGGGTGTGGGCATGTCGTCTTTCCTTCTCGAGACGTGGCGCAACGGGTCACGCTGCGAGGAACGGGTTCAGGAGGCTGAGGAGGGCTTCGGGGCGGTGGAGGGGGATGATGTGGCCGCAGTCCTCGATGACGTGGCCGGCGAGGTCGTCGGCCAGGGGTCGCAGTTGGCGGGCGAGGGCGTCGCCCACGGGGTGGGCGCCGATGGCCAGGGTGGGGACGGTGAGCCGCCCGTCGTCGGCTGCGCGCCGGATCTGGCCGGCGCTGGTGGGCAGTGCCCGGTAGTACGAGAAGGCGCAGCGCAGGGCCTCGCTGCCCGTGTAGGCGTGGACGAACGCGTCCCGGATGTCCTTGCGCACCCCCTTGTCCCAGGGTGCCGGAGTCGAGGAACCAGTCGATGTAGTCGGCTTCGTGGCCGGTCAGTACCGTTTCCGCGAGGCCGGGGACCTGGTGGAATCCGAACCACCACGGCGGTCCGCCGGTCAGGAACTCCTCGGCGCCCGGCAGGGATCCCAGCAGGGATTCCATGAGGACGAGGCGCCGGACGAGAGAGGGGCGGCGCATGGCCATCAGGAAGGCGGGCGGGGCGCCGGCGTCGATGCCGACCACCGCGGACCTCTCGCCAAGCGCGTCCAGGAGGGATTCGGCGTCGGCCGCGAGGGTGGCTGCATCGTAGCCGTCCGCGGCCCGGGTACTGGCGCCGAAGCCCCGCAGGTCCGGCGCGATCACCCGGTATCGGCCGGCGAGTACGGGCAGGACGTCGGTCCACAGCTGCCACGTGTGCGGGAATCCGTGCAGCAGCAGGATGGCCGGGCCCTCGCCTGCCGTGGCCACGTTCAACTCGATGTCACCCACCGGGATGCGGTGCAGTTCCACTGCGGGGCCGCCGCTCACGCGGCGTTGTGCACGGGGGCGGCGGCGAGCACGCGCAGCACGTCGGCGTGCAGGGCCGCAGGGGCGGCGACGAAGCTGGTCGACGCCGGCGTCCAGGCCTTGCCCTCGGCGTCGGTGACCAGCGCTCCGCTCTCGCGGGCGATCAGTGCGCCCGACAGGAGGTTGTTCGCGTCCTCGCCGTACTCCCAGAAGACGTCCACGTGACCGGATCCCACCTGGGCGACCTGAAGGGCCGTCGGGCCCAGGTTCCGCACGGCCAGCGTGTGCCGGAGCATCGCCGTCAGCGAGGCGCCCGCCTTCTCCGGTTCCCGGTTGTACGGGGGCTGGCTCGTGCACGCCAGTGCCGCCGCCAGGCTCTTGCCCGAGGTACTGAGCAGACGGCCATTGAGATGAGCGCCACCGCCTTCAACCGCGGTGTAGAGGAAGCCCAGGTGTGGCGCGTCCAGCACGGCCAGCACGGGACGGCCGTCAGCCACCAGAGTGACGGTCACGCCCCAGTACGGCAGCCCCTGGAGGAAGTGCACCGCCCCGTCGACTGCGTCGCACACCCACTGCTCCCCGGTGGACGCCACCGCCGTGCCGATCTCGTCCGGCGCCCACCGGGCCTGCGGCCGAAGGGCGCTGAGCCGCTCGCGCAGCAGCTCCGAGGCCGGCGCGTCGACCATCCGGAACACCGCGATCACTCCGTCGACGTCCAGTCCACCCAGTGCGGAACCGGTATGACGGGCGGCCACGAAGGCACCCACCTCCCGAACGGCCTTGACCACCTGGGGCAGCAGTTCCTGGAACTCTTTCATGCGTGACTCCTTGACCTATACGCCCCAACAGGCGTTCGTCCGGGCCGGCCTCGGCGTGTGTGCGGCCGGCTGGCACCACAACTACGCGACCGGAAACGCAAGCGGTCCAGCACAGGCAGAATGTGGCGGACACTGGACTCCATGGAGATCAGACCTGCGGATTCCGGCATCCCGCTCGACACACTCGACCGGCGCATCGTCGGGGCGCTGCAGATCGACGGCCGGGCGGAGATCTCCCGCATGGCCGCGGTCCTGGAAGTCTCCCCTCGCACCGTCACCCGCCGACTCCAGCGGATGCAGCGCGCAGGGGTACTCCGCGTGGTGCGTACGACCGGAACGGCGCAGGCGGTCGGCGCCACCGTGCTCCGCGTGCGGGTCCTGCGCGGGAAGGTCGACACCATCGCGGAGTCGTTCGCCAGGCGCCCGGACGTACTCACGGCGGACATCGTCCTGGGCGGCGAGGAGATCAACGTCGTCCTCACCGGCGGCCCTCTCACACGCGACCGGCTGCTCCACCACCAGCTCCCCGCCACCGGCGCCGTCGTCTCCACCACCGCCCACAGCGTCCTGCACGTCTTCGCCGACGCGGCGCACTGGCGCGCCGACGCCCTGACCTCCGATCAGATCGCCGCCCTCGCCCCGGCCCCCGCAGGTATCGGGGCGTTCGCGACGGACGCGCTCGACGAGCGACTGCTGGCACTCCTCGGCAAGGACGCCCGCCTGCCGCACGCCACGCTGGCCCAACTCGCCGAAACCCCGGAGAGCACGGTCCGGCGCCGACTGCGCAGACTGACCGACGCCGGAATGCTGCGGACCCACGTCGTCATCGATCCCCGCCTGCTCGGCATGGACATCGACGCCGCGCTCTGGCTGAACGTTCCCCCCGCGCGCCTACGGGAAGTCGGCGACGCCTTGGCCGCGCACCCCCACACCCACGCCGTGGCGGCCACCACCGGACCCGCCAACCTGATAGCCGCCGTGTACTGCCCCGACCTGGCAGCCCTGTTCGCCTTCACCACCGACGTACTCGGCCCCCTCGGTGTCACCTCCGCCGAGACAGCGATCATCTCGAGAACAGCCAAACCCGTCGGAGCACAGCAGCTTCGCCCCCTGTCCCCATCACCCGCGCCAGCACCGTCACCACGCTCCTGATCCCGCGCTGAATCCGCGTGAACGACTCGCGGGTAGAACCGCCCGTTGAACGGCTCCAACGCAGCCGGGTGCGCGGCCCGCCAGGGCAGGCGGCCTCTGAGCGGGAGCCACAGGCGGCCGAGGACCACCCATCGCCCCCAGGCGTGCGCCGCGACCCCGAAGGCGAGCCCTATGACCGGACCGGTGACGAGCATGGCCTTCAGCCCACCCAGCACCCCGGCCGTGACCACATACCCGCACCCCACGGTGCAGGTCTGCATCAGCGTGTGCGCGCGGTTGCCCGCCAGGAGTTCCCGCGGCGCGACGACAGCATCGATGGCGGGACGGGCCATCATCCCGGAGCCGACGCCGACCATCGCACCGATGGTCAGGCCGAGTGTGAGCCGGTTCCCCCACGGACCGAATGACCGGTCCATCAGCGTGCCGATGAGGGCGATGGCTCCTCCGCCCGCGCCTCCGCCTCCGCCTCCGAAGCCAGTCCGATCGCACGGCGGCGGAAGCGCCCGCCCTCCCCCCGGCCCCAGCTGGACAGCGCGCTACCAAAGGCATTGCCGGCCGCCGCGACCGGCGCCAGGGCCCACCAGCCGAAGTCCTGTCCGCTGTGCGCGAGGAAGCCGAGCCGGTGGATGGCGAGTTCGGCCCGATGCTGTCGCAGTCGCCCGCGTCGCCTGGCGGCCCCGCCCGGTCCGGTGGTCCCGCCCGGTTCCTGGCTGCCGGTGCGGTAGACGTCGTCGACCCACTGGTCGAGGAGATGCTGCTCGAGCACCGCTGCCGACCCGAACCGGCGTACATCCAGGAGTACGTGGGGGTCGCGGTCGCCGCTGTATACGGTCCGAGCCAGCCCGGTGATGAGCGGGGTGGCCGGCGCCGAGCGGACCGCCGCGCACCCGGGTGCGTCCGGTGCCTGACGGGCCTGATCCAGTACCGCGCTCCACCGGCGGCCGGCCACACCCGGTATACGGGGCAGATAGCCGGTGAGGTCGTCGGTGGTGAGGTCTTCCAGCGTGACCACTGCGGCACCGGAGACGGGGCCCGCGGTCCTCACCGCCGCCATGTAGGGATCCGGCAGGCTTGTCAGCACGAAGGGCAGCTGCCCGCAGCCGTGGATCTGCCGCAGCAGGTCGGTGTGCGCGGCGGCGCCGATCTCGTCGAAGCCGTCCAGGACGGGCAGGATCAGTTCGGGCATCCACCAGGGCCCTGGCGAGCGTGCCCACGCCTTCCGGTGCAGGGCGCCGAGGCCCCGGTAGTGCCCCGCGAGGGCCCCGGCGAACCAGGCGCGCAGGTCGCTGTCAGCGGAGAGCTTCGACCCCGGCAAGAGCTTCGCCGTAGGGATACTCCGCAAGATCACCCCGGTACGGACGGCCGTCCGTACCGACACCCAGGGCGCTCACGGCGGGTCGGCGTACGTCCGGGGCACCCGTACGCGGGCCGAGCGGCGGTTTGGCCAGCGCCTGCCGAGGGCTGCCCCAGCCGCAGGCGGCACCGTCCGGGCTCAGGGACGTCCGGCCCGCATTCCGGTCAGGGAGTTCAGCAGCGCGGCACCCCGTTCGGCGTCGTTCACGCTGACCGCGAAGTCCTTCCCCTTGGCCCGGACCACCAGGCACTCACCGGTCCGCAGCATGACGGTCGTTCCCAGCCCGCTCAGGCGGTAACCCCAGCCGCCCACCTGCGCCGGCGTCCGGGTCTCGACGCGCGCCGACTCGATGTCCGCCGCCGCCCAGCGCCGCACCGGCCATGCGAGCGGGCCGAAGGCCACCTCCAAGCCCCGCCCGGTCACCCGCACCCGCACAGAGGAACAAGTGAGGACGGTCAGCGAGACCATCGCGAGCGGCACGATCAGCATCCACATCGTTTCCGTCAGGCCGCTGAGCCCGATGAGCAGTGCGGAGGACGCCGCCACCCCGACGACGGCAGAGATCAGGCCCAGCCACGGATTCGCCGTACGGGAGAGCCACACCCGCCGCTCACCTGCAGGTATGTCCATCCGTGGCCCCTCGCCGGCCGCCCCCTCCGCCACCCAAGGCCGGTGGCCGACCCGAGCCACGGCCAGACCGGCCGCCAGGCTCGCGGCGACCGTCACCACCGCCCCGACGGTCACCGAGTCCGCGTCGCGCCACTCCGCGGCATAGAGATTCGCCCGGACGACCGACACCTGCACCCCTGCCAGCAGCACGCCGCCCGAGGCCAGCACCACCGTCGTCCACCCCCGCGCCGCCCGCCAGAAGACGGCGCCCGCGACGAGCACCGCCCAGATCACGGCCGGCACCACCACCACCGCCCACAGCGGCAGCGACCCGTCGGGCTCCCCCGAGCCGCCCCAGTGCGTCGCCAGCCGCTCCCTCAACCCCCTGCGCACCGTCAACGGCAACACCACGAGCAGGGCGAGGATCCCGGCCGCCCACGCGGCCTCGCCCCACGAGGCCCCATCCTTCGAGCCACCACGGTCGTCGCGGTCCTTCACTGCGCCTCCTTGATCATTTCCATGAGATCGCCCTTGCTGTAGCCCAAGCGCGCTCCGTCGGCCACCAGCTCCCGCACCCGCTCCATCAGCGCGGACCGGCCGACGGCCCCGCCGGCCACGGTCACGCCGCGGCCGCGCCGGAACTCCAGCAGCCCTTCGTCCCGCAGCGCGCGCAGCCCCCGTAGGACGGTGTTCGCGTTGACGCCGAGCGCCAGCGACAGCTCCCGCGCCGGGGGAAGCCGGTCTCCCGGCGCACACTCCCCTTCGGCGATGGCCCGCCGGATGGCCCCCGCCACCTGCTCGTGCAAGGGGCGATTGTCTGCGATGTTCAGCCTCAGCAACATGATGCCAATGAAACTAGCACCATCGGCTCTATTTGGCATCCATCACGCCGCCCCATGGGCTCGCGGGCACGAGGCCGCCCCCGGACCGGACCGGCGCTTGAGCGTGTCCGAAAGATCGCGTGGCCGAGCTGGTCATCGACATCTCCGGCCAGAAGCCGAAGGTCCTCACCCCCGAGGCCGCCAAGGCGTCCGACGACACCATCACCATGGGATGCGGGGACGCCTGCCCGTACTTCCCCGGCAAGACCTACCTCGACTGGCAGCTCGAAGACCCGGCCGGCCAGGGCGTCGAGGCCGTACGACCCATCCGCGACGAGATCAAGGGCCTCATCGAGGCCTGATCGCCGAGATCGACGCCAAGAAGCAGGCCTGACCCCGTGACCGACGCGACGACCACCACCGGTGACGGCATACGCAGCGTCGTCGTCATCGGCTCCGGCCCCGCCGGATACACCGCAGCCCTCTACACCGCCCGCGCCAACCTCCACCCCCTCGTCTTCGGCGGTGCGATCTTCGTAGGCGGTTCGCCGACGACCACCACAGAGGTAGGGAACTGCCCCGGCTTCCCCCAGGGCATCGACGGCCCGGTCCTCACGGAAAGCATGCGGGCCCAGGCCGAGCGCTTCGGTGCCGAGATGATCGGCGACGACATCGTCTCGGTCGACCTGACCGGCGACATCAAGACCGTCACCGACTCGGAGGGCACGGTCCACCGCGCGAAGGCCGTGATCATCACGGCTGGCTCCGGCTACCGCAAGCCCGGCCTGCCGAAGGCAGGAGGACCTCTCGGGCCGCGGGGCGTCCTGGTGCGCCACCTGCGACGGGTTCTTCTTCCGCGACCGCGACGTCGTCGTGGTCGGCGGCGGCGACACCGCCACGGAGGAAGCCACCTTCCTCACCCGCTTCGCCCGCTCGGTCACCATCGTCCACCGCCGCTCGACCCTGCGGGACTCCCAGGTCATGCAGAACCGAGCCTTCGCGGACGACAAGATCGCCTTCCTCTTCGACCGCGAGATCACCGAGCTGGAAGACAAGGAGGGCAAGCTCTCCGGCCTCGCCGTCCGTAACGTGCTCACCGAAGAGGTCCAACACCTCGACGTGACCGGCCTGTTCATCGCCATCGGCCACGACCCGCGCACCGAGCTGTTCACCGAACAGCTCGACGTCGACGGCGAGGGATACCCCAAGGTCCACTCCCCTTCCACGCGCACCAGCCTCCCCGGCGTCTTCGCCGCGGGCGACGTCGTCGACCACACCTACCGCCAGGCCATCACGCGGCCGGCACCGACTGCTCCGCGGCCCGCCGACCGTGCGCTGGCCGAGCACGCGAAGCCCCAGGCATACCCGGAGGCCATCGAGACGGCGCACGCCGACTTCGCCGCCCTCCAGCAGCGCGACCGCAGCCCCGCGTAGTTACTCAGCGCTACACGCCACCTGGCCGTAGTTATACGAGAACCGGGCCGATGCCCCTGGATCGTGGCCAGATACCGGTTGGGGTCCGCGGCGAGGCGGGCCAGCCGGGCGGCGCCAGCGCCGCCTCGGCGGCGAAGCTTGCGGAGCTGGCTTTCGCGCAGCGAGATGAGGGCGATCTCGGTGCCCGCGAGCAGGGCGTTGACCACGATCAGCGCGGCGATGAGGGCGAGATCCCACACGTGGTTCACGGCGCATGCCTGCGCTCCATGGCTGTGTTCTGGCCCTGCGGCCCGGTGCGGATGGGCGTCACGGGCCCGAGCGCAGCACGGTGACGGGGCAGTTGGCGTGATGCAGGACGGCCTGACTGACCGAGCCCAGCAGCAGGCCGGCGAATCCGCCACGTCCGCGCGCGCCCACCACCATCAGCTGGGCGCCGTCGCTCGCCTCGATCAGCGTCGGCCGGACCCGACCCCGAACGACCTGAGGGCGTACGGTCACCTCCGGGTACCGCTCGCGATGCCCGGACAGCGCCTCGGCCAGCAGCCGCTCCTCGACCGCCCGTAGCTCGTCAACGTCTCCGATCAGGTCCACCAGTTCCACGGAATGATCCGGGCCGCTCTCGCCGTGATCGCTCCACGTGCTCCAGGCGTGCAGGGCCACCAGTTCACTGCCCCGCATCGATGCTTCGGCGAACGCGTACGCGATCGCGCTCCGGCCCTGAGGGGAGCCGTCCACCGCCACCAGCACAGGCCCCTCGGGCTCGGGTCGGCCGCGTACGACCATCACCGGGCAATGGCCGTGTGCGGCGAGGTGGACGGCCGTCGATCCCAGGAGAAGCGCTCTGATGCCGCCCGAGCCGCGCTGGCCCACCACGATGAGCTGCGCGGTCCGTGACTCCGCTTCCAGGGCCGCCACCGCCTCTCCGGGCATGACCGCACTGGTGGCCCGCACTCCCGGGGCCGCGGACCGGGCCCGGCCGACGGCCTCGTGGAGCAGGCGCTCGACCGACTCCCGCACGCCCCCGGCGGGCGGCCCGAGAGGCGAGGTCCCGGGCGGGACGTGCATGGCGGGCCAGATGAAGGCGTGGACCACATGCAGCTCGGCGCCTCTGAGCAGTGCCTCGCGGGCGGCGGCGTCCACGGCGGCCATGGCGGAGGGCGAGCCGTCCACCCCGACCACGACCGGACCGGACATCGCCCCGCCTCTCCTCACCCACAGCCCCTCTGCCGGGACTGGGCGCGCCGTGCGCCTTCCCAGCTTCTCCCGCACCCCACACCCGCGCCACCAGCAGCAGCCGCGTCAGACACCGCCCTCCAGGTCACAGGGGTGTGGCGGCGTGGAGGATGAAGAACAGGGTGACGGCGGAATTCGCCGAGGACAGCGCGGACACCGCCGTGCCGGCCGCCGCACCCCACGTGGCCATGCCCACCGCGGTGAACACCGACGGCCAGCGACTTGAAACCGGGGCGGGCTCCAGCAGAGCGGCGACCCGGCTCGGCACCGGCCCCGCCGCCGCGAACGAGGCCAGCGTCGCCAGCGGGGCGCCACGGCTGATCAGCGCCGCCTTCCCGATCGCCACCGCCACCGTACGGCGGCTGCCGACCTTGGCCGCCGCCTCCTCGTCGGCCCACCGCTCGGCGGTATAGGCCACCACCGACCTCAGGGGCCGCAGGAACGGGTTCGCGCGGGCGGCCAGCTGCACGGCCAGCAGGAACCGGTGGTGGCCCCCGGTGAGGTGGGCGCGCTCGTGGGCGAACAGCGCCCGGCGCTCGCCGGAGGTCAGCGCGGCCAGCATTCCCGTACTCACCACGATCCGGTCCCGGCGAGAGCCGGGCAGCGCATACGCGTACGGAACCTCATCGCGCAACACGGCCACCGGGGTTGCGGGCAGCCCGGCAAGAGCACGCCGGCTGGATCGGCGCACCCGCCGGTGGCGCCACGCCGCGGACGCACACGAGGCGATCACCGCGAGGAGGGCGGGGATGGCGGCCTTGCCGGCGACCTCGTCGTACGGGACCGCTTCGCGTACCTCGGGATCGGACCAGCCGTCCGGCAACGGGTTGCCGGGCAGCTGCGCGGTCCCCACCACCATCAGCAGCGCCAGGCACAGCGTGCTGCACACCGCCAGCACCGCCGCGGCGCCGGTCAACAGCCACGTTGCGGTACGCGGGTGCAGATGATGCCCGGCCAGCCGCGCGATCGGCCACGCCGTTAACGGCAGCACCAGCGGCAGGAACACGAAAACCCCCATGCCACTCAGCCTTCCCCAGCCTCGGACGCCTTGCCCAGCAGTTCCCGCAGCAGCTCCTCGTCCCCGGGCGTGAGAGCGGTCACGAAGCTGGCCAGCACGGCCTGCCGGTCACTCTCGGCGTCCAGGACCTTCCGCATCCGCAATGCAGCCAGTCCCGCCTCGTCGGCAACCGCCGTCCACTCGAACGACCGGCCCACCCGCTCCCGGGCCACAGCACCCTTGGCCTGCAACCGGGTCAGGATCGTCATCACCGTCGTGTAGGCCAGGCCGCCTCCGATCCACTCCTGGACCCAGCCCGCGGTGACAGGCCCCGGCGCCTGGCACAGTGCGGTGAGCACCTGGCTCTCCAGTTCACCCTGCCCCCGGCGGCGGGACAGGTCGGCACCGCTCGTGTCTTTCACCGTCATGCCGTCAACCTCCCGCCTCATGGCCTCACCCGACGTGGCGTGGCGGTTCATCGTACTGATCCACCGGCTTACTGTTCGGCGGTCCGCGGGCAGCCCGCGAAGCCGCCACGCCGACCGAACACCCACCAATATAGTTCTACAGTGTTGTAGATTCGGATTGATCCGACGGTACGGCGTGCCAGCCGGGGCCGCGGGGATATCGAATGGGAGCCACGACATGGGTGTGAGCCTGTCCAAGGGCGGCAACGTCTCGCTGAGCAAGGAGGCCCCGGGCCTGAGCGCGGTCCTGGTGGGGCTTGGCTGGGATATCCGGACGACGACCGGGGTCGACTTCGACCTCGACGCCAGCGCCCTGCTGGTGAACGCGTCCGGGAAGGTCCCCTCCGACCAGCACTTCGTCTTCTACAACAACCTCAAGAGCCCCGACGGCTCCGTCGAGCACACCGGCGACAACCTCACCGGCGAGGGCGAGGGGGACGACGAGGTCGTCAAGGTCGATCTCGCCACGGTGCCCGCAGAAGTCGACAAGATCGTCTTTCCCGTATCCATTCATGACGCCGAGGCCCGCGGCCAGAGCTTCGGCCAGGTGCGGGGTGCGTTCATCCGCGTCGTCAACCAGGCCGGCGGGACGGAGATCGCCCGCTACGACCTCTCCGAGGACGCCTCCACCGAGACCGCCATGGTCTTCGGAGAGCTCTACCGCAGCGGCGCCGAGTGGAAGTTCCGCGCCGTCGGCCAGGGGTACGCCTCCGGCCTGTCCGGAATCGCCGCGGACTTCGGCGTCGGCGTCTGAACAAGCTCGTGGGGACAGGGGTGGCCCGACGGGCTGCCCCCACCTCCCGACAAGGCCACACCCGTGTCACTCGATCCGGGGATCCTCTTCGGCAGGAGGGCCCGCCCGGAACCGCAGGACGGAGCCGAATTCCCCACACCAGGGCCCGGGACGACCGCGCAAGCCGTCCGGGAACGGGGCACGACGCACCCTGCCACCACTTTCTACAGTGTTGTAGATTCAGGTCGGTCGCGAAGGCGGCTGAGCGAAGGTGCTGTTCGACGGCCGATCACCAGGAGGACACGGTGGGAATCAATCTCAACAAGGGCCAGCAGATCAGCCTGGAGAAGGCCGGCGGGGGCACGCTGAGCGTGGTCCGCATGGGGCTGGGCTGGCAATCCGCCCCGCGCAAGGGCTTTCTCGCCCGCATGACCGCGCGCGAGATCGACCTCGACGCCTCGGCCGTACTTTTCGCGGGCCAGGATCCGGTGGACGTGGTGTTCTTCCAGCAGTTGGTCAGTAAGGACGGGTCGGTGCGCCACACCGGGGACAACCGCGTCGGCGGCGCCGGACAGGGCGGGGACGACGAGTCGATCCTGGTGGACCTCTCGCGGGTGCCCGTGCACGTCGACCAGATCGTCTTCACCGTCAACTCCTTCACCGGGCAGACCTTCACGGACGTGCAGAACGCCTTCTGCCGCCTCATCGACGAGACCAACGGCCAGGAGCTGGCCCGCTACACCCTCTCCGGCGGCGGCACATACACCGCTCAGGTCATGGCCAAAGTCCACCGATCCGGGCAGGGGTGGAACATGTCGGCGATCGGTGAGCCGGCCAACGGCCGAACGTTCCAAGACCTGTTGCCCGCCATCACTTCCCACCTGTGACCGGCCCAGGCGCAGCGGACGCGTGCAGGCCGGGGCTGCCGTGCAGGCCCGTCCCGACCTTTCGCTTACTCCAGGTGGAAAGCTGCCAAGCGGGGCAGTCGGCGAGTCCTTTCGTCGTGGTCATCGAAGCCGAAGTTCCAGGTGGGGTACAGCTCCCGGTAGCGGATGGCGGGTGGGTTCGCGGGGAGCTGATCACTGGTAGCCGAGACGTGTGCGTTGGCGGGTTCGTGATCACCAGGGGACGACGCCGTCGTCCTCGAAGAACGAACCGGTCGGGCCGCCGTCGGGCAGGGTGGCGAGCCGGATCGCCGTGGTCGCGCCCTGTTCAGGAGTGCGGGGCCCTTGGAAGCCTGTGAAGTCGGTCGCGACCAGGCCCGGGCAGGCTGCGTTGATCAGGATGTTCGTACCGGCGAACTGCCGCGCGTACTGCACGGTGAGGGCGTTGAGGAACGACTTCGACGGCGCGTAGGCCGCCATGATCGGGCCGATCTCGATGTCCGGGTCCGATTGCCGGGTCAGGGAGCCGACGCTGCTGGAGACGTTGACGATGCGTGGCGAGGCCGAGCGCCGCAGCAGTGGCAGCATCGCGTTGGTGACCCGGACGACACCCATGACGTTGGTATCCACGACCGTGCGGAGCACCTCCAGGTCGAGCGCGGTCGGGTCCTGCACCCACCCCGGGTCCATCTCGCCCGAGACGCCGGCATTGTTGACCAGGGCGTCCAGGCGCCCGGCCAGCCGTTCGATCAGTTCCGCAGCATCAGTGACGCTCTGGTCGTCGGTCACGTCCAGCGGTACCCCGAACGCGTCCACGCCGCCGGCGCGCAGCTTCCCGACGGCGGTTTCGCGTCGGGTGGCGTCGCGGGCTCCCACGCCCACGCGGTACCCGAGGCTGCCCAGCCCGGCCGCGATCTCGTACCCGATGCCCTTGTTCGCGCCGGTCACCAGCGCGATCATCGTTTCGCTCATGCTGATGATGTTGGCTCGCGGACGAGTGGCGCGGCCAACACCGATACGGTGTTCTGTCATACCTGCCAGGTATCACCGCGTATGCTGCGGCCGTGGACACCCTGGAGACCCGCGAGTTGAGGTACTTCGTGGCGGTCGCCGAGGAACTGCACTTCGGGCGCGCCGCCGAGCGCCTCGGCATGGCGCAGCCGCCGCTGTCGCGGGCGATCCAGCAGCTCGAACGGCGCCTCGGGGTCTGCCTGCTGCAGCGCAACCGCCGTGGTGTCCGCCTGACCGGTGCCGGAGAGGTGCTGTTGCACGAGGGCCGGGCGGCCCTCGACGCGACCGCTGCCGCTGCTCGCCGCACCCGGCGCGCCGGCGGTGCCGACAGCCCTGGCGGCTCCCGCGGTCGGCTGGTCCTTGCGGTGAAGGCCGCCGCGTCGCACGAACTGCTGCGGAAGCTTCTCGACGCCTACGCGGCCGAGCCCGGCAGTGCCGAGATCGAGGTGCTGCTGTGCGGTATGTGCGAGCAGGAGGAGTTGCTGCGCGACGGACGTGCTGATGTCGCGCTCATGCACGCGCCGTGGAACTCCCTCGCGGGGTTCGACAGCGAGGCACTGACGACCGAGGGACAGGTCGCCGTCCTGCCTGCCGGGCACCCGCTCGCCGCCCGCGAGACCTTGTCCCTGGCTGATGTCAGGGATGTCTCCGATCTGCCCCTCGCCCGCTGGCCCACCCACGGCACCTACGCACCCGGCCCGGGCCCCGAGATCCACAACCAGACGCAACTGGCTCAGTTGATCGCCCTCGGACGCACCGTGGCGGTCGTCCCCGACTCCGCCCGCTCCTGGCTGTGGGCCGAGCACACGGCCGTCCCCTTGACCGACGCACCTCCCGTCGTGACCCACATCGCCTGGCCCACGCACAGCCGCTCCCTCGCCCTGGCCGGCCTGGTCCGCACGGCCGCACGTCTATGACCAGGTCCTGCCCTCATCGGTAACCACCGCTTGGCCGAGCAGTGTGAAGTCTTGGCGGCAACGCGGCTTTCCGGTCCGTTCCTACTCGGACACCGAAATGTGGCGGCCGCCCGCCCGGCGTCGGCTGGGCGGGCGTCGCCGGCCGGGCGTGATCCGCTGGCGTGCTCTGTTCGTCCGGGTTCAGCGGTCGATGGCGGCCATGTTCGCCTCGTCGTGGCGCTCGCCCGCGGCGGGGGTGAGGTTGTTCAACCGCTCCAGCTGGGCCGGGGTGAACTCGACGCCGTCGGCGGCGGTGTTCTCCTCGACGCGTGCCACCCGCCGGGTGCCGGGGATGGGGGCGATGTCGTTGCCGCGGGTCAGCAGCCAGGCCAGCGCGGTCTGCGCGGGGGTGGCGCCGATCTCCGCGCCGATTGCCTGCACCTCGTCGACGATGGCCAGGTTGCGCTGGAAGTTCTCGCCGGTGAAGCGCGGGTTGGTCTTGCGCCAGTCATCGTCGGGGAAGTCGTCGACGCTGCGGATCTGCCCGGTCAGCAGGCCGTGCCCGAGCGGCGAGTAGGGGACGAAGCCGATGCCCAGTTCGCGAAGCAGCGGGAGGATCTCGTCCTCGACGTCGCGGGTCCACAGCGAGTACTCGGTCTGCAGGGCTGCGACCGGGTGCACGGCGTGGGCGCGGCGGATCGTTGCGGGGCTGGCCTCGGAGAGCCCGATGTGGCGGATCTTGCCCTCGGTGACGAGCTCGGCCAGTGCGCCGACGGTCTCCTCGATGGGCGTGTTCGGGTCGACGCGGTGCTGGTAGTACAGGTCGATGTGGTCGGTGCCAAGGCGCTTCAGGGAGCCCTCGACGGCGGCCTTCACGTTGGCGGCGGTGCTGTCGGTGACGCCCGGGGCCGGGCTGTCGCCGGAGTGGGAGACCAGTCCGAACTTGGTGGCCACGACGACCTGGTCGCGGCGGTCCTTGATGGCCTTGCCGACGACTTCTTCGCTGTGGAAGGGGCCGTAGATCTCGGCGGTGTCGATGTGTGTGACGCCTAGGTCGAGTGCCCGGTGGATGGTGCGGATCGACTCGCTGTCGTCGAGCCCTCCGCCGGTGGTGTAGATGCCGGCCATGGTCATGGCGCCCAGGCCGATGCGTGAGACGTCCAGCCCGCCCAGCGATACGTGCTTCATCCGATACTCCCTCTTCCTGATGGTGCGGTGTGCGGTGCAGCGGGCCCGCTATCCAGGCAACCACCCGCCTGCCTGCTGCGGAGGCCCGTACAGGGGCGCGTTCGTCCAGGGGTCCAGCAGTACCCCCCCTTTCGCTGCCCGGCAGGTCCACGGGCGCGCCGTACGGTGGATGCATGGACCGCAGCAGCGAGATCCGCGAGTTCCTGCGCACCCGCCGGGCCCGGATCACCCCCGAACAGGCCGGCCTCGCCCCCCACGTCGGGCCCCGCCGCGTTCCGGGGCTGCGCCGCGAGGAAGTCGCCCAGCTCGCCGGAGTCAGCGTCGACTACTACATCCGCCTGGAACGAGGCCGCGCCCAAGGCGTCTCCGAAGCCGTCCTGGACGCCGTCGCCCGCGCCCTGCACCTGGACGACACCGAACGCGCCCACCTCTTCGACCTCACCCAGCCCACCACCACTGCCCGGACCCGACGCAAGCGCCCTCTCGCCCCGCAACGAGTCCGCCCCGTCCTCTACCGGGCCCTGGACGCACTCAGTGTCCCCGCCATCGTCCAAGGCAGACGCCTGGACGTCCTGGCAGCCAACCCGCTCGGCTACGCCCTGTTCGCGGACTTCGCCTCCCGCCCGCACCGCGACCGGAACTTCGCCCGCTTCGTCTTCCTCGACCAGGCCTCCCTCAGCCTCTACACCGAATGGGAACGGGTGGCCCAGGACACGGTGGCCGCGCTGCGTCTGTACGCCGGACGCCACGCCGACGATCCGCAGCTCACCGAACTGATCGGCGAGCTGTCCCTGCACAGCGACACTTTCCGCCGGCTCTGGGCCGACGACTACGTCGTCCTCGCCACCGAAGACGACCCCGAACAGAGCCTCGCCATCTACACCCCCGAACCCGCTTCACCCTCCGCCGAAGCGCTCGGCATACTCGCCAGCTGGACCAGCACCACCACGGCCGCGCCCACACCGGAACAAACCCGCAATCCGCCCAGCTGACCTCACGTCGGGGCCACGGTTGCCTGGGGGGGTTACGCGGGCCGGGCACCATCGCCCGGACGGACAGGTCCAGATCAAGATCCGCCGGACCGCGGGCCACGCCTGGCCCGCGAACTCCTGCGGCCCCTACTCCTCGTCGTCCTCGTCCAGGCCGGCGGCGGCCGGATCGCGCAGGGGCCGCAATCCCCCACCGGACGGCTGGGGAGCCGCGGAAGGTATAGCGCCCGGCACGTTGAGGTTGGCGTGGCGCAGCGGGGAGAGGCGGGCGACGTCCTCATCCAGGACCTCGTGCTCGCGTTCCTCGGCCGGCAGGGCCCGCAGCTCCCTGACAGCGGCGTCCATGTACCGGGTCGTCCACAACACCACGCGTTCAGGACCAACCCGAGCGCGCCGAGCTGGTCCTCCTGACCCGTCCACAGCCGGAACACGTCCGACGCCCGCCGCGCGGCGCTGATCAGCTTCACCTGCATCAGCAGCGTGAACAGGTCCAACGTGTCATCGATCGCGAAATGGTGGGGTCGAGTCATCGCACACCTCCGCTTCCCATGCGGGACACACGCCAGGAGGTCCGGCGGCCCGAGACCTCGAGGCTCGGTGCCACACCGCCGCCGCGCCGCGTGGGGTGATATGCCGCAGACTGCTGTAAGGGGCCGGCACTTTTCGGCACCGGCCGCGGGGAGAGTGGCCGACGTGCTCGAAGTCCCGCTCTGGCTATGGGCAGCGTTCGCCGCGACGGTGGTCGTGTCGCTGGCGGTAGACCTGCTGTCCCACCGCACCGCGCACATCATCCGCTTCAAGGAGGCAGCCGCCTGGAGCGGCCTGTGGGTGAGCCTCGCCCTGATCTTCGGCGCGGTCGTCTTCCTCGTCCTCGGCACCACGGCCGGCACCGAGTACACGACCGCCTGGCTGCTGGAGAAGAGCCTGTCGGTCGACAACCTGTTCGTCTTCGCCGTGATCTTCGGCTACTTCAAAGTGCCCCGCGCCTACCAGCACCGCGTTCTGTTCTTCGGAGTCATCGGCGCCCTCGTCTTCCGCGGGATCTTCCTCTCCCTCGGCGTGGCCGTCGTCAGCCGCTTCACCGCGGTCCTGTTCGCCTTCGCCGCCGTTCTCTTCTACAGCACCTACAAGCTCCTCAAGGAAGAGGAGGACAGCTTCGACCCGGGCAACAGCTTCGCCGTGCGGCTGCTGCGAAGGATTATCCCCGTCCGGGACGAATACGCCGGAGCCAAGTTCTTCGTCAAGGAGGCGGGCAAGCGCGTGGCCACCCCGCTCCTCGCGGTGGTCGCCGCCATCGAAGCTGCCGACCTGATCTTCGCCGTCGACAGCGTCCCCGCCGTCCTCGCCGTCAGTGACGACGCCTTCATCGTCTACACCAGCAACGCCTTCGCGATCCTGGGCCTGCGCGCCCTGTACTTCATGCTCTCCGGCCTCCTGGACCGGTTCCACTACCTCAACGTGGGCCTCGCGGTCATCCTCTCCTTCATCGGCGTGAAGCTCATCCTTCAGGCGTCCCACAAGATGATCAACCCCGCGATTCCCGAGATCCCCTCCCCGGTCAGCCTGGCCGTCATCGCCGCCGTCCTCGCCGTATCCATCGCCTTCAGCCTGCGCCGGCCCGCCCCGCACACCGCCCAGGCAGCCGAGGCCTCCGACAGGGGAGAGCAGTCCGCAGCCCTCACAGACCCAGACACCGCCACCCCCGGAGGTGACCCGGGCCCTGAGTCTGAGCGGGCTCAGCGGCCCGATGACCCGCCGGGGCCGGCGTACTGACCCTGTGGCCGCACGTCGGCAGATCGCTGCCCCAGCCACTGCCCATACCACCGACTATTATTAAAAAATGGGCAAAAACGAGCATGGAACCGGGCCGCAAGGCGCACTTGCCTGCCCGGCCTGCAAGCACCCCGTCGACACCGTGATCAAACGACGGCACAAGACACTCGGGGTCTTCGTCCCCGTGTGGGAGCCGGGTCCGTGCCGCAATCCCGACTGCCCCGAATGCGCGGAATACACGGCGCACGCCCCGCGCCACCACTACCCGTAGGCCCCACCGCGGCCGAAGGCGGCCCGGAGCCCCGGCCCCCGACTCCACGCGGAGAGCCTGCCGCTCGGACCGGCCAAGGCCGAAGCCGAGGCGTGGATCGCCTGGGCCGAGGGCCACGTACAACGTCTGAATCCACTCAACGGTTCACCGCTGATGCCGGAAATCCCCGAGCCCCGGGCCGAGGACCTCAAGCCGTTCATGCAGGGCTTGAGCCCCTACGGACCCAGCTACTGAGCACCCACTCGAGCCCGGCTGCCGGCCGCGATGCCACACCTGGCAGCGCGCCCGCCGCCGCAACCAGCGACGGCGAAACGGACCGATGTTCTTCAAGTCTCCGCAAAGCCAGACCGCACAAACCGAGCTCAGCACCCGGCGCTACCTGCACGATCACAGCCCTGACGCTCCGTCAGAACAAGCGTCATTCGAGCGTCATTTCAGCGTCAAGATATCGCCCGTAACGCCCACAATGCGCATAACGCACACTGGGAAACCTGCAGGTCAGACGCCCTTTGCGATGGGTTCAAGGATCGCGACGCACTCGACGTGGTGGGTCATCGGGAAGAGGTCGAAGACGCGGAGGGTGCGGACGCGGTAGCCGGCCTCCTTGAAGTAGCCCAGGTCGCGGGCCAGGGCTGCCGGGTCGCAGGCCACGTAGGCGATGCGGCGGGCCGAGAGGCCCGCGATGTGGCGGACCGTGCCCTTGCCGGCGCCCGCGCGGGGCGGGTCCAGGACGACCAGGTCGCACTCCGTGATACCGGTCTTCGGGAGGATCTGGTCGACCTTGCCCTGCTCGATGCGGACCCGGGGGAAGTCCGCCAGGTTGTGCCGGGCGTCCTCGACCGCGCGCTTCGTCGACTCGATGCCGAGCACCGCGCCGGTCTCGCCGAGGCGTTCGGCCAGGGCGCCCGCGAAGATGCCGACGCCGCAGTACAGGTCGAGGGCCATCTCGCCCTTGCGCGGCATCAGGCCCTGCATGACGGCCTTGATGAGGGTGTCGGCGGCCTGCGGGTGGACCTGCCAGAAGCCGCCCATGCCCACGCGGTACGTACGGCCGTCCGCGCGCTCCCGTACGAAGGGGCGGCCGTGGACGCGGTGCACGCCGCCGTCCTTCTCCTCGACGCGGAGGACCGAGACCGGCTTGTCCAGCTCGACGAGCGGGAGGCGGCCGCCCGGGCGCGGGGTGAGGACGACCTGGCGGTCCTGGGAGCCGGTCGCCGCGATCGCCTCGACCGTGGCCATCTGCGGCCAGTCCTGCTGCTCGATGCCGAGCTCCGAGACGCCCGGGGCGGCGATCATGCAGTGGTCGATCAGTTCGATGTCGTGCGAGCGGTGCTTGCGCAGGCCCGCGTTGCCGTCCTCGTCGATGGCGAACTGCACGCGGGTGCGCCACTGCGGCACCTGACCGGCCGGCAGCTTGTCGCCCTCGGCCGGCATCACGGTGCCGTCCCAGCCGGCCTCCTCCGGGGTGAGCCCGGCGAGCCGCTTCAGCTGCTCGGCGACGACCTCGCCCTTGAGCCGGCGCTGTGCGCCCGGCTTGGCGTGCTGCCAGTCGCAGCCGCCGCACTTGCCGGGGCCGGCGTACGGGCACGGGGCCTCGACGCGGTCCTTGGAGGCGTCGAGCACGGTGATGGCGTCGGCGCGCAGGTAGCGGGAGTCGACGTCGCCCTCGGTGACCTTGGCGACGACCTTCTCACCGGGCAGGGTGTGGCGGACGAACAGGACACGGCCGTCCGCGGTGCGGGCGATGCAGTGCCCGCCGTGCGCGACGGGGCCGACCTCGACCTCGTACTCCTCCCCCACCAGTGACTGCTTCTCGTTCTGCTCGGCGCTCGTCATGGTGGGGAGACTCCAAAAACCTGAAACGGGGAACGGCCGGACGACCGACCCACCAGTTTACGTGGATCTCGTCCGGCCGTTCACCAACCCGGTCAGCCCTTCGAGGCGGGCTCCTTCGGCGGCCGCGGAGTGTCGACCGGGCCGCGGCGCACCGCACCCGGGGCGTTCCAGTCCTGGCGCTTCTTCGCCCGCTTCTTGGCGAGCTCCGAGGACTCCAGCTGGTAGGGCACCGAGGTGACCATCACACCGGGCGTGAAGAGCAGCCGGCCCTTCAGGCGCAGGGCGCTCTGGTTGTGCAGGAGGTGTTCGTACCAGCGTCCGACGACGTACTCCGGGATGTAGACGCTGACGGCGTCGCGCGGGTTCTCGCTGCGCAGGCCCTTCACGTATTCGACCACCGGGCGGGTGATCTCCCGGTACGGCGAGTCGAGGATCTTGAGCGGTACGTTGATCCCGCGCCGGTCCCACTCGTCGCGCAGCGCCTTGGTCTCGGCCGCGTCGACGCTGATGCTGAGCGCCTCCAGGGTGTCCGAGCGGGTCAGCTTGGCGAAGGCCAGGGCGCGCAGCGTGGGCTTGTGGACCTTGGAGACCAGGACGATCGAGTGGACCCGGGAGGGCCGCACGCTGTCGTCGCTGGGGCCCTCGGCGGCGGCGATCTCGGCAGAGACGCGGTCGTAGTGCTTCCGGATCGCGCTCATGGTGCCGTAGAAGATCACCATGCCCAGCAGGGCGACCCAGGCGCCGTGGGTGAACTTGGTGGCGAGGACGACGACGAGCACCATGCCGGTGAAGAAGGCGCCGAAGGTGTTGATGGCCCGGGAGCGGTGCATCCGGCGGCGTGCGGCGGTGTCGCGCTCCGTCTTCAGGTGGCGGTTCCAGTGCCGGACCATGCCGATCTGGCTCAGCGTGAAGGAGACGAACACGCCGACGATGTAGAGCTGGATCAGCTTGGTCGAGTCCGCGTCGTAGATCCAGACGAGCAGGATCGCGGCGCCGGCGAGGAGCACGATGCCGTTGGAGAAGGCGAGCCGGTCGCCGCGGGTGTGCAGCTGGCGCGGCAGGTAGCGGTCCTGGGCGAGGATCGAGCCGAGCAGCGGGAAGCCGTTGTACGCGGTGTTCGCGGCCAGGAACAGCACCAGCGCGGTGGCCGTCGCCAGCAGGATGAAGAGGAAGCTGCCGTCGCCGAAGACGGCCTCGGCGACCTGCGAGATCACCGGGTCCTGGACGTAGGTGGGGCCGACCGGGACGCCGTCGACCAGCAGGTCCTGGGCGGGGTTCTCGGCCATCCGCACGTCGGTGGCCATGGCCAGGCCGATGATCCCGCAGAACATGGTGACCGCCAGGCCGCCCATGAGGGCGAGGGTGGTCGCGGCGTTCTTGCTCTTGGGCTTGCGGAAGGCGGGAACGCCGTTGCTGATGGCCTCGACGCCGGTCAGTGCGGCACAGCCCGAGGAGAAGGCGCGCAGCAGCAGGAAGACCATGGCGAAGCCGGCCAGGCCCTTCTGTTCGGCTTCGATCTCGAAGTCGGCGGTCGGCGCCGACATGGTCTCGCCGAGGACGATGCCCTTCCAGGCGCCCCAGCCGATCATGACGAAGACCGCGGCGACGAAGACGTAAGTCGGGATCGCGAAGAGCTTGCCGGACTCCTTCACGCCGCGCAGGTTCATCAGCGTGAGCAGAAGGATCATGACGATCGCCGAGAGCACCTTGTGCTCGATGACGAAGTGCACGGCGGAGCCGAGGTTCTCGACTCCGGAGGAGATCGACACGGCGACGGTCAGGACGTAGTCGACGAGCAGGGCGCTCGCGACGGTCAGACCGGCCCTGGGTCCGAGGTTGGTGTTCGCCACCTCGTAGTCGCCGCCACCGCTCGGGTAGGCGTGGACGTTCTGGCGGTAGGAGGCCACGACGGTGAACATCAGCACGACGACCGCGAGCGCGATCCATGGGCTGTACTGGTACGCCGACACGCCCGCGATCGACAGGACCAGCAGGACCTCGCCAGGGGCATATGCCACGGAGGAGAGCGGGTCGGAGGCGAAGACGGGAAGGGCGATCCGCTTGGGCAGGAGGGTTTCTCCGAGGCGGTCGCTGCGTAGCGCCCGGCCGATCAGGATCCGTTTGGGCACGTCGGTCAGTTTGGACACGCAGAGGATCGTAAGCGTTCGAAATCAGCCTGACGAACCCGCACCCCGCCCTACACGATTCCGACGCATATACGCGGCGTATACGTCGTCCATACGTCGCCTATACGCCTGCGGGAGCGCGACCGAAGAGGTCCCATTGGTGACCGCCCGTGTGTAGCTTGGGCCATGGTCTGAGACCCTGTTAAACCAGAGCATGCAATGAGGCTGGGAACCAGCGAGTCGCTGACAGCCGGAAGGACGGCCGTGCACATCGTCATTATGGGCTGCGGAAGAGTGGGCTCCGCCCTCGCGCAAACCCTGGAACAGCAGGGGCATACGGTCGCCGTCGTCGACCAGGACCCCACCGCATTCCGCCGGCTGGGCGCCGGATTCGGCGGCCGCCGCGTCACCGGGGTCGGCTTCGACCAGGACACCCTGCGGGAGGCGGGAATCGAGGACGCGGGCGCCTTCGCCGCCGTCAGCAGTGGTGACAATTCCAACATCATCGCCGCCCGCGTGGCCCGGGAGATGTTCGGCGTCGAGAACGTCGCCGCCCGCATCTACGACCCCAAGCGCGCCGAGGTCTACCAGCGTCTCGGCATCCCCACCGTCGCCACCGTGCGGTGGACCGCCGACCAGATGCTGCGCCGGCTGCTGCCGTCGGGCGCCGAACCGCTGTGGCGCGACCCGAGCGGCGGTGTCCAGCTCGCCGAGGTGCACGCCTCGGCCGCCTGGATCGGGCACAAGGTCAGCAAGCTCCAGGAGGAGACCGGCGTCCGCGTGGCCTTCCTCACCCGCTTGGGCGAGGCCATGCTGCCCACGTCGGCGACCGTCCTCCAGGAGGGCGACCTCGTCCACGTGATGATGCGCACGGACGAGATCGACAAGGTCGAGGCGGCGTTCGCCGAAGGGCCTGAGGAGGCACACGCATGAGGGTCGCGATCGCCGGGGCAGGCGCGGTGGGCCGCTCCATCGCGGGCGAACTGCTGGAGAACGGCCACGAGGTGCTCCTGGTCGACAAGGCGCCGACCGCCATCTCGGTGGAGCGGGTGCCGCAGGCCGAGTGGCTGCTGGCCGACGCCTGCGAGATCACCTCGCTGGACGAGGCGGCGCTCCAGCGCTGCAACGTGGTCATCGCGGCGACCGGTGACGACAAGGTCAACCTCGTCGTCTCGCTGCTCGCCAAGACCGAGTACGGGGTGCCGCGCGTGGTGGCCCGTGTGAACAACCCGAAGAACGAGTGGCTCTTCAACGAGTCCTGGGGCGTCGACGTCGCGGTCTCCACGCCGCGCCTGATGTCGGCCCTGGTCGAGGAGGCCGTCAGCGTCGGCGACCTGGTGCGCCTGCTGCGCTTCAGCCACGGCGACGCCAACCTCGTCGAGCTGACCCTGCCGGCCGACTCCTCGGTCGCGGGCACCCAGATCAGCGAGATCAACTGGCCCGAGGACACCTCGCTGGTCACGATCATCCGCGGCAACCGGGTGCTCACCCCGCACGGGGAGGAGACCCTGGAGCCCGGCGACGAACTGCTGTTCGTGGCCGCCCAGGCCCGCGAGGAACAGCTGGAGGACCTCCTCCAGGCCCGCGGCTAGCCCTTGGCCCTGCGGGCACGCTCGACGACGAAGGGGGCGCGCCCTGCGGGGCGCGCCCCCTTCGGACTTCCCGCCCCGGCCCGACGCGGACGCGGGCTCACCCCCTGCGCCCGCAGCCAGCGACACGAAGGGGCGGGACCGGCCCCCAGGCCGGTCCCGCCCCTTCGTCGGCTGTGGGCCGTCAGGCCTTCGGCCCCTTGGCGGCGGCCTCCGCGGCCTCCTTCGCCTCCCACTCCGCGATCACGTCGATCGGCGGCGGCGCCTTCGCCAGGAAGACCCAGGTGAAGTACACGGCGAGCACCATCGGCGGCAGCTTGAGCGCGATCAGCACCCAGCCGAGCTGCGTCGCGTCGCCCCACCAGTACAGCGGGAAGAGGATCGCGTACTTGGCGAGGAAGATCAGCCCCCAGGCCAGGCTGGCCTTGGTGTACGCCTTCTTGCGCCCCGGGTTGCGCGTGCGCCAGGACAGGTTCTCCTTGAACACCGGGCCCAGGATCACGCCCAGCAGCGGGAAGCCCACGAGCGCGGAGAGGGTGAAGGCGACCCCGAGTCCGGCGCCGTAGATCATGCCCGGCAGGTAGAAGCCCTTCGGGCTGCCCGTGAACAGCGCGAAGGCCACGCCCACGCCCACGCCGAAGACCCCGCTGAAGGCGTGCTTCACGGTGTCCTTGCGCAGCAGCCGGACGATCACCAGGAGCACCGCGACGGCGCCCGCGGCGAAGGCGGACCACTTCAGGTCCTTGTTGATCGTGTAGATCATGACGAAGAGCAGCCCGGGGAGCATCGTCTCCACGGTGCCCCGGATGCCTCCGAAAGCGTCGAACAGCGCCGCCTGCGTGACCGCGCTCTGGTCCTCGGACGGCGTGGCGGCGGGTTCCGGGGTGGTCGGTTTGTCGAATGACGTCACCGGTCAGTGCTCCTGTCCGAGCGGTCGGAGTTCGTACTTCGGGTTGAAGAGCACCCGACGGCCATGACTCATCGAGATGCGCCCGGAGGCGATCATGCGCCGCCCCGGCTCGATTCCCACGATCGAGCGACGTCCGAGCCAGACCACGTCCAGGGCGGCGGAGCCGTCGAACAGCTCCGCCTCCAGTGCGGGGACGCCCGCCCGCGGCCGCAGGGTGACGGTACGCAGGGTTCCGGTCACCTTGACTATCTGCCGGTCGTGGCAGTCGCAGATCCGCGTGCACCCCGCGGCTTCTGCGTCCTCCTGCAGCTCCGCCGAATGCAGCTCCTCCTGCGAGGTGGACAGCCGCTCGATCATCCGGCGGAACCGGCCCGCCGGCCTGGCCGGCTTCGCGAGCTTCTCGGGACGCGGTTCAGCACTCATACAAGGAAGCCTACCGGCGCCCCCACTACCTCTCGAAGCGGTAGCCCATGCCCGGTTCGGTGATGAAGTGCCGGGGGTGCGAGGGGTCCGCCTCCAGCTTGCGCCGCAGTTGGGCCATGTAGACCCGCAGATAGTTGGTCTCGGTGCCGTACGAGGGCCCCCAGACCTCCTGGAGCAGTTGCTTCTGGCTGACCAGCTTGCCGCGGTTGCGGACCAGGACCTCCAGCAGGTGCCACTCGGTCGGCGTCAGCCGTACGTCGCGCCCCTCGCGCACCGCCTTCTTCGCGGCCAGGTCCACCGTGAAGCCCTCGGTCTCCACGATCACCTCGTCCTCGCCGGAGCCGGCCGCGGGTTCGGCGCGGCGGACGGCGGCGCGCAGCCGGGCCAGCAGCTCGTCCATGCCGAAGGGCTTGGTGACGTAGTCGTCGGCCCCCGCGTCCAGCGCCTCGACCTTCTCGTCGGAGGTGTGGCGGGCGGAGAGGACCAGGATCGGCACCCGCGTCCAGCCGCGCAGCCCCTTGATCACCTCGATGCCGTCCATGTCGGGCAGTCCGAGGTCCAGGACGACCACGTCGGGGTGACGGGCCGCCGCGAGCTCCAGTGCGCCGGCTCCGTCGGCGGCGGCGTCGACCTCGTACTTGCGTGCCTTCAGGTTGATCACAAGGGCTCGGACGATCTGCGGCTCGTCTTCCACCACGAGCACCCGGGTCATTGAGGTCCTGCCTTCTGTCGCGTCATCCGATCACTGTTGTGATCACGTTCCGTGTGTTCCATGGGTTCCGGCGGTCCTTCCGGCGGCGGGCCGGGAGACACCGCGCGCAGGGTGAGCACCATGGTCAGTCCGCCGCCGGGGGTGTCCTCGGCCGCCAGTGTGCCGTCCATGGCCTCGGCGAAGCCACGGGCGACCGCGAGCCCGAGGCCCACGCCGGACCCCCGTGGGGCGTCACCGTACCGCTGGAAGGGGGCGAAGATGCGGTCCCTGGCCTCCTCCGGCACCCCCGGCCCGCGGTCGACGACCCGTACCTCGACGCGGTCGCCGAGGCAGCTGGCGGCCACCAGCACCGGTTTCCCCGGCGGGCTGTACTTGACCGCGTTCTCCACGACGTTGGCCACGGACCGCTCCAGCAGCCCCGGGTCCACCGACACCATGGGCAGGGTCTCGGGCACGTCCAGCAGCACGCTGTCCTCCGGTACGCCGCCCAGCGCCATCGGGACCACCTCGTCGAGGTAGATCTCCCGGATGAGCGGGGTGACGGTCCCGGTCTGCAGCCGGGACATGTCGAGCAGGTTGCCCACCAGGTGGTCGAGGCGGTCGGCGCCGTCCTCGATGCCCTCCAGGAGCTCGGCCCGGTCCTCCTCGGACCATTCCACGTCGTCGGAGCGCAAGGAGCTCACGGACGCCTTGATGGAGGCCAGCGGCGTACGGAGGTCATGGCTCACGGCGGCCAGCAGCGCGGTCCGGATCCGGTTGCCCTCGGCCAGCCGGCGGGCCTCCTCCGCCTCTCCGACCAGCCGCTGGCGGTCCAGGACCACCGCCGCCTGGGCCGCGAAGGCGCCCAGCACCCGGCGGTCCTCGGCGGGCAGGACCCGCCCGGACAGGGCCAGCGCCATGTGGTCGCCGATGGGCATGTCCACATCGGCGTCCTCGGGCCGGTCCGCGGGGCTCGGGCCGACGCTGCCGGCCGGCTTCCAGGGCTCCACGTCGCTCGCCCGCTCCAGGAGGGCCACGGACTCCATGGCGAAGGTCTCGCGCACCCGCTCCAGCAGCGCGTCCAGCGTGGTCTCCCCGCGCAGCACGCTGCCGGCCAGGAAGGAGAGGATCTCGGACTCGGCGCGCAGCCGGGCCGCCTGGTGGGTGCGGCGCGCGGCGAGGTCCACCACGGACGCCACGGAGACGGCCACCCCGACGAAGACGGCGATGGCGACGATGTTCCGGGAGTCGGAGATGGTGAACCGGTGCAGCGGCGGGGCGAAGTAGTAGTTCAGCAGGAGCGAGCCGACGGCGGCGGAGGCGAGGGCCGGCCAGAGGCCGCCGAGCAGCGCCGCCGCGACCGTCAGGGCCAGGAAGAGCAGCATGTCGTTGGCGAGCCCGGGGTCCCACGCGGCGTGCGTCAGCAGCAGGCACAGCAGCGGCGGGAGGACCACGCCCACCACCCAGCCGGCGAGGATCCGGGTCCGTCCGAGCCGGGCCGCCGAGCGGACCACGGGCAGGCCGCGCCCCTTGGCGGCCTCCTCGTGCGTGACGATGTGGACGTCCAGGTCGGGCCCCGAGTCGCGGGCCACGCTCGCGCCGACGCCGGGGCCGAAGACGTACTGCCACGAGCGGCGGCGGCTGGAGCCGAGCACGATCTGGGTGGCGTTGACCCCGCGCGCGAATTCCAGCAGCGCGTCCGGGATGTCGTCGCCGATCACATGGTGAAACGTTCCGCCAAGATCCTCGACCAGCGTCCGCTGGACCGCGAGCTCCTTCGGCGAGGCCGCGGTCAGCCCGTCGCTGCGGGCGATGTAGACGGCCAGGATCTCGCTGCCCGAGCCCTTGGCCGCCATCCGTGAGGCGCGCCGGATCAGCGTGCGCCCCTCCGGCCCGCCGGTCAGCCCGACGACGATCCGCTCCCGCGCCTGCCAGGTCGAGCTGATGCCGTGCTCGCCCCGGTACTGCTGGAGGTACTCGTCCGCCCGGTCGGCCACCCACAGCAGCGCGAGCTCGCGCAGGGCCGTGAGGTTGCCGGGCCGGAAGTAGTTGGACAGGGCCGCGTCAACCTTCTCGGGTTTGTATATGTTCCCGTGGGCCATCCGCCGGCGCAGCGCCTGCGGGGACATGTCGACCAGCTCGATCTGGTCGGCCCGGCGGACCACCTCGTCGGGCACGGTCTCCCGCTGCCGCACCCCGGTGATCGACTCGACCACGTCCCCCAGGGACTCCAGGTGCTGGATGTTCACGGTGGACACGACGTCGATCCCGGCCCGCAGCAGCTCCTCGACGTCCTGCCAGCGCTTGGCGTTGCGGGAGCCGGGCACGTTGGTGTGCGCGAGCTCGTCCACGAGCGCGATGGCGGGCCGGCGGGCGAGGAGCGCGTCCACGTCCATCTCCGTGAAGGAGGCTCCGCGGTACGTGAGGGCCGTGCGCTCCACCTGTTCGAGACCGTGCAGCATGACCTCCGTACGCGGCCGCCCGTGGTGCTCGACGAAGCCGACTACGAGATCCGCGCCCCGCTCCACCCTGCGGTGGCCCTCGGAGAGCATCGCGTAGGTCTTGCCCACACCGGGTGCCGCGCCGAGATAGATCCTGAGCTTGCCGCGTCCCATGCGCCCATTCTCGGGGACGTCCGCACCGTCCACGCACCGATGACCACCCGGGCGCAGATCCCTGACGGATCTCTGACGCCCCGCGCGGATCCCCCGCGGGGCGGCCGGAACCGGGCGGAGCGGAGGCGGGGCACGGGCCGTCCGGGCGTGCGGAAGCCGGTGGGCCCCACCCCGGAGGAGTGGGGCCCACCGGCCGAAAACATGCGACGGCCCCCTGTGCGCGCGGGGCCGTCCGGGGTCAGCGGACCTCGGTGATCTCCGGGCCGCGCTCCAGCTGGCCCATGCCGCCGCCGAAGCGGGAGCCTTCCTGCTCCTCCGTCTGCACGCCGTCCGGCACCATCTGGGCGTCGTTCGGCAGCTTCAGGACGATCGGGTCGCGGGGGGCCATCGGGCCGTCGCCGCGGACGACGACGGTGTCCCGGAAGATCTGCTCCAGCACGCCCGCCGACTCGGGGCGCACCGCGCCCTGGCCGGAGATGACGCCGCGCAGGAACCAGCGCGGGCCGTCGACGCCGACGAAGCGGACCAGCTGTGCGCCGGTCTGCCCGTCCGGGAGCGGTACGGGCACCTGTGCGCGCAGCTCCCAGCCCAGCGAACCCTGGGCCTCGTCGATGATGCCGCCCTGCTGGGTGATGCCCGCGGCGATCTCCTCGCGGACCTCGCCCCAGATGCCTTCCTTCTTGGGCGCGGCGAAGGCCTGCAGCTGCACGGCGCTGTCGCCCAGGACCACGGTCGCGGCCACGATCGCGTCACCCGCGACCTCGACGCGCAGTTCCATGCCCTCGACACCGGGTACGAGGATGCCGCCCAGGTCGACCCGGCCGTCGGCCGGGTTCCCGAGTACCTCGGAGACGTCCCAGGGGCCGTCGGGCCGCGGGGCGGGAGGCAGGTTCACCCGGCGCGGTGTGGCGGCGCCGTCCTGCTCGCCCGCGTCGTCCGGCTCACCGGAGCCGACGCCGTCTACGACCTGCTCGGCCGCGCCGCCGTCCTGGGCGGAGTCGTTCTTCTTGCGACGTCCGAACACGTCACTGTCCTTCCCGGTCGGTTACGACCGAAGCGTAGCCATTCCCACCCTGCTGACCAGCCCCGGATCCGGCCACGGCCGCATGACCGCCGGTGGAGCCGAAACCCCCCTCGGCCCGGGCCGAGCCGGGAAGTTCCGCCACCTCATGGAAGCGCACCTTCTCGACCCGCTGGACAACCAGCTGGGCAATGCGGTCGAAACGCTCGAACCGGACGCTCTCGCGAGGGTCGAGATTGACCACGATCACCTTGATCTCCCCACGGTACCCGGCATCCACCGTCCCCGGGGCATTCACGAGGGCGAGCCCGCAGCGTGCGGCCAGGCCGGACCTGGGGTGCACGAACGCCGCGTACCCGTCGGGCAGGGCGATGGACACTCCGGTGGGCAGCACGGTCCGCTCGCCGGGAGCCAGCTCCGCGGCCTGGGTCGTCACCAGGTCGCAGCCGGCGTCGCCGGGGTGACCGTACGCGGGAAGGGGGACCTCCGGGTCGACGCGGCGGATCAGCACGTCGACCGCATGGCGGGGTCCGTTGTGGTTCAGGGACATCAGGGGTTCACCTCGAAGGCGCGTGCGCGCCTGACCTGGTCCGGGTCGGCCATCGCCGCCCGGATCTCCTCGGGCCGTCCGTTGTCGATGAAGTGGTCGACCTTCACCTCGATGAAGAGGGCGTCGGCGCGCACGGCGACCGGGCCCTGCGGACCGCCTATCCGGCCGACGGCGGTGCAGTAGATCTTGCGCCCGGCGACGGCGGTGACCTCGGCCTCCAGGTACAGCACGGTGTCGACGGGCACGGGCCGTACGAAGTCGGTCTCCAGCCGCCCCGTCACCGCGATGACGCGCAGCAGCCAGTTCAGGGAGCCCAGGGTCTCGTCGAGCGCGGTGGCGAGCACCCCGCCGTGGGCGAGGCCCGGAGCGCCCTGGTGTGCGGGCTTGACGGTGAACTCGGCGGTGATGCGCACGCCCTCGCCCGCGCGGGCCTCCAGGTGGAGTCCGTGCGGCTGGCCCCCGCCGCAGCCGAAACAGTGCTCGTAGTGCGCACCGAGGAGCTCGCCGGGTGCCGGGGCATCGGGGTGCCGGACCGGTGCGGCGGCATCGGCCGGAGGCGTCAACGCTGTGTTTCGTCCACTCACAGCCGCAGACCTTACCCGCGCGGCTACCCACCGGTCGCCTCGTGGCAGGCTTGAGCTCATGCAGCTCTCCCCCGCGCACCATGACGAACGACTGACCGCCCCCCGCTTCTGGTGGGGCATCGCCGTGCTGACCGGCCTCGCGTGCGCGCTGATGCTGCTGCCGCTGGGCACGATGCCGCTGCTGGCCGGCCTGGTCGGGGGCACCGCGCTGACCGGGCTGCTGGTGAGCGCGTACGGCTCCGCGCGCGTGCGCGTGGTGAACGGGGCGCTGGCGGTCGGGGACGCCCGGATCCCGGTGGCCGCGCTGGGCGAGCCCGAGGTCCTGGACGCGGAGGAGTCGCGCGCCTGGCGCACGTACAAGGCGGACACCCGCGCCTTCATGCTGATGCGCAGCTACGTGCCGACCGCGGTGCGCGTCGAGATCACCGACCCGGCGGACCCGACCCCCTACGTCTACGTCTCCACCCGTGAGCCGGCGGCCCTGGTCGCCGCGATCCGGGCGGCCAAGGCGCAGGCCGTCCCGGCCGGATAGCGGCTGCGCGCTCGCGGCGGCGGCCGGCCTCAGTCGTGCGGGAAGGGATCCCGGCCCTCGAGTGCGGCCCTGGTGGCCTCGGGAAGGGGCTGTACGGGCTGCTCCAGGGGCGGCAGGGCGGGAAGGGCATCCCACGGCACGGACCGGCTCCGCAGGTCGCCACGGACCTTCTCGGCGACTTTGAGCGTGTCGCGGCGGTTCATGACCGCGCCGACGGCGGCGCCCACCATGAACGGCATGAGGTTCGGCAGGCTGCGGAACATCCGCTTCATGATCTGCTGGCGCAGTTCGCGCTTCATCTGCCCGCCGAGCGCCGCGTTCAGCGTCGTCGGCTTGGTCAGGTCGACCCCGCGCTCCTCCGTCCAGGCGGTCAGGTAGGCGTAGCTGCGCTGTGCGAGGCTGCCGGGCGCGCGGAGCCCGTACACCTCGTGGAGTTCCGCGATGAGCTTCAGCTCGATCGCCGCGACTCCGGTGATCTCCGCCGCCAGCTCCGCGGGCATCGCGGGCGGGACGGGCAGCATGGCCGCCGCGCCGATCCCCGCTCCCACGGTGGAGGTGGCGTTGGCGGCTCCCGAGATCAGCTTGTCGGCAAGCTGATCGGGGCCGAGGCCCGGGAACTGCGCGCGCAGGGTCGCGAGGTCCCGAACCGGAACGCGCGGTGCGTTCTCGATGACTCTCTCGGTGATGTACAGGACGGCGTCCCTGACACTTTCGCCGCCCTTGCGTACACCCTTCTTGACGGCTTGCAGCCGACGGGCCCCGGACCTGTGCCGGGCCCCCTCACCGGGCTCTGTGTCCGACGGCACCGCCGGGGCGGTGTCGGAGGGCACGGCGATCACTTCGCTGGCGGAGTCGCCGGGGGCTCCGGAACCCGTTTCCGGGTCCAGGGGTGCCGCCTGCGCCTCCGCCGGATCACCAGACTTCCGGAAGCGTCGCTTCCGAAAGGGTGTCGAGCCAGCCACGGCCGAGGCCTCTCAGTCGCAGTCGCGACAGATCGGCTGACCGTTCTTCTCACGCGCCAGCTGGCTGCGGTGGTGCACCAGGAAGCAGCTCATGCAGGTGAACTCATCGGCCTGCTTGGGCAGGACCCGGACGGCCAGCTCCTCATTGGAGAGGTCCGCACCGGGAAGCTCCAGGCTCTCGGCCGAGTCGAATTCGTCCATGTCCACGGACGAGGACGACTTCTCGTTACGTCGGGCCTTCAGCTCTTCAATGCTGTCGTTGTCGACGTCGTCGTCGGTCTTGCGCGGGGTGTCGTAGTCCGTTGCCATTGTTCGCTCTCCCCCTCTGGGTGTTAGCGGTGTCTCAGCGCACGTAACGCACGAGAGGCCGGACTTGTGCCCGACCTGAGGCGGAGATTTTGCCTCACATCAAGGTCTGTTACTCAATCGACACCCAGCCGCCCACCTGAAGGGGCGATTGGCTGGGATGACGACCGGGACCGTACACGGTCCGGGGGCCGTCTTGCACAAACGCCACCCCGTGTATTTCCCGCCATACGGGGGGCCGGAAACCCGGACTTCCCGGGCTTTCCGGCCGCCCCGGAGTCACTGAACGCACATGCACCGACACTCGCCACTGTGATCGATCACACAGCGGCAATTGCCTTCAGAGGGCAAGGATTCAGCCAACAGCGAACACGGGGTGTACTGCTCACAAAGGAAGAGTGACACGCATCACGAGGCCACCGCCTTCCCGGGGCATCGCCTGGATCCTTCCGCCGTGTGCGCGCGCCACGGAGCGCGCGATGGACAGACCGAGTCCGACACCCTTGTCACTGCCCGTTCGCTCCGTACGCAGCCGCCTGAACGGCTCGAAGAGGTTGTCCACCTCGTACGCGGGAACAACGGGACCCGTGTTCGATACCAGGAGGACCGCCTGACCGTGCTCGGCCTCGGTGGTGACCTCCACCCAGCCGTCCTCCGGCACGTTGTACCGGACGGCGTTCTGCACCAGGTTCAGGGCGATCCGCTCCAGCAGGACGCCGTTGCCCTGGACGACGGCCGGCGCGCGCTCGCCGCGGATCTCCACGCCCTTCGCCTCGGCCTCGCCCCGCACCTGGTCGACGGCGCGCGAGGCGACCTCCGCCAGGTCCACGGGCTTGCGCTCGACGATCTGGTTCTCGCTGCGGGCCAGCAGCAGCAGGCCTTCGACCAGCTGCTCGCTGCGCTCGTTGGTGGCGAGCAGGGTCTTGCCGAGCTGCTGGAGCTCGACCGGAGCCCCCGGATCGGAGAGGTGGACCTCCAGCAGGGTCCGGTTGATCGCGAGCGGGGTCCGCAGCTCGTGCGAGGCGTTGGCGACAAACCGCTGCTGGGCCGTGAAGGCCCGCTCCAGCCGGTCCAGCATCTCGTCGAAGGTGTCGGCGAGCTCCTTCAGCTCGTCGTCCGGCCCGTCCAGCTCGATCCGCCGGGTCAGGTCGGAGCCGACCACCCGGCGGGCGGTCCGGGTGATCTTGCCGAGCGGCGAGAGGACCCGGCCGGCCATCGCGTAGCCGAAGGCGAAGGCGATGATGCTCAGCCCCAGGAGAGCCATCAGCGACCGGCTCAGCAGGTCGTCCAGGGCGTGCCTGCGCTGTTCGAGGAGGCACTGGCCCGTCGCGACGTTGAACTGGTCGGGCGTCAGTTCGCCCACCAGGCCCGGGCAGGAACTGCTGGTGACCCTCACCTGGCCGCCGACGATCGTGAACGGCAGGGCGTTGCCCTGCCGCAGGGCCTGCGCCGCCAGCAGGTAGATGATCGACAGCAGCAGGATGCCCGCGATCAGGAACATCCCGCCGTAGAGCAGGGTGAGGCGTATCCGGATGGTCGGCCGCAGCCACGGGAAGGGACCCTCGGGCTGGCCGGGGTCCCATGTCGGTTTCGGTGGCGCCGCGGGTGGCGCCGGGGTGGTTGCCACGCGGGTCAGATCCGGTATCCGGAACCGGGCACGGTGACGATGACCGGCGGCTCGCCCAGCTTGCGCCGCAGGGTCATGACGGTCACTCGTACGACGTTGGTGAACGGGTCGGTGTTCTCGTCCCAGGCCTTCTCCAGCAGCTGCTCGGCGGAGACGACGGTCCCCTCGCTGCGCATGAGGACCTCCAGCACCGCGAACTCCTTCGGGGCCAGCTGCACCTCCTTGCCCTCCCGGAACACCTCGCGCCGGTTCGGGTCCAGCTTGATCCCGGCCCGCTCCAGTACGGGCGGCAGGGCCACGGTGGTGCGCCGGCCGAGCGCCCGCACGCGGGCGGTCAGCTCGGTGAAGGCGAAGGGCTTGGGCAGGTAGTCGTCCGCGCCGAGCTCCAGGCCCTCCACCCGGTCGCTGACGTCACCGGAGGCGGTCAGCATGAGCACGCGGGTGGGCATGCCGAGCTCGACGATCTTCCGGCACACGTCGTCGCCGTGCACGAGCGGGAGGTCCCGGTCCAGCACGACCACGTCGTAGTCGTTCACGCCGACCCGCTCCAGGGCGGCGGCGCCGTCGTACACGACGTCCACGGCCATGGCCTCCCGGCGCAGGCCGGTGGCCACCGCATCGGCGAGCAGCTGCTCGTCCTCGACGACGAGTACGCGCACGTCGTTTCCTTCCTCCGAGCCCAAAAGGGCACACGTGTATTGCGTCGTCCATCCTGCACGTTTCGGCCGTAAACCGGCTGTAAGGCGGCTCATGGAGGGGCTCTCGGGGCGGAAGTGAGGATTCCCTCGCTCCGAGAGGTTTCTGGGCCCAGGGTGTCGGGGAGGACGTCAACACACCCCATCCACTCCCTGACGGCGGACTTCAACGTGCCGCCGCCGACCCACGAAGAGGGGGCGAACCCATCATGGACGCATTCACCGCGGGTCTCCTGCAGCGCATCAGGTCCACGCAGTCGGACCTCATGCACGCCCGCGAGACGGGCGACGACTTCCTCGCGGAAGTGGAACAGGCGGAGCTGGAAGACCTCCAGCGGCTCGCCGCCGAGCACGGTGTCCCCGTCTCGGCCACCGTGCCCGCCTGCTGACCCCGGCCCGCCGACCCGACCCGACCCCGGCCGACCTGCCGATCCGGCACGTCACCGACCCCGGCTGATCCCGCACGTCACGAACCCCGGCCGCCCCCAAGGGCGGCCGGGGTTCGCGTGCTTCCGGCGGCCGGAGAGGACGCGGGACGCGTGCGGAAGGCGGTCAGTCGTGCCAGGCCCCGGACTCGTCCAGCAGCGGCTGCAGGGAGGCGAACACGGCGGGTGTGGCGGCCAGCGCCAGCTCCCCCGAGGCCCGCTCCCCCGGCCGGCCGCCCGTCACGGCCCCGGCCTCCCGCGCGATCAGGTCGCCGGCGGCCAGGTCCCAGGGGTTCAGCCCCCGCTCGTAGTACCCGTCCAGCCGCCCGGCGGCCACGTCGCACAGGTCCAGTGCCGCCGACCCGGCCCGGCGGATGTCCCGTACCAGCGGGATGATCCTGGCCGCGATCTCGGCCTGGCGGGCGCGCCGGGTCTGGACGTACGCGAAGCCCGTCGCGAGCAGCGCCTGGTCCAGCGGCGCCGCCGGCCGGCACGCGAGGCGCGCCGTGCCCAGCCAGGCCCCGCCGCCGAGCACCGCGTGGTACGTCTCCCCGCGCATCGGCGCCGCCACGACGCCCACCACGGTCTCGCCCCCGTACTCGGCGGCGATGGACACGCCCCAGCTCGGGAGCCCGTAGAGGTAGTTCACGGTGCCGTCCAGCGGGTCGACGACCCAGCGCACGCCGCTCGTCCCCGGGGTGTCTGCGCCCTCCTCGCCCAGCAGCCCGTCCTCGGGCCGCCGTTCGGCGAGGATGCCGGTGATCAGCTTCTCGGCGGCGATGTCCATCTCGGTCACCACGTCGATCGGGCTGGTCTTCGTCGCCGCCACCGAGAGATCGGCCGGCCGGCCGTCGCGCAGCAGGGCCCCGGCCTGCCGGGCGGCCTCCAGGCCCACGTCCAGCAGTTCGGCCTTCAGCTCGTCAGAGATCACGGTCCCACTTCCTACGCGTACGGACTGTCCACGCCCGCGGCGGCCGGCCGGGGGCCCCGCGCCGGGCAGCAGCCCACCGCGCACAGATCATGACTCTGGCCCAGCGTGCCGACCCAGCACTCCGCGGCCGGCTCCCCGCGCTCCTTGGCGGCCCGCTCCAGCACCAGCTCCCGTACGGCCCCGGCGAACCGCGGATCGGCGCCGACGGTCGCGGAGCGCGCCACGGGCAGGCCCAGTTCGGCCGCCTTGGCCGTGGCCTCGGTGTCGAGGTCGTAGAGGACTTCCATGTGGTCGGAGACGAAGCCGATCGGCACCATGACCACGGCGGGTGCGCCGCCGGCGTGCAGGGCCTCCAGGTGGTCGCAGATGTCCGGCTCCAGCCACGGGATGTGCGGGGCGCCGCTGCGGGACTGGTAGACGAGCTGCCAGGAGCGGGCGACTCCGGTCCGCGCGGCCACCTCGTCCGCGATCACCCGGGCGACGTCGAGGTGCTGCTTGACGTACGCCCCGCCCTCGCCGTTCCCGGTGTGGTCCTCGACCGGGCCGGAGGTGTCCGCCGCCGCGGTCGGGATGGAGTGGGTGGTGAAGGCGAGGTGCGCGCCGGCGCGCACCTCCTCGGGCAGCGCGGCGAGCGAATCCAGCACCCCGTCGATCATGGGCTCCACGAAGCCGGGGTGGTTGAAGTAGTGCCGCAGCTTGTCGACCCGCGGCAGCTCCACGCCCTCCTCGGCCAGGACGGCCAGCGCGTCGGCGAGGTTCTCGCGGTACTGCCGGCAGCCCGAGTACGAGGCGTACGCGCTGGTCGCGAGCACCGCGATCCGGCGGCGTCCGTCGGCGACCATCTCCCGCATCACGTCGGTCAGGTACGGGGCCCAGTTCCGGTTGCCCCAGTAGACCGGCAGGTCCAGCCCGTGCCCGGCGAAGTCCTTGCGCAGCGCGTCCAGCAGCTCGCGGTTCTGCCCGTTGATCGGGCTGACCCCGCCGAAGCCGAAGTAGTGCTGTCCGACCTCTTTGAGCCGCTCGCGCGGGATGCCGCGCCCGCGGGTGACGTTCTCCAGGAACGGCACGACGTCGTCGGGCCCTTCGGGCCCTCCGAAGGAGAGCAGCAGGAGGGCGTCGTACGGGGCGGCGGACCCGCCGGCGGGCGGGAGGAGCTGGTCTGACATGCGTCGAATCCTGCCACCCGGCGTCCTCCGCCGAGAAGCGGCCCGGCCACGACCTGCCCCGCGACATGGGTAAGGTGAACCTAAGTTCCAGGATCCGGAACCTTCCCCGTGCGGGTGCCCTGTAAGCGGTCGTAACCTGTATGGGCCCACGACGTCCCTTACGGAGGGCCCTTGCCCAGTCCCTATCGCGCCATATTCGCGGCCCCCGGCACCAAGGGGTTCAGCGCCGCCGGCCTCATAGGCCGGCTGCCGATCTCCATGGTCGGCGTGGGCATCCTCACGATGATCTCCGAGATCACGGGTCGCTACGCCATGGCCAGCGCGCTCACCGGCACACTGGCGCTCGCCGCCGCGGTCATCGGCCCCCAGGTCTCCCGGCTCGTGGACCAGTACGGCCAGCGCCGCGTCCTGCGTCCCGCGACCCTCATCTCCGTGGCGGCGGTCACCGGACTGCTGCTGGCGGCCGCGTACGGCCTGCCGGACTGGACGCTCTTCGTCTGCGCCGCGATCGCCGGCTGCGTGCCCAGCGTCGGCTCGATGATCCGGGCCCGCTGGACCGTCATCTACCGGGACTCCCCGCGCGAGCTGCACACCGCGTACTCCTTCGAGTCGGTGGTGGACGAGGTCTGCTTCATCTTCGGCCCGATCCTCGCCATCGGACTGTCCACCACCTGGTTCCCGGAGGCCGGGCCGCTGATCGCCGCCGTCTGCCTGATGGTCGGCGTGTGGCTGCTCACCGCCCAGAGCTCCACCGAGCCCGCACCGCACCCGCGCGACAAGACCGTGGAACGCACCTCTGCGCTGCGCTCGCCCGGCCTGCAGGTGCTGACGGCCACGTTCGTGGCGACCGGCGCGATCTTCGGCTCCATCGACGTGGCCACCCTGGCCTTCGCGGAGGAGCAGGGCAGCAAGTCCTCGGCGAGCTTCATCCTGGCCGTCTGGGCGCTGGGATCCTGTCTGGCCGGCATCGTCTTCGGCCTTCTTCATCTCAAGGGCCGGACAGAACGCCGTTGGGTACTGGGCGTATGTGCGATGGCCGTGAGTATGATCCCCCTCCTACTGGCCGGGAACCTTCCGATTCTGGCCGTGGCGCTCTTCGTCTCGGGCCTCGCCATCGCTCCCACGATGATCACCACGATGGCCCTGATCGAGGCGCACGTACCACACGCGAAGCTGACCGAGGGCATGACCTGGATCAGCACCGGCCTCGCGGTCGGCATCGCGCTCGGGTCCTCCGTGACCGGCTGGGTCGTGGACGCGGCCGGCGCGCGGACCGGGTACGTCGTCTCCATCTCGGCGGGGGTGGCCGCGGCGGCGGTGGCGTTCGCGGGATACCGCCGGCTGACGAGGCCGGCGCAAGGGGAGGAGCCCTCTAGCGATGGCGACGGCGACAGCGGGGACAGCAGGGAACAGCAGGCCGGCCACCACGTGGCATAACTGGGCGGGGAACGTCACCGCCACGCCGGTCCGCGTGGTGACGCCGGCCTCGGTCGGCGAGCTCCAGGAGACGGTCCGCCGGGCCGCCGAAGAGGGACTGCGGGTGAAGGCCGTCGGCACCGGCCACTCCTTCACCGCGGCCGCCGCGACCGACGGGGTGCTCGTACGCCCCCAGGCCCTGGCCGGGATCCGGGCCGTCGACCGGGCCGCCGGCACCGTCACGGTGGAGGCCGGCACGGTCCTGAAGGATCTGAACCGGGCCCTGGCCCGGGAGGGCCTGTCGCTGACCAACATGGGCGACATCATGGAGCAGACGGTCTCCGGCGCGACCAGCACCGGCACCCACGGCACCGGCCGCGACTCGGCCTCCATCGCCGCCCAGATCCGCGGCCTGGAGCTGGTGACCGCCGACGGCCGCCTGCTGACGTGCTCGGAGAAGGAGAATCCCGAGGTCTTCGCGGCCGCCCGGATCGGCATCGGCGCGCTCGGCATCGTCACCGCGATCACCTTCGCCGTGGAGCCGCTCTTCTTCCTGACCGCCCGTGAGGAGCCCATGGGCTTCGACCGGGTGACGGCGGAGTTCGAGGAGCACTTCGCGGAGAACGAGCACTTCGAGTTCTACTGGTTCCCGCACACCGGCAACTGCAACACCAAGCGGAACAACCGCAGCCAGGGCCCCGCCGCCCCGCCCGGACCGGTGAGCGCCTGGGTCGAGGACGAGCTGCTCTCCAACGGCCTCTTCCAGGTGGTGAACTCGGTGGGCCGCGCGGCCCCCGCCACCATCCCCTCCATCGCCCGCGTGGCCAGCCGCGCCCTGTCGGCGCGCACGTACACGGACATCCCGTACAAGGTGTTCACCAGCCCTCGCCGGGTGCGGTTCGTGGAGATGGAGTACGCCCTCCCGCGCGAGCGGGTGGTCGAGGCGCTGCGGGAGCTGCGCGCGATGGTCGACCGCTCGCGGCTGCGGATCAGCTTCCCGGTGGAGGTGCGGACGGCTCCGGCGGACGACATCGCGCTGTCGACGGCCTCGGGGCGCGAGACGGCGTACATCGCGGTGCACATGTACAAGGGCACCCCGTACCAGGCCTACTTCACCGCGGCCGAGCGCATCTTCACCGCGCACGGCGGCCGGCCGCACTGGGGCAAGGTGCACACGCGGGACGCGGAGTACTTCGCGCAGGTCTATCCGCGGTTCGGCGAGTTCACCGCCCTGCGGGACCGGCTCGACCCGGACCGGGTCTTCGGCAACGACTACCTGCGGCGGGTCCTGGGCGCCTGAGCTCCGGCCGGCGTCGCGCGGGGTCAGGGAGGGCTCTGCCGCGCCGCCGGCGGCGACGCGTCGGGGCTCGGCGGCGGGGTCGGCGGAGCGGGTGTCGGCGTCGGCGCCTGCTTTGAGGGGGAGGGCCCTGGCGTCGGTTCCCCGGAGCCGGAGGGGCTCGGGCCGGTGCTCGGACCCCGGCTCGTGCCCGGGCTCGGACTCCCGGGCGGCTGCGGGGAGCCCGGGGAGGTCCCGGACCCGGGGGTCCTCCCGCCCGTCCCGCCGCCCGCCGGCTCGTCCCGGGGCGTCGACGGCCGGTCCTGGCCCGCCTTGCGGGTGCCGCCGGAGAAGAGGGTGCCGCCGTCGCTGCTGACGGAGGTGCCGGCCATCGCCTCGTAGGTGCCGAGGCCTCCGATGGCGAGGACGAAGGCGGCGCCGGAGGCCACGGCGGTGCGCTTCCAGCCCCGTACCCGGGTGCCGTGCACGGTGGCCTCGCCGAACTCCTCGCCGAACTCCCCGGCCAGCGCGGCCGCGTGCGGCGCCGTCACGGCGCCGGCCGCCTCCCGCTCCTCGCGGGGCGGCGGCACCCGGCGGGTCCCGGTCCGGGCGCTCTCGCGCAGCTGGTCGCCGGTACGCCGGAAGAAGTGCTGGATGACGGGGCCGCCGGCGGTGGCGACGACGCTGACCACACCGGCGCCGAGGATGGTCCCGTAGACGCCCATCTTCGAGGCGAGCAGGGCCGCCGCCACGGTGGCGAGGGAGGAGCCGGCGACCTGTGCCGCGCTCAGGTCGAGCTTCTTCTTCTCCGGTGCGTTCCCGGCGTCCTGCGTCGTCTTCTGACCCGTCGGCATCCCGTGTGTGTCCCGCCTCTCCCGCTTCTCCTCTTCCAGCAGTTACTGACCGCTGAGCGAAGCAGATAGTTCCGTTTCTGGTGATTATGTGAAGCAAGACACCCGAAATCGGACGTCGGGTGCAGGTGGGACCCGACGGAGGGCAGCCCAACTCCCACCGTCCGGGAGAAGTTCGGCGGCGCGGCGGTCCACCCAGGTGGCCCGAATGGAGTACTGTGGCGAGCCCTGGGGCCGTCCTTCCTTTCGGATGTCCGGACTCGGGAGAGGGGGCCGGCTGATGGAAAACGGCACTCAAGACCGGTGATGCCGCGGTATTGCACGGGCTCCTGCTGCGCACAGTAACCGTTCGGTCACTGTGCGTGCCCAACAGGTAACCGTGCCATAACGGCGATCAAGGGCGCATGCCCGACACGCCGGTTTAACTCGGCAAGGTTGTGGCAGGCTGCACCCGGGCAGGCCACACTCGACTAGCGGAAGCAGCGACGCACGTGACGTCGGCAGGCACCACCCGGGAGGTCCCCATGCCCGAACTGCGTGTCGTGGCCGTCTCAAATGACGGCACACGACTGGTGCTCAAGGCTGGGGACAGCACGGAGTACACGCTTCCGATCGACGAGCGGCTGCGGGCTGCCGTCCGCAACGACCGTGCGCGCCTGAACCAGATCGAGATCGAGGTGGAGAGCCACCTCCGCCCCCGCGACATCCAGGCCCGCATACGGGCCGGTGCCTCCGCGGAGGAGGTCGCTCAACTCGCCGGCATCCCCGTCGACCGCGTACGCCGCTTCGAGGGCCCCGTGCTCGCCGAGCGCGCGTTCATGGCCGAGCGGGCCCGCAAGACCCCCGTGCGCCGTCCCGGCGAGAACACCGGGCCGCAGCTCGGCGAGGCCGTGCAGGAGCGGCTGACCCTGCGCGGGGCCGAGAAGGAATCCGTGCAGTGGGACTCCTGGCGCCGCGACGACGGCACCTGGGAGGTCCTCCTCGTCTACCGGGTCGCGGGCGAGCCGCACTCGGCGAGCTGGACCTACGACCCGCCGCGTCGGCTGGTCGTGGCCGTGGACGACGAGGCCCGTTCACTGATCGGCGAGTCGGAGGACCTGCCGGCGACGCCGGAGCCGAGCTTCCCCTTCGTGCCGAGGATCGCGCGGCTGCCGCGCGACCGGCCGCTGGACCGTGCCCTGGACCGGCAGCTGGAGCGGCCGGACAGCAGGCCTGCGCCGGACCCGGAGGAGGAGCGGGACACCCTGACGAGCCTGCTGGAGGCGGTCCCGAGCTTCCGCGGCGACATGGTGGTCCCCGACCGCACCGAAACCCCGGCGACGGAACCGGAGGCGGAGGAGCCGCCGGCACCGGCCGCCTCGGCGGGCGCGGGCTCCGCGTACGCGGACGTCCTGATGCCCCGCACGGTGGCGGGCCACCGCGACCGCCTGACGGGCACCACCGACCGCCAGGCCGAGGCCGACGGGGTCCGCCCCGGCCGGCGCGCGGCGGTGCCGAGCTGGGACGAGATCGTCTTCGGCACCCGCCGCAAGAAGCAGGAGTAGCACCGCCGCCGGTGCCTGAAGCGGCGGGCGGAACGGTACGGCGGAACCGGTGAGCGGGCCCGGTTGCGCCGGTGCCGGGCACACGCCGGGGCGGCTCCTCGGACGCCTACGTGACGAGGGGCCGGAGGGCCGGGCGGCATGCCGTTCGGCGCCCTGCGGGCCCGACACGCACCCGGCCCCGTCAGGACTACTGGGGGTCCGGGCCCGTGGCCACCGGCCGGGCCGGGTCCGAGGACCACTCCGACCAGCTGCCCGCGTAGAGGTCCGACGCGATGCCCGCCACCTCCAGGGCGAGGACCTCGTGGGCTCCGGAGACCCCCGAGCCGCAGTACACGCCCACCGGGCCGCCCTCGGACGCGCCGAGCCCCTCGAACCGGGCGCGCAGGGCGTGCGCGGGCAGGAAACGCCCGTCCGGCCCGACGTTCTCCGCGGTCGGCGCCGACAGCGCGCCCGGGATGTGGCCGCCGACCGGGTCGATCGGCTCGACCTCGCCGCGGTACCGCTCCCCCGCCCTGGCATCGAGGAGCACCCCTTCGCGCGCCCGTACGGCCGCCGCGTCCGCGTCCAGCAGCCCGACCGCACCCGGAGTTGGCTTGAAATCGCCTTCCTCGGGAGTCACCCGGTCGGCCGTCACTCCACCTCCTGCCGCCGTCCAGGCGGCCAGTCCGCCGTCCAGCACCCGCACGTTCGGGTGACCCGTCCAGCGCAGCAGCCACCACGCCCGGGCGGCCGCCCAGCCCTGGCCGCCGTCGTACACAACGACGGGCGCGTCCGCCGAGACGCCGGCCCGGCGCATCACCGCGCCGAAGGCCTCCGGGTCCGGCAGCGGGTGGCGTCCGCCGGCCCCCGGCGGACCTGCCAGTTCTCGGTCGAGGTCGACGTACACCGCGCCGGCCAGGTGTCCTTCCTCGTAGGCGGGCCGCTGGTCGGGGCCGCCGAGCTGCCAGCGGACGTCCAGCAGCACCGGCGGCCGGGAACCCGCCAGCTCGTTCCTCAGTTCGGCGGCGGAGAGGATCGCATGTTTCGCAGTCATGCCGGTCATCTTCCTCCCCACCCGGAACCGGCGTAACAAGCCCGTCATCGGCGGGGCGCACCGATCCGGTCAACTCCGCGCCAGGACCCCCCGATGCGGCGCGGTCGGGGCGCGCCGGGTCCTCCGGAGTGGAAGCATCAGCACCGGTAAGCGGTACGACGGAGGAGACGGCTGACATGTCCGAGGCAGCGGAAGCGACGCGGCGCACGCCCGGTACCCCGTGCTGGGTGAGCCTCATGGTGCACGGGCTCGGGACCACCGAGGACTTCTACGCCGATCTGTTCGGCTGGGAGTACGTACCGGGCCCCGAGCAGCTCGGCCCGTACGTGCGCGCCGTGCTGGACGGCCAGGAGGTGGCTGGGATCGGCGAGATGCCGCCGGACCGGCATCTTCCGGTGGCCTGGACGACGTACCTCGCCACGGACGACGCCGACGCGACCGCCGAATCGGTGCGTTCGTGCGGCGGCACGGTCGCGGTGGGCCCGCTGGACGCGGGCATCGCGGGGCGGGTGGCGATCTGCTCCGACCCGCTCGGCGCGATCTTCGGGCTGTGGCAGGCGCAGAGCCGCATGGGCACCCGGCTGCCCGGCGGGCCGGGCACCCCCGTCTGGAACGAGCTGGTCACCCAGGACACCTCGACGGTCGGCAAGTTCTACGAGCACGTCTTCGGCCACGAGGCGCTGGCGCACGGCGCGGCCACCGACGACTTCGACTACCTGACCCTCAACCTGGAGGGCCGGCCCGTGGCCGCGGTGCACGGCGTGGGCCGCTCGCTGCCGCACGACCGCGGCCCGCACTGGATGGCGTACTTCGAGGTGGCGGACACCGACGCGGCCACGGCCCGGGTCGCCGAACTCGGCGGACGCGTCGTCGAACCGCCCCGCGAGGGCCTGCGCGGCCGCCAGGCCACGGTCGCGGACCCGGAGGGCGCGGTCTTCACCCTCGTCCACTCACGCGCCTAGCCGGACCGGGGGTGCCGGTCGGGGGCGCGGGGAGCACCCGTGCGCGTGGGCCGACCACCGCCGGTCGCCCCGTTCTCGACGACGGCGAGCTGGTCGAGGCGCCGTTCCAGCGGGACCTGCGGGGCGGCTGCGAGCACGCCGTCCGCCGGGCGCAGCGGCAGTTATTCTCCCGGCTGAGGGGAAATTTCCTGCATCACGTCATTCCATTCATTGCAATCCGTCACGACTCTCGGCTAAACGCCCAGGCGCCCGAGGCAGGGTCTTCGACCGGACCGTCGATAATGCGCCAGTGGAGACTGACGGCCCTTCGCGCTTTCAAATCCATGAGAGGGGCGCAACGCGATCCGTGCGCCTCGTCCATATTCCGGCACGCGCTCGGGAGCGCCGGGCAGTCGGGTCAGAGGTCGACGCGGTGCCCTGTGGCGCGCAGGACGCCGGCGGCGTCCTCCAGCCGGTCACGGGGCACCAGGATCAGGTCGGCGTTGTACGTCGAGGCCACGAAGACGGGAACCCCGCCCTCGGCGAGCGGCGAGAGCAGCATGGCGAGCATGCCCGGCACGTCGAGACCGTGCGCGGTGTCGCCGCTGTAGAGAGCGGCCCATATCTCGCCGTCCACGACGGTCTCGCCGGAACTCCGCTCCCGGACCACCGTCAATCCTTCGGGAGCACGGACCAGAGAAATCCAGGGACCGGCCAGGGCAATTGCCGCGTCCTCCGCACGTTCGACCACAAAGGAACCATTGAGTACCCGCAGATGCTGGGGAGTCGCAGTAGTCATGGGTGCATCGTACGGACTTTCGCCTGTACATCGACACCCGAATTGACCAATCGGAGTCGGCGCCGGTGCGCGTATTACGCCCGGACCGACTTTGGGCCTCGGGACCTGCTGAACGACCTGGGCGCGCGCGGTGGAGCCGGCCCGATGACCACCCCCACGCCCCCTCCCCCGTACACTGCCGCCGATGTCGGCCGGCTGCGCCGCGCCGTCGAACTGTCGTACGCGTGCCCGCCGTCGACCACCGCCTTCTCCTTCGGCGCCGTGATCGTCGACGCCGACGGCCGGGAGCCGGCCTCGGGCATCCGCCGGGGCGTCATCGCCTGGCGCGAGCCGGACGTCTTCGTGACGGACTGCCAGGGTGCGCGCCTGATGCGCGAGTCCGGGGTGGAAGTGATCGAGATCCCCGCGCCGGCCGAGTCCGCCCGGGCGGCCCATGCCCACCTGCGCTTCTGAGAGGTCGCCGTGAAGACAACCACCCGCACCACCACCCGCACGCCAGGCCCCGTGAACGTCGACGCGATGATCGAAGACCTGAGGACCCTGGTCGAAGTCGAGTCGCCCTCGCGTGACGTGGAAGCCCTGACGGCATCGGCCAAGGCCGTCGCCGACGTCATCGAGAAGCACCTCGGCGGGCAGGCCGCCCTCATCGAGAGCCCATCCGGGCCCCACGTCGGCTGGTCCGGCGGCGGCGAGCCCAAGGTGCTCCTCCTCGGGCACCACGACACGGTGTTCCCGCTCGGCTCCCTCGAACGCCGGCCGTTCACGGTCGAGAACGGCCGTGCCACCGGCCCCGGGGTCTTCGACATGCTGGGCGGCATCGTGCAGGCCGTGCACGGCGTGGCGCTGCTCGACGACCGGTCGGGCGTCGAGATCCTGGTGACCTCCGACGAAGAGGTCGGCTCGCACGCCTCGCGGGCCCTCATCGAGGAACGGGCCCTCGCGTGCGGCGCCGTCCTCGTCTTCGAAGGCGCGGCCGAGGACGGGGCCGTGAAGACGGGCCGCAAGGGCTGCGGCACGTTCGAGGTCACGGTCAGGGGGCGGGCGTCCCACGCGGGCCTCGAACCCGAAGCCGGGGTCAACGCCCTGGTCGAAGCCGCACACCAGGTGCTGGACATCGCGGCGCTCGGACGCCCCGGTGCCGGCACGACCGTCACCCCGACCGTCGCGTCGGCGGGCACCGTGGACAACGTCGTGCCCGCCGAGGCGAGCGTCGTCGTCGACGTGCGCGTCGAGACGACGGAGGAGAAGGAGCGCATCGAGTCCGCGTTCGCGGCTCTGACGCCGCACCTCGACGGGGCGGAGGTCTCGGTCCGGGGAGGCATCGGCCGGCCGCCGATGCCCGAGTCCGCCTCGGCAGGCCTCTTCGCGCTGGCGCAGACCCTGTGTCCCGGCCTCGAGGGCACAGCGGTCGGGGGAGGAAGCGACGGCAACTTCACGGCCGCCCTCGGGGTGCCGACCCTCGACGGCCTGGGAGCGGTCGGCGGTGGCGCGCACGCCGACCACGAGTACCTGGTGGTCGATGCCATGGCCCAGCGGGCGCACCTCGTCGCCGGCCTGATCGACGCGATCCGGAACACGTAGGACCACGGACCACGGGGCGCCCGGCCCGGCCACGGTCACGGTGACCGGGAGCGCTGCCGGCGGCGACGTCCCTGCGCCCCGTCCGTCCGGGCACTGCCCCGTCGGGTGACGGACCGACCCGGGACGCCGTGTTGTCGAGCCGGCGTTCCTGAGCCGCTCCGACCAGGCCGCTCAACTGGCTCCGTGCCCCCACCGTCCATGGACGTCTGCGTGTTCAAAGGGCCCCTCCCGTCTGAGACGGGAGGGGCCCGGTGACAGCCGTTCCGCTGTTCCTTGAAAATCGCGCCGTCAGTTGCGGCTCAATGTCCTGCCGGCCTCACGTCGCCGCCGGCACGGGCCGGGAGGCGAGGGTGGAGATGCGGTCGGCGAGGTTCCCGATCCGCCGACGGGCCGGTGGTTCCGTGCCGTCGGGAGTGCCGATGTCCAGGGACCCCAGAAGCCGCTCCGTCGGTGCCAGACCCAGCAGATCGCGGGCGCCGGGGCTTTCGCACAGCCGACCGGTACGCCAGATGCTGCCGTACCCGCGCGAGTGCATCAGCAACATCAGTCCGTAGGCCATGGAACTCGCGGCGGCCATCTGCTCCCACTCGGGGATCTTGTGCTCCGCCGAGGGGCAGAAGACCAGCGCCGCCATCAAAGGTGCCCGCAACGCCTTCCGGGCTATGCGGTCCCGCTGCTCCGGCTCCGCCTCGCTCGCCAGGCATGCTCCAAGGGCTTCCCGGTCCTCCCCCCGCAGCAGGACCCAGCGCCACGGCCGAATGCCCCCGTGGTCGGGCGCTGCCGCCGCGCCGCCGAGAAGATAGGCGAACTCGGCATCACACGGGGCCGGTTCGTGCAGTAAGTGCCGACTGCGACGGGTCAGGACAGCAGTCATGACGTCCATGGTGCGACTCCTTGAATGATCGGTGTCATAAGAAAACCCGAGGCACCGGAGCCAGACGCGCGCAACGGTGCCACGGGAAGAGAATGCGCTGAGTGATCTTCGATCACAATGAGGTTTCGCCCTCCGCCTATCGGTCGCCAGGACCGGCATCCTCAACACCGGCTCACAGGGCCCCCGAGCCGACCGCCTGAGCCGGTCGGGAAAACGCCGTACGACGCGCGCAGGACCACCCGGCGGCCGGCCGCCGCCGGCGGCGGCATGCCGTCTCGTCTTGGTGTGGCGTTCCATCTCCTCCGAGCTCGCAAGAATATGGTCACATAGGCGGGTTGCCACATTTATGGCATATGACTTGACCTGTTCCTCCGGCCTCCTGAATGATCAGTGGCGGAGTCGCGCGGGACCACAGGCTGCGGGGTCGGTATGGCGGATGAGATCGTCGATCTGGTGCTCCTCCCGCACTGCGATCTGCACGTCGCGCTCACCGGCACGCCGCCGCTCACCCTTCGCGTTTTCAGGCGCACGGACAAACCCGGTGTCGTCGAGCCGTACACCCTCACCGAAGTACCGCGCGCCGACTGCACGTACGGGTTCATGGCGCCGTACCAGGACACCGGGCATCGGTTCGACGACGTGCCGACCGTCGACGCGAACGGCGTGGTGCAGCCCAAGGCTCCGGGCGTGTTCCTCTTCCAGCTGGGGGTCGGGGACTACTACCTGGTCGGCCGGCTCCAGGTGCACCGGCAGCTGGAGAACTGGTGGTTCGGGAACAACACCCTGACCACCGCCCTCGACCCCGCGTTCGGGCACGCGCTGCCCACCATCTACGCCCGGTTCAGTGACGACAACAACGCCACGGACCTCATCGGCGACATCAGCGGACACGGTTACGTGACGCTGACCTCGGAGAATCCCCAGCGGGTGGAGATCACCCCGCACGGACGGCTGCGGGGTCTGGTCGAGACGCCGCAGCCGCAACGGCCGGAGGATCCGCCCGACTTCGTCCCCGTCAGCGGGCGGCTCGGCACGTTCCCGGAGCGGAAGTTGCAGGTCGACGTCGCCGACTACCGCAAGGAGCGCTTCGTCCTCAGGGAGCACCAGCTGTGGCAGCACTCGGACGTCGACGAGATGCAGAACATCCTGATCCTCGCCGAGGGATTCGAGGGAAGCGCCGCCGACCGGGCCGCCTTCGACGAGGTGGCCCAGAAGACCAAGGCCCAGCTGTTCGTACAGCGGCGCCATGAGCCCTACGGCACGCTCAAAGAGCGGTTCAACGTCTTCAGCGCCTTCCAGGAGTCCTACGAACGCGGCATCACCTGCGGGAACCGGGTCACCGACACCCTGGACCCGGCACTGCCGAGCGGCACGCTGATCCCGTTCGAGAACACGGTCGGGCCGGTCCGTCCCGGCACCCCGCCCGAACGGCGCCCCTACACCATGGACCAGCTGGTGAGGAGGGTCGGACTGCCGCCGCGCATCGACTCCCGGACCACCGACCCGGTGCCGCTGTGGAGCGGCCAGCAGCTGCACGATTTCAAACCCGAACGGGTCAGTGCCAAGCTGCTCAAGGCCTGGAAGACGCACCGGTCCCTGGGCATCCTCCAGGCCAGGAACAGCTTCTTCGGCGTGATGATGGGCTACCGGCCGGCGGACCGGATCATCGGCCCCACGGAGCCGGTACGGGTTCCGGGCAACGACTCGGTGAGCGCCGACATGGCCGCCTTCGTCAAGCGCGTCTACGAGTTCTGGGACACCGGGGCCACCGGGATCCTCACGCTCGACCCGCGCCGGCACCCCCCGGAGCTCTTCGGCCCCGGCCGCACGAGCCCGCTGAACTCCGTCCTCACCTACGCGCGGGGACTGGGCTACGTGAACCAGCACCTGCACGTCCACGGCAACATCGGCCACGTCTGGGCACCGGAGGGCGAAGGGCTGCGGCGCAGCAGGGCGCTGATCGCGGTCGTCGCGTACGACTACCAGGGCCGCCCCGTCAACACCAACAGCCGCACCCTGACCCTCAATACGCTCGAGTGGGCCCCCAAAATCTTCTTCCAGTACGACACCACGTCCGACATCGACCCCGCTGTCATGCACCGCACCGTCCCCGCGCCCGACCTCGGGAAGTTCAAGCCCGGCCACATCGTCAACGTCGTCGCCCACGAGTTCGGACACACCTTCAACCTGGGGGACGAGTACGAGGATTTCCCCGACGACGGCGCGGGCAACGAGCCCGGAGACCTGCTCCACGACAACCTCACCCGACTCGGCCATGCCCGCCTGCACGCCGAAGGGCGGGACATCAACCTCGGCCGCGTCAAATGGCTGACGCTGCCGCGCATGAGGTACTCGGCACGGCTGCTCAGGGCGAGCGAGCCCAGCGGCAGCCCGCCGGGGATCAAGGTGCAGGTCGACCCGGGCCAGCTCGCCGTGTGGCGTGCGGTCCAGAAGGGCGGGCCGCGCGCGAGCAAGGTGTCCCTGCGGGACTTCAGCATCACGCAGTACGGCCGGCAGCTTCCGCTGTCCGGGGCGCTGCTGGAAGGCCTGGACGTCGAACCCGTCCAGGGTGACAGCGGAGTCCTGGTCCTGACCGGCCAGACCGGTCCCGCTCCGGTGTTCGGCGCCGGATCCGTGCTCTACGTCCCCCTCAGGGACGGTGCCGGCACGCCCCTCACCGTCGTGGACGGCCGTGTCCTGACCTTCCTGCGGCAGCACCCCGATCCGCTCAACAGCAACCTCGACCACAGCGTCCCGAGGGACGGTCCCGATACCCCGAAACGCATCGACGGCCTCGCCGCGAACGAGCTCCGCCGCACCCTGGTCGGCATCTTCGAAGGCGGGAACCACTACGCGGGAGCCCATTACCGGCCCGCCGGAGCCTGCAAGATGCGCAACGGCGCCGGCGTCGGGGACGCCGGGTCCTTCTGCTTCGTCTGCATGTGGCTGGTCGTGAACCGCATCGACCCGAGCCACCACGCCACGATCAGCCGCAGGTTCTACCCCGGGCGGGGCCGATGAGCCGGCCGGGCACGTTCGAGGTCCTGCTTGCCGAGATCGGCCTGGCGCTGGTCCCGCTGCGCTCGGCGCTCACCTCGCCGGAGAGCTGCACCGGGCTGCTGCGGGAACTCGGCTGGTACGCCGCGGAGATCCCGCAGCCCCTGGCGGCCCTGCGCGCCGGCGTGGACACCCTCACCGAGACCCTGGGCGGGCTGGTCGACGGGGGCTTCGGCGCCGACGACGTACCGCGTGTGCTCGGTGCGGTCCAGGCCCTGGTCGGCGGGATCCGGGCCATCGCCGGGGCCCCCGGCGAGGCGGTCCCGGAGCATCTGCGCGCGGACGGCTTCAAGGAGCACTTCCCGAAGCAGCTGATCGACCACCTGGTGATCGGCCATCTCCAGCGTCACCGCCCGGCCCTCGGGTTCGCGCTGCGTGCCCTCGGCGTGGTCAAGTCCCGCTACGTGCCCCCCGCCGGGAACCGCCCCGAACACACCCGCCTCACCCTCGACCTGACCGAGCTGCCCCGGGTGCTCACCGATCCGGCGGCCGTCCTGAAGGACGCCCACGGCTGGGGCGGGCCCGACTTCGACTACGCGGAGTTCGCCGACCAGCTCGACAACCTGCTGCTCTCCCTCGGTGCGCACACCAGCAGCGGCTACGCCGACGACTGGACCGTCCAGTCCGTCCACGGCACCGAGCTCCAGCCGGCCGAGCCGCCGGTGCCCCTGCTGCGCGCCGGCCTGCTGGAGCAGCCGGGCGACGGCGGGCAGGACGTCCACCGGGCCGAGATCCGGCTGCTGGAGCTGCCGTCCGACGGCGGCGGGCCCGGCGGTCTGGCCCTGCTGCCCTCGTACTCGGGCCGGCTCGGCGTACGGATCCCGCTCGGCGAGGATCTCGTGCTGACCGTGCGCAGCGAGCTCGACCTCCAGGGCGGGGTGGCCCTGCGGTTCCGGCCGGGGCAGCCGATCGAGACCGTGACCGGGTTCGAGGCCGGGGACGGCACCCCGGTACGTCTCGACGGTGCGGTGGAGGCCGTCGTCGAGCGCACGCGGACCGACGGCGACCCGGTCCTCCTGGTCGGGTCGGCCGACGGCACCCGGCTCCAGTTCCGCGGGCTCGCCGGTGGCGGCGGAGTGCGCCTGGACTCGGGCGGCGCCGACGTCTTCGCCGAATTCAGGCTGAACGGACTGGAGTTCGTGCTCAGTCCGGGCGATGCGGACGGGTTCGTCGCGACCGTCCTGCCCCGGGACGGATTCACCCTCGGCGCGGACCTCACCCTCGCGGTCTCCCACCGGGAAGGATTCACCTTCCGCGGCAACGCCGCCCTGGAGATCCGGATCCCGACCCGGCTGGAGCTCGGCCCCGTCCGGATCCAGGCCCTCAGCATCTCCGCCACGCCCTCCGGTGACGCCCTGCCGGTCGCGCTCGGCGCGACCTTCCGGGCCGCCCTCGGGCCGGTCCAGGTGGTGGTCGAGGACATCGGCCTCACCGCCCGGCTGGTGTTCCGGCCGGACCATGACGGCAACCTCGGCCCGGTCGACGTGGGCCTGGGGTTCAAACCGCCCAAGGGAGCGGGCCTCTCGGTGGACGCGGGCATCGTCAAGGGCGGCGGCTATCTGTCCTTCGACCCGGACCGCGGAGAGTACGCGGGCGCCCTGGAACTCGACTTCGCCGGGATCGTCGCCCTCAAGGCCGTCGGGCTCATCAGCACCCGCATGCCGGACGGCAGCCGCGGGTTCTCCCTGCTGATGGTCATCGCGGCCGAGTTCGGCGGCGGCGGGATCCAGCTCGGCTTCGGCTTCTCGCTGCTCGCGGTGGGGGGACTGATCGGCCTCAACCGCGGCATGGACCTTCAGGCGCTGGTCGCCGGCGTCCGCTCCGGCGCCATCGAATCGGTGATGTTCCCCAAGGACGTGGTCGCCAACGCGCCACGGATCCTCAGCGACCTGCGGGCCTTCTTCCCGCCCGAGGACGGCACCTTCCTCGTCGGACCGATGGCGAAGATCGGCTGGGGCACCCCCGCGCTGCTGCGGATCTCGCTCGGCGTCGTCATCGAGATCCCGCCCGGCAACATCGCCGTACTGGGGGTGCTCAGCTGCGTCCTGCCCAGCGAGCAGCTGCCCCTGGTGGTCGTCCAGGTCCAGTTCGTCGGCGCCCTGGAGGTCGACAAGTCCCGGCTGTGGTTCTACGCCCAGCTCTTCGACTCCCGCATCCTCAGCATCACCATCAACGGCGGGATGGGGCTGCTCGTCTCCTGGGGCGACGACCCCCAGCTCGTGCTCAGCGTCGGCGGCTTCCACCCCTCCTTCCGCCCGCCGGAGCTGCCCTTCCCGGTCCCCGAGCGGATCTCGGTGGACATCCTCAACCAGCCCGGACAGCTGATCCGGGTCTCCGGCTACCTGGCCGTCACCAGCAACACCGTCCAGTTCGGTGCCCGGGCCGAACTCCGGCTCGGCTTCGACGCCTTCGGCATCGAGGGCGGATTCTCCTTCGACGCGCTGTTCCGGTTCTCGCCGTTCGCCTTCGTCATCTCCCTCTCCGCCCACGTCTCGCTCAAGGCCTTCGGCGTCGGCGTGTTCGGCATCTCGCTCGACTTCACCGTCGAAGGCCCCTGTCCCTGGCGGGCCCACGGGCGCGGCTCCATCTCCCTGCTGTTCTTCGAGATCTCCGCCGACTTCGACATCGAGTGGGGCGAGGCCCACCACACCACCCTGCCGCCCGTCGAGGTCCTCGCCCTGCTGGAGAACGAGGTCCGCCGCACCGAGGGCTGGAGCACCCGGCTCCCCGAGGGCGGCACCCGCACCCTGGTCACCCTCCGGGACCTGACCGCCGCCGACGGGCTCGTCCTGCACCCGCGCGGCACCCTGTTCGTGGCCCAGCGGGCGGTGCCGCTCGACGTACGCGTGGACAAGATCGGAGGCCAGCAGGCGAGCGACGGGCAGCGGTTCCTCATCGAACCGGACCCGACCTGCAAACTCGTCAAGCTCTCCGACACCGGCGAGAAGTTCCCCATGGCCCAGTTCCAGGACATGGACGACGCCGCGAAGCTCTCCAGGCCCGCCTACGAGCAGCAGGACGCCGGAATCGAACTCGCCGCCGTGGAAGGGGTGCTGGGCGCGCCCCGGGTCGTGCGGCGCAGCGCCCGGTACGAGGCGATCGTGGTCGACCGGAAGGCGCGGGAGGTCAACCAGCCCGTGCCTGTGCCCGGGGACGGATCCGGGGCCGGGTCCGTCCGGACGGTGGCCGACGAGCCCGCTCCGCCGCGCGGGCGCAAGCTCGTCAGCGTGAGCCCCGCCGTCTTCGGGCGGCTGCTCGAAGGCAGCAGCACGAGCCGCTCGCCCCTCTCCCGCACCGACGCGCACCGCCGCCGGCCGCTGCCGCAGGAGCAGACGGTCCGGGCGGCCGGACAGCGGTACGTGGTGGCGCACACCCGCAACAACGCCCAGGCCTTCCCGCCCCAGCTCCCGGGCGCCCCGCTGCCGCCCGCCGCCGCCTTCCGGAGCCCCGCCGCCGCGGCCGACGCACTGGCCCGGTGGACCGACTCCGATCCCCGCCTGGCCGGGAGGCTGCACGTCATCCCGGTCTCGGACGCCCGGGAGCGGCCCCGGATCCCGGGGACCTGGACGGCGGCGGCCACGCCCGCGCCCGCCGCGGTCTTCGGCGCGGATCCGGTCCTGCTGGCCGGCGGGTCGGTGCTGCTCGCCGGAGGCGCCGACGCCACCGGGGCTGCGGTGGCCACGGCCGGCCTGTTCGATCCGGTGACCACCGCCTGGACCGCGGCCCCGCCGCTGCTCACGGCCCGCCGCGGCCACTCGGCCACCCGGCTCGCCGACGGTCGGGTGCTGGTCGTCGGCGGCTCCGGACCCGCCGGTACCGACCTGGCCTCCGCCGAGCTCTACGACCCGGTGGCCGGTGGCTGGCGATCCACGAACGAAGCCCCGTTGGCCGGACGCACCGACCATGCGGCCCTCCCGCTGCCCAAGGGCGGGCTGCTGATCGCCGGCGGCACCCGGGACGGCCGCACGCTGGCCTCGGCTGAGGTCTACGACCCGGTCCGCGACCGGTGGCGGGCAGCCGCGCCGATGACCGACGCCCGGTCCGGCCACCGGATGGTGCCGCTGCCCGGGGGCCGGCTGCTCGTCGTCGGCGGCGCCCTGGCCACCGGGGGCGGCAACGTGCCACTGGCCTACTGCGAGCGCTACGACCCGGACACCGACGCCTGGACCCCGGCCGCGAGCCTGCGCACCCCCCGTGCCGGACACCAGGCCACCGTCCTGGCGGACGGCCGGATCCTGGTCACCGGCGGCGACCCCGTCCTGCTGCCCGGCAACGGCCGGATCAGCGGGCGCAGCCCGGCCTCCGCGGAGATCTACGATCCGGTCGCCGACAGCTGGACGCCGGCGGCCGACATGCCGGCCGGGCGCGGCAGGCACCGGGCCGTGCGGCTGCCCACCGGCGAGGTCCTGGTCGTGGGCGGGACCAGTGGCCCCTCGGCCACCGCCGCCCACCGCGGCGTGCTGCGGTACCACCCGGCCACCGGCCGGTGGACCGCCACCGGCTCCCTGGACCGGGGCCGCGCGGACTTCGCCGCCCTCGTCCTGGTCGACGGCCGGGTACTGGCGGCCGGTGGGCTGGTCGCCGCCGGCCCGGCAGCCCCGGGCCCGGGCAGCGCGGTGACCACTGCCGGCACCGAACTCTTCGTCCCGTGAGGGCGACCCATCCCGTGACCCGACCGAGGGCGACGACGGAGGAACCCACCCCATGACCATCACCACCCCCGCGGCCGCCACCGGGCAGTGGACGGCCCAGGGCGACCTGCCCGAGGCAGCCTGCTGGTACGGGCAGTACGACACCGCCGTGCCGCTGGGCAACGAGAAGAAGCAGGTCCTCGTCGTCGCCGGGGCCGACGGCCGGTCCGCCGCCCTCGCCAAGGCCTGGCTCTTCACCCCGGGCGCCACCCCGTCGACGGCCGGAACCTGGGGTTCCGCCGGCCAGGTCCCCGGCGGCGCCCGCCGCCTGCACACCGCCACCCTGCTGGCCAACGGCGATGTGCTCGTCACCGGCGGCACCGCCGCGCCCGGGCTGTCCCCGGCCCTCAAGTCGACCGCCGTGTACCACCCCAAGACCAATACCTGGACCCCGGCCAAGGACCTGAACGAGGCCCGCTGGGGCCACGCCGCCGTCCGCACGGCCGACAACAAGGTGCTGGTCTGCGGCGGTTACGCGGTCCGCTCCGGTGACTCGGCCAGGGCTCTGGCCTCGGCCGAGGTCTATGCCCCGGACGACGGCAGCTGGACCCCGCTCAAGCCGATGAACGACGCCCGCGGCGGACACACCGCCCTGGCCTTCCCGGACGGCCGGGTGCTGGTCTGCGGCGGCACGGCACCCGTCGCCCCCGGTCGGGAGGCCGCCCTCGCCTACTGCGAGCTGTACAACCCGTCCACCCCGGTCTGGACCCCGACCGGGAGCCTCTCCCGGCCGCGCAGCCGGCACCAGGCCCTGCGCCTGTCCGCGACCACCGCCCTGGTGATCGGCGGCAGCACGCCCGGGGTGCCCGGCGACGGCACCTACGACCCGTACGCCGTGATCGACGCCGAGCTGTACGACCTGGCCACCCAGAAGTGGACTCCCGGCGCACCGGTGCCCGGCGGCCGTGGACACCACCGGGCGGTGCCCCTGGGCCCGGACCGGGTCCTGGTGATCGGCGGCACCGGCGACACCGAGGACGCGGCCGGCTACCAGAGCGTGCTGATCTACCACACCGCCGACGACAGCTGGGCCCCCGCCGCCGGACTGGCCACCGGCCGCTGGGCCTTCTCCGCCACGGCGCTGTCCGGCACCGAGGTCCTGATCACCGGCGGAACCGTACGCTCCGGCCTGGCCGCCGCCGATCCGCGGGCCGAAGACCTCACCCGCGGCACCGAACTCTTCCGCACCGGAGACGGCTCGTGACGCCCAACGCGTACTCCTTCCTGCCCTGGCTGCGCACCGGGCTCACCACCAGGATCGGGCAGGACGGCTTCGCGGCGGACGGGCCCCGTCCGCGGATCCCGGTCACCCTGCGGCTGACCGGGCAGGGCCCGGACCGCCCGGTGTCGGCGCGCACGGTGACCCAGCAGGTGCAGCTCTACGGCCCCGGGGACGTGGTGGGCGTGGACCCGAGGGCGATCTCCCGCACCGAACCGCAGCCCTCGGTCACCAACGCCGAGCCCAATTTCCTCGCCCACATCGAGTTCTACGAGGAGGACTTCCCCTGGGCCTACAGCCCCGCCGTGCCGGACGACACGGGCCGGCTGCGCCCGTGGCTCGCCCTGATCGTGCTGGCCGCTGCCGCCGACCCGCAGAACGAGACCGGCGGCGAGTTCCGCGAAGGGGGGCCTCCGGAGGGGCCGTTGCCGTACGTCGTCGTGACGGACCCCGGCGCGCTGCCGCCGGCCGACCAGCTCGGCGCCTGGGCACACGTCCACGTCAACGGTGACCTCGGGGGGACCGGCAGCGTGCTCACCGAGGTGATGGACGACCCCCTGGCCACGCTCGGGCACCTGCTGCGGACCAGCCCCGACGACGCCTGCTCGCGACTGATCTGCCCGCGCAGGCTCAAGCCCCTGACCACCTACCACGCCTTCCTGGTCCCGGCCTTCGAATCCGGGCGGCGGGCCGGGCTCGGCCTCGGCCAGGAGGGAGTCGGGGCCACCGATCCGAGCTGGGGGCCGGGCCGGGAGGACCCCCGGATGCCCTACTACCACCGCTGGTCCTTCCACACCGGTACGGCCGGCGACTTCGAGTACCTGGTGCGGCTGCTGGAGCCGGCCGAGGCCGACCCGGGCGTGGGCCGCCGCGACGTCGACGTCCACGAGGCGCCCGGCCCGACCCTGCCCGGCATCGACTTCCCGCCGTCGATCGGCGGGGTGCTCAAGCTCGGCGGTGCGCTGAAGGCCGTACGCCCGAACGACGACTGGGACAACTGGGACAGCCGGTTCACCGCGGACGAGGGGCACCGCCCGCCCGCCGGGCACTACCCGCACGAGTTCCAGGAGGCCCTGGCCGCCCTGGTCAACCTCGCCGACGACTATCCGACGCGCACGCCCGCGGAGGCGCACGCCCGACTGGCGGCCGTCGTCGGCCCGGCCGCGGTGGAGCTGGCCGACGGGGTGGACCCGGTGATCACCCCGCCGCTGTACGGGCGCTGGCCGGCCCGTGCGTCGCGGCTGCTGAGGGCGGCGGACGGCAGCCCGCTGCCGTACGACAAGAACTGGGTGCACCGGCTCAACCTCGACCCGCGGTTCCGGATCGCCGCGAACTTCGGCACCCAGGTCGTACAGGCCCGGCAGGAGGAGTTCATGGCCGCCGCCTGGGCTCAGGTCGGCGACCTGGTGGACGTCAACCACCGCATCCGCGCGGCCCAGTTGGCCTGCGAGGTCGGGCTCCGGCTCCAGGACCGGCACCTGGGGCCGCCGCCTGCGCCACCCGGCGGAGGCGGCGGCCCCACGGGCCTGCGGGTGGCGCGTGCGACGGCCCGCCCGGTGGGCCGGGCGCTGGCGCTCACCGCACCCGCCCACCTCCGCGTCACCGTCCCGCGGGCCCGCCCGGCCGCCGCCGTCGCCGGGCCGGAGGGCCCGACCGAGCAGGTCACGGCCGGATTCAAGGTGGCCGCCAGCCGGATCGGCGCGGCCCCGGTCTCGGCGACCATGCGCCGGATCACCCGGCCCGGCTCCCGGCTGATGCGGACCCTGGACTTCCCCGCGAGCCACCCGCCCGAGGCGCTGCTTCCGCGGATGGACACCGAACCGCTGCTGGTCACCGCGGCCCCCGAGAAGACCGTCCCGGCCGCCGTGGTGACCCCGGTCCAGGTGGACCGCATCATCCGGAGCGAGCCCCTGCCCGACCCGGTGAAGTCCCTGCCGGTGAGCCCCGGTTTCGTCCTGCGCCACCCCGACGGCACCGTCCCCGTACCACCGGCCGCCACCGAGGCCGAGCCCACCGACAGCGAACAGGCCCGGCGGTTCAAGCTGGGCCTGACCGACCTGTACGAGGGCTGGGGCACGGCCACCGCCTCCGCGCGCACCCCGGTGCCCGACCCGCTCGACGTGCCGGGCACGGCCGGACGGGTGCTCGGCGGACTCGACGCGGCCACCACCGTGCCGCACGCCCTGCTGGGCACCGTACGGCTCGACGCCCCCCAACTCACCCCGTTCGTCGAGCGGTTCCTGGAGGTCATGGCGTACCCGGTGATCGACCTGCCGATGTACGAGGCACTGCTGGGCCTGTCGGTCGAGTCCTTCGTGCCCCACCTCGACCGGATCCCCGTGAACACGGTCACCCTGCTCGACACGGACCAGGAGTTCATCGAAGCGTTCATGGTGGGCCTCAACCACGAGATGGCCCGGGAACTGCTGTGGCGCGAGCATCCCACCGACCAGCGGGGCACGCCCTTCCGACAGTTCTGGGACCCGCGGGTGGCGACCACCGTTCCGGAGGAGAGCGCCGCATCCCGCCGGGAGCGGCTGTACGACATCCCGCCGATCCATCGCTGGACGCCGCAGAGCGAGCTCGGCGCGCACGACCATCGGCAGCCGGACCCGGCGCGGAAACGGGACGAGCTGGTTCTGGTGATCCGCGGCGAACTGCTCAAGAAGTACCCGAACACCGCGGTCTACGCACACCGCGCGCGCTGGAACCCCAGCAACGAGCATCCCGACCCCAAACGGGAGCGGACGCCGGTGACCCCGCGGGACCCGGACCGCCCCGGTCCCGACGAGATCCTGCTGCCGCTCTACGAGGCCCGGATCGAACCGGACATCACGCTGCTGGGCTTCAACCTGACGGCGGAGGAGGCGAAGGGGGACGCCAAGGACCCCGGCTGGTTCTTCATGCTCCAGGAACGCCCGGGCGAGCCCCGTTTCGGGGCGGACGACGGACCGCCCGTCAAGGTGGAGGTGTGGAACGACCTGACCTGGGAGGACCTGGACCCGGGCGGCCGGCGCGGGTTCATCGCCCTGGACGGCGCCACCCCCGTCGTCGAGCTCCAGGACCTCTCCGACGTGGTGGCGGACGAGGAGAAGATCGGCCAGCACGGCGAGGACACCGCGCTGCGGTCCTGGAACGCCGCACTGGACTCCGCCGACGTGGCCTACATGCTGTTCCAGGCCCCGGTCCTGATGGCCGTACACGCACAGGAGATGCTGCCCCGTGGCTGAGCTCGCCCGCACCCACCCGGTCCTGCTGGGCCCCGTCCGGCTGGAGACCCGGTTCACCAGCACCGAACTGCTGGTGCGGATCTTCCCGGACGAGTGGTCGGTGGACAGCCTCCAGCCGCTGCCGACCCGGGCCGAGCTCGGTGCCGTGACCGCCTACTGGACCGCCGTCTGGCGGGCGGCCGGCGACCCCGGGAGCGAGCGGGCCGCCTGGCAGGAGCTGGCCGGGCGGGTGGCGCAGGGCCGGGCCGCCGATCTGATCCGCACCCATGCGCCCGCCAATCCCGCCGACCGGCCGTCGGGGCTCGCGGCAGGCACCACCGTTCTCGTCGTCACCAGCGACCGGGCCCTGCCCGCGGAGGACCGGCAGCCCACCATGGCGTACTGGACCGCCGTCTGGCGGGCGCACGGCGACCGCGTGCCGCTCCGCGCCGCCGATGCCGCCCTGCTGGCCGCGGTCGGGCGCGCTCGCGCGGCCGCCGTCCGGGCGCGCCCGCCCGCCGGGCTGGAGGGCCCCCGGCTGACCGCGCAGGACGCGGTCGCGGTGGCCTTCCTGGTGGTGCCGCAGCCGCCCGAGTCGGAGGTCGCCCCGCAGTCCTGGAGCCGGCCGGCCCAGGCCGTGCTGCTGCCCGACCGGTTCGAGGTGTTCGGCTACCGCGACGGCCGGCTGGTCTGCCGGGCCGCCGGCGCCCCCGTCACCGGCCCCCTCTCCGTCGGCCCGGACCCGGCGACCCCGCGCGATGAGCAGCTGAAGGTGGACGAGGAGACCGGCACCCTGCGGGTACCGCCCGCTCTCGCCTGGCTGACCGACTTCGACGCGGCGGTCGCCGCCGGAATGGCCGTCCGCATCCCGCTGGACGCCGTGCTCCGCCGCGGGCTGCACCGGCTGGTGGTGCTCGGCCTGCGCACCGGGGCCACGGCCGAGAAGTCCGCCGAGCAGCTGGCCGGGCTGATCGGCCACCAGGTCCGCAGCCCCGCCGGGTTCGCGCTGCTCCCCCAGGGCACCCCCACCAACAACAGCGAACAAGCCCCTGCGGGGCCGGACCCCCGCCGGGAGGCGGAGGCCGTGCTCCGGACGGCCCACGGCTTCACGGCCGCCGCAGCCTCCGGCGACCGGACGGCGAAGACCGACGGCCAGTGGCTCGCCGAACTCCTCGGCATCGACCCCGCCGCCCTGGCCGGTGTCCCGCACGCGGACCACACCGACCTGCGCGAGGCCCTCGCCGCCAACACCGCCCTGTGGCCCGCCACCTGGGGCAACCACTTGCGCACCACCCTCCACCCGCTGCTGTCCGAGGAGGCGGTGGAGCGGACCCGGGACTTCTTCCTGCGCAACGTCTCCGGCCGCGGCCCGTTGCCGGTCGTACGGATCGGCCGGCAACCGTACGGAATCCTGGTCACCACCGCCTTCGGCCGGCTGACCCGGCCCGCCGCGGACACCCACCGGGCCGGACTGCACCGGGTGCTCGCCGAGGCCGCCACGGACTGGGAGAAGGCCACCGGGAAGGTGGCCCGGCTCGGCACCGCCGACCGCGACACCCACCGGCAGCTGCTGGACATCCTCGCCCTGCACCCCTCGTCGGCCGAGTTCCACCAGCGGTACGCGCAGTCCGTCGACGACCTGTTCAACCGGGAGAACCTGGGCGGCCAGGGCCACCTCGTGGTCTCCGCCCTGGAACAGCTGCACATGGCCGAACCGGTCCGGGCCCTGCTCACCCGGCTCGGCGGCGCCGGCACCGACCCGGACCTGCTCGGCCGGCTCTTCGTGGACGGCCAGCATCCACTGCTCGGCCCGCTGGTCGACGACCGGCCGCCGTCCGAGACGCGTCCGGTCCGCCCGTACACCACCGCCCCCGCCCTGAACTACCTCCAGTGGCTCGCCCAGCACGCCGGCACCGACCTGGAGGCCGTCCGGCAGGAGACCGGTTTCGAGGGCGACGCCCGCCCGGCCGCCCTGCTGTACCTGATGCTGCGGCACGCCGTCCTGCTGGCGTGGGTGGAGACCGGCCGGCGGCTCGCCCTCGCGAAGGGGCTGCCGGCCCCCTCGCCCGCCGACCCGGCGTTCGTCCACATCGCCGACGACCCGGCCCACCCGGAGGTACGGCTGCCCAGCGAGAGCCGGTACCGCCAGCTCTACGCCCCCGCACCGGACATCACGGGCAACGGCGAACCGCTGCACCGTTTCATCCCCCGCGCACTGGCCGACGGGCACCCCGCCACCGCCGAACTGGGGGAGGTGGTCGAAGCGCTGAAGCTGCTCGCGCCGCTGCCCACCGCCCGGCTGGAGCGCCTCTTCACCGAGCACCTGGACTGCGCCACCTACCGGTTGGACGCCTGGCGGCTCGGCCTGGCCACCGAGAAGCTCATGGACCTGAGGTACGGACCGGACGGTACCGGCGCCCCGCGCCGCGGCCTGCACCTGGGGGCGTACGGCTGGCTGGAGGACGTCGCCCCGCGCGCCGAACCGCTGGGCGAGGCCCCGGTGCCGGAGGAGCTCCGGTCCGTGTTCGGGGCCGCCGCCCTGCCGCACGACCCGCGCAACGGCGGCTGGGTCCACGCCCCCTCCCCCGCGCAGGCCACGACCGCCGCCGTGCTGCGCGCGGGCTACCTCGCCAACGGCCACCGGGAGGGCACCGGCGCCTTCGCCGTCGACCTCGGCTCCCGGCGGGTCCGCACGGCCCTCGCCCTGCTGGACGGGCTGCGGCAGGGCCAGTCGCCGGGTGCGATGCTCGGCCGCGTCTTCGAACGCGGCCTGCACGAGGGCCACCCGGGCGTGGAACTCGACCGGTTCGTCCCGCTGCTGCGCGGCGCGTTCCCGCTGCGGGCCGGCCGCCTCTCCCCCGGGTCCGCGTCCCCCGGCGAGGTCCGGCTGGTGGAGGCCCGGACCGTGGTGGACGGCCTGGAACTGGTCCGCCGCGCCACGCGGGACGGCCAGGTCCACTATCCGTACGGCGCCGAGGGCCTGCCCCGGGACGCCTCCGACCCCCAGAAGGCCGCCATGGACGCGGAGCTGCGGAACCTGCTCGACATCCACGACGCCCTGGCCGACCTGGCCGTGGCCGAAAGCACCCACCAGACGCTCGCCGGCAACCCCGAACGCGCCGCCGCCACCCTCGACGCGTACGCGAAGGAGGGCTTCCCGCCGGAGCCGGAGGTGGTCCGGACCCCGCGCAGCGGCACCACCCTCACCCACCGGCTGGCCCTCCACCTCACTCCCGGCCTCGGCCCCGACCACGGCGCCGGCGCGGCCGTCCGCAACAGCCCGCGGGCGCGCGCCGAACCCGCCGTCAACGACTGGCTCACCGGGCTGCTCCCGGACCCGGAGGACGTGGTGGTCCTGGTCACCTGGACCGACCCGGTCTCCAAGGCGCCGCGCGAGCGCGTGGTCACCCAGGCGGAGCTGGGACTCCAGGCGATCGAACTGCTCTGGGCGGTCCGGCCGGCCGGCGAGGCCGCGATGACCGACCTCGACGACCGGATCGTCCGCGAGCTCGTCGGCTCGGTCACCCACCCCCGGCCGGACGCCCTGCCGGTCATCCACTACACCCGCCGCGTCCCGGAGAAGATCACCTTCTTCGAACTGTCGCCTCTGATCGGCGCGTTGCGCACGCTGCTGACCACCTCCCGCCCGCTGCGCGCCACCGACCTGGTGCCCGGCGCCGGCATCACCCCGGTGGACCGCACCGCCGACGAGGCCGTACGGCTGCGCCGGGAGCGCCCCGCCAAGGTGCTGGAATCGCTGTCGGCGCTCAAGACCCGTGCCGAGGACTTCCGGGACGCGCTCGGACCGCTGCTGCCGTCCGGGGCTCCCACGCCGGCCGTCCGGGCCGAACTGCTGCGCCGTATCGACGAGTTCCTCGCCCGGTACGCCGATCTGACGGCCGAGGCGGGCCGCTTCGGACTGCTCCGCAGCGGCTGGGCCGAACTCGCCGTGTGGCGCCGCGGGGTGTTCACCGACGTACTCGCGGCCGCCGCCCGTACCGCCGCCCGGATGGGCCGGGCCCTCGGCGAGGCGGACGCACTCCTGGAACGGTACGACCGGCTCCCGGCCGGCACCCCGGACGCGGAGCGCTACCGCCTGCTCCGGCAGGCCGAACGGCTGCTGACCACGGCGCCGGCCGACCCGCCCCCGAGCCCGCCCGCCCTGTACCGCGCCACCCTGTTCTCGCGCCGCGGGGAGTTCGCCGGCCGACAGGCCGACCTCGCCCGGGTGCGGGACACCGTACGCACCACCCTGTCGGGGCTGCTCGCCGAGGTGTCCGCGCTGCTGCCGATCGACGCCTACGACCACGAGGGGCTCGACCTCACCCCGTACGGCGACCGAGTGGTGGCCCAGGCCCGTGAACTGGCCACCCGCACCATTGGCCTGCTGGGGGACATCGGGGAGCGCCTAGACCGGGCCGGGGACGGCCTTCGGGCGTACGACGCCGCGGTCACCGGACCCGACCGGGTCCGCGCCGGGCTGGACGCCCTGAAGACCCTGCTCGGCGAGGACGTGCTCGCCGTACCCGAGTTCAGCCCGTCCGAGGCCCTCGCCGAGGACTGGCGGGCCGCCCTGAAGGACAGCGACGCGCTGATCGCCCACCTGCGCAGCGACCCGCCCGCACCCCGCAGCTTCCCCGTCGAGGACTGGCTGCACGGCATGGCCCGGATCCGCGACAAACCCCGGCTGTGGGAGAAGACGGTGGTCCTCGCGGACGCGCTGAACGGCTACGGCGGCCTCACCGTCACCCGGGAGGAACCCCGGCTGCTCCCCGTCCAGCTTCCCTACCGTCCCGACGACCACTGGCTGGCGATGGACTTCCCCAAGGACCCGCGGCGGCGCCGGCCGCTCGACGAGGACCGCGTGCTCTACACCGCGCACTACGCGGCCCGCACCGCCCAGCCGCTGCCCGGTGCCCCCGGCGCCTGCGGACTGCTCCTCGACGAATGGACCGAGATGGTCCCGACCGGACGCGAGACCACGGGGATCGCCGTCCACTACGACGGCCCGGACTCGGAGCCCCCGCAGGCCATGCTGCTGGTCGCGCCGCCGAGCCCGGACGGCGACTGGACCACCGAGGACCTGCTCGCCGCGATCGCCGACACCTTCGACCTGGCCCGGGCCCGCGCCGTGGAACCCACGCACCTGGAGGACACCGCGTACGCCCAGCTGCTGCCCGCCGCGGGCATGTCCGCGACCCGCAAACCGATCACCGTCAGCACCGACCTGGCGCTCGGCAACCTCCGGTGGAAGGCCACGGCCCATGACTGAACCGGCCCGGATCGAGTTCCCGCTCGCCCTGGACGAGCGGTACGAACCCACCGTCGGTGTGTGGAACCGGCTGGAGGGCCGGCCCCGTACCACCGACTTCGCCGGGGCCCTGCGGGCGGAGATCCGCGACCCGCTGTGGCTGCTCACCCGACAGTGGCAGCTCGGCGAGTTCCGCGCCACGGACGCCGGCTCGCCGGTCACCGCCACGTACTCGATGGCCGCCTCGCCGCCCACCCGGTACCGCCCGCCGACCGGCCCGGTGGAACCGCTGCCCGACGGCCGAACTCTGGAATCCGTGGCCGAACGCCGCCCGCTGGCCTTCCGGTTCGGCCCGGACCCGGTCTCCTTCGACCTGCGGCTGACGATGGGCCACCGCTGGCTGAAACTGATCCGCGACCTGGCGCTGGCCGCGGTGGAGGACTTCCGCGGGCAGTACGTCGCCCGCTACCCCGTCGCCCTGCCCGATCCCGAGGACCCCGCGGACACCCCGCGGGTGGCCCACCCGGAAGTGTGGGCCACCCTGCAGTCCACCGCCGGCCGCCAGATGGACGGCTATCTCCTCTACCGTCACCTCAAGGACGGCACCGGCCACCTGGCCTCGGACGGCATCGTCAACGCCCTGCACCTCCACTACGAGGAACTCAACGCCCTCGGCCGGGAGTTCACCGCCTGGTTCGAGGCGCTGATCGACCAGCCCGCCGCCGCACCGGCCTGGGACCCCGGCCGCCTCGAGCACCGTTTCTCGGTGGCCGTGGCGGCACCGGACGGCGAACAGGTCCTCGCCGCACCGGAGTACCCCGGGGGCGAACTGGACTGGCACGCCTTCTCCCTGGACCGGCGCGGCCCGCTCGGCGGGACTCCGCCCGCCCCCGCCCCCGTCCACCGCACGGTGTTCCCCGCCCCCGTCCGGTTCTCCGGGATGCCGCTCCCCCGCTGGTGGGCGGTGGAGGACGGGCGCACCAACTTCGCGGCGGTCCGCCCGGACAGCACCGACCTGGCCCGGCTGATCTTCCTGGAATTCGCCCTCGTGTACAGCAACGACTGGTACCAGCTGCCGTGCGACCTGCCGTCCGGCACCCTGGCCTCGGTACGCGGCCTGAGCGTGACCGACGTGTTCGGCACGAAGCTGTGGATCACCCCGGCCCCCGCCGAGACCGGAGACCCGGGCCGGCGCTGGACGATGTTCAGCCTGGACCCGCTGGACGTGCCCGACACGCCGGGCGGGGAGCCGGGCCCGGGCAGCCCCGCACCGGAAGGGCCGACGCCGGCCCCGCCGGCCTTCGAGCGGCCCGTCCTGCTGCTGCCGCCGGGCGCGCCCACCGTGGCGGAGGGGCCGGTGCTGGAGGAGGTGCTGCTGGTCCGCGACGAGCAGGCCAACCTGGTCTGGGGACTGGAGCAGACGGTCCGCACGGCGACCGGCGAGCCGCGCCGGGGCAGTGAGATGTCCGCCGAGAGCACGGCCCACCGGCTCCGGCTCCAGGACCCGCCGGCGCCCGGCGAACCACCGCGCGCCCCGGTGGCGTACCGGGCCATGACCTCCGTCCCCGAGCACTGGATCCCCTTCATCGCGGTCCACACCGGCGAGGACCACCGCTCGGTACGGCTCCAGCGGGCCGCCATGCCGCACGCCGTCGACGGCACTCCCGTCCGGCCGCGGACGGAACTGCTGCGGGAGGGCCTGGACGTGCCGCCGCAGGCCGAGCCCCTGGCCTACTACGTCAACGAGGAGGAGGTCCCGAAGGCGGGCTCGCGGCTGACCGTGGCCTTCAACCGGACCCGCGGCCAGGACGGCCAGGTGACCGTCTGGCTGAGCGCGCGCCGTGGCGCGGGCCGCGGCGAGGTCTCCAGCGGCCTCGCCTTCGACCACCTGGCCCCGGCCCCGAAGCCGGTGTCACCGCCGCCGGGGCCAGGGGCCCGCGAGTAAGGGGAGGACTCAGCCGGACGTGACCGGCAGCACGTCCGGCGACAGCGCCCCCGCCCGCGACGCGGCACTCGTCATCCGCCGGCGGTGGTGGCGGCGGCACAGCACCTCGTAGCCGATCTCCCCCGCCGGGCGGTTCACGTCGCCGACGACCACCTGGGCGCCCGCGACGACCATCTCGCCGTCTATCGTGCGGGCGTTGTGGGTGGCGCGGGCGCCGCACCAGCACAGGGCCTCGACCTGGAGCTGCTCCAGCCGGTCCGCCAGCTCGATCAGCCGCTGCGAGCCCGGGAACAGCTTCGTGCGGAAGTCCGTGGTGATGCCGAAGGCGAAGACGTCCATGTCCAGGTCGTCGACGATGCGGGCCAGCTGGTCGATCTGCTCCGGGGCCAGGAACTGGGCCTCGTCCACGATCACGTAGTCCGCTTTGCCGCCCTTCGACAGCTGGGCGACCAGGTACGCGTACAGGTCCATGCCCTCCGGCGCCTCGATCGCCTCCGTCACCAGGCCGAGGCGCGAGGACAGCTTGCCCTCGCCCGCCCGGTCGTCACGGGTGAAGATCACGCCCTGGAGTCCCCGCGCGTCGCGGTTGTGCGCGATCTGGAGAGCCAGCGTGCTCTTTCCGCAGTCCATCGTTCCGGAGAAGAACACCAGCTCGGGCATGGGAAGTACGGGACCTTTCGGTTCGTGGGTCGGGGTGCGGGACGGGACGGGGGTCAGGAGCGGATTTCGAGCAGCGGGACCAGCTGCTCCGCCGCGGTCATGGAGCCGTGCATGCCGACGAGCGCGGACTCGTTCGGCTCGTTGCGCGAAGCGGTGATCGCGACATCGGCCTGGGCGGCGGCGACCACGTCGCCGATGCGTCCCAGCACGCGCTCGTCGCACTCCCCCGGCGCGCCGAACCAGCCCAGGTCCAGGGCCTCTTCGCGGCTCGCGACCCAGAACCGGTCGCCGAGGACCTCGCGCCACACGGTCAGTACGTCGTTCTGCGCGCCCGGCACCGCGTACACGTGCCGGGCCCGGCCCTCGCCGCCCAGCAGGGCCACGCCGGCGCCGAGCTCCCAGTCCTCGTCGAAGTCGATCCGCGAGTCCTCGTCGAAGGGGACGTCGACCATGCCGTGGTCCGCGGTCACGTACAGGGCGGTGCGCGGGGGCAGCTGCTCGGCGAGCCGCTGCACGAGCCGGTCGACCAGCATCAGCTGGCCGCGCCAGGCGTCGGAGTCCACGCCGTGGCGGTGGCCGGCCCCGTCGAGCTCGCTGAAGTACGTGTACACGAGCGAGCGGTCACCGGCCTCGAGCTGGATCGCCGCGAGGTCCATCCGCTCCTCGCCCGTCATCCGCCCGTGGAAGGTGCCGCCGCTCAGCGCGACCTTGGTGAGCGGGGTGGTCTGGAAGGCGGGCGCGGACACCTGGGCGGTCGCCACGCCGGCCTTGTCGGCCAGCTGGAACACCGTCGGGTACGGCTGCCAGGGCTTGGGCGGGGTCCACGGGTGCCAGCGGAGCTGGTTCATCAGCTCGCCGGTGGCCGGGTTCCGCACGGCATAGCCGGGCAGGCCGTGGCGGGCGGGCGGCAGGCCGGTGCCGACGGAGGCCAGCGAGGTGGCCGTGGTCGCCGGGAAGCCCGCGGTGATCGGGCGGCCGGTGCCGCCGCGCGAGGTGCCGAGCAGGGAGGTGAGGTAGGGGGCCTCGTCCGGGTGGGCCTTGATCTGCTCCCAGCCCATGCCGTCGACCAGGAACACGCAGTTCCGGTCGGCAGGGGTCAGCTCGGCGATGGCGGCGGTGAAACCGGGGACGCCCTGGCCGGCCGCGAGCGTGGGCAGCAGGTCGGCGAGCGACCCGGTGCCGTACTCCGGGACGGGGGCGCCGGCCAGGTCCAGCAGCTCCGGCTCGGGCCACTCCTGCGCCGCGGAGTACGCCATCAGCGGGCGGGGGTGGAGGAGGTGGCTGCTGTTGCCTCACTGAGCGCCTGCGCGAAGACCAGGGTCTGGCGCACCGCCTCGGGGCCGTCGCCGGCCTCGCTGACCCGCAGGCTGAGGTCGTCGGCGGTGGAGTTGCCGGTGTAGCCGTGGTCGGAGTCGCAGTTCGGGTCGCCGCAGGCGGCCGGCTCCAGGTCGATGCGCGAGACCGCGCCCCAGCCGATGGTCAGGACGACCTCACGGGGCAGGGTGCCCGGGGTGTAGGACTCCGGGTTGGCGACGACACGGCTCAGCACCACGGAGGAGATGCTGGACAGCTTGACCGATTCGGTGGAGGTGGTCGCGTACGGGGACGGGGACCCGGCGTCGGCGGCCTGCTCGTCGGTGTGGCTGACGATGAAGCGGTTGCCGGTCAGGACCAGCACGGTGACGTGGCGGCGCACCTCGTTGGAGTCGAAGGTCGTCTCCTGGTGGACCAGGTACGACGAAATCGGCTCGCCGCCCACCGCGGCCTCCACGGCCTCGGCCACGAGGGCCGGGTAGTAGCCGCTGCGCTCGATCGCCGTGCGCAGCCCCTGGGTCGTCGTACCGGATTTCGCCATGAGGTCCATCCTAAGGCCCCTACGAGGCCCCCAGGCCGCGTCGTACTCGCTCAGTAACTGGGGAGGGTCCGCGGGCCGAGGTCGCCGCGGGCGGGCGGGTGCGCGACGCGGACGGTGGCGCTGAGCACGGAGAGGCCCTCGGCGGCGACCACGACGGGCTCCAGGGAGACCCCGATCACCTCGGGGTGGTCGTCCACCAGGCGCGACAGCCGCAGGAGCAGCTCCTCCAGGGCGGGGGTGTCCACGGGGTCGCTGCCGCGCCAGCCGAAGAGGAGGGGTGCGGCCCGGATGGAACGGATCAGTCCGGCGGCGTCCCGGTCGGTGGCCGGAACCAGCCGGTGGGCGGTGTCGCCCAGCAGTTCGGAGGCGACGCCGGCGAGCCCGAAGGAGAGGACGGCGCCCGCGGCCGGGTCGATGACGGAGCGGACGACGGTGTCGACCCCGCGCGGCACCATGGCCTGGACCACGGGCTGGAGCTCGGCCGGCTTGCCCAGCACCTCGGTGAGCTCCTCGTACGAGCGCCTCAGCTCGGTCTCGTTCGCGAGGTCGAGCCGTACGCCGCCCAGGTCGGCGCGGTGGCGCAGGTGCGGGGCGGTGGTCTTCAGCGCCACCGGGTACCCCAGGATCCCGGCGGCCCGGACCGCCGCGTCGGCGCTGGGCGCGGGCAGGGCGGACCGGACGGCGATCCCGTACCGGGCGAGCAGCTCGCGGGCGTCCCATTCCGCCAGGGTCAGCACGGCTCCGCCGTCGACGTCGGCCAGCAGCCCGGTCAGCTGCGCGGCCGCCCCGGCCTCGTCCACGTCCTCGAACTCGGGCACGTGCCCGCCCTCGGCGAGGCCGCGGCGCCACTGTCCGTACCGGACGGCTTCGGCGAGGGCCCGTACGGCCCGCTCGGCGGCGGGGTAGCTGGGGATCCGGTCACCTGCGGGGGGCTTCTCCGCCGCCCCGCCCGATGCGTCCCGCCCGGGGTTCGGGGGGACGGGCGGGTAGGGCGCGTACGGCGTCGGCGTCGGGGTCCCGCCGAGGCGGGGCCGCAGGCCCGGTGCGTCGGGAGGGGGCGGGGTGGGGGACGGGCCGCGCGCGGCGGACAGGGCTTCGACGAGCTCGCCGAGCTCCACGTGCACCACGGCCACGGGCTTGCCCGGGACCTCGGCCACGGCCTCCCGCAGGGCGTCGGCCAGGTCGTCGGCCAGCGCGTGTTCGCTCACCCAGGGAATGGCCGTGACCACGACCGCGTCGCAGTCCTCGGAGGCGAGCGCGGCGGCCAGGGCGGCCCGGAAGTCCTCCGGCGCGGCCGCCGTCGTCAGGTCCAGCGGCGGCAGCGGCCGCAGGCCCTGGGCCAGGCAGGCGTCGTAGGTGAGGACGCCGAGGGACTCGGAGTTGCCGAGGATCGCGATCCGGGGCCCGGCGGGCAGCGGCTGCGCGGCCAGCAGGAGGCCGACGTCCACCAGCTCCGTGACCGTGTCGACCCGGATGACGCCGGCCTGCCGCAGCAGCGCGGAGACGGTGGCCTCCGGCAGCCTGGTGCCGGGGACGACGTGGCCGGCCGGGGTGTGGCGGCCGCCCTTGGCGACGACCACCGGCTTGACCGCGGCCGTCCGGCGGGCGAGGCGGGTGAACTTCCGCGGGTTGCCCAGGGTTTCGAGGTACATCAGGGCGACGTCGGTGGCCTCGTCGTCGTACCAGTACTGGAGGATGTCGTTGCCGGAGACGTCGGCCCGGTTCCCCGCGGAGACGAAGGAGGACAGGCCCTCGCCGCGCCGCAGCAGCGCGGAGAGCAGGGCGATGCCGATCGCCCCGGACTGCGTGAAGAGGCCGATCCGGCCCCGCATCGGCATCGGCGCGGGCGTCAGCGAGGCGTTGAGCTCCACCTCCGGCGCGGTGTTGATCACACCGTAGGCGTTCGGTCCGATCAGCCGCATCCCGTACGAGCGCACCTGCCGCACGAGTTCGCGCTGGCGGGCCAGTCCGGCCTGGCCGCTCTCCCCGTATCCGGCGGACAGGACGACGAGCCCCTGCACCCCGTGCTCGCCGCAGGCGGCCACCGCGTCGGGGACCCGCTCGGCCGGAACGGCGATCACCGCGAGGTCGACGGGGGCGCCGATGGCCCCGATCGTGCGGTAGGCCCGTACGCCGTCGAGCAGATCGCGCTCGACGGCCTCGTTGACTGCGTAGAGGTGGCCGTGGAAGCCGCTGTCCCGGAGGTTGCGGAGGGCGGCCGCGCCCACACCGGCGCCGGAGCGGCTGACTCCGACGACGGCGACCGAGCCGGGGGCCAGCAGCCGCTGCACCGAGTGGGCCTCGGCGCGCTGTTCGCGGGCGCGCTGCACGGCCAGGGACTCGGCGGTGGGTTCGAGGTCGAGGGTGAGGTGGACGGAGCCGTCCTCGAAGCTGCGCTTCTGCTGGTAGCCGACGTCCGTGAACACTTTGATCATCTTGGTGTTGGCGGGCAGCACCTCGGCGGCGAACCGGCGGATGCCGCGCTCCCTGGCCACCGCCCCGATGTGTTCGAGGAGGGCGGAGGCGACCCCGCGGCCCTGGTGGGCGTCCTGGACGAGGAAGGCGACCTCGGCCTCGTCGGCGGGTTCCGAGGCGGGCCGGCCGTCGGGGCCGATGCGGTCGTAGCGGACGGTGCCGATGAACTCCCCGCCGATGGTCGCCGCGAGGCCCACCCGGTCCACGTAGTCGTGGTGCGTGAAGCGGCGCACGTCGCGGTCGGAGAGCCGGGGGTGGGGGGCGAAGAACCGGTAGTACTTCGACTCGTCGGAGACCTGCTCGTAGAAGCTGACGAGCCGGCCCGCGTCCTCGGTGGTGATCGGCCTGATCCGGGCGGTGCCGCCGTCGCGGAGGACGACATCGGCTTCCCAGTGGGCCGGGTACGAGGGGTCCGACTCGATGGTCATGGGGTCACCTTAAGGCCGGGAGGGGCCCGGCAGCCCCCCGCGCGGCGCATGAGGCAACCCGGGACGAATGAGTGCAAGCTGGGGAAGGTCGAACGGCGGCGGATCCGGGCCGGAGGTCGGTCGGAGCATTCGGGGCGTCGTGAGAGACTGGTCTAGACAACCGTAAGAACCTGAAGGGCATCACCATGGCAGAGCGCCGCGTCAACGTCGGCTGGGCCGAGGGCCTGCACGCTCGTCCCGCCTCGATCTTCGTCCGTGCGACGACCGCTTCCGGCGTCCCGGTGACCATCGCGAAGTCCGGCGGCGACCCCGTCAACGCCGCCTCCATGCTGGCGGTTCTGGGCCTGGGCGCCCAGGGCGGCGAGGAGATCGTCCTCGCCTCCGAGGCCGAGGGTGCGGAAGCCGCACTGGACCGCCTCGCGAAGCTGGTCGCCGAGGGCCTCGAGGAGCTCCCCGAGACCGTCTGACCCTTCGGGTTCGACCCGCGCGGTACCGCGCCGAAGCCGCGGCCCCCGATCGCCAGGGGGCCGCGGCTTCGGCGTTTGTCGTCTCGGGGCCCGCGGGCGGCGGCGCCCGCCGGAGGCCGGGGCGCCCCACCGGGCGCCGGATCGACGGAAAGCCGGTCTTCCGCACACCGCGGGCCGCACCGGAATTCAGGTCACCAGGAAATTCGGCAGGCCGGAAATCAATTCCGGCCGCGGCGTGCCCGCACCACTCCCACGGCGAATTAACACCGGCCGTGAATTCCGGCGGCAGTGCCCGACACCACCCTTTGTATACGGCTCCTGTTAATGCCGGCCGCTCGACATGTTTACGGCACGTTGCGAAGTGCTCACCGCCGGACGGAGCCGCAGCCGGTGCGCCCCCGCGGCCCGGTCGGCGTGGAGCACGGTCAGCGCCCGCGCCCGCTCCGCGTCCCCGCGGGCCACCGCGTCCACTATCGCGCCGTGCTCCGCCCAGGACTCCACGGGCCGCACCGGCGCCTCCACCACGTACATCCACGCCACCTTGTGCCGCATCTGCGTGAGCATGGCGACCAGCCCGGGGCTGCCGGAGGCCTGCGCGAGCGTCTCGTGGAACCAGCCGCCCAGGGACCGCAGGTCCTCCCCCTGCCCCCGCCTGGCCCGCTCCTGCCCCAGCCTGACCAGCCCGCGCAGCACCTTGAGGTGCGCCTCGGTGCGCCGCCGGGCGGCCCGGGCGGCCGCCAGCGGCTCCAGGAGCATCCGCACCTCCAGGAGGTCCGTGGCCTCCTGCTCGGTCGGTTCGGCCACGCAGGCCCCCGCATGGCGCCGCGTGGTCACGAAGCCCTCGGACTCCAGGGTCCGCAGCGCCTCGCGGACCGGGACCCGCGAGACTCCGTACCGGCGGGCCAGCACCTCCTCGGTCAGCCGGCCCCCCGGCTCGAACACTCCGGAGACGATGTCGTCGCGGATTGCTGTGCATACCGCGTGCGCAGGAATACGCAAGACCGAACCTCCGCCTATTTCCGACCGCCAGCCTGATTGCACGCACATGCGCGCGCTGCAACTCTATTGCAACACACGATAATTTCCGAGAGCGGCCGGAAATGCGAAACATTTGCACAGAGACGCAACACGAAGGCCCCGGCTCGGGGAGCCGGGGCCTTCGGTGAAGCGGTGCGGAACGGGGTCAGAGGCTGACGCCGTGCGAGCGCAGGTACGCGACCGGGTCGATGTCCGAGCCGTACTGCGAGCCCGTGCGGGCCTCGAAGTGCAGGTGCGGGCCGCTGGAGTTGCCGGTGGAGCCCGACAGGCCGATCTGCTGGCCCGGGGTGACCTGCTCGCCGACGGAGACGTTCAGCGAGGCCAGGTGCCCGTACTGGGTGAACGTACCGTCGTTGTGCTTGATGACGACGTTGTTGCCGTAGGCGCCGCCCCAGCCGGCCTCGACGACGGTGCCGACGCCCACCGCGTGGACCGAGGTGCCGGAGGAGGCGTGGAAGTCGATGCCGGTGTGGCTGCCGGAAGACCACATGCCGCCGCCCGCGTGGTACTGCGTGCTGACGTACGAGCCGTCGACCGGGGCGACGAAGGTGTTGAGGCGCTTGCGCTCCTCCTCGCGGGCCGCACGCTCGGCGGCGTCGCGCTCGGCCTTCGCCTTGGCCTCGGCGAGGCGCTTGGACTCGGCGGCCTTCTGCTTGGCCTCCGCCTCCGCCTGCGCCTTGGCGGCGGCGTGCTCGGCGGCGCGGTGCTGGGAATCGGCCTGCTCGGCGATGTCACCCGCGAGGTCCTCGGCGACGACCACGGCACCCAGCCCGTTCTCCGGGGCGGAGCTGCTGTGGTTGTCCGCGGCGAAGGCCGGGGCGGCGAGGGAGCCGACGACACCCGTGGTGGCGATCGCGGCGATACCGGCGTAACCGGCGGTCTTCTTGCTCAGACGGCTGGAGCCACGGTGCTTACCGGTACCAGCGGGACGACTGCCAAACGCCATGAAGGGTTTGATCCTTTCCTTCCTTCTCGCCTACCGGGTTAGCTGACGGGTTCGGAGCAGGAAGGTCTCCTACGGGCCTCCTCTTGCGAGGGGGTCCGATTCACCCCAGGGACTCATGTGGGTCCCCGGCTCCCCAGGCTCGCGCCTGACGGGGACTCGGCGATCGCTGTCCGGTGCCGCGGATGCGGCGGGCACAACTGACGGACAGCAGGGCCGACGCTAGGCGGATCATCAGTCAATCGCCAAACAGACGCGCCTTTTTGTTGCGTACGCCACACCCCATACGAGCAACCTAGCCGCCAAACGGACAAAAGGGGCTCCGGCGGTTGCGCCCGCCAGAGCCCCTGCGCGATCCGTCGGTCGACCGTCAGCCGGCCGTCACCGACAGGTCAGTTGGTGACGACCGTGACCTCACCGATCCCGAGGGCGCGCACCGGCTCCTCGATCACCGCCGCGTCGCCCACCAGGATCGTGACCAGGCGGTCCGCCGGGAAGGCCTTCACGACCGCCGTGGTCGCCTCCACGGTGCCGGTTTCAGCCAGCCGCGCGTACAACTGCGCCTGGTAGTCGTCCGGCAGCTCCTGCTCGACCTGGTCGGCGAGGGTGCCCGCGACCGAGGCCGCCGTCTCGAACTTCAGCGGGGCCACGCCCACCAGGTTCTGTACGGCCACGTCGCGTTCGGCGTCGGTCAGACCGCCCTCCGCGAGGGTGCGCAGCACCTTCCAGAGGTCCTCCAGCGCCGGTCCGGTGTTCGGGGTGTCCACCGAGCCGCTGATGGCGAGCATCGAGGCGCCCTTGCCGTCGGCGGTGGAGCGCAGCACCTGGCCGAAGGCGCGCACGCCGTAGGTGTACCCCTTCTCCTCGCGCAGCACCTTGTCCAGGCGGGAGGTGAGGGTGCCGCCCAGGCAGTACGTGCCCAGCACCTGGGCCGCCCAGACCTGGTCGTGGCGGTCCGGCCCGGTCCGGCCGATCAGCAGCTGTGTCTGGACCGCGCCGGGCCGGTCCACGATGACCACGCGGCCGGTGTCGTCCGCGGTCACCGGCGGCACCGGAAGGGCCGCGGCGGTGTTGCCCGTCCACGCGCCCAGGGTGTCCGCCAGCACGGCGTCCAGGTCGATGCCGGTCAGGTCGCCGACGACCACCGCGGTGGCGGTGGCGGGGCGTACGTGGGCCTCGTAGAAGGCGCGTACGGCGCCGGAGTCGATCCGGGCGACGGTCTCCTCGGTGCCCTGGCGCGGCCGGGACATCCGCAGGGACGCCGGGAACAGTTCCTTGGAGAGCTGCTTGGCGGCGCGGCGCTGGGGGTTGGCCAACTCGTGCGGGATCTCGTCGAGCCGGTTGCGCACCAGGCGGTCCACCTCGGCGTCGGCGAAGGCGGGGGCGCGGAGCGCCTCGGCGAGCAGGCTCAGCGCCTTGGCCAGCCGGGAGGCCGGGACCTCCAGGGAGACCCGGATGCCCGGGTGGTCGGCGTGCGCGTCGAGGGTGGCGCCGCAGCGCTCCAGCTCGGCCGCGAACTCCTCGGCGGAGTGCTTGTCGGTGCCCTCGGAGAGCGCGCGCGCCATGATGGTCGCCACGCCGTCCAGGCCCTCGGGCTCGGCGTCGAGCGGGGCGGCGAGGTTGACCTCGACCGCGATCACCTGCTGGCCCGGCCGGTGGCAGCGCAGCAGGGTCAGCCCGTTGGACAGCACCCCGCGGTCGGGGGCCGGGAAGGCCCACGGCTGCGGCTCGCCGGCCTGCGGGCGCGGGTGGAAGGTCATCGTGACGGCTGCGGTGTCGCTCACTGCTCCGCCCCCTCGTTCTCGTCGGACTCGTCGTTCTCGTCGTCGTCTGCCGCGATCGGCTCGTAGACGAGCACCGCGCGGTTGTCCGGGCGCAGTCGGGCCGCGGCCACGGCCTGCACCTCCTCGGCGGTGATGTCGAGGACGCGCTGGACGGCGGTCAGCGCCAGCTGCGGGTCGCCGAAGAGCACCGCGAAGCGGCACAGTTCGTCGGCGCGGCCGGCGACCGTGCTCAGCCGGTCCAGCCATTCGCGCTCCAGCTGCGCCTGGGCGCGCTCCATCTCCTCGGCCGTCGGGCCCTCGGCGGCGAACCGCGCGAGCTCCTCGTCCACGGCCGCCTCGATGGCGGGGATCTCGACGCCGCTGGAGGTCTTGACGTCCAGCCAGCCCAGCGAGGGCGCGCCGGCCAGGCGCAGCATGCCGAAGCCGGCGGCGACGGCCGTCTGGTCGCGGCGTACCAGCCGGTTGTGCAGCAGCGAGGACTCGCCGCCGCCCAGGATCGTCAGCGCCACGTCGGCGGCGTCGCACTCGCGGGTGCCGTCGTGCGGCAGCCGGTAGGCGGCCATCAGCGCGCGGGCCGGGACCTCCTCGACGATCTCCTCGCGCAGCTGCTCCCCGATGACGTCGGGCAGCGAGCCGTCGCGGGGCGGCTGCTTGCCGTCGTGCGCGGGGATGGTGCCGAAGTACTTCTCGACCCAGGCGAGGGTCTGCTCGGGGTCGATGTCCCCGACGACCGAGAGCACCGCGTTGTTGGGCGCGTAGTACGTACGGAAGAAGGTGCGCGCGTCCTCCAGGGACGCGGCGTCCAGGTCGGCCATGGAGCCGATCGGGGTGTGGTGGTACGGGTGGCCCTCGGGGTACGCCAGGGCGGTCAGCTTCTCGAAGGCCGTGCCGTACGGGACGTTGTCGTACCGCTGGCGGCGCTCGTTCTTGACGACGTCGCGCTGGTTCTCCATGGACTCGTCGTCCAGGGCGGCCAGCAGGGACCCCATCCGGTCCGCCTCCAGCCAGAGCGCGAGCTCCAGCTGGTGGGTCGGCATCGTCTCGAAGTAGTTGGTGCGCTCGAAGCTGGTGGTGCCGTTGAGAGAGCCGCCGGCCCCCTGGACGAGCTCGAAGTGCCCGTTGCCCGGAACGCTCGCCGAACCCTGGAACATCAGGTGCTCGAAGAGGTGAGCAAGACCGGTACGCCCCTTGACTTCGTGGCGCGAGCCGACGTCGTACCAGAGGCAGACCGCGGCGACCGGGGTCAGGTGGTCCTCGGAGAGCACCACGCGCAGGCCGTTGGCCAGCCGGTGCTCGGTCGCTGTCAGGCCGCCGGAGCCGGCCTGGGCTGTGGCCGTGTGACCCATGGGCATGTGGTCCCTTCGATCGCGATGCAGAGATTTCCGTCAGACCTGCCACTGTATGCAAGCGCGTCGGCCGCCGGATAAGTTCCCGGGTCACTCCCCCGGGGTCGGAGTCGGCGTTGTCGGTGCCTCGGGCCACAATGGTCCGCGTCATACCCGTCCGGACACCCGCCCGACCCGGCAAGACCGGCCAGACCCAGCCAGACCCCAGCAGTCCCGCCAGACACCCAGCACACCCCATTCTTGGTTAAGGAGCCGCGCAGCGATGGCCCGCCGCAGCACGAAGACCCCGCCGCCGGAGGATTTCGAGGAGAAGATCCTCGACATCGACGTCGTCGACGAAATGCAGGGCTCCTTCCTCGAGTACGCGTACTCGGTGATCTACTCCCGCGCCCTGCCCGACGCCCGGGACGGCATGAAGCCGGTGCACCGCCGCATCGTCTACCAGATGAACGAGATGGGGCTGCGCCCCGACCGCGGCTACGTGAAGTGCGCCCGTGTCGTCGGCGAGGTCATGGGCAAGCTCCACCCGCACGGCGACGCCTCCATCTACGACGCCCTCGTGCGCATGGCCCAGCCCTTCTCCATGCGGCTCCCGCTGGTCGACGGCCACGGCAACTTCGGCTCGCTCGGCAACGACGACCCGCCGGCCGCCATGCGATACACCGAGTGCAAGATGGCCGACGCCACGTCGCTGATGACGGAGTCGATCGACGAGGACACCGTCGACTTCACCGCCAACTACGACGGCCAGGAGCGGGAGCCGGTCGCCCTGCCCGCCGCCTACCCGAACCTGCTGGTCAACGGCGCGTCCGGGATCGCGGTCGGCATGGCCACCAACATGCCGCCGCACAACCTCGGCGAGGTCATCGCGGCCGCCCGGCACCTGATCCGCCACCCGCAGGCGGACCTGGAGGCGCTGATGCGCTTCGTGCCGGGTCCCGACCTGCCCACCGGCGGCCGGATCGTGGGCCTGTCCGGGATCAAGGACGCCTACGAGAACGGCCGCGGCACCTTCAAGATCCGCGCGACCGTGGCCGTGGAGAACGTGACGGCGCGCCGCAAGGGCCTGGTCGTCACCGAACTGCCCTTCACGGTCGGCCCCGAGAAGGTCATCGCGAAGATCAAGGACCTGGTCGGCTCGAAGAAGCTCCAGGGCATCGCCGACGTCAAGGACCTCACCGACCGCTCGCACGGCCTGCGCCTGGTCATCGAGATCAAGAACGGCTTCCACCCGGAGGCCGTGCTGGAGCAGCTCTACAAGCTGACGCCGATGGAGGAGTCCTTCGGCATCAACAACGTGGCGCTGGTGGACGGGCAGCCCCTGACGCTGGGCCTCAAGGAGCTGCTGGAGGTCTATCTCGACCACCGCTTCGAGGTCGTCCGGCGTCGCAGCGAGTTCCGCCGCACCAAGCGCCGCGACCGGCTGCACCTCGTCGAGGGCCTGCTGGTGGCGCTCCTCGACATCGACGAGGTCATCCGGCTCATCCGGGACAGCGACAACTCCGCGCAGGCCAAGTCCCGGCTGATGGAGCGGTTCTCGCTGAGCGAGATCCAGACCCAGTACATCCTGGACACCCCGCTGCGCCGGCTCACCCGGTTCGACCGGATCGAGCTGGAGTCCGAGCGCGACCGGCTGACCGGCGAGATCGACGAGCTGACCGGGATCCTGGAGTCGGACAGCGAGCTGCGCAAGCTGGTCTCCGCGGAACTGGCGGCGGTCGCGAAGAAGTTCGGCACGGAGCGCCGTACGGTGCTGCTGGAGTCCGCGGGCACCGCGGTGGCGGCGGTTCCGCTGGAGGTCGCGGACGACCCGTGCCGGGTGCTGCTGTCCTCGACGGGCCTGCTCGCGCGTACGGCGAACGGCGACCCGCTGCCGGAGGAGGAGGGCGGCGCCCGCGCCAAGCACGACCTGATCGTCTCGCAGGTCGCGGCGACCGCCCGCGCCGACGTCGGCGCGGTCACCTCGTACGGGCGGCTGCTGCGGCTGTCGGTGATCGACCTGCCGCAGCTGCCGGACACGCACGCCGCGCCGAACCTGGGGGGCGGCGCCCCGGTCTCGGAGTTCCTCTCCGGGCTGGAGGCGGACGAGAAGGTGATCTGCCTGACCTCGCTGGACGAGTCCTCGCAGGGCCTGGCCCTGGGCACCGAGCAGGGCGTGGTCAAGCGCGTCGTGCCGGACTACCCGGCCAACAAGGACGAGCTGGAGGTCATCACCCTCAAGGACGGTGACCGGATCGTCGGCGCGGTCGAGCTGCGCACGGGCGAGGAGGACCTCGTCTTCATCACCGACGACGCCCAGCTGCTGCGCTACCCGGCGGGCCAGGTCCGCCCGCAGGGCCGCCCGGCGGGCGGTATGGCGGGCATCAAGCTCTCCGACAACGCCAAGGTGATCCACTTCTCGGCCGTCGACCCCGGACGGGACGCCGTGGTGTTCACCGTGGCGGGCTCTCACGGGACGCTGGACGACTCGGTGCTGTCCGGGAAGCTGACCCCCTTCGACCAGTACCCGCGCAAGGGCCGGGCCACCGGCGGCGTGCGCTGCCAGCGGTTCCTGAAGGGCGAGGACGTGCTGGTGCTGGCCTGGGCGGGCGGCTCCCCCGTCCGCGCGGCGGCGGCGAACGGCACTCCGGCGGAACTGCCGGCCGTGGACCCGCGCCGGGACGGCTCGGGTACGGCACTGCCCGCCACCGTGGCGGCGCTGGCGGGTGCCGCGCTGTAGGAAGTACGCGGTCATTCGGGTGGTGCGGCCGAGGGGACGTACCACCCGAATGCCGACTAGTGTTTTCCCCGTGGACGCGGTGGGGGGAGAACACAGCTGATGAGCCGTCGAGCGGGCAGCGGACTGATCGGGAACTGGGCGGAGGCGCAGCGCCGTCAGCAGCAGACGCAGCTGATCCAGCAGCGGGAGGCCGAGCGTCGGCAGCGGACCTACGAACGGGACGCGAACCGGAGCCACCGGCAGTACCGCGAGGCGGAGGCCCTGAGGCGCACCGCACAGATCGACGCCGAGGTCACCGCCCTCAAGGGCCTGTTGGCCACGGGCTGCCGGGCACCGGCGTTCCGGATATCCGACCTGGCCCGGCCCGACCGGCTGGAGCCCTTCAACCCCGGGGCCCTGGCCCAGCCGGTGCCGATGCCCCGCATCGAGGACTTCCAGCGGCAGAGCAGCGGCTGGACCCTCGGCTCGAACCACCGGGCGCAGGCGGAACGGGATGCGCACGCCCGGTACACGCAGGCCTGGCAGGCCGCGAACGCCGCGGAGGCGCAGCGGCAGCAGCAACTGGCCGCATACCGGCAGCAGTACGACCGATGGGCGGCGGAGCAGCTCGCCGGGGTACGGTCGCACAACAGCGGGCTCACCGAGCTGGCCGACGCGCTGCGCACGGGCGATGCCGAGGCGGCGGTGGAGTACTTCTCGGCAGCCCTGTACGCCTCGAAGGCCTGGCCCGAGGCGCTGCCCCGGCAGGTGGCCGCCGCCTACGATCCCGCCGCGCGCCAGCTGGTACTGGACTGGGAGCTTCCCGGGTACGCGGTCGTGCCGGAGGCCCGGGCCGTGCAGTACCTGCCGAGCACGGACCAGGACAAGGTGAAGCCGCGCCCGGTCACGGAACGCCGGGCCCTGTACCGGGACCTGCTGGCGCAGTGCGTGCTGCTGGTGGTGCGCGAGCTGTACGCGGCGGACGAGTTCGGCGTACTGGACTCGGTCGTGGTCAACGGCTTCGTGGACTGCCACGATCCGGTGACGGGGCAGGAGGCGCGGTTCGTGCTCTCCACCGTGCCGGCGGAGCGCAGCGCATTCGCCGGGCTGCGGCTGGAGCAGGTCAGCGCGGTGGACTGTCTGGTCTCGGGGCTGGGCGGGCAGCTGTCGGCGCGGCCCGACCAGCTGACGGCCGTGCGTCCCGGGCGCCGGCCCGACGAGGTCGGCGGAGGTGTCGTCAGCCACGGCGGGCACGCGGACGACGGCGAGCCGGACCTCTTCCTGATGGACCCGATCGCCTTCGAGAACCTGGTGGCGGAGCTGTTCCGGGCGATGGGCATGGAGGCGGTGACCACCCAGCGGTCCGGCGACGGCGGTGTGGACATCGAGGCGAACGACCCTTCCCCGATCACGGGCGGACGGATCGTGGTACAGGTCAAGCGCTACCGGAACACCGTGCCGCCCACGGCGGTCAGGGACTTGTACGGCACGGTCCAGGACAAGGGGGCGAACAAGGGGGTGCTCGTCACCACCTCGTCCTTCGGGCCGACGTCGTACACCTTCTCCAACGGCAAGCCGTTGGAGTTGGTTCCCGGCGACAAGCTCGTGGAACTGCTGCACCAGTACGGGCTGCGCGGCCGCCTCGGCGGCGGACCGGCACGGCCGGCGCCGGAGCCTGCTCCCCCGGCGGACCACAACGTGCTCGGCATGTCCTGGTCGGGGTCGGTCGCCCTCGACGTGTGCGCTCTCGTCTGCACGGGCAACCGGGTGCTGAGCGAGGACCACTTCGTCTTCTTCAACAACCCGCGCACCCCGGACGGTTCGGTCCGGTCCCGGGAGCACGCGATGCCCGACAAGGCTGCGCTGGAGGTCTCCTTCGACGCCCTGCCGTCGCAGGCCGACCGCTTGGTCCTGGTGGCCGCCATCGATCCGGAGGTCGATCCGCACGCCGACCTCGTCGGGTTCACCGACGCCCACATCCGCCTGCTGTCGGCCGGCGGGGAGGAACTGGGCCGGCTCGACGTCTCCGACGGACGCGCCGGAGAGACGGCCCTGGTCCTCGGTTCGTTCCGGCGCCGGCCCAACGGCGACTGGGACTTCGTGATCGGCGGCAAGGGCTACCGCGGCGGCCTGGAAGCCCTGCTGGGCGAGTACGGCGTAGAGGTCGCCTAGGGTCTGCCGCATGACTCTTGCCTATGACGCAGCCGGAGACGGCCCCGCGGTGGTGCTGCTGCACTCCGCCGTTTGTGACCGACGAATGTGGGATCCGCAGTGGTCGGCTCTGGCCGATGCCGGATACCGGGTGGTGCGTTGCGACTTCCGGGGCTTCGGCCAGAGCCCGTTGCCGGCCCGGCGCCACAACGACGCGGAGGACGTGCTGGAGCTGCTGGACTCCCTCGGCATCGAGCAGGCGGCGCTGATCGCCTCCTCGTACGGCGGACGCGTTGCCGTCGAGATCGCCGCTCGCCGTCCGGACCGGGTCTCCGCCTTGGCGCTGCTGTGTTCCGGGCTGCCCGGACATGAACCCGGCGACGAGCTGCGCGCGTTCGGCGAGCGGGAGGACGCGCTGATCGAGGCGGGTGACATCGCGGGGGCCGTGGAACTGAACGTGGACACCTTCCTGGGTCCGGACGCCGGGGAAGCGGTCCGGGACGAGGTCCGTGCGATGCAGCGGCGTGCCTTCGAGGTGCAACTGGCCGCCCCCGAGGGGGCCGGACGCAGGAACGTGGACATCGACCTGTCAGCGGTCAAGGCACCCGGTCTCGCGCTTTCGGGCGGCCTCGACCTGGCGGACTTCCGGGAGATCGCGGCCCGGCTGCCGGGGCTGCTCGCCGACACCCGGCACGTCGAACTGCCCTGGGCCGGCCATCTCCCCAGCCTGGAACGGCCCGCAGCCGTGACGGACCTGCTGATCGGCTTCCTGCGCGAGACGGTTCCCGCCGGCTGAACCGGATGGACCGGTGTCCCGGTCCGCCCATCAGACGACGTCGGCCTCGGCCTCGGCTCCGAAGTCGGACTCCGGCTCCGCCCCTGCTTCGGGGTGGGCCGCGGACCGGGGCTCGGCGACGTACCGCAGCACGCCCCACATGCTCTCGGGTGCCGCGTTCTGCGGGGCCTCCTCTCGGCAGGCCTCCAACTCCCGCACCAGCCCCTCGCCGTCGGTGCCGGAGCCGATCAGGACGAGCTGCGTCAGGCGCGCTTCGCCCCGCCCCCAGGGCTGCGGGGCGAAGCGGAGGAACCGGCCGACGGCGTGGACCTCGTACTTCTCCTCGTGACCGGGGACCCCGAACCACACGAAGCCCTTGATCCGGTAGAGCCCGGCCGGCCGCCGGTCGAGGAAGTCGATGAACCGGCGCGGGGAGAGGGCCTGGTCGCAGGCGAACTCCGTGCTCTCGTAGGCCGCGTGCGCGTGGGTGCAGTGGTCGTGGCCGTCGGCCTCCGCGAGGAGGTCCTCGAAGGAGAGCTGGCCCCGGGTCTCGGTCCAGGGGCGCCGGTCGAAGAGCAGTTCCGGGTCGATCCGCCCGTGGTCGGCGCCCACGACGGGGGTGCCGGGGGCGCAGAGCGCGGCGAGTTCCGTCTCGATCCGGGCGCGTTCGCCGGGGGCGACCCGGTCGGTCTTGTTGAGCACCACGAGGTCCGCGACGGCGAGGTGGCGGTCGGTCTCGGGGTGCACGGCCCGCGTCGCGTCGAATTCGGCCGCGTCCACGACCTGCACCAGCCCGCCGTAGCGGACGGCGGGGTTCTCGCTGGCCATGAGCATCCGGATCATCTCCTGGGGCTCCGCCAGCCCGCTCGCCTCGATGACGATCACGTCGATGCGGTGGACGGGAGCGGAGAGCTTCTCCAGGTACGCGTCCAGCTCGCTGCCGTCGACGGCGCAGCAGAGGCAGCCGCCGCCGAGGGAGACCATCGAGTCCCCGAGCTGGCCGGCCACCGACATCGCGTCGATCTCGATCGATCCGAAGTCGTTCACGACGACCCCGATCCGGGTGCCCCCGCGACCGGCGAGGAGGTGGTTCAGCACGGTGGTCTTGCCGGATCCGAGGAAACCGGCGAGGACGACGACGGGGATGGGCTGCCTGCTGTTCACCCGGTCGATCGTAGCCAGCCTCCGCCGGTCGATCAGTCGATCACCGGCACGGGCTGGGGCGGCGTGGGGCCGCTGTACCGGGCGGCAGGGCGGATGATCTTCGAATCGGCGGCCTGTTCGAGGACGTTCGCACTCCAGCCGACCACACGGGCCGCGCAGAAGGTCGGCGTGAACATCTCGCGCGGCAGCCCGCACAGCTCCATGACCACGCCCGCGTAGAACTCCACGTTGGTGTGCAGCTCCCGGCCCGGCTTGAGCTCGGCGAGGATCTCCTCGACCTGGCGCTCGACCTCCACGGCGAAGTCCACGAGGGGCCCGCCGAACCCGAGGGCGATCTCGCGGAGCATGCGGGAGCGGGGGTCCTCGGTGCGGTAGACGGGGTGGCCGAAGCCCATGATCCGGTCGCCCGCCAGGACCCGTTCGCGGATCCACGGCCCGATCCGCTCCACGCTGCCGATGGCGTCGAGGGTGTCCAGGGCACGGCTGGGGGCGCCGCCGTGGAGCGGCCCGGAGAGCGCGCCGATCGCGCCGGTCAGGCAGGCGGCCACGTCGGCGCCGGTGGACGCGATCACGCGGGCGGTGAAGGTCGAGGCGTTGAAGCCGTGGTCGACCGTGGATATCAGGTACCGCTCGATCGCGCGGGTCTCGGTCGGGCCGGGCTCCCGGCCGGTCAGCATGTAGAGGTAGTTGGCGGCGTACGGGAGGTCGTCGCGCGGCTCTACGGGCTCCAGCCCCTGCCCCAGCCGGTGCAGGGCGGTCAGCAGGGTCGGTACGGCGGCGCACGCGGCCAGCGCGTCGGCGGCCCGGCGGGCGGGGTCGAGGTCGTACACCGGGCGGAAGCCGGCGGAGGCTCCGAGCAGCGAGAGTGCGGTGCGCAGCCCGGCGAGCGGGCCGGAGAGCCGGGTGGCCCGGGCCAGGCCCGGCAGCGCGTCCCGGACCTCCACGGGCAGGTGGCGCAGCGGGGCGGTCTCGGCGGCGAAGGCGGCCCGCTCGGCGGCATCGGCGGGCAGGGCGCCGCGGAACATCAGGTGCCAGACGTCCTCGAAGCTGCGGCGGGCCGCGAGCTCGACGGCCGAGTACTGGCGGTAGTGGTAGAAGCCCTCGAGGCCTCGGACGTCGCCCAGCTCGGTTTCGGTGACCACGACCCCCGCGAGGCCGCGCGGTCCTTCGATGGTGCTGTCGGTGGTGTTCATGAATCGACCATCCATGATGGATTGAATCCTTGTCAATGTTGATTGAATCAATATTCAAATCCATCTGTAGGGTGTCCGTCATGAGCGACCAGACGGACGGCGGGCGCAGGCTCAGCACACAGGAGGCGGCGGGGGTACTCGGCGTGAAACCGGCGACGGTGTACGCGTACGTCAGCCGGGGCCAGCTCACCAGCCGCCGCGATCCGGCCGGGCGGGGCAGCACCTTCGACGCGGCCGAGGTGGAGGCGCTGGCCCGGCGGAGCCGGCGCGAGGCAGCGGCGCCCGGCGGAGAGCTCTCCGTCCGCACGGCGCTCACCCTCATCGAGCCCGACCGGTACTACTTCCGGGGCGTGGACGCCGTGGCGCTGGCCGCGGAGTACCGCTACGAGGAGGTCGCCGAGTGGCTCTGGACGGGGAACGTCGTGCACGGGGCACGGTTCACCGCTCCCCCGGAGGCACTGGCCGCGGCCCGGCGTGCGGTGGCCGCTCTGCCGGCCCACGGCGGCCCCATCGACCGGCTGCGGGTGGCGGTGGCCGCCGCCGCGGTGGCGGACCCGCTGCGCTTCGACCTGTCCGAGGAGGCGGTCCTCGGATCCGCCCGCTGTCTGATTCCCACGCTGGTCGGCGCGCTCCCCGAGGCGGGTACGGCCCCGTGGTCCGGTGACGGCCGGATCGCCCGGCAGCTGTGGTCGCGGCTGACGGCCCGGGAGCCGGACCCGGACGCCCTGGCCGTGCTGGACCTGGCGCTGGCACTGCTGGTCGACCACGACCTGGCCGCCTCGACCCTGGCCGTACGGGTGGCCGCCTCGGCGCGGGCCCATCCGTACGCGGCGGTGTCCGCCGGGCTCGGCGCGCTCGAAGGGCCCTTGCACGGCGCGGCCGGACGGCTCGCGCACCGGATGCTCGTGGAGGTGCTGGAACAGGGCGGGGCCGCGCCGGTGGTGGCGGAGTACCTTCGGGCCGGGCGCCGGGTCCCGGGCCTCGGACACCGCCTCTACCGGGGCGAGGACCCGCGTGCGCGGGCGCTGTTCGCCCGGTTGGAGGGGCTGGAACAGGCCGCTCCCGCCCTGGGTGCGGCGCGCGAGGTGGCCGCGGTGATGGCCAGGCAGGGCGGGCTGCACGCCAATGTCGACCTGGCGCTGGCGGTGCTGACCGTGTCGTGCGGGATGGCCGCGGAGGCCGGGGAGACGGTCTTCGCGGTGGCCCGTACGGCGGGGTGGATCGCGCACGCCCTGGAGGAGTACCAGGAGCGGCCGCTGCGGATGCGGCCGAGCGGGCAGTACCACGGTCCCCGCCCGCCCCAGCCGCTGCCCTGACGGCCCACCCGTCCCTGCAACCTCCCTCTACGTCCTCACCCGCGGTGAGGTGTGCACCACGGCCCGAACACGACAGAAGTGGCGAAGCCGACAAGCTCGGCACAGACGTTCCGCTCGTGCCGAGGCCGACCTACCGTTGCTGCCCATGCGGTTCCCCCTCATGAGCGCTCGGCGCCTCGGGCTGCCCAGACGGGCCGTCTCCCAGATCCTGCTGACCCAGCTGGCCATCGCCGCCGGGGTCGCCGTCCTGGCGACCGGACTGTTCCTGGCACCGCTGAGCGCGCAGCTCGACGACCAGGCCATGCGGCGCGCCCTCGCGATCGCGCAGAGCGCCGCGGCCGACCCCTCGCTGGCCGCCGGCCTCCTGGACTCCGGAGCCTCGCCCGACAGCCCCGTGCAGTCCTCGGCCGAGCGGATCCGCCGGGCCACCGGGGCCGAGTACGTCGTCGTCCTCGACCTGGACGGCATCCGCCGCTCGCACCCGAGCGCCGACCGGATCGGGCTGCCGGTCTCCACCGACCCGAGCGCGGCGCTGGCCGGCCGCGAGGTCATGGAGATCGACGAGGGCACCCTGGGCCGCTCCGCCCGCGGCAAGGTCCCGCTCCTCGCGGCCGACGGCGAGATCGTCGGCGCCGTCTCGGTGGGCATCGCCTACGACAGCGTCCGTGACCGGCTGCTCGGCGCCATCCCCGGACTGCTCGCCTACGCAGGCGGTGCGCTGGCCGCGGGCGCCCTGGCCGCCTATCTGCTCTCCCGCCGGATCCAGCGCCAGACCCGGGACCTGGCCTTCTCCGACATCTCCGGCCTGCTCGCCGAGCGCGAGGCGATGCTGCACTCCATCCGCGAAGGAGTCATCGCCCTCGACCGCCACGGCCGGGTCCGGCTCGTGAACGACGAGGCCGCCCGGCTGCTGGGCCTCGCCCCGGACTCCACCGCCACCCTGGCGGGACGCCCGCTGGACGACGTACTCGACGCCGGCCGCACCGCCGACGTGCTGTCGGGCCGCGTCACCGGCCGCGACCTGCTCACCGTCCAGGGCCCCCGGGTCCTGGTCGCCAACCGCATGCCCACCGAGGACGGCGGCGCCGTCGCCACCCTGCGCGACCGTACCGAGCTGGAACGCCTCGGCCGCGAACTCGACTCCACCCGGGGCCTCATCGATGCCCTGCGCGCCCAGGACCACGAGCACGCCAACCGCCTCCACACCCTCCTGGGCCTGCTGGAACTGGGCCTGCACGAGGAGGCGGTGGAGTTCGTCACCGAGGTCGCCGACGTGCACCGCACGACCGCCGAACAGGTCACCGAGAAGGTCCGCGACCCGCTGCTGGCCGCCCTTCTCGTGGGCAAGGCGACCGTCGCGGCCGAACGCGGCGTTCCCCTGCGGCTGGCCGCGGCCACCCTCCTCCCCGACCGCCTGGTGGACCCGGGCGGCCTCGTCACGATCGTGGGCAACCTGGTGGACAACGCCCTGGACGCCGCCGCCGGTTCGACGGCGCCCCTGGTCGAGGTGGAGCTGCGCGCGGAGGGCCGTACCGCCGTGCTGCGGGTGCGCGACAGCGGCCCCGGGGTGCCGGCTTCGCGCCGCGAGGAGATCTTCACCGAGGGCTGGTCGACCAAGCAGCCCAGCGCCCACCGCGAGCGCGGGCTGGGCCTCGCCCTCGTACGCCGCCTCGCGGAGCGGCAGGGTGGCAACGTCCGGGCCGGTGAAGCAGCGGACGGAGGGGCGGAATTCTCCGTCGTACTCCCGGAGGCCCTGCGATGAACGAAGCGGTGAACGGGACCCCGATCCACGTATTGGTCGTCGACGACGACATGCGTGTTGCCCGGATCAACGCGGCGTACGTGGCGAAGGTTCCCGGTTTCCGGGTCACGGCGCAGGCCCATTCGGCGGCCGAGGCCCTGGAGTTCCTCACCTCGCAGGCCGTGGACCTGGTCCTCCTGGACCACTACCTCCCCGACGAGAACGGCCTGGACCTGGTCCGGCGCCTGCGCCAGCTCGGCCACCACACCGATGTGATCATGGTCACGGCCGCCCGCGACCTCGCCACCGTGCAGGCCGCGATGCGTCTCGGAGCCCTCCAGTACCTGGTCAAACCCTTCACCTTCGCCGGGCTGCGCACCCGGCTGGAGGCGTACGGGGCCCTGCGCCGCACCCTGGAGACGGGCGGCGAGGCCGAACAGGCCGAGGTCGACCGGATCTTCGGCGCCCTCGCCGCCGCGGGACCCGCGAACGAACTCCCCAAGGGCCACTCCGCCACCACCGCGGAACTGGTGCGCCAGGTCCTGCGCTCGGCGGAGGGCCCCTTGTCCACCCAGCAGATAGCCGACCGCGCGGGCATCAGCCGCCAGACCGCCCAGCGCTACGTGAAACTGCTCGAACGCACCGCCCGCGTGACCCTGGCCCTGCGCTACGGCGAGACCGGCCGCCCGGAACACCGCTACACCTGGCTCCCGTCGGAGGGTCCGGCCTGACGGAGGCCCGCCTGACGGGGACCCGGCCCGACGGGGACCCTGCACGGGGGCCCGGCCCGACGGCGCTCAGACCGCTCCGGCGCCGGTCAGGGAGCGGACCTCCGTCTGGGCGTGCTTCGCCTCGTCCGGCTCCTCGCCCGAGGTGACCGTGCCCAGCCAGCCCGCCAGGAACCCCAGCGGGATCGAGACGATGCCCGGGTTCTGCAGCGGGAAGTACTGGAAGTCCACGCCCGGGAAGAGGGATTCCGCGCTGCCCGACACCACCGGCGAGACCAGCACCAGCAGCACCGCCGGCACCAGGCCCCCGTACACCGACCAGACGGCCCCCCGCGTGGTGAAGCCGCGCCAGAAGAGCGAGTACAGCAGCACCGGAAGGTTCGCCGAGGCCGCCACCGCGAAGGCCAGCCCCACCAGGAACGCCACATTGAGGTCCTGGGCGAGCAGCCCGAGGGCGATCGCCACCGCCCCGATGCCGACGGCCGCGACCCGGGCCACCGCGACCTCGCTGCGCTGCTTGGCCCGGCGCCGCTTGAGCGACGCGTACAGGTCGTGTGCGACGGAGGCCGACGAGGCCAGGGTGATGCCGGCCACCACGGCCAGGATGGTCGCGAAGGCGATGGCGGCCACGAAGGCGAACAGCACCGCCCCTCCGGTGGATCCGGCGCCCCCGCCGAGGAAGGCCGCGAGCAGCGGAACGGCCGTGTTCCCGGAGGCGTTGGAGGCCCGTACCTCGTCCGGGCCCACCAGCGCCGCCGCCCCGAAACCGAGCACGATGGTCATCAGGTAGAAGCCGCCGATCAGCGCGATCGCCCACACCACCGACCGGCGCGCCGCACGTGCCGTGGGCACCGTGTAGAAGCGCGACAGGATGTGCGGCAGCCCGGCGGTCCCGAGGACCAGCGCGAGGCCGAGGCTCATGAAGTCGACGCGGGAGGTCCAGTCGCCGCCGTACTTGAGGCCGGGGCCGAGGAACTTGGCCCCGTGCCCGCTGCGGTCGGCGGCGCTGGTCAGCAGCTGGTCGAAGTTCCCGTGGAAGCGCAGCATCACGAGCACGGTCAGGGTGACCGCCCCGCCCATCAGCAGGACGGCCTTGACGATCTGGATCCAGGTGGTGGCCCGCATCCCGCCGAAGGACACGTAGACCACCATCAGCGCGCCCACCCCGATCACGGTCAGGGTCCGGGCCGTTGCGCTCGAACTGCCGAGCAGCAGGCCGACCAGGCTGCCCGCGCCGACCATCTGCGCGATGAGGTAGAGCACGGAGACGACGACCGAGGAGGTGCCGGCCGCGATCCGCACCGGGCGCTCGCTCATCCGCGCGGCGACCACGTCGGCGAGGGTGAAGCGCCCGCAGTTGCGGACCAGTTCGGCGACGAGGAACAGGACCACCAGCCAGGCCACGAGGAACCCCACGGAGTAGAGCATGCCGTCGTAGCCGAAGAGGGCGATCAGGCCGGAGATGCCGAGGAAGGAGGCGGCGGACATGTAGTCGCCGGCGATGGCGAAACCGTTCTCCATCGGGGAGAACAACCGCCCGCCCGCGTAGAACTCCTCGGCCGACCCGTGCCGGTTCCGGCTGACCCAGGTGGTGATGCCCAGGGTCACCGCGATGAAGACGCTGAACAGGATCAGCGCGAGGGTCTGGTGTTCGGTGGTCACCGGCCGGCCCCCCTCGCCCGGGTCCGCTCCTGGTCGCGCTCCTGCTCGAAGACGGTCCAGCGCAGATCGAGCGCGGCCCGGTCCCGGCGCAGCCGCGCGTGCCGGACGTAGGCCCAGGTCAGCAGGAAGGTGGTGAGGAACTGCCCGAGCCCCGCCAGCATGGCCACGTTGACCGCGCCCACCACGGGCCGGGCCATCACGCCGGGCGCGGCGGTGGCGGCGACCACGTAGGCGACGTACCAGAGGAAGAAGCCGGCGGTCGCGGGGACGACGAACCTCCGGTAGCGGCTGCGGACCTCCTGAAAGGCGGCGCTGCGCTGCACTTCGAGGTAGATGTCGGATGCGCCGTGCGCGGGGCCGCCGCCCGGGGCCGGGCGCGGCGGGGACGCTTCCTCGCCCTCGCCCCAGCCGACGGCCAGCGCGTCGTACCAGGGGTCGTCCAGCCGGATCGTTCCGGCATCACGACCTTCGTGCTTGTCCACCGAACTCTCCTTGTCCGCCGCCGCATTGGCCGCGTGCCCACAAGGATGTGCTCAATAGTCGCTTTCCGGACTGGTGTACCGGCGCTCTTCACTCCAACAGGTGATGGAGGGAAGAGCGCCGGTGTGCCGTGGGGCCCGTCGGCGCCGTCCGTGCCGGCCGGTGCCGGCCGCCGGCTCCGACCGGGTCAGGCGTCGATGCGCGAGCGGTCCAGCGTCGCCGCGGAGCTCGTGATGAACTCCTTGCGCGGCGCCACCTCATTGCCCATGAGCAGGTCGAAGACCTGCTCGGCCGAGTCCAGGTCGCCGATGTTGATCCGGCGCAGGGTGCGGAAGCGGGGGTCCATGGTGGTCTCCGCCAGCTGGTCCGCGTCCATCTCGCCGAGGCCCTTGTAGCGCTGGATCGAGTCCTTGTACCGGATGTTCTTCCGCTGGTACTCCAGCAGGGTCTGGCGCAGTTCGTTGTCCGAATACGTGTACACGTACTTGTCCTGGCCCTTCTTGGGCTGGACCAGCTCGATCCGGTGCAGCGGCGGCACGGCCGCGAAGACCCGGCCGGCCTCGACCATCGGCCGCATGTACCGCTGGAAGAGCGTGAGCAGCAGGCAGCGGATGTGCGCGCCGTCGACATCGGCATCGACGAGCAGCACGATCTTGCCGTAGCGGGCGGCGTCGATGTCGAAGGTCCGGCCCGAGCCGGCTCCTATGACCTGGATGATCGCCCCGCACTCGACGTTCTTGAGCATGTCCGAGACGGACGACTTCTGAACGTTGAGGATCTTGCCTCGGATGGGCAGGAGCGCCTGGAATTCGGAGTTGCGGGCGAGCTTCGCCGTACCGAGGGCGGAGTCGCCCTCGACGATGAAGAGCTCGCTGCGCTCCACGTCGTCGCTACGGCAGTCGGCCAGCTTGGCGGGCAGCGAGGAGGTCTCCAGCGCGGTCTTGCGACGCTGCGCCTCCTTGTGCTGGCGGGCCGCGATCCGGGTCCGGGCGGCCGCGACGATCTTCTCCATCACGGCGCGGGCCTGCTGCTTGTCGTCGCGCTTCGTGGAGGTCAGGAAGGCCTTGAGCTCCTTGGCGACCACGGCGGCGACGATCCGGGTGGCCGCCGAGGTGCCGAGCACCTCCTTGGTCTGGCCCTCGAACTGCGGCTCCGCGAGGCGGACGGTGACGACGGCCGTCATGCCCTCCATCGCGTCGTCCTTGACCACGTCGTCCTCGGCCACGCGCAGCAGCTTGGCCGAGCGCAGCACCTCGTTCACCGTCTTGGCGACCGAGCGCTCGAAGCCGGAGACGTGGGTGCCGCCCTTGGGGGTGGCGATGATGTTCACGAAGGACTTGACGTTGGTCTCGTAGCCCGTGCCCCAGCGCAGGGCGATGTCCACGCCGAGCTCGCGCGTGACCTCGGTGGGGGTCATGTGGCCGCGGTCGTCGAGGACCGGGACGGTCTCCTTGAAGGTGCCCGTGCCGGTCAGGCGCAGCACGTCGCAGACGGCCTTGTCCTGGGCGAGGTACTCGCAGAATTCGCTGATCCCGCCGTCGAAGCGGAAGGTCTCCTCGGTCTTGCCGGCGCCGTCGATGCCGCGCTCGTCACGGACGACCAGGGTCAGGCCCGGCACGAGGAAGGCGGTCTGGCGGGCGCGCTGGTAGAGCGTCTCCAGATTGAGCCGGGCGTCCTTGAGGAAGATCTGGCGGTCGGCCCAGTAGCGGACCCGGGTGCCGGTCTTGCCCTTGGCGATCCGCTTGACCTTGCGCAGGCCGTTGGCGGGGTCGAAGGGGCTGTCGGGGCCCTGCTCGATGAACATCCCGGGGACGCCGCGGCGGAAGCTGATGGCGTGGGTGGAGCTGCCCCGGTCGACCTCGACGTCCAGCCGGGCGGAGAGGGCGTTGACCACGGAGGCGCCGACGCCGTGCAGGCCGCCGGAGGCCGCGTACGAGCCCCCGCCGAACTTGCCGCCGGCGTGCAGCTTGGTCATGACGACCTCGACGCCGGACAGGCCGGTCTTGGGCTCGACGTCCACGGGGATGCCGCGGCCGTTGTCCCGGACCTCCACGGAGGCGTCCTCGTGGAGGATCACCTCGATGTGGTCGCAGTAGCCGCCCAGGGCCTCGTCGACGGAATTGTCGATGATCTCCCAGAGGCAGTGCATCAGGCCCCGGCTGTCGGTCGAGCCGATATACATGCCGGGGCGCTTCCGGACGGCCTCCAGCCCTTCGAGGACGAGCAGGTGCCGCGCGGTGTAGTTGGAACCGTCCCGGTCTGCTCCGGACAGCAGCGCGCTGGAAGGCACGGACGTGTCGGCGGTCACGCAGTTCGCTCCTCGCTGAATTTCTTTTCTGGCCCGGTCGGGCGCAGGGGTGGCTCGGCTGCCGCTCGAAGGGTACCGAGGCCAGGTAGAGCCGATGCAACGCCACCCTCGTGCGGTCCTCACCCTAGTCCAGATCCGTACGGATGTTCGATCCCCCGGGCGGGTGAAGGAAACATCACGTTCCCTTCCGCGCATGAACCATTTAGGGTTCGGGCACGTCCTCATGAACAACCTGGCACTCACGCCGGGGGAGGATGGAACTGCAACAAGCGCACGACTGACAACGCGAAACCGTAAAGCAACGCAATACGGCTCCTTCGCCGCCAACCGGCAACAGCCGGCCAGCTTCGGAAGGAAGTTTCGAGGAAAAGCCGCGAGCGGGAACGTTTTCGGCCTGGTTGGATGTTGACCCTGGTACGACAGCTCGTCGAGCTAGAGAAGAGGCGACGTGACTACTGTTCTGACACCCGCGACCCCGCTGACGGCCGCTGACCGATGCGACCGTTGCGGCGCCCAGGCATATCTGCGCGTCGTCCTGCTGAGCGGCGGTGAACTGCTCTTCTGCGCCCACCACGGTCGCAAGTTCGAGCCGGAACTCAAGAAGATCGCCGCGGAAATACAGGATGAGACCGAGCGGCTTACGTCCGCTCCGGCTGCCAATGCCGAACCCGAGGACCGCTGACACAGGCCTGCACCTCGCATCCGACGAGCCAGGACCGGCGATGCCGGTCGACGGGCGGCACCCCTGAGACCCAGGGGTGCCGCCCGTCCTCACATCCGGCCGCCCGCGCTCGGGGGCGGGCGGCCGTACGGGGCCGCTAGCGCGTGCGATGCCCCTGTGCGGGCCCTGCACCCGGCAGGGAGCGCCTGCGGGCCTCCCATGCACTGTCCCGGACCCCGGCGGGCTGCGCGCCCGTCTCCGGGGCCGTCACGAAGCCGGCCAACGGGGCGATGCGCGTGTACACCCCCGGGCTGTCGGCGCGCCCGCAGCCCCGGCCCCACGAGACGAGCCCGATGAGCCGCCCCTGGGCCACCAGCGGTCCACCGCTGTCGCCCTGGCAGGCGTCCTTGCCGCCCCCGCCGTCCCCCGCGCACACCATGGACTCGGCGCGGTACTGCCCGTCGGCGTCCCCGGGGTAGGCGCGCCCGCACACCTCGTCCTCCAGCACCGTCACCCGCGCGGCCCGGAGCGCGTACGCGTAGTCACCGAAGCCGCTCGTGTCGCCCCAGCCGTAGACCGCCGCCTCGGTGCCCGCCCCGTAGGCGGGATGCCCCGCCTCCGCCAGGGGGAGGACGTGGTGGGCCGGCACGGCCTCGGCCAGTTCCAGGACGGCGAGGTCCCCCGCGTTGCTCTGCGGGTCGTAGGCCGGGTTCACCCGGGCCCCGCGCACCGGGATCTCCCGGCCCTCGCTTGCCTGGAGCTCCGTACGCCCGACGATCACCCGGAAGTCCGGCACGGCTTCGACCGGGCCGCCCAGCACCTGGCTGCCCAGGCAGTGCGCCGCGGTCAGCACCCGGGTCGGGGCGACGACGACTCCCCCGCAGAACTGCCCGCCCCGCGTACCCCCGAACCGGTCACGGCTGGCCAGGGCCACGACCCAAGGGCTGTCGGCCACCTTGACCGGCTTGCCGCCGATCACCACGCTGTCCGCGGCCGCCTGCGGCATCTGGGCGAGCGGCGCCGCGGCCGCTCCCGCCGCCAGGGTCAGCGCGCCCGCCAGAGCACGGGCAAAGGGACGACGCATGAGGCCTCCTGACTCCGAGTGTGCATGACCCCACCCAGAGTGGGATGCCCGGTGGCCGAGCGCACCCGCGCGGCCACCGTCGCTGCCGTCCGCCGGCCGTGACCGTGCCCGGTCAGTCCAGGTAGTCGCGGAGCACCTGGGAGCGGGACGGGTGCCGCAGCTTCGACATCGTCTTCGACTCGATCTGGCGGATCCGCTCGCGCGTGACCCCGTAGACCTTGCCGATCTCGTCGAGGGTCTTGGGCTGGCCGTCCGTGAGGCCGAAGCGCATGGAGACCACGCCGGCCTCGCGCTCGCTCAGGGTGTCGAGCACCGAGTGCAGCTGCTCCTGCAGGAGCGTGAAGCTCACGGCGTCGGCCGGGACCACGGCCTCGGAGTCCTCGATCAGGTCACCGAACTCGCTGTCGCCGTCCTCGCCGAGCGGCGTGTGCAGGGAGATCGGCTCGCGGCCGTACTTCTGGACCTCGATGACCTTCTCGGGGGTCATGTCGAGTTCCTTGGCCAGCTCCTCCGGGGTGGGCTCGCGGCCCAGGTCCTGGAGCATCTGGCGCTGCACGCGGGCGAGCTTGTTGATGACCTCGACCATGTGCACCGGGATGCGGATGGTGCGGGCCTGGTCGGCCATGGCGCGCGTGATCGCCTGCCGGATCCACCACGTGGCGTAGGTCGAGAACTTGTAGCCCTTGGTGTAGTCGAACTTCTCGACCGCGCGGATGAGACCCAGGTTGCCCTCCTGGATCAGGTCCAGGAAGAGCATGCCGCGGCCGGTGTAGCGCTTCGCGAGGGAGACCACGAGGCGGAGGTTGGCCTCCAGCAGGTGGTTCTTTGCGCGGCGGCCGTCCTCGGCGATGATCTCCAGCTCGCGCTTGAGCTTGGGCGCCAGCTTGTCGGAGTTCGCCAGCTTGTCCTCGGCGAACAGACCGGCCTCGATGCGCTTGGCGAGCTCCACCTCCTGCTCGGCGTTGAGGAGGGGGACCTTGCCGATCTGCTTGAGGTAGTCCTTGACCGGGTCGGCGGTGGCGCCGGCGACCACGACCTGCTGGGCGGGGGCGTCGTCCTCGTCGTCGGAGATGACGAAGCCCTTGTTCTCGCCGCCCTCCTCCTCTTCGTCCGCCTCGGCCTTGGCGGCGTCGGGACCCTCGTCCGGGGTCTCGTCCTCGCCCGCCTCGTCGGCGTCCTTCTTGGCGGCGGTCTTCTTCGCCGCCGTCTTCTTGGCGGCGGTCTTCTTGGCGGGCGCGGCCTTCTTGGCGGCGGTCTTCTTCGCCGCCGTCTTCTTGGCGGCCGGCTCGGTTCCGGGCTCCTCCGCGAGAGCGTCCGCGGTCTCCGGGTCCGCCGTTTCGGCTGCCGGGGCCGCGACGGGCGCGGTGGCTGCGGGCTGCGCTGCCGTCGTCCTGGCCACCGTCTTCCTGACGGGCTCGGTGGCCGTCCGCTTGGCCGGGCTCTTCGCTGCGACGCTCTTGCGGGTGGTGCGCTTGGGCGACTCCGCGGCACTGACCATCAGCGTCACACCCTCTTCCTCGAGGATCTGGTTGAGGCTGCGCAGAACATTCTTCCACTGGGTCGCAGGAATCTGGTCAGCCTCGAAGGCCCGACGCACGTCATCGCCGGCGATCTGCCCCTCGGCCTTGCCCCGCTCGATGAGCGCCATCACAGACTCGGAATCGGCGATCTCCGGCGGGAGCGTACGGGATGTGCTGGCCGACACGAACAACCTCTCGGAACGATGGGAACGGCTTCCGACGCCGGGCCTGGTGGTGCTGGACCGGAGCCGACGACCACCGACCGGGGTTGGGCCGGCGGCGCGGGCAGGGGCCGGGGAGCTGCACAGCATCCCCAAGGGCTGCTGTCTTCCCTCCGTCGGCCATCACCTCTTAGGTCATCGCGTGACCTCGCAGAGTGTTACGCCCAATCTTCGTGGCCCGAGTCACACCCCGTACGCACGGACGCCGGTCCAGCGGTCGCACCGGCGGTCCGGACGTGGCCGGACGCCCGTGACGGAGGGCCCCACGCCGGTGTCGCCGGACCCGACCGGGCCCGGCGACACGTCCTGCACACCCCCACGCCCCCGCGCGACCGCCCCTCAGTGCTCGCGCGGGGCGGGGACCACGCGCTCTACCTCCGGATGAACCGTCAGGAGCTGGCGCATGGCGTTCTCGGCGCCGGTCGCGTCACCCGCGGCGAGGGCCTCGACCATCCGTGCGTGGTGGGCCACGCAGGTCTCGCTCGGCCGGTCGCAGGCGGTGATCGGGCTGCCGGAGACCTGGAGGGCGGCGGAGACGATGCCGGAGAGGTGCTCCAGCATGCGGTTGCCGGCGACCTGGATGAGGAGTGCGTGGAACTCGTTGTCCGCGCGCGCGAAGGTGATCGAGTCGCCCTGCCCGAGCGCGTGGCCCATGATCTCGACCATGTCGGCGAGGCGCTGCTGGATGTCCGGCCGGCCGTGGCCGGCGGCGAGGCGGGCGGCGAGCGGTTCGATGGTCCAGCGGAGCTCGCCCAGCTCGCGGCGCTGGTCGTCGCGCTGGGGTCCGAAGGCGCGCCACTCGATGATGTCGGGGTCGAGCAGGTTCCAGTCGGCGACCGGGCGGACCCGGGTGCCGACGTTGGGGCGGGCGCTGACGAGGCCCTTGGCCTCCAGGACCCGCAGCGATTCGCGGACGACGGTACGGGAGACCTCGAAGCGCTGGCCGATCTCCTCGGGGACCAGGGGGCGGTCCGCTCCGAGGTCACCGGAAACGATCATCTGGCCGAGCTGCTGGACGAGTTGGCCGTGCAGTCCGCGGCCGCGGCTGCCTGCCGCGCGGCGGCCGACCCGGCTCAACTCGACGTCGGCGCCGTCCCAGTGGGGCGCTCCGACGCGGTCGGACCCGGGGGTCTCCGCGTAGGGGTAGCGGTCGAGTTCGCCCGGGCCGGCGAGGCCGGAGTCGGCGTGGCGGGCGGCGGTCATCATGGTGTGCGCAAGGGTACTCACGAATCCTTTGTCGGTCGTGCCTCCATGAGCCTTGAGGTCTTTGGTGAAAAGCACACGAAAGGGTGATCGGTGCCACCTACGCAATTGACGACTTATCGTAAAGAACCGGGCCTTTTGCGGGGAGTTGCGGTCTGCTTGACGCGACACGGACGGGACCGGTCCCGTCCGTGACTTCTCCGGCACCGGAACGATCACCAACGGACCCGGCTGCGCAGTCTGGTGAACCCATAGGCGCACAACAGGACCATCAGCGACAACACCAGCGCGGTCCCGACGGGTTGGGCCATCACCCGTAGGGCCCCCACGAGCAGGCGGTCCGCCTCCGGCGGCCACTGCACCCAGGTCATGCCCCGCAGCCGGGGCCCGAGCCCGGTCACCGGGTACGCGGACGGGCCCTCCAGGACCTTGCGCACCAGCGGCACCACCATCACCGGCACGGCGAGCACCGCGGCCAGCCCGGCGGTGGCCGACCGGAAGACTCCGGAGGCCAGTACGCCGGCCCAGGCGCAGCCGACCAGCAGCCCGGCCCAACTCACCCCCGGGGACAGCCACTCCACCGGGGTGCGCAGCGGGCCGCTGTCGAAGACGAGCGCGAGGGCGGCGGCGTCGGCCGCCACGGCGAGGGCGCCCAGCAGCAGGGCGAGGGCGGCGCAGACGCCGAGCTTGGCGGTGAGCAGCCCCATCCGGCGGGGCACGGTGCCGCGGTCGGCGGCGAGCGCGGGGTAGCGGTACTCCTCGCCGAAGGCCAGCGCGCCGAGCAGTCCCGCGCCCAGGGCGGCGGGCGGCAGCGGCAGCAGCTCGGGCCAGGCGGCGAGCAGCCGGTTCTGCGGGGTCTGACCGACCCGGGCCAGGACCAGAGCGGTGAGGACGGAGACGGCGACGACGAGGGCGGCGGTGAGGACGGGCGTGGCGGTGCCGAAGACCCGCAGCAACTCGTAGCGCAGTGGCCGCAGGGGCCCGCCCACGCGGCGCACGGCCGAGGCCGGCCGCCCCGGGCGGGCTTGGCGGGGCCTGCGACCGGAGTCCTCGGCGCGGGCCTCTGCGGGCTCCGGCGGGCTCGCGGCGCCGGAGGCGCGGGCGTGCGGGACCGGCGCCGTCGGCGAACCTGCGTCACCCGTCTCGTCGGCGAGCTGGTGGACCAGCACGCCGTGCCGGAACGCCGCCTCCCCGACCTCGGCACAGTTGCTGCCGTACACCGAGAGACGGCTGCCGCTCTCCTCGACGATCTCCAGCGAGCGCTGGGCGGCCCGGGCCTCCCGGCCCAGTACGTCGGCCAGCCGGGCGGCGTGCGGGGTGCGCACGGCGACCCGCGGCCGCAGCCGGGTGCGGGCGAAATCGGCCGCGTCCTGGTCGGCGACGAGCCGGCCCGCCTCGATGCTGACGACCCGGTCGGCGCTGCGCGCGGCTTCCTTCGCGTCGTCGGTGGTGAAGAGCACGGCACCGCCGAGGGAGGCGTGGCCGCGCAGCAGCCCGTGCAGCCAGCCGCGCTCGCGGGGGGAGAGTCCGGCGCCGGGCTCGTCCAGGAGCAGGGTGCACGGATCGGCGAGCAGCGCCGAGGCCAGGGCGACCCGGCGCTCCATGCCGAGCGAGAGCGAGCCGAGCCGCTGGTCGCGAAGGCCGGCGATGCCGACGACCTCCAGCATGGTGTCGGCCCGGGACGCCGGCACTCCGGCGGCGGCGCAGAGCATCCGCAGCTGGTTGCGGACGGTCCGCGAGGGGTTGCCGGGAACGTCCCCGAGCACCACCCCGACCTCACGGCCGGGGTGCGGGAGCCGGTGCAGCGGGCGGCCGCGGAAGTAGGTGACGCCACGACCCGGTTCGAGTTCGAGCATGAGCCGCAGCGCGGTCGTCTTGCCCGACCCCGGCTCGCCGAGCAGGGCGGTCACGTGCCCCGGGCGGGCCTCGAACGTGAGGTCGTCCACGAGGGGCGGGGCGTCGGTTCGGTGTTTGCTGGTGAGTCCGATGGCCTGGAGCATCGCTTCTCTCGCGGGGGGTGAGACCGCTCTGCGGCAGGGTGAGTACCGCAAGCAAGATAGCGCGATATGTCCGATTTTCTAGGCAACCGGTCCGATGGGATGCCGATATTGCCGCCGGCGGCGGTGCGCCCGCAGGGGCCTGCCCCCGCACAGCCGGCCGGATCCCGGCCGGCCCGTGTGGCGCGGCGTCAGACTTCCGGGCGCAGCATCGGCGGGTTGAGCAGGGTGGCCCCTCCCGCACGGAACAGCTGGGCCGGACGGCCACCCTGACGGGTCGTCGTCCCTCCGGCCGGCACCAGGAATCCGGGGGTTCCGGTGACCTTGCGATGGAAGTTGCGCGGGTCGAGGGCCACGCCCCAGACGGCCTCGTAGACCCGGCGCAGCTCGCCGACGGTGAACTCGGGCGGGCAGAAGGCGGTGGCCAGTGAGGAGTACTCGATCTTCGAGCGGGCCCGTTCCACACCGTCGGCGAGGATCCGGGCGTGGTCGAAGGCGAGCGCGGCCGCGGCCTCGTCTGGGGCGGCCAGCAGCTCGTCCACGGGGGCCCAGCGCGCGCTGTTGGCGTCGCCCCCGGCCCGCGGCGCCGGCAGGTCCGGAGCCAGCACCAGGTGCGCCACGCTGACGACACGCATGCGCGGATCGCGCTTCGGATCGCCGTAGGTGGCCAGCTGTTCGAGGTGAGCCCCGTTGCCCGCGCCGGGGAGAGCGGGGTCGTGGGCGCACAGGCCGGTCTCCTCGGAGAGCTCCCGCGCGGCGGCACCGGCCAGGTCCTCGTCCCCGCGGACGAATCCGCCGGGCAGCGCCCAGCGCCCCTGGAACGGCTGCTCACCCCGTCGGACGACCAGCGCGCAGAGCGCGTGGCGCCGCACGGTGAGCACGACCAGGTCGACGGTGACGGCGAAGGGCGGAAAGGCCGACGGGTCGTAGGGCGACATGCCGCGATCATAGTCGTCTGCCTGACGATAAACAGCTCTTTGGTGACCTTGAAGACACTGTTCCGGAGCCGGGAGGCCGCCGGCCCGGCAGACGGCCCGCCACGATCGGCCACTTCGCTAGCCGCCCAGTTGGAGCACATCGGCGGCCTCCTCCACCATGCCGAGGCCGAGCCGGCTGATCCGGACGGCGAACGGCTCCCCGGACACCCGCAGGCCTGCGAGCCGGAGCGCGCCGAGGGGGGCGCCGGGGAGCGGGGCGAGGGCGACCGTGCCCGAGGGGGCGTCGGGACGGATCCCGGCGAGGGCGGTCAGGACGTGGACCCCGGCCGCCGCGGCCACGGCGGCCGGGCGGCAGGCCGCCGGGTGCGGGACGGGCGCGCTTCCGGCGGTGCGCTGCTCGGCCGCGAACATCTCCGGCAGCCGATACCCGAAGGCCTCGGCCGCGTCCAGCAGGCCCCTCAGCAGGCCTGCGGCCTCCTTCTCGAAGCCCGCCTGGGCCAGGCCCGCCACCGCCACCGCACTCTCGTACGCCCGGACCGCGCCCGAGCGGTGGCCGAACGGGTTGTGCCCCGGCTCCCTGGTGGCCATGCTCCGCAGCCCCCATCCGGAATCCATGGCGGGGGCTCCGAGCAGCCGGGCCAGCTGCTCCGACCGCACGCGGTCCAGGAGCCCCGGGGCCGTGCGGCCGCCGCTGATCAGTCCGGTGTCGAGCAGGTGGGCGGCGGCACCCGTCAGCCTGGGAAGCGGCCGCCCGTCGGGATGCAGGGCCGAAGCGGGCCGCCCGCCGTCCGGACCGTCGATCCAGAACCCGGCCCGGAACCGCTCCCGCAGCGCGGCGGCCCGCTCCCGCCACTCCTCGGCTCCGGGCCGCCCGCATCCGGCGAGGAGGTCCGCGCCGAGCACGGCGGCCCGGTGGGCGTGGGCCTGGGTCTCGCAGCGCCGCGGGCCCGGATCGGGATCGGCCAGGAGGCCGTCCTCCCCCAGAGCGCCGCGCAGCCAGTCGAGGCACCCCTCGGCGGCCGGGAGCAGCCGGGCCACCTCCTCTTCCGGCAGGCCCCAGAGCCGGGCTTCGGCGAGCACCGCCGGGAAGGCCAGGGTCGCCTCTGTGCCGGTGCACCCCGGCGGCAGCTGCGGGCCCGCTCCGCGCAGCGGCCCCGGGATCTTCCCCGCGTCGGGCCCGCTCCCGTCGGTCTGGGTCCGGGCCAGCACGCGCAGGGTGGCCGCGGCGAGCCCGGTCCCGAGGGGCAGCGCCATCCGCGCGGCCCACAACGACTCGGCCGGGGCGAGGCCCAGCCTCCAGGGCGCCCCGGCGGCCACGAAGGTGTCGCCCGGCGCCTCGGGGTCCCTGAGCAGCAGCGCGGCCAGGTCCTCCACGCTGCTGCGGAACCACGCCTCAACCCTGGGATCGTCGCCTTCGGCCCGGGCGTCGGCCAGTGGGTTGGCTGCCTGCCCGGCGGTGGCCCGCACGATCCGGTCCTGGGTGGTCCGCAGCTCGATGGTGCGGGACTCTCCGGGGCCGATTTCGAGCTGCCAGCGCAGCAGCCCCGCCGAAGCCAGCGCGTCGTCCGGCGGCGGGACGGCGGCGGTGACCGTCTGCGCCTCGCCGGTGCTCCAGCGCAACCCTGCGGCGTGCACCCCGGCGGGCAGCTCCGGTCCGGCCCGGCCAGCGGCCACGGCGGCCAGCTCCGCCAGGTCGGTCCCGAGCAGGACCTCCACGGGCAGGCGCAGCGGCCGGGCCGAGAAGCTGCGCAGGGTGATCCGCTCGGTGCCGTCCGCATGCCTGACCCGTTCCACACCGATGTCCGGGTCGGGGCCGGGCTCGGCACCGGTGCGCACGGTCGCGGTGAAGGCGGCCCTGTCGGAGCCGAGGCTGCGCCCTTGGACGGCGACGGGTTCCCGGCCGCCTACGCGCAGCATGCAACGGGAGAGCAGCCTGCGGCCGGCCCGGTAGATCCCGTCGATCCCCCGCCCGGTCAGCTGGCCGTGCTCCGGCGAGATGACCAGGCAGGGCGCGGCCACACAGATGACGGCGCCGTGCACGGGCGGCAGTTCGAACTTGCGGGCGGCGGGTACGCCGGATGGGCGGGGAGGTGCGGGGTGAGACATGTGTCGCCTTGTCTGCGCTCCGGTCGGTTCAGCTGGGCGGCGGCGTGGCCGGGCCCCCACCACCCCACATCTGAACGCCCCCGCCCCCGCCCGGGTCACGGCCTCCTGCCCCGCCCGGGTCACGAGCGCCGGTTCCGCCCGGGTCACAAGCCCTGGCCATGTGCCGGTCACGGGCCCCGACCGTGTGCGGATCGCGGGACCCTGCCGCGGATGCGCGGGGCGGGGCCTGCGCCTCAGGGTCCGGCCCAGGGCGCTCCGGAGCAGCCGCACCGGACCACGGCGCCAGGGCCGGCGCCCCCTCACTGCTCGCTCCCCGCGGTGCGGCGGGACCCGCGGCGGGGCGCCGTCCGGCCCCGCCGCCCGGGAGGACGGGTGCCGGCCGAGGAACGCCCCCGCCGGGGCTCGCGGCGGCGGCGCTCCTCCCGCAGGCACTCCCGCAGCCCCTCGGGGTCGATCCCCTCGTTGCACGCGTGGTGGAGCAGCTGGGCGAAGCGGTATTCGGCGTCCGCCCGCAGGGCCAGTCCGAAGGCGATCCGGGCGGTCGGCTCGTCCCCGGTGGACCAGGAGACCCAGCCCGCGAGGGTGAGCGGGGCCGCGGCGTGCTCGCCGTAGGCCCCGACACAGCGCCGGGCGAGGGCCCGCCACAGCCGCAGGGCCGGGGCGGCCTCCTCGTCTTCCATCCACTCCGCCGCGATGTCCCGGATCTCACGGTCCTGGAGGCCCAGGATCAGCGAGGCGGCCTCGTCGTGACCCAGCAGGGCGTCGTCCCAGTCGTCGGCGTGCGAGCCGCCCTCGACCGGCGGGGCCAGGGTCATGCGCCGCATCAGGGCCTGCGCGAGCGTGATGGTCTCGGCCCCGACCTCCTCCCGGGTGGCCCCGTCGAGGATCCTCGGCATCAGGGCCGCGGCCGCCCGGTCCAGGGCCCGCTCCGCCTCGTCGGCCACGGCCCCGCGCAGCGGTGCGAGCCGGCCCTCGATCTCCTTGAGGGAGCCCCGGACCTGGAGCCCGGCGAAAGTGGCCGTCGCGGCCATCACCGAGGTACCGACCGCGGCCAGCCGGGTCCCCTCGGCCGGGCAGCAGCGCTCATCGGGGCAGACGTAGGACCAGAATCGGCCCTCGGAGAGGCACAGGGCCTCCAGGACCGGAACGTCCAGCGCTCCGCAGGCCAGCCGGATCCGCTGGGCGAACGGCCGCAGCCGGGTCATCACCCGCTGGCCGCTCTCCTCCCCCCGCGGCTCCTGGCAGAGGTACACGACGATGCCGTCGGGCTTGCCGCCACGGCGTTCGCTGCCCCGGATCAGGCAGTCGGCGACCTGACGGGCGGTGTCTTCCCATTCCGCGGGCGCGGTGGGGATGCCGACCCGGAGCCGGCCGCCGAAGCGCCCGCCCTCGCCGTGCACGGCGACCAGGACGAGGGAGTCGCTCGGGTGGAAGCCGAGCATGTAGGGCAGGGCATCGGCCAGTTCGGCCGGACTGCGCAGGGTGATCTGGGGGCCGGTGGCGGCTCCGGCAGGGCTGATGGAGGGACGGTCGGACGGGCTGCGTGATTCGTGGTTGTTCGTCATGGCACGAAGGTCCCGTGCATGATCCGATCCCGAAAGCCCTGTGGATAACTGTTGACGCTTCAATGTCCACAGGTTCAGAGCGGCATTGGCGCGATGTCACAGGCATCGGGTTGCATGGGGGCATGAACGCAGACCTGAGGTCCTCGGCCGACTCCGTACTCGCCCGTCTCGTGGGTGACCCCACGGGCACCGCCCGGCTGCGCGAGGACCAGTGGCGTGCGATCGAGGCCCTCGTCGCGCACAAGCGGCGTGCGCTGGTGGTCCAGCGCACGGGCTGGGGCAAGTCCGCGGTGTACTTCGTCGCCACCTCGCTCCTGCGGGCGAGCGGCGCCGGCCCCACCGTGATCGTCTCCCCGCTCCTCGCGCTGATGCGCAATCAGGTCGAAGCCGCGGCCCGGGCCGGGATCCGCGCCCGCACCATCAACTCCGCCAACCCCGAGGAATGGGAGGGCATCCAGGCCGAGGTCGCCGCCGGCGAGGTCGACGTCCTCTTGGTGAGCCCGGAGCGGCTGAACAACCCCGACTTCCGCGACCAGGTCCTCCCCAAGCTCTCCGCCGCGACGGGTCTGCTCGTGGTGGACGAGGCGCACTGCATCTCCGACTGGGGGCACGACTTCCGCCCCGACTACCGCCGGCTGCGCACCATGCTGGCCGACCTGCCGCCCGGCGTCCCGGTGCTCGCCACGACCGCCACGGCCAACGCCCGCGTGACCGCCGACGTCGCCGAACAGCTGGGCACCGGAGCCGGCACGGACGCCCTGGTGCTGCGCGGCCCGCTGGACCGCGAGAGTCTGAGCCTGGCCGTGCTGACCCTGCCCGACGCGGCGCACCGGCTGGCCTGGCTCGCCGACCGGCTCGGCGATCTGCCCGGCTCCGGGATCATCTACACGCTGACCGTGGCCGCGGCCGAGGAGGTCACCGCGTACCTGCGCCACCGCGGGCACACGGTCGCCTCGTACACCGGCAAGACGGAGAACGCCGACCGACAGCAGGCCGAGGACGACCTCCAGGCGAACCGGGTCAAGGCGCTGGTGGCCACCTCCGCCCTCGGCATGGGCTTCGACAAGCCCGATCTGGGCTTCGTGGTGCACCTCGGATCGCCCTCCTCCCCCATCGCTTACTACCAGCAGGTCGGCCGCGCCGGCCGTGGTGTGGAGCACGCGGAAGTGCTGCTGCTCCCCGGCCGCGAGGACGAGGCGATCTGGCAGTACTTCGCCTCCGTGGCCTTCCCGCCGGAGGAGCAGGTGCGCCGCACGCTCGACGTCCTGGCCCAGGCGAGCCGGCCGCTGTCGCTGCCCGCTCTGGAACCGCTGGTGGACCTGCGTCGCACCCGTCTGGAGACCATGCTCAAGGTCCTCGACGTCGACGGCGCCGTGCACCGCGTCAAGGGCGGCTGGACTTCGACGGGCGAGCCGTGGGCCTACGACGCCGAGCGCTACGCCTGGGTGGCCCGGCAGCGAGCCGCCGAGCAGCAGGCCATGCGGGACTACGCGGCGTCCACCGAGTGCCGGATGGAGTTCCTGCGCCGACAGCTCGACGACGAGGAGGCCGCACCCTGCGGCCGCTGCGACAACTGCGCGGGAGCCCGGTTCACCGCCGAGGTCTCCACCACCGCGCTGGACACCGCCCGCGGCGAGCTCGGCCGCCCGGGCGTGGAGCTGGAGCCGCGCAAGATGTGGCCGACCGGGCTCGCGGCGGTCGGCGTCGACCTCAAGGGCCGCATCCCCGCCGGGGAACAGGCCTCGACGGGCCGGGCGCTGGGCCGGCTGTCCGACATCGGCTGGGGCAACCGGCTGCGCCCCATGCTCGCCCCGCAGGCTCCGGACCAGCCGATTCCGGACGACGTCGCCCAAGCCGTGGTCGCGGTGCTCGCCGACTGGGCCCGGGGCCCCGGCGGCTGGGCCTCGGGGGCCCCGGACGCCCCGGCCCGGCCGGTGGGTGTGGTGGCCCTGCCCTCGCGCAGCCGCCCTCGGCTGGTCGGTTCGCTGGCCGCGCGGATCGCGGAGGTCGGCCGGATGCCCCTGCTCGGCTCGGTCGCCTACACCGATCGGGCTCCGGAGTTCGCAGCGGCGGCCTCGAACAGCGCCCAGCGGGTACGGGTGCTCCACCAAGCCCTGACCGTGCCCCCGGAGCTGGCCGAGGCGCTGGCACAGGCGTCGGGTCCGGTGCTCCTCGTGGACGACCGCTCGGAGAGCGGGTGGACCCTCGCGGTGGCCGCCCGGCTGCTTCGGCGGGCAGGCGCGAAAGAGGTGTTCCCGCTGGTGCTGGCGCTCCAGGGGTAACCGAATGCGTCATCCTCGGCGTGGCGGGGCAAGGATATGAACGGCATACCGGCGAATTCCGGTCGGCGGCGTCAATTGCTCGTTGCCGCATGCTCAGAAGCCACGCGAGAATTGGGGTGCTCCCGCTCGGCTCCTCGGCACTCTCCTGGGCCGCGCCGCGGCGCGCCCTGACTCCAGCCGTGCCCGTCCGCGGGCGTGTACCCGAAGGGAGGACCGTGACCTTCGGATTCGCGCCGCCTTCGACCTCGTCCCTGACAACGGCCACCGGCACCGCCAGCCGGCACGGCAGGCTGCTGGAACCGGCCGAATGGACGGCGGCGGGCATTCCCCTTCTCCGCAATCCCCGCGAGGTCGTCAGCGGCCTGCACTCCCGGCACAGCCCGGTGCCGTCGACCGCGGTGATCGCCGTCCTCGGTCCGGAGGAGCGGCTCGTGGCGAGCGCCTCCTTCGTGCAGCGGTCGGCCTCGGCGGACGGCTGGGAGTACCGCAACGCCCTGCTGTCCCGGCTGCGCCGGGTCCTCCCGCACGACCTGCGGCGACGGACCCCGGTGCGTACGGCGGTCCTGCTCTACTGCCGCGAGGGCGACGAGCGGTGGACCGAGGAGGACGGGGCGTGGATGTGGGGGCTGCGGGACGCCTGCACCCTGCACGGGCTGCGCTGCGGTGCGTACATCACCCTGACCCGCGGCGGCTGGCAGGTGCTGGGGGAGGGCCGTGGCGGCCGTCAGCCCAGCTCGGACTCGCGGCCCCAGCGCCTCGGCGACACCGTGGCCGAGTTCGCTCCGCTCGCCCTGCACACCGGCGGTGGCGCGGTCGAGGCCCTGCGCCGGACCGCCGCGCGCTGACCCTCGTACGGCCGGCCCGGCCGCACGGCTGCTCCCCCGGACGTACGCGCGACGCATGACAGGCGAACGGGCACCGGACGTACTCGGGCAGGCCTCACGGCCGTACACCCGGAACCGGGCGTACGGCGGATCAGGCCTCGGACTGCGGCCCGGACTTCGGCTCGGGCCTCACCTCGGATGCGGCTCGGGCTTCGAGCCGGACCTCGGCCCGGGCTTCAGCGGGGCCGGCTCGAAGCCCGCCCCGCCCCTCGCCCGTGCCGGGGTACAGGGCGTCAGACGCCCGCACCCAGCACGGAGTTGATCTGCTGCGCGTCACCGCACACGATCAGCAGCGCACCGGCCCGGGTGAGCGCGACCGGCAGGGCGCCGGCAACGCTCTCGACCGCTCCGCCATTGACCGCGAAGACCACGACCGGACGGCCCGCGGCACGCTGGACCTGTGCCGCATCCGCGTAGAAGACGTCGTCCCCGGCATCGTGCAGGGCCCAGTACGCGGCCTCGCCGAAGGACAGCTCGTGCGCGGCCCACGGGTGCGGGTCGCCGGTGGTGAGCACCAGGATGTCGCCGGGCGCGCGCCCGGTGTCGAGCAGCAGGTCGACGGCCTCTTCGGCCGCGTCCAGCGCACCCTCGACGGAAGCCGGGATCAGCTGGATCTGCGGCACCGCCGCGGAGACGGACGGTGCGGTGGGAGCAGCGGCGGGCGCTGCGGGAACGGGTCCGGAGGCGGCCTGCGGCGCACGCTGCGCGGGCGCTGCGGGCCGGGGGGCACCACCCGTGCGGCTTGCCGCTACGGGGGAGGGACCGGGGCGTCCGGGCCGCGGGACGGCGGCGGGACGCGGACCAGGTACAGGGCGGGGGGTCTGCGCGGTGCGGCTCGCGGCCGGCGTGACGCGGGGACCCTGGGCGCTCTCGTGAATCTGAGGCTCCTCGATGGCGGGGGTGAGAGGCATGAGTTGATGTCTATCAAACACCGGTACGAAACGTACCGGCCGGTGGCACATGGGTGCGATCAGAAATCGAAGCCGAGTTGGCCTCCGTTTTCCAGCTCCATCGATTCCTCGCTGCGGCGCACCTTCTTCAGGTGGCGCCACCGGGGCAGCCCGTCGAGGTACGACCACGAGAGCCGGTGGTAGGGGGTGGGCCCCAGTTCCTCCAGCGCCGCCCGGTGCACGGGCGAGGGGTATCCGGCGTTGGCGGCGAAGGCGAAGTCCTCGATTCCGCCGCCCTGTTCGCCCAGTTCGGCCATCATCCGGTCGCGCGTGACCTTCGCGATGACCGAGGCCGCGGCGACGGCGATGCAGGACTGGTCGCCCTTGATCACCGTACGGACCCGCCAGGGTTCGCCGAGGTAGTCGTGCTTGCCGTCGAGGATCACCGCGTCGGGCCGCACCGGCAGGGCCACCAGGGCGCGCTCCGCCGCCAGCCGCAGGGCGGCCGTCATCCCGAGCTCGTCGATCTCCTCGGGCGAGGCGTGCCCGAGGGCGTACGCGGTGACCCAGCTCTCCAGGACGTCGAGCAGGGCATCGCGCCGCTTGGCGGTGAGCAGTTTGGAGTCGGTGAGCCCGGCGGGCGGCCGGCGCAGGCCGGTGATCGCCGCGCACACGGTGACGGGACCGGCCCAGGCCCCTCGTCCGACTTCGTCGACCCCGGCGATGACCTTGGCGCCGGTGGTTGCACGGAGGGAGCGTTCGACGGTGTGGGTGGGTGCTTCGTACGGCATGGCGCCAGCAAGGTTACGCCGCCCCGAGCCGACTGCACACCCCCGCCCGGGTCCGACCCCCGCCCGATCCGGCACGGATCCCCCTCCGCGCACCCCGTGCCGCGCCCGCGGCGTCTCACGCCCTGAGCAGCGGCACCATCACCTCGTCGATCAGCTCCGCGATCTCCGCGCCCCCCCATTCGCTACCGCACACCTTGGCGCGGTACATCAGCATCGCCGGAATGACATCCACGACAAACGGACCAGTCGCATCCGGTCGCACGTCACCCCGCGCGATTCCGCGCAGCACAAGCTCCCTGATCAGCCGCTGGGCAGGCTCGTGCAGCCCCGACCAGATGAGCCCGTGGAACCGGTCGGCCTGCTTGTGATCGCATTCGTGAAGCACCGACCGCAGCGCCTCTCCGGCGCGGGAGTGCATGACGTCCCGCGTGCGCACGCACAGCAGGTGAAGGTCCTCGCGGATCGACCCGCCGTCGGGAATCTCTCCTATCTGCGGCAGACCGGTCCGCAGCGCGTCGGCCACCAGGTCCGCCTTAGACGGCCAGCGCCGGTAGAGGGAGGCCTTGCCGGTGTGCGCGCCGGCCGCGACGCCCTCCATGGTGAGCGCGTTCCAGCCGACCGTGCTCAGCTGCTCCAACGCGGCGTCCAAAATCGCCCGTTCGAGTTCGGGACCCCGTCTGCGCCCCGGCGACGCCACCGGCCAGCGCGAACCCGCCATCTCTCCGCCTCCCGGCCGGCCCCCGTGCCCGGCGTACGCATTTTCAGCCTTAGAGAACGCTTGCGTTCCTTAAGGATCGGCTCCTACCGTAGCCCCGTAGTGAACGAATACGTTCACTATTTCACTTTGGGGGGGATCCTCAGTGACAAGCTCTCAACTCGCCACACCCCGGATACCGGGGGCGGCCCGCCGCGAGGGGCGTCCGGGAGTGGCGCTGGCGGTCATCGCCGCGTGCCAGCTCATGGTCGTCCTCGACGCGACGATCGTGAACATCGCACTCCCGCACATCCAGGACGCGCTCAGCTTCAGCACCACCGACCTCTCCTGGGTGCTCAGCGCCTACACCCTCACCTTCGGCGGCCTGCTGCTGCTCGGCGGCCGGGCCGGTGACATCCTGGGCCGGCGCCGCGTGTTCCTGGCCGGAATCCTGCTCTTCACCCTGGCCTCCCTCCTCGGCGGATTCGCCCAGGAGCCCTGGCACCTGCTCGCGGCCCGCGCCCTGCAAGGGGTGGGCGGCGCGATCGCCTCCCCGACCTCGCTCGCCCTGATCACCACGACCTTTCCCGAAGGCCCCGAGCGGAACCGGGCGTTCGGGGTGTTCGCGGCCGTCTCCGCGGGCGGCGGCGCGATCGGCCTGCTGGCCGGCGGCATGCTCACCGAGTGGCTCGACTGGCGCTGGGTGCTCTTCGTCAACGTCCCGATCGGTGTGCTGATCGCGGTCCTCACCCCGCTCTACATCACCGAGTCCGAACGCCACCCCGGCCGCTTCGACATCGCCGGAGCCCTCACCTCCACCGGCGGCATGGCCTCGCTCGTCTACGGGTTCATCCGCGCCTCGGAGGACGGCTGGCGCGACCCGCTCACCATCGGCTCCTTCGCCGCGGCCCTCGTCCTGCTCGCGCTCTTCGTCGTGATCGAGTCACGGGCCCGCGAGCCGATCATCCCGCTGCGGATGTTCGCCGACCGCAACCGCACCGGCACCTACGTGATCATGCTCGGCCTCGCGGCGGCGATGTTCGGGATGTTCTTCTTCATCGTCCAGTTCGTGCAGAACGTGCTGGGCTTCTCGCCGATCCAGTCCGGGCTCGGCTTCCTGCCCGTGACCGTCGCCATCGTGACCGCCGCCGGCCTCTCGCAGCGGTTCCTGCCGCGCTTCGGCCCCAAGCCCTTCATGGTCATCGGGTCCGCGCTCACCGGGACCGGCCTGGCCTGGCTGACCTTCCTCCGCACCGACAGCTCGTACGTCTCCGGAGTGCTCGGCCCGATGCTGCTCTTCGGCTTCGGCATGGGCCTCAACTTCGTGACCCTCACCCTCACCGCCGTCTCCGGGGTGGCGCCGAAGGAGGCCGGCGCGGCCTCCGGGCTACTCAACGCCAGCCAGCAGGTGGGCGGCTCGCTGGGCCTGTCCATCCTGGTCACCGTCTTCGGCACGGCCAGCCGCGACGAGGCCGCGAAGCAGGTCCCGGCCTTCATGGCGCAGGCGAATCCCGAGCAGCTGGCCGCCTTCAAGGAGACCCGGCAGCTGCCCGACCCCTGGGGGGACCTCGTCCTCGCCCAGGGCATCTCCACCGCGTTCTTCGCCGCCGTGGCGATGGCGGGCCTGGCCCTGGCCACCGCCCTGCTGGTGATCCGGGTGCGCAAGAGCGACCTGGACGCCCTGGCCGGTGCGGCCGCACAGGCCGGCCCGGCCGCCTGAGCCCCTGCCGTACGAGAGCCCGGGCGCGGGGAACGGTCCCCGCACCCGGGCTCTCGTACGAACGCTCCGCGCGCCGCGTCTCCCAGTACCACCGCTCCTAGTACTCCAGGCGGCTTCCGAAGGTGCCCAGGCGCGAGCAGACCTCGTACGAGGCCGTCACCGGGCGCTCGCGCAGGATCTGCCGGGCCCGGTACTCGCCCAGGCTCATGGCGTACCAGGGGACGTCCCCGGCCCTGGACATCTCGTCGTTGATCCCGCGCAGGGCGCAGGACCTCTGGGGCTCGGGCAGCCGGTCCAGGGCGGGCGCGGCGTCGGCCGAGAGGGACTGGAAGTAGGCCAGGTCGATCTTCTTGTCGGCCTCGTAGCGGGCGACGTTCCGCTCGGCGACCATCCCGTCCGGGGACAGCAGGCCGAAGGCCAGGACGACGGCCGCCGCACTGCCCGCGACCGCGCGCGGCAGCCAGCGCGCGCCGAACACCCCGGCCGCCATGATCAGTACGATGACCAGCCCGAGCCACAGCTCCATCGCGGCCACCGACACGCGCAGCCTGGTCAGCCCGTACGCGTCGACGTAGAGGTCCATCCGGCGCAGCGCGGCGGCGACCACGACCAGGGTCAGCGCGCAGAGCACGCCGAGGACGATACGGACGAAGCGGCGGTCGCCCGTTCCGGAGCGCGGGGCCCAGCGCAGGGCGAGCGCGATCACGACGAGGGTGAACAGGGTGGCCCAGAGCAGCTGCCAGAAGCCCTGGCGGGCGTACTCGGCGTAGCTCAGGCCGGTGCTCTCCAGGACCTTGTCGTAGCCGCCGAACAGCACGGCCAGCTGGACGGCGTTGAAGCCGGCGAAGAGCAGGTTGAGCACGATGAGCGGAAGGGCCCATTCGACCCGGGAGCGCGGCTTGCCCGGGGCCACCTTGATCCGGTCCCAGCGCAGCGGGGCCGCGGCGGTGCGGGCGGCGGCGAGCGCGATGAGCGTGCCGAGGAGGAAGAGCAGGAACCGGATGGGCCCGTTCTCGGTCGACACGTCGGGCATCAGGTCGCCCAGGAGGTCGGCGAAGGCGGCGTCGGCGGAGGCGAACAGCGCGCCGAAGACCAGCAGGAGGGCCACGGCGACGGCAGCCGCCTTGGCAACGGGCAGCCAGCGGTCCTTGCTGACCCCGCCGCGCGACCGCAGTCCGACCAGGGCCCAGGCGAGCCCGGACACGGCGGAGTCGAAGAAGCCGAGCGGGCTGAGCAGGACGCCGGGCCAGGTGCGGCTGCCGTGCAGGGCCAGCGCGCCCAGCAGGACGGCGGACAGGATCGCGAGCGTGGACGGCCAGGCGGAGTCGCGCAGGGCGGGTACGGCGAGGAGGGCGAGGCAGCCGATCGCCCAGACCAGGGTCCAGGGCCGTGCCGTACGCCGGGCTGTGCGGGCGGCGACGTACGCGGCGACGACGGCGGGCACCACCGCGAGCAGGAGGCCGGGGCCCATGCCGTCGCCGAGGAGCAGTGCGGCGGCGAGGCCGGTGGCGGCGGCGGCGAGGAGGGTGGCGGTCGCGATGGGGGCCGTCTCGGCGGGGCGCACGCGCGTGACCCACGAGGGCGTCGGCGACGGCGACGGCGCGTGTGCGCCGGGCCACTGGCGCTGCTGCTGCTGGTGCGCCTGCCAGGCCTGCCACGCGGCGGCGTCGGCGGGCCCCGCTCCCACCGGCGGACGGGACGGGCCGGTGGGTGCGCTTCCGGCCGGAGCGGCGGGGGCCGCCGGTACTGCCTGAGCGACGGAAACAGCGGGAGCGGCCGGAGCCGGACTCGCGGGCGAATCCCCGGTCGTGGCCCCCGCGTTGGCCGTGTCGCCGAGGGCCTTCGAGTCCTCCGGTTCCTTCGAGTCCTTGGACCGGGCTTCGTCGGCCCCGCCGGTGTTGTCTGACATCGGGTTCCCTCCCCTGTCGGCCGCCCATCGTTCCTTGGGGGGCGGCACAGCGGACAGAGTAGGCCGGTGGCAGGTGGTTTTGAACAGGATCAAAAGCGCCCTGTGGCAGGACCGTGACAATCGGAAGGACTCATTTCACCCCGCTCCGGACGCCGGGCGCGGCGATCCGTCAGCCCGCCGCCGCCTCCGGCAGCCAGGCCGGCAGGACCTCGGTACGCGCCAGCCACGCGGCCGGCAGCACCGCGTCCCCGCGCGCGCCCAGTACCCCGCCGACGATCGCGCAGGTCGTGTCGACGTCGCCGCCCACCTGCGCGGTGGTCCAGAACGCCCGCTCGTAGTCGTCCAGTGCACGCGCCGCGGACCACAGGGCGAAGGGCACGGTGTCATGGGCGCTCGTGCGCCGCCCGCAGCCGAGAACGGCCGCGACCGTGGTCGCGTCGCCGTAGTCCAGCATGTCCCGCGCCCGCCGCAAGCCGGCGCCCACGGCGCTGCGCGGCACCAGCGCGATCACTCCGTCCAGCAGGTCGGAGGCCTTCGGCGGACCGTCCGGAGCGGCGGCCAGCGCGGCGGCCGCGGCGACGGCCATCGCCCCGCACACGGCCTCGCGGTGCTGGTGGGTGGTGTAGGCGGAGATCTCCGCCTGGTGGGTGGCCTGCTCCGGGTCGTCCGCGTACCAGGCGCCCAGCGGCGCGATCCGCATGGCTGCGCCGTTGCCCCACGAGCCCTGCCCGTTGAACAGTTCCGCGGCCAGGGTGCGCCAGTCCTCTCCCTCCCGCACCAGCCGCAGCATCCGGTTGACCGCGGGCCCGTAGCCCCGGTCGAAGTCGTGGTGGTGGGCGAAGGAACGCGCGAGCGCGTCCTGGTCGATCCGTCCGTGCTCGGCCAGCACGGCCACCACCGAGCAGGCCATCTCGGTGTCGTCGGTCCACTGCCACGTCCCGGTGCCGGCGGGCAGCTCGCGCCGCTTGAGCAGCGGGTAGTTCACGGGGACGAAGTACTGGGAGCCCAGGGCGTCACCCAGCGCCAGCCCGCGGAGGCTGGACATGGCGCGCGCGTAGCGCCGTTCGGGAGTGGAGTCAGGCGTCATCGCGGGTCACTCTAGCCGTCCAGGTCATAAGGCTCGGGTGTGGTCCACCGCTCAAACGGGCGGTCCATCCGGTACCGGCCGTCGGGGCCCCGCAGGAGCACCCGGAATTCGCCGTTGCCGGGATTGGACAGGGCCTCGAATTCGGCCACCGACCAGTGGAACCAGCGCATGCAGAACAGCCGCATCGTCAGCCCGTGCGTCACCAGCAGGACGTTCTCGGGGTGGTCCGGGGCCTCGAAGCTGCGGTAGAGGCTTTCCAGGAAGGACCCGACCCGGTCGTACACGTCGGCCCCGGACTCGCCCTGCGCGAACCGGTAGAAGAAGTGGCCGTACGCGTCCCGGTACGCCTTCTGCAGCCGTACGTCGTTCCGGTCCTGCCAGTTCCCCCAGTCCTGCTCGCGCAGCCTCGGTTCCTCGCGCATCCGGACCCGCGCCGGGTCCAGCCGGAGCTCGCGGAAGGTCTGCAGGGTCCGGCGGTAGGGGGAGACGTACGCGCTGATGGTCTCCTCGCCGAAGAGCTCGCGCAGCCGTACCCCGGCCGCAGCGGCCTGCTCGCGCCCGTTCCGGGTCAGCCGCAGGGCGTGGTCGGGCTCGCGTTCGTACACCGAGTCGTCGGCGTTCCCCTCCGATTCCCCGTGCCGGACAAGGACGATGCGCCGTGGTCGAGCCATCCCACGACCCTATTCGGCCAACGCCCGACCGGTGCACCGGGCACGCCGAACGGCCTGGCGGTAGTCGTACGGTCATACCGTCCAGGACGGTTCGAGGTCGACGACGTCACCGGTGAGGGCCTCGACATCGGCCTGGATCTGGGCCCGCAGGGAGAGCCGCTCGACCCGCTCCTGCCGGTACTTGCCGTGCTCGGCGGCCGCGTGCCACATCGACAGCACCAGGAACTCCCGTCCCGGGGCCTCCCCGAAGAGACCGCGGATCATCCCCGGCGAGCCCGCCATCGCCGGATTCCACACCTTCTCCTGCATCAGGGCGAAGTGGTCGACCCGGCCCTCCCGGACACGGGTGTGCGCGACCCGCACCACGTCGGCGTCGGTGAAGCGCGGCTCGAAGCCGGTCTTCACGTCGAAGCGGTGGTCGAAGAGGGTGACCCGCAGATCGGTGTAGGTGCCGTTCTGCGCGGCGGCCAGCCGGTCGTGCGAGCGGGCCATGAAGGAGTCGTAGAAGGACCGGCTCTCCCAGAACGCGAAGACATGCGCGACCCCCTGCCGGCCCCGGCTCCAGCCGCCGCCCTGCCCCCGGAAACCCGGCTCGCCCGGCAGCCCCGCCCATTTTCGCTGCCCGCGCTCGAACCCGCGTCGGTCCGTCACCGTGCAGCGAATCCACTTGACCAGCACTGCGCCATCGTACGGGCCAGGCGCGGCCCGGGTCAGTCCTCGGCGCGGTGGATCCGCACCAGTTCCGCCGCATCCCGCTCGGCCAGGCGAAGTCCGAACTCCCGGTCGAGCACGGCGAGCAGCTCGTCCGGGCCGACCTCCTGCCGCTCCGCCCGCCCGTCGGGATACAGCAGGGTGAGCTCCCGCCCGACGAGCGCCCGGCGGACGCGGTCGCCCGGGTAGTGGACGACGAGCCGCCCCACGAAGGAGGAGTGGGGGTGGGTGGAGCTGTAGTGGTTGAGCAGGACGTAGTCGACGGGGTGGTAGCGCTGCGGGGAGAAGGCGTACAGGTCCCGCCAGATCCCGCCGCGCAGGAGACACAGCACGAGGATGCCGTCCTCCTCCTCGCGGACTCGGTACGTCCACTCCCCCTGCTCGACCGAGACGCCGGGGCGACCCAGTGGAACCGGCTCGCGAGGGCCCTGGTGGCCGAACCCCACGTCGCACAGCCACGGTTCGCCCCCGACCGTGACGACGAGGACGGCGTGCGTCACGGCCAGCAGGGAGTCCCCGCGGGTGCGGTTGCGGGCACCGCGCCCGGAGATCTCGAAGCCGATCCGCTCCAGGGCGGCGGCCAGCAGCGAGTTCTGCTCGTAGCAGTAGCCGCCGCGGCGGGCGCGCACGAGCTTGTCCTCGATCGACTTGACGTCCAGCGCGACGGGGCGGCCGAGCAGGACGTCCAGGCTCTCGAAGGGAAAGGCCGCGGTGTGGGCCCGGTGCACTGCGTACAACGTGGCGAGGTCCGGCCGGAGTTCCCGGCTCTCCCCCTCGTTCTCCTGATATCCGATCCGCGCCAGATATGCGTCCAGGTCCAGCTCGTCACCGCTCCACATGGCTCCCCGTTCCCCCGTGCTGCTGTGCCGCTGTGCCACCGGCATCGCGCCGCCGTGAAATCCCGGGGCACCGGTCCGCCGCACCCCGCACAATGATCGCCATGACGGCCCTGCACACCAACCCGCTTTTCGCCCGCCTCGCCGACGCCGAACGCATCCTGGTCGCCGGCGCGGGCGGCGGCTTCGACATCTACGCCGGCCTGCCCATCGCCCTCTCCCTCCTGCACCAGGGCAAGGAGGTCCACCTGGCGAACCTCTCCTTCAGCTCCCTCGCAGGACTGCCCGTCGAGGAATGGGCCGCCCCCGACCTCGCCGTCATCACGCCCGACTCCGCGCCGCACCAGACGTACTTCCCCGAGCGGACGCTGGCCCAGTGGCTCCGGCTCCACGGCTACCCGGCGCGCGTGTACGCCTTCCCGCAGATCGGCGTGCAGCCGCTGCGCGCCGCCTACCGCGAGCTGGTGGACCTCCACCGCATCGACGCGATCGTCCTGGTCGACGGCGGCACGGACATCCTGATGCGCGGCGACGAAGCGGGCCTCGGCACCCCCGAGGAGGACCTGACCAGCGTGGCGGCGCTGGCCGCGCTGGACGACGTACCGGAGCGGCTCGTCGTCTCGGTCGGCTTCGGCGTGGACGCGTACCACGGGGTCAGCCACGCCCTGGTGCTGGAGAACATAGCGGCTCTGGAGCGCGCGGGAGCGTACCTCGGCGCGTTCTCCGTCCCGCGCGCCACCCGCGAGGGCGCGCTCTTCCTGGACGCGGTGGCCCATGCCCAGGACCACACGCCGGACCGCCCCAGCATCGTCAACGGCTCGATCGCCGCGGCCGTCCGGGGCTCCTTCGGCGACGTGCAGTTCACCACCCGCACCCAGGGCAGCGAGCTCTTCGTGAACCCGCTGATGTCGCTGTGCTTCGCCTTCGACCTGCCGGGCCTCGCCGCGCACTGCCTCTACCTGGACCGCATCGAGGACACCCACCTGATACGCCAGGTGCACTCCCGGATCGCGGAATTCCGCGAGGACCTCGTCACCCGCCCGCCCCGCCGCATCCCCCACTGAGAACGACCTCGGGCCGGTCCCCTTCGTGACCTGCTGGTCAGCGCACCTCTTCCTGGCGTGCGGTACTCCCCGCTCCGCCGGCCCCGTACGATTCGCGGAAGATCGTCCGCTCCCGGGCACGCCGGCCCGGATGGCGCTGGTCCTGCGCCGGGTAGCCGACCGACACCAACAGGGCGATGGCCAGGTCGTCCCGGCCGTCGATCCCGATCACCTTCTTCACCTTCGCCTCGTCCCAGCCGTTCATGGGCGAGGTCGCCAGGCCCAGCTCCGTAGCGGCGAGCATCAGGAAGGATGCCGCGATCATGGCGTCCTTGACCGCGTACTCGCGGAGCAGACCCCGCTGGTCGAGATCCTCCTGGAACGCCCGTGACGCGGCGGAGAACATGGCGATGAACTCGTCGTTCCACGCCCCGCCGCACCGTGCCTGCTCGTAGACGTCGCTGTGGTCGTCACGCCAGGACTGGGGCTCGGCGACGAAGACCAGTACGACCGGAGCCTCTTGCGTCTGGGGCTGGCCCCCCGTGGCCCATGCCAGACCCGCACGGCCCTCGTCTCCGCAGACCGCAACGATCGAGCGGTCCTGCAGGTTCCAGCTGGTGGGGGCCTCAACAGCGAGACCGAGAAGCGCGTCGAGCGTGGCTTCCGGGACCGGGTCGGGCAGGTAGTGGCGGACGGTGCGGCGGGTGCGGATCGCTTCTGCGACGGACATCGTGGGACTCGTCATGTCACTCACTATTGGAGAGTCACTCTCCATCGGGAAGAGGGCACTATTTTGTGCGTTACTCTCCCCGCATGAAGACCACAGTCGAATCGTCCGGGCTGCCGGCCGATGTCTTCTCCGCGAAGTGCCCGACACGCCAGGTCCTCGATCACATCTCCGGCAAGTGGACCATTCTGGTCGTGGACGCCCTCCTCGAAGGCGCCCTGCGCTACACCGAGTTGAGCCGGCGCATCGAGGGCGTGTCACAGAAGATGCTCACGCAGACCCTGCGCGGCCTCGAAGCCGACGGGTTCGTCGCCCGCACCGTGCATCCCACCGTTCCGCCCCGGGTCGAATACGACCTGACGGAGCTCGGGCGCAGCCTCGCGGAGCCGATCACCGCGCTCCGCCAGTGGACGGAAACCCATATCAACGAGATCGAACGGGCCCGGGCCCGGGCCGCGTCGGAGGCCGGGAAGGCCCCCTGAGCAGGTGCACCGCATGCAGTCGGCATAGCGAGAGCGGGGAGTCGGAATTTCCCGACTCCCCGCTCTGGCCAGGCGCTTCACGCCTGGCGGTCACTCATTCTCAGCTGCAGCCGCTGGTGGAGCCGCAGCCCTCGCAGATGTAGCAGGAGCCGGCGCGCTGCATCTTCGTACCGCAGGAGAAGCAGAGCGGGGCGTCGGCGGAGACGCCGAGCTGCATCTCGACCAGTTCGGCGTTGCTGTGCGCCGTCTTCGGGGCCGGGACCGGGATGGTCGCGGCCGGCTTCGGCGCCGACGGCACCGCGGCCAGCGGGACCGACTGGGTCAGGGACTCGGTGTCCAGCTCGTCCTCGAGGGGCTCGTAGGAGCCGGTGTCGAGGTGGCGCTGACGCTCCTCGGCGGTGTGGATGCCGAGGGCCGAGCGGGTCTCGAAGGGCAGGAAGTCGAGCGCCAGGCGGCGGAAGATGTAGTCGACGATCGACTGCGCCATCCGCACGTCCGGGTCGTCCGTCATGCCGGCCGGCTCGAAGCGCATGTTGGTGAACTTCGAGACGTAGGTCTCCAGCGGCACGCCGTACTGAAGACCGACCGAGACGGCGATCGAGAAGGCGTCCATCATGCCCGCGAGGGTCGAGCCCTGCTTGGACATCTTCAGGAAGACCTCGCCCAGACCGTCGTCCGGGTAGGAGTTCGCGGTCATGTAGCCCTCGGCTCCACCGACCGTGAAGGAGGTGGTGATGCCCGGGCGGCCCTTCGGGAGGCGCTTGCGGACCGGACGGTACTCGATGACCTTCTCGACGGCCGCGCGGATGGTCTCCTCCGTCTTGGCGGTGACCTCCTCCTTCTCCTCTTCCTTCTTCTTCGCGGAGAGGGGCTGGCCGACCTTGCAGTTGTCGCGGTAGATCGCGAGCGCCTTGACGCCCATCTTCCACGCCTCGAAGTAGATCTCCTCGATCTCCTCGACGGTCGCCGTCTCCGGCATGTTGACCGTCTTCGAGATCGCGCCGGAGATCCAGGGCTGGATCGCGGCCATCATGCGGACGTGGCCCATCGCGGAGATGGAGCGCTCGCCCATGGCGCAGTCGAACACCGAGTAGTGCTCGGTCTTCAGGCCCGGGGCGTCGACGACCACGCCGTGCTCGGCGATGTGGGAGACGATCGCCTCGATCTGCTCCTCCTGGTAACCCAGGCGGCGCAGGGCCTGCGGGACGGTGCCGTTGACGATCTGCATCGAGCCGCCGCCGACGAGCTTCTTGAACTTGACCAGCGCCAGGTCCGGCTCGACACCGGTGGTGTCGCAGGACATCGCGAGACCGATGGTGCCGGTCGGCGCGAGGACGGAGGCCTGGGAGTTGCGGAAGCCGTTCTTCTCGCCGAGGCGCAGGACGTCCTGCCAGGCCTCGGTGGCCGCGGCCCAGATGACGTTGTCGAGGTCCTCGGTGCGCGGCGCGACGGCGTTGGCGTCGGCGTGCTGCTTCATGACGCGCTTGTGGGACTCGGCGTTGCGGGCGTAGCCGTCGTACGGGCCGACGATGGCGGCCAGCTCGGCGGAGCGCTTGTACGCCGTACCGGTCATCAGCGAGGTGATCGACGCGGCGAGGGTGCGGCCGCCGTCCGAGTCGTACGCGTGGCCGGTGGCCATCAGCAGGGCGCCGAGGTTGGCGTAGCCGATGCCCAGCTGGCGGAAGGCGCGGGTGTTCTCGCCGATCTTCTGCGTCGGGAAGTCCGCGAAGCAGATGGAGATGTCCATCGCGGTGATGACGAGCTCGACGACCTTGGCGAAGCGCTCGGCGTCGAAGGACTGGTTGCCCTTGCCGTCGTCGTTCAGGAACTTCATCAGGTTCAGCGAGGCGAGGTTGCAGGACGTGTTGTCCAGGTGCATGTACTCGCTGCAGGGGTTGGACGCGGTGATGCGGCCGGACTCGGGGCAGGTGTGCCAGTTGTTGATCACACCGTCGTACTGGATGCCCGGGTCGGCACAGGCCCACGCGGCCTCGGCGAGCTTGCGGAAGAGCGCCTTGGCGTCGACCTTCTCGATGACCTCACCGGTCATGCGGGCGCGCAGGCCGAACTCGGTGCCGTTCTCGACGGCCGTCATGAACTCGTCGTTCACGCGGACGGAGTTGTTGGCGTTCTGGTACTGGACGGACGTGATGTCGTCGCCGCCCAGGTCCATGTCGAAGCCCGCGTCGCGCAGGGCGCGGATCTTCTCCTCTTCCTTCACCTTGGTCTCGATGAAGGCTTCGACGTCCGGGTGGTCCACGTCCAGGACGACCATCTTGGCCGCGCGGCGGGTGGCGCCGCCCGACTTGATCGTTCCCGCGGACGCGTCGGCGCCGCGCATGAAGGAGACCGGGCCGGAGGCGTTGCCGCCGGAGGAGAGGAGCTCCTTGGAGGAGCGGATGCGGGAGAGGTTCAGGCCGGCGCCGGAGCCGCCCTTGAAGATCATGCCCTCTTCCTTATACCAGTCGAGGATCGACTCCATGGAGTCGTCGACGGCCAGGATGAAGCAGGCGGAGACCTGCTGCGGCTGGGGCGTGCCGACGTTGAACCACACCGGGGAGTTGAAGCTGAAGATCTGGTGCAGGAGGGCGTAGGTCAGCTCGTGCTCGAAGATCTCCACGTCGGCGGGCGACGAGAAGTAGTCGAAGTCCTCGCCGGCCTTCGTGTACGTCTTCACGATCCGGTCGATCAGCTGCTTCAGACCGGTCTCGCGCTGCGGGGTGCCGACCGCGCCGCGGAAGTACTTGCTGGTGACGATGTTGACCGCGTTCACCGACCAGAAGTCGGGGAACTCGACGCCGCGCTGCTCGAAGTTGACCGAGCCGTCGCGCCAGTTGGTCATGACGACGTCACGGCGCTCCCAGCTCACCTCGTCGTAGGGGTGCACGCCCGGGGTGGTGTGGATGCGCTCGATACGCAGGCCGCCCTTGGCAGCCTTGGTCCCCTTGGCGCGGGAACCACGTGCCGAGCCGCTCGCCGTCTCTGTCATGCCGCTTCCTCCCATATGCGGGCAAAAACGCCCTAAAGTGCCAGCGCTATTCCGCGGCACGGTGCTGTGTGTCTGTTTCTACGTTTTTCTGCCCCGGCTTCCGCCGGGAGGGCCTCCGGGCCGACCGGCCGCGTCACGGTGCGTGCGCATCGCGGCGCGGGCCGTCCGGTCAGTCGGAGGCGGAGGCGGGCACGGGGACCGAAACGGTCCCTCGGGGCTCGCACTCATGGGGGTGAGGCCGCGGCTCGCGCAGTTCCGCGATGGCGGTCTCGAAGTCTTCAAGGGTGTCGAACGCTTTGTAGACGGACGCGAAGCGCAGGTAGGCGACCAGGTCGAGCTCCTGCAACGGGCCGAGGATGGCCAGACCCACGTCGTGGGTGGTCAGCTCGGCACTCCCGGTGGCGCGCACCGCCTCCTCGACCCGCTGGCCGAGCTTGGCGAGGGCGTCCTCGGTGACCGGCCGCCCCTGGCACGCCTTGCGCACGCCGGAGATGACCTTGGTACGGCTGAAGGGTTCCGTCACCCCGCTGCGCTTGATCACCATCAGCGAGGCCGTCTCCACCGTCGTGAAGCGACGGGAGCAGTCGGGGCACTGACGGCGCCTGCGGATCGACGTACCGTCGTCCGTGGTGCGGCTGTCGACGACACGGCTGTCGGGGTGCCTGCAGAAAGGGCAGTGCACGGTTCCCTCACCCTCCCTCTTGGCACGACAGAATCACCCCACAGACCCCTGAACAACAGAGACGGACTCTGTCGGGGGCTCGCGGAGCAGCCACCAGCATATGCGATCCCAGGAGCCCCAACAGACCCGAGGACCACTACTTCTAGGCGGCAACGCCCATCCAACCACTAGATCTTGGGTTGGATGGGATTTTCGTGGCTCTGCGTGTCGCGGTGTCCGTCAGGCGGTCACGAGGCCCCTCGGTGCCACACTGGGCACGGGCCTGCACCGGCGTCGCAGGCCGCCGCGGGCCCGGACGGCGGCGACCCGACGGGGAAGGGTAGCGTAAGCAGCGAGCGTCAGATCGAACCCGCGTTCGGCGAGCCGATCGTCCATACACCCCTTGATATGCCCACGCCGGACGATCCGCGATTTTTCACTCGAACGTGTGTTTGGCGCAACCTTTCGAAAGCTACTACCGTTGTCCAGCTAGGGAGAACATTTCGAGAGGGGCCGACGTGACCACCACCGCAGACAGTGCCACCATCACTGCCCAGAACCGCTCCCAGAGCCGACTCGAGCCGGTGCATGCCATGAACGACGCAAACCTGAACCCGGATGCGGAGCCCGTAGTACGCCCCGCACGCTCGCTGCCAGGTCGACCTCCAGGCATCCGCGCCGACAGCTCCGGGCTCACGGACCGGCAGCGGAGGGTCATCGAGGTCATTCGCGACTCCGTGCAGCGCCGGGGATACCCGCCGTCCATGCGGGAGATCGGCCAGGCGGTCGGCCTGTCCAGCACCTCGTCGGTCGCCCACCAGCTGATGGCGCTCGAGCGGAAGGGCTTCCTGCGCCGCGACCCGCACCGCCCGCGTGCCTACGAGGTACGCGGCTCCGACCAGCCCAGCTCGCAGCCCACGGACACCACCGGCAAGCCCGCCGCCTCCTACGTTCCCCTGGTCGGCCGGATCGCGGCCGGCGGCCCGATCCTCGCCGAGGAGTCGGTCGAGGACGTGTTCCCGCTCCCCCGCCAGCTCGTCGGCGACGGCGAGCTCTTCGTCCTCAAGGTCGTCGGCGACTCGATGATCGAGGCCGCCATCTGTGACGGCGACTGGGTCACGGTCCGTCGCCAGCCCGTCGCGGAGAACGGCGACATCGTCGCCGCGATGCTCGACGGGGAGGCCACCGTCAAGCGCTTCAAGCGCGAGGACGGCCACGTCTGGCTCCTCCCGCACAACGCCGCCTACCAGCCGATTCCCGGCGACGACGCGACCATCCTCGGCAAGGTCGTCGCGGTACTGCGTCGGGTCTGACCCCGCCGCCTCCATCCGGCCCCCGGGACCTACTGCGCCGGTCCCGGGGGCTTCCATGTCCCCGGGACCCGTTCGCCCCCAGGAACCCCTTGGAAGGGGCGCGCCCTGGGACCCGGGACGGGCGGACGGCTACGTACCGTCGGCCTTGGCCTTCGCGTCGATCGCCGCCAGGGAGCGGCGGGCCTGGTTGCGGTCCGTGGTGTACCAGAAGTCCGGCAGTGTGGCCCGCAGGAAGCTCCCGTACCGGGCCGTGGCCAGCCGGGGGTCCAGCACCGCGACGACGCCCCGGTCGCCCGTGGCCCGTACGAGGCGACCCGCGCCCTGTGCCATCAGCAGGGCGGCATGGGTGGCCGCGACGGCCATGAAGCCGTTGCCGCCGTGCTCCTCCACCGACTTCTGGCGGGCGCTCATCAGCGGGTCGTCGGGGCGCGGGAAGGGGATCCGGTCCATGACCACGAGCTGGCAGCTGGGGCCGGGCACGTCCACGCCCTGCCAGAGCGACAGGGTTCCGAAGAGGCAGGTCTTCGGGTCCGCGGCGAAGGCCTTGATCAGCTCGCCGAGCGTCTCCTCGCCCTGGAGCAGGATCGGGTTGTCGAGCCGGCCGCGCAGCTCCTCGGCGGCCGCCTTGGCACCGCGCATGGAGGAGAAGAGGCCGAGGGTCCGGCCGCCGGCCGCCTCGATCAGCTCGGCGAGCTCGTCCATCATGTCGCCGCGGGTGCCCTCGCGGCCCGGCGTGGCCAGGTGCTTGGCGACGTAGAGGATGCCCTGCTTCGGGTAGTCGAAGGGCGAGCCGACGTCGAGGCCGCGCCAGACGGGAACGTCGTCCCCCTCGACCCCCTCGGGAGACAGTCCCAGGGAGGCCGCGACGCCGTTGAAGTCACCGCCCAGCTTGAGGGTGGCCGAGGTCAGGACCACCGAGCGGTCCTCGAACAGCTTCTCCCGCAGCAGGCCGGACACTGACAGCGGGGCGACCCGGAGGGTGGCGCCGAAGCGGTCGTGGCGCTCGTACCAGACGACGTCGAACTCGGAGCCGTTGGTGATCCGCTCCGCCACCCCGTGGACGCTCTCCACCGCGGCCAGGGCCTGCTTGCGCACCGCGTCCTCGTCCTGGACGGACTTGTCGCGGGTCGATCCGATCGCCGAGATCACGTTGCGCGCGGCGTCGCGCAGCGACATCAGCGCGTAGCCGAGGTCTTCGGGGACCTGCTCCAGGCGGCCCGGGAGGGCCAGCTCCATGACCCGCTCGAAGGACTCCGAGGCGGTCTGCAGGGAGTCGGCGGTCTTCTCGTCGACCAGCTTGGCCGCACGCTTCACGGCCCGGTTGACCTGCCCGGGCGTGAGCTCGCCGGTGGCGACGCCGGTGACCCGGGAGACCAGCTCGTGGGCCTCGTCCACGATCAGCACCTCGTGCTGGGGCAGCACCGGGGCGCCTTCGATGGCGTCGATGGCGAGCAGCGCGTGGTTGGTGACGACCACGTCCGCGAGCTTGGCCCGCTCGCGGGCGGCCTCCGCGAAGCACTCGGCCCCGTACGCGCACTTCGTCGCGCCCAGGCATTCGCGCGAGGAGACGGAGATCTGCGACCAGGCCTTGTCCGAGACGCCCGGGGTCAGGTCGTCGCGGTCGCCGGTCTCCGTCTCGTCCGCCCAGTCGCGCAGGCGCAGCAGGTCCTTGCCGAGCTTGCTGGTGGGCGTGGCCGCTTCGAACTGGTCGAAGAGGCCCTCCTCCTCGTCCTGCGGAGCACCCTCGTGCAGGCGGTGCAGGCACAGATAGTTCGACCGGCCCTTGAGCATGGCGAACTGCGGGCGGCGGCGCAGCTGCGGATGCAGCGCCTCCACCGTCCGGGGCAGATCGCGCTCGACGAGCTGGCGCTGGAGGGCGAGGGTCGCGGTGGCCACGACCACGCGCTCGCCGTGGGCGAGGGCCGGCACCAGGTAGCCCAGGGACTTGCCGGTGCCGGTACCGGCCTGGATGAGCCGGTGGGAGTTGTCGTCGATCGCTTCGGCGACGGCTTCGGCCATGGCCACCTGGCCGGGGCGCTCCGTGCCGCCGACGGCGGAGACGGCGGCGTGCAGCAGGTCGGGGAGGGAGGGCTTCGTCATAGCACTGACAACCCTACGGGGCCCCACCGACAGCGAGTGCACCGACGAGGAATCATGGCCGGTACAAGGGGTTGGGTACGGTTCCGTGCTGCACGGCGTGCGGGCGGTCGGGGCGGTCGCGGTAGCCGTCCTCGTATAGCCGGTTCCGGTTGAGGCAGAGCCGTCCGATGCGTTCGCCGAGCAGGTCGAAGAGCTCGTAGCGGTCCTTGAGCTCGGGGAAACGGGCCTGGTGGCGCAGGATCTCCGCCCGTACGAGGGACCAGAACTCTTCCTCCGGGACGCCGAGGCGGTCCTCGCACAGGGCCGAGAGGTAGCGGAAGACGCCGACGAACAGCCCGGAGTGGATGAACTGCGGCAGGAAGTCGGCGGGCTCGGTGAGCAGGGCCGCCCGGACCTCGTCGGGCAGGGAGGCCAGCTCGGGCAGGGGTTCGTCGGTGATGTTGATGTCGTCGACGAAGTCCTTGACCCCGAGCCGGACCGGGACGTCGCGCTCGTCGAAGATCACGATGGCGTTCTCGCCGTGCGGGGAGAAGACGGTGCCGTAGCGGTAGAGGAAGTGCAGCAGCGGCGGCAGGAGGGCGGCGAAGAGGTGCTGCAGCCAGACGGTGGGGGACAGCCCGGACCGGGCCACGAGCTCGGCGGTGAAGGACCGGCCGCGCGGGTCGGTGTGGAGGAGCGAGGCAAGGGTGCGGGCGCGCTCGCCGGGGGCGAGGAGCCCGGTGAGGGGCTCGCGCCAGATCGCGCCGAGGAGCTCCTTGTACTGGTAGGGGACCTCGGGGAGCTCTTCGTAGACCGGGTGGCGGACGGTGACGGAGGCGACCTCGCCGAGGAGGACGACCCGGCACTCGTCGCGCAGGAAGGGGTCGGCGTCGCGGAGCGAGTGGATCCAGGCGGTGACGGCAGGGGCGGCGAGGGCCAGGTCGGAGGGCAGGCCGCGCCAGACCATGGTGTTGAAGACGGAGAGCGGGAGTTTGACGCTGTGCCGGTCGGGGCGGCTGAGGTTGAGGAAGGTGCGGATCGACTGCTGGGGCAGGCGCAGGTCGGGATCGGCGGGGAGCGGCACGAGGGCGCCGGAGGAGAGCGCCGGGGCGAAGAGGTGGAGGACGACCTCGTCCCACTGCCAGGGGTGGACCGGTAGGTAGAGGTAGTGGACCGGGTCGAGGCCGCGGTCGCGGAGGGCCTGGTCGAAGGCGGCGCGGGTGACGGGGTCGAGCTCGGCGGAGTAGAGGCGGGCGGGGTCCTCCAGTCCGGCGGTGCCGCGGTAGGCGGCGAGGGAGGTGTGGGCGGCGAGCCACGGCAGGCGCTGGCGGGTGCGGGCCTCGGGGGCCCAGGCGGCAGTGTCGGAGGCGGAGAGTCCGATGCGGCCCTTGTTGAGGACGAGCCAGGGGTGGCCGGTCTGGTGCCCTTCGAGTGCGGCGTAGTCGAGGTCGGCGAGGACGTCGGCGGTGAGGGCGGTGTGGTCGATCCGGGCGTCGGCGGCGAGGGTGGCGCTGAGCTCGCGGACGAGGTGGCCGAGGGTGGGGCCGTCGAGGCCGAGGAGGGTCCGGGCGCGGATGAGAAAGGCGTACGGGTCTCCGAAGGCGGTCGGGTGAGCGGAAGCGGTCGGGTGAGCGGAAGCGGTCGGATGGGTGGAAGCGGTCGGGTGGGTGGAGGCGGTCGGGTGGGTGGAGGCGGTCGGGTCACCGGAGGTCGTGCGTGCCTGGGGGGTGGCCGGCGGCGGCGTGAGGGTGATGGTGTCGGGGGCGACGTGCCAGCTGCCGTACGAGCGGCGGCGGGCCCGGAAGCCGAGGCTGCTGCCGTCGTCGAGGGTCAGGGTCCACGCGTCGCCGGCGGCGGCCGGAGTCGGGACGGGGCTGATGACCTCCTCGTACGCGAACTCGGCGATCATCTTGGCGAGCAGCCGACGGGCGGCGAAGTCCCAGGTCGGACGGTTGAGTTCGGGCGGAGTGCAGGGGTGCTGGGGCGACGGTGGCACGGTGGGTTCCGTCGAGTCGGGGGCTGCGTGGAAGTTCGGCACGGGACTCCTCGAAGATCGGGAACTTTGCTGCGCGACGCAGAGTTTTCTAAGGGAGAGGTGCGAAGCGGCGACGATGGTCAGGGCTTGCGGGGCGGCACTCAGAGGAGATTGCGCAGCGCCCGCTCCCGGATCATCAGAGCGGCGCGCTTTTCGGGAAGGTCGATTTCCGCTGAGCAGCGGAAACCGGAGCTCAGGAAGGCAGATACGGAGGGGGTGTTGCGGATGTCCGGTTCCGCGATGACGCGAGTGCAGCGGGGGCGGTTGCCGAGGACGAGGTCGGCGACGGCGCGCAGCAGGGTCGTGCCCAGGCCGCGGCCGCGGTTCGTGCCGTCTCCGATGAGCAGGTGGATACCCGTGTCGTGGGGGCGCGCCGGGTAGTGGCGGGAGAGCGGGTCGAGGTCGGCCCGGTAGATCTCCCAGTAGCTCATCGGCGTGCCGTCGAGGAGGCCTAGGCAGGGGATGCTGCGGCCGTCGCCGTCGAGCTGCGCCCGTAGGTGGGCTGCGGTGACCGCTGCGGGGCCGGCGAGTTCCCAGTAGGCGGCCACCTCGGGATCGTTCATCCAGCCGGTGAGGAGCTCGAGGTCCCGGCCCGGCCGTACGGGTTCGAGGCGGAAGGCTCCGGCGGGTGTGGCGGCGCTGCCCCAGATGGCCGGCGAGTCGAGCAGGTCGGCTTCGGCGAGTAGCGGCAACAGGCCGGCGTTGAGCCGTGGTCCGACGGTGTGCTCTGCCACGTCGATGGCGCCGAAGGCGTCGGTGGCGGAGCCGGCGGAATGGGCGGGTGTGTCGGTGGAGCGCATCGGGGGCTCTTCTCCGCGTCGGCGCCGACGCGTCAATCGTGAAGGGGGTTGGTGATGGTGACGTAGACGGACTGGGTGTCGACGGGGCCGACCAGCTCGTCGAGACCGCCCAGGCGGGTGAGCAGATTCGCCTTGCAGCGCAGGGTGGGCGAGTCGAGCAGCCGTGTGGGGAGCGGGCCGAGGCCCGCGGCCTTGGCGAGGAAGCGGCGGAAGGCGGCGAGGAGCACGCGCTCGTCGGCGAGCCGCTGGGATCCGAAGGCGCCGATGAGGCCGAGCACGTTGTTGATGCCCAGGTAGTAGGCGAAGCGTTCGTCGGTGACGGCGTCGGAGACGAAGGTGTCGCTGGCGCTTCCGATACCGGGGAGCCGGTGCTCCAGTTCCGCGCGGCGGGATGCGCGGAAGTAGTAGCCCTGGTTGTCGCGGTAGCGGCCGCCATTCGGCCAGCCGGCCGGGTCGAGGAGGACCAGGGTGTTCTGCTGGTGCGCTTCGAGGGCGATGCCGGCGAGCGCGTCGAAGGCGAGGACCGGCAGGACGACGTGGTCGAGGTAACGCAGGAACCACTCGGCGGAGACGGCGGACGTGCTGCGTCCGGTGGCGGCGGCGAGGCGGGAGATGAGCTCGGCGAGGCGGGAGTTCATGGTGGGCCGGCCGGGCCATGGGCGGGGAGCGGTGAGCGCGGCGATACAGACGGCGTCGTCGCCCGAGCGGAAGGGGTTGTGGCGCAACAGGGCGTCGAGGCCGGGAACGGGGGTGCCGTCCGGGGCGTCGACGGCGACCCAGGCGGGGTCGCGGACGATGTCGAAGCCGGGGTGGACCGCCTGCCACTGCTCGGCCAGGCCGGTGCGGAGCAACCGGTGGACCTCGACGCCCCGGTGCAGTTCCTTGCGGAGGTTCTCGCGTCGGGAGTTGGTGATGCGCAGGCCCAGGGAGAGCTTGAGCATCGCGGCAGCGCCGGGACGGTGGACGGTGCGGACGGAGGAGGTGGGATACCAGGGTTCGCCGTGCGGGCCCAGGTCGTGCAGAAGCCCTGCGTCGCGGAGGGCGGTGACGGCGGGGCGCTGGAGCAGGTCTCGGGCCTGCCAGGGGTGCAGGGGAAGGGGGGTTGCGCCGTCGGGCAGCGGGAGCCCGGGGGCGAGGCGGCCGAGGAGCTGGGGCGCGGAGACGGGGCGTCCGCGCTCGGTCCAGGCCGATTCGGTGGCGAGGACGGAGGGGTCTACCGCGAACCAGTGCAGGGGGAAGGAGCCGTGGAGTTCGGGCGAGTAGCGACGTACCTCGGCTTCGGAGAGTCCTTCGCGGCTCTTCGGGTCGGGTTGGAGGGGGTGACCGAGGAGAAGTGACTGTTCGGCGGTGAGGAAGCGGTCCCCGCCCACGGGGGCCGGGGCGGTGGGGCGTTCCCGTCGGTCGGCGATGAACTCGGTGGTACGGCGCACCGAGTCGGCGACCCGGCCGACGAGGTCGGCGCCGCCGCGGCCGCCTCTGGTGCCCTCACGGGCAATGAGGGAGGCGAAGGTGACGGCGTCCAGGCAGGGTGCGCCGGCGGGGGAGCCTTCGAGCCGGGCCGGGCCGAATCGGTGCCAGCCGGCCTGGGACCAGTAGCGGACGGCGACGAGTACGGCGGTGCCCGATGCGGGGAGGGGGATGCGAAGGGGGGTTCCGGCGGGGCCGTCGGGGCGGCCAACACCGGCTTCGCGGACCCAGCACCGGAGCAGGTTCTCCACCGCCGCGGCCTCGGCGGCGACGGCCGGGTCCGGGTGGTCCAGGAGGTCGGGGAGCGCGGACGGCTCCGGCCAGACGGGACCCGACCACCCGGAACGGGCTCTGGGCGTGCCGTCCTTCTGACGCGGCACGGTGACCGGCGCGCCGGTGCCGGCGGCGGCGAGCTCACCGGCCTCGCCGCCTCGCAGGGTGGCGGGGGTGCCGGCCGGGCCCTCTGCCTCGTGCTCCCGGGTGGCCCCGCCGGGGTGGGCCGGCGTACCGGGGCGGGAGTCCGTGGCCGGGTCTGCGGAGGTTCCCTGCGGTCTCGCGGCCACGGGGGCCTGCCCGCCGTCTGCGCCTCGCGGGGCGGCGGGGGGCGCTGCCGGGGTGTCGTCGGCGGGAGCAGGCAGCGCCGTGCCCGAACCCGGGACGGTGGCGGCGTCGGGAGACGCCGCAGAGGTCGGCCACTGCTGCCGGCCTTCCAACGGGCGGGCCGACGGGCTCACTGCGGAGCTCTGGGCGGTGCCGGCAGACACCTCGGCGGCCGGCAACAGCGGCCGGTCCTCCATCGGGCGGGCCGACGGGCTCACCGCCGAGCCTGAGGCGGTGTCGGGAGACACCTCAGAGATCGGCAACAGCGGCCGGTCCTCCATCGGGCTGGTCGGCTGACCCACCACAGGGCCCGGAGCGGCCGTGTCGGGAGACACGGCCGAGGCCGGCCGCGGGTGACGGTCCTCGGTCGGGCGGGGTGACGGGCTCGCGGCGGCGCCGGGGGCGGCTGTGTCGGGAGACACCGTCGAAGTCGGCCACGGGCTCCGGTCCTCCATCGGGCGGGCCGGCGGGCTCACCACTGGGCCTGGGGTGGCCGCGTCGGGAGACACGGTCGAGGCCGGCCGCGGGTGGTGGTCCTCGGTCGGGCGAGGTGACGGGCTCACCGCGGGACCTGGGGTGGCCATGTCGGGAGACACGGTCGAGGCCGGCCGCGGGTGGTGGTCCTCGGTCGGGCGAGGTGACGGGCTCACCGCGGGACCTGGGGTGGCCATGTCGGGAGG
>NZ_JBIVFA010000012.1:225324-300759 GCF_044747975.1 Streptomyces sp. NPDC090045
AGACACGGCCGAGGCCAGCCGGGGGTCGCGGTCCTCAGTCGGGCGAGGTGACGGGCTCACCGCGGGACCTGGGGTGGCCGCGTCGGGAGACACGGCCGAGGCCAGCCGGGGGTGGTGGTGCTCGGTCGGGCGGGGTGACGGGCTCGTCGCGGAGGCCGGGGTGGGTGGGTGGGGATGGGGGGTCGGCGTTGGGGGCGGGGAGGCGGGGGTGTCGCGTACCGGGGCGGGGGCCGGCGGCGACTGCTGGTGGGTGGGAGCCAGGGGCGATGAGTGGGCAGGCGGGGGTTCCGGGAGGGGGTTCGGGGTGGTGGGGGTGGACTGGTGCGGCTCTGGCATCGCGGGTCCTCGCGGGTCAGTGGGTCCGGCGGGCGGCGGCCGGGATGGCGTCGGCCAGGCGGTCCAGGACCGCCGCGGCCTGCTCGTCGGTCAGGGTCAGCGGAGGGAGCAGGCGGACTACGGCGCCGTGGCGGCCGCCGAGTTCGACGATCAGGCCGCGGTCCAGGCACTCCTGGCGGACGGCGGCGGCGAGGGCCGGTGCGGCGGCCCCGCTCTCGGGATCGACGAGTTCGACGCCGATCATCAAGCCCCGGCCCCGGACGTCCCCCATGCAGGGCTGGCCGGCGGCCAGACCGCGCAGGGCCGTCAGCATCCGCTCGCCGAGGACGGCGGCGCGCTCGGCGAGGCGGTTCTCGCGTACGAAGGCGAGCGTGGCGGTTCCGGCGGCCATGGCGAGCTGGTTGCCGCGGAAGGTTCCGGCATGGGCTCCGGGGGTCCAGACGTCCAGGCCGGCCCGGTACACGATCACCGCGAGCGGCAGGCTGCCGCCGATCGCCTTGGACAGGACCATCACGTCCGGGACCACCCCGGCGTGGTCGACGCCCCAGAAGGCACCGGTGCGGCCGACGCCCGTCTGCACCTCGTCGGCGATCAGCGGGATCCCCCTCGCCGTGGTGATCTCGCGCATCCGGCGCAGCCAGGCGTCCGGGGCGGGAATGACCCCGCCCTCGCCCTGGACGGGTTCGACGATCAGGCCGGCCGGGGCGGGCACCCCTCCCTTGGGGTCGTCCAGCAGGTTCTCCGTCCAGCGTGCGGCGAGTTCGGCGCCCGCGGCGCCGCCTACACCGAACGGGCAGCGGAAGTCCTGCGGGTACGGCAGCCGGGTCACCCGTACGTCCGGAGCGCCGCCCGAGGCGTCCAGCGCCCCGGCGGTCATGCCGTGGTAGGCCCCGGTGAAGGCGAGCAGCCCGGACCGCCCGGTCGCGGTGCGCACCAGTTTGAGGGCGGCCTCCACGGCGTCCGTACCGGCCGGCCCGCAGAACTGGACGCGCGCGTCGGCTGCCAGCGCCGGCGGCAGGTTGGTGAACAGCTCGGTGGTGAAGGCGTCCTTGACCGGGGTCGCGAGGTCGAGCACGTGCAGCGGGGCCCCCGAGTCGAGGACCCCCCGGACGGCTTCGAGCACCACCGGGTGGTTGTGCCCGAGGGCGAGGGTGCCCGCGCCGGAGAGGCAGTCGAGGTAGCGCCGGCCGTCGGCGCCCTCGATGGTCAGTCCCCGGGCCCGCACCGGGACGATGGGCAGGGAGCGCGCGTACGTACGGGCGGCGGACTCCCGTTGTGCCTGCCTGCGCAGGATCCCGTCGGCGGCGACGGAGTCGCCGCGTTCGCCCCGGCCCGGTACCCGGCCGCCCTGTGGCGGCACTTGGGGTGCGTCCTGCGGCGGGATCTGTGTCGCGGCCGCCGCCGCGGCCGGCTCGGTCAAAGCCACGAGTGTCGGTCCTCCCGCACTGAACGCTCTTCCGGATTGCGCCTCGAACACCAACGCTGCTCCCCCATCCCCCGTACGTACCAACGACGGTGACGGCGACGGATCACGGGTGGCCCCAAGATCCTTGCCGGGCCCGGGGCGAGCGACAGGAACCACGGCCCCGGGCTGTGTCGTCCTCGGCGGCAGCGGCATAGTGGGGGGCTGCACTCCACGCCTCGAAACCACCAGGGGGACGAACGACATGCGACCGAACCGACCGGTCACCGCGATCCTGTGCGCGGCCGCGCTCGCGCTGACCGCAGCTGCCTGCGGCCCCGGCGACGAGGAGGCCGGCGGCGACGCCAAGCCGACCGTGGCGGCGAGCCTTCCGAACCCGGACGGGATCAAGATCCCGGACCAGCTCAAGGAGAAGCTCAAAGAGCGCGGCATCGACCTGGAGAAGTGGAAGGGGGGTGAGTGGAAGAACTGGAAGCAGGAGGACTGGCTCCGCGAGGCGGGCGACTACATCAACCCGATCATCGAGGGCCTGTGGGACCCGGACCGCATGCGTGACGCCGAGCAGCCGCAGCGCCCGTCCGTCGACCCGGACGCGGGCAAGGACCAGGGCGTCACCGACCCGACCCCGGCCCCGGTGACGGCCAAGCCGGCGAGCGCGCCCTACCACCAGAGCGTTCCGGAGTCCGGAAAGGTCTTCTTCGACGGGCCCGAGGGTTCGATGGTCTGCTCCGCGACCGTGGTCAAGGACCCGGCTCACCCCGGCAAGTCGAACATGGTCTGGACCGCGGGCCACTGCGTGCACGCGGGCAAGTCCGGCGGCTGGTACCGCAACATCGCCTTCGTCCCGTCCTACAACAACGCGGGCAAGCCCTCGGCGCAGCTCAAGGGCACGCCCCGCGAGCAGGTGGCCCCGTACGGCGTCTGGTGGAGCGACTGGGCGCAGACCTCGGACCAGTGGATCGCGACCGGCGGTCCGACCGGCGGCGCGGGTGCGCCGTTCGACTTCGCGGTGCTGCACGTGACGCCCGAGAAGGGCAGCGGCAAGTCCCTGGAGGAGACGGTCGGTTCCGCGCTCCCGGTGGAGTTCGCCGCGCCGGCCGTGCCCAAGGTCGCGAGCATCACGGCGACCGGCTACCCGGCGGCGGCTCCGTTCGACGGCCAGAAGGCCTTCCAGTGCACGGACAAGCCGGGCCGGCTGTCGCTGAACGCGACCGACCCGGCGATGTACCGCATCGGCTGCACCATGACCGGTGGTTCCTCCGGTGGCGGCTGGGTCGCGGCGGGTGCCGACGGCAAGCCTGCGCTGGTGTCGAACACCTCGATCGGCCCGGCCAAGGCGGGCTGGCTGGCCGGACCCCGGCTGGGTCCGGAGGCGAAGGGCGTCTTCGAGGCCGTGAGCCGCAAGTTCAAGTAGTTCCTGTTCCGCCCCTGCCCACACCGCTGGGCAGGGGCGAACGACCGAGGGCCCCCTGCACAGTGCAGGGGGCCCTCGCCCGTCAAGCCGTCAAGCCGTCAAGCCGTCAAGCCGTCACAGCATCAAGCCCTACGGCCTGCTCACCGCTTCGCGAGCGCGTACGGCGCCAGGTCCGCCGCCAGCTCCTGGTGGACCCGCGCCCTGAGCAGGGTGCCGTCCGGGGTGTGCTCCTCGGAGATCACCTCGCCCTCGGCGTGCGCCTTGGCGACCAGCGAGCCGCGCGTGTACGGCACCATGGCCTCCACCTCGACCTCGGGCCGCGGCAGCTCGGAGTCGATGAGCGCGAGGAGTTCCTCGATGCCCAGCCCCGTCCGCGCCGATACTGCGATCGAGTGCCGCTCGATCCGCAGCAGCCGCTGCAGGACGAGCGGATCCGCGGCGTCGGCCTTGTTGATCACCACGATCTCGGGCACGTTGACCGCGCCGACCTCGCGGATCACCTCGCGCACCGCCGCCAGCTGCTCCTCCGGCGCCGGGTGCGAGCCGTCCACGATGTGCAGGATGAGGTCGGAGTCGCCGACCTCCTCCATCGTGGAGCGGAACGCCTCGACGAGGTGGTGCGGCAGGTGCCGGACGAAGCCGACCGTGTCGGCCAGGGTGTAGACCCGGCCGCTGGGCGTCTCGGCCCGGCGCACGGTCGGGTCGAGGGTGGCGAACAGTGCGTTCTCCACCAGGACGCCCGCGCCCGTGAGGCGGTTGAGCAGCGAGGACTTGCCCGCGTTGGTGTAGCCGGCGATGGCGACCGAGGGCACCTTGTTGCGGCGCCGTTCCTGCCGCTTGATGTCGCGGCCGGTCTTCATCTCCGCGATCTCCCGGCGCATCTTCGCCATCTTCTCGCGAATCCGTCGCCGGTCGGTCTCGATCTTGGTCTCACCGGGGCCTCGGGTGGCCATGCCGCCACCGCTGCCGCCACCCATCTGACGGGACAGCGAGGCACCCCAGCCGCGCAGTCGCGGCAGCATGTACTGCATCTGCGCGAGGGCGACCTGCGCCTTGCCCTCTCGGGACTTGGCGTGCTGGGCGAAGATGTCGAGGATGAGGGCGGTCCGGTCGACCACCTTCACCTTGACGACGTCCTCGAGGGCGATGAGCTGGCCGGGGCTGAGCTCGCCGTCGCAGACGACGGTGTCGGCCCCGCTCTCCATGACGATGTCACGCAGCTCGCGCGCCTTGCCCGAACCGATGAAGGTGGCCGGGTCCGGCTTGTCGCGGCGCTGGATCACGCCGTCGAGTACGAGAGCACCCGCGGTCTCGGCGAGGGCGGCGAGCTCCGCGAGGGAGTTCTCCGCGTCGTTCACCGTGCCGGAGGTCCAGACACCGACGAGAACGACGCGCTCGAGGCGCAGCTGCCGGTACTCGACCTCGGTGACGTCTTCGAGCTCGGTGGAGAGGCCGGCCACGCGGCGCAGCGCCGCGCGCTCGGAGCGTTCGAACTGCTCGCCGTCCCGGTCTCCGTCGATCTTGTGGCTCCAGGCGACGTCCTCTTCCATCAGGGCATCGGCCCGAAGGCTCTCGGTGAAGCTCTGCGAGTCCGGCACGTCCTGTGCGTCCCGCGCGTCCTGGGAAGGGGAAGAAGAGGAGGTCATTGGATCCTTACGTCGATTCGAATAGCACTGGCACGTGAACAGGCACGTTAACTGTCACGTCCAACGTGTCACACCGCCGGGGGATTCCCCGAACGGCCCCGTCGATGGTGACATGCCCGTTCCTCACCGGTCACACCCTTTATTTGCGGGACGCGGCGGGGGTGCTCCACTCCGGGTGCCCGGGCATCGCCGGGGTGGTCTTGCCGTACAGCCAGGGCTGCAGGAAGGCCCCGAGGTCCCGGCCGGCCTCCTCCGAGGCCATGCGTACGAAGTCGGCCGTGCCCGCGACCCCGTCCCGGTACTGCGACACCCAGCGCCGCTCCAGCCGGTCGAAGGCCTCGGTGCCGATCTCCTGCCGCAGGGCATAGAGGATCAGCGCGGACCCGTCGTAGACCACCGGCCGGAAAAGCCCGATCTTCTCGCCGGGCGCGGCGGGCTTCGGGGCGGCCGGGGGGCCGCCCGCCGCCCGCCACTGGTCGGAGCGCTGGTACGCCTCGCGCATGCGCCGCTCCAGGGAGTACTTGCCGAGCCCGTCCGCGTACAGGGCCTCGTACCAGGTGGCGTGTCCCTCATTGAGCCACAGGTCGGACCAGGTCAGCGGGGTGACGCTGTCGCCGAACCACTGGTGGGCGAGCTCGTGGACCATCACGGACTCGACGTACCACTCGGGGTAGCCCTCGCCCGCGAACAGGCTGTGCTCGAAGAGGGAGAGGGTCTGGGTCTCCAGCTCGAAACCGGTCGTCGCCCGCGCGATCAGGACCCCGTAGTTCTCGAAGGGGTAGCGGCCGACCCGCTCCTCCATCCACGCGATGTGCCCCGCGGTCTTCTTCAGCCAGGGCTCCAGCCGCTCCCGGTCCGCCGCGGGGACGACGTCGCGCAGCGGCAGCCCGTGCGGGCCGGTGCCGTGCACGACGGCGGACTTGCCCACCGAGACCTGGGCCAGTTCGGTGGCCATGGGGTGCCGGGTCCGGTACGTCCACGTCTTCGAGGAGCCGAAGCGCATCGCGGGGAGCACCTGCACGCCGTTGGCGACGGCCGTGAGCCCGGGCGGGGCGGTGATCCGGAAGGTGAAGAGGGCCTTGTCGGCGGGGTGGTCGTTGCAGGGGAACACGCGGTGGGCGGCGTCGGCCTGGTTGGCCATGGCCAGGCCGTCCTCGGTGGGCACCCAGCCGCCGTCCCCGCGTCCGCGCGGGTCGCTGGTGTGGCGGACGGTGATGTGCAGCGGCCCGTTGTCCGCCACCGTCCGCGCGGGGGTCAGCACGAGGTCCTCCCCCACGCTCTCGAACCGGGCCGGCTCCCCGTTGACCTCGGCGGACGCCACCTTGCCGTGGGTGAAGTCCAGGTTGATCCGCTCCAGCGGCTCGAGCGCACGGGCGTCGATGACGGTGACCGCGTCGAGCGGGGTCCGGTTGTCCTTGTACGCGAAGGACAGGTCGTACGAGAGCACGTCGTACCCGGGGTTCCCGAGCTCGGGGAACAGCGTGTCGCCGATGCCCAACGCCTTCGGCGGGGGCAGTACGGCGGCGACGAGGGTCAGGGAGGCCGCGGCGAGCAGAGCGGCGCGCAGGCGGGGGGAGGAGAGCTGCATCCACCACCGCTTACCAGCGCCCGCCACACGGCCGCGTACGGCGCGCGACGATTCCACCCGAACGGGGCCGTCCCGGCCTACGCCGGGCGTAGGTGCGGCCTACGCCCGGCGTACGTCGTACACGCCCGGTACGTCCCGCATCGCGCGCATCAGCGCGGGCAGTCCGGCCGCGTCCGGCAGCTGCAGGGTGTAGGTGTGCCGGACCCGCTGCTCGACCGGGGGTTCCACGGTCGCGGAGACCACCTCGACCCCTTCGCGGGCGATGGCCTCGGTGAGGTCGGCCAGCAGGTGCGGGCGGCCGAACGATTCGGCGAGCAGGGTGACCCGGCAGTCGGCCGTGGCCCGCCAGTGCACGGCGACGGAGGTGCGCCCCACGGCGCGCATCTGCGCGACCGCCGCGCACTGGATGCGGTGGACGGTGACGGCCCCGCCGCGGACGAGGAAGCCGGCGACGGCGTCGGGCGGCACCGGGGTGCAGCACCCGGCGAGCCGCACGGTGGCGTCCGGCAGGTCGGCGACCGCGTTGCCCCCGCCTCCCCGGGCGCCGACCACCGACAGGGGCGCCCGCGCGGCGGAGGTGGTGGACATCGCCCGGTCGGGATGGGATTCGAGCCAGCTGCTGATGGCGATCCGGGCGGCCGGGGTCCGCGCGTGGTCCAGCCATTCGGCGGCCGGCCCCGAGGAGGCGTCCTGCGCGAGCAGCAGCTGCACGGTGTCGCCGTCGGACAGCGGGGAGGACAGGGAGGTGAGGCGCCCGTTGACCCGGGCGCCGATACAGCCGTGGGCCGCCTCGCCGTGCTGGGCGTAGGCGGCGTCGATACAGCTGGCCCCGGCGGGCAGGCCCAGCGTGCCCCCGTCGGCCCGGAACACGGTGATCTCCCGGTCCTGGGCCAGTTCCGCGCGGAGCACGCTCCAGAAGGTGTCGGGGTCGGGTGCGGACTGCTGCCAGTCGAGCAGCCGGGAGAGCCAGCCGGGCCGGGTGGGGTCCACCCGCTCCTCGTCGGGGTCGGCGGCGGTGTCGGGCGTCGCGGTGACGTACGGGTTGCCGAGCGCCACCACGCCGGCCTCCGCGACGCGGTGCATCTGCCGGGTCCGCACGATGACCTCGGCCACGTACCCCTCGGGCGTGGCGACGGCGGTGTGCAACGACTGGTAGAGGTTGAACTTCGGGGTGGCGATGAAGTCCTTGAACTCGGAGACGACCGGGGTGAAGCAGGTGTGCAGCTCCCCGAGCACCCCGTAGCAGTCGGCGTTCTCGCCGACGAGGACGAGGATGCGGCCGAAGTCGGAGCCGCGGAGCTCGCCGCGGGTCCGGGCGATCCGGTGCACGGAGACGAAGTGCCGCGGCCGGACCTGTACCTCGGCGGCGATGCCGGCGTCGCGCAGGACGGCCCGTACGGAGTCGGCGATGGCGGGCAGCGGGTCGCGTTCCCCGGCGTGGGCCGCGATGAGCGCGCGGGTGCTCTCGTACTCCTCGGGGTGCAGGATCGCGAAGACGAGGTCTTCCAGCTCGGTCTTCAGGGCCTGGACGCCGAGCCGTTCGGCCAGCGGGATGAGGACGTCGCGGGTGACCTTGGCGATGCGGGCCTGTTTCTCGGGGCGCATCACGCCCAGGGTGCGCATGTTGTGCAGCCGGTCGGCGAGTTTGATGGACATGACGCGGACGTCGTTGCCGGTGGCGACGAGCATCTTGCGGAAGGTCTCGGGTTCGGCGGCGGCGCCGTAGTCGATCTTCTCGACCTTGGTGACCCCGTCGACGATGAAGCAGACCTCGTCGCCGAACTCCGCACGGACCTGATCGAGGGTCACCTCGGTGTCCTCGACGGTGTCGTGGAGCAGAGAGGCCGTCAGGGTGGTGGTCTCGGCCCCGAGTTCGGCGAGGATCAGGGTCACGGCGAGCGGATGTGTGATGTACGGCTCACCACTTTTTCTCATCTGACCGCGGTGCGAGGTCTCCGCGAGGAGGTACGCCCTTCGCAGAAGGGACAGATCGGCGTCCGGATGGTGGGCGCGGTGGGCCTCGGCAACGTGGCCGATGGCGTCCGGAAGCCGGTCCCGGGACGTGGGCCCGAGCAGGGCCGCGCGGCCGAGCCGGCGCAGATCGAGCCTGGTCCGGCCCCGTCTGCGGAGCTCAGGGCGCGCTTCGGGGTGTGCTTCGGGGTTCGTGGCCTCTGCACTCATGGGCACCTCCGGCGGCTTCGACCGGCGGTGGCGGGCATGGGGTGAGCCCTCAGGGCCGGTGCCTGATGTTACCGACCCCACCACGTGGCGCAGTCCACCTCTCGCTCAGCGTGAAACGGATCACCCATTAGAGGGAAGCTTCAGGCGAAGGCCGTTTCGGTGAGCCAGGCCCCGTCGAACTCGCCCGCGGCCACGATCACGGCCGGTCCGGTCATGTCGATCTGCCCGTCGGGGTGTTCCGTGATGTGCAGGGTGCCGCCGGGGAGGTCGACGGTGTACGTGACCGGTGCGCCGGTGACGGCGGGGTCCACGCCGTCGCGGCGGATGGTGGCCACGGCGACGGCGCAGGCGCCGGTGCCGCAGGAGCGGGTCTCGCCGGAGCCGCGCTCGTGGACGCGCATGGCGACGTGCCGGGGGCCGCGGTCGACGACGAACTCGACGTTGACACCCGTCGGGTAGGCGGACGCCGGGCTGAAGGGCGGGGCGGTGTAGAGGTTCCCGGCGTCGTCGAGGCTTTCAACGAAGGCCACGGCGTGCGGGTTCCCCATGTTCACGTTGCGCGCGGGCCAGCTCCGGGAGCCGACGCTGACCGTGACCTCGCCCTCGGGGAGTTCGGCGCGGCCCATGGAGACGGTGACGTCGCCGGCCTTGTCGAGGTGGACCCGCTTGATCCCGCCGCGGGTGGCGACGGCCAGGTCTCCGGGCTCGACGTGGCCGGCGAAGTGGAGGTAGCGGGCGAAGACGCGCACGCCGTTGCCGCACATCTCGGCGATGGAGCCGTCGCTGTTGCGGTAGTCCATGAACCACTCCGCCTCGCCGGCGAGGTGTGCCGCCTCCGGGTGCGCAGCGGACCGGACGACGTGCAGGACGCCGTCCGCACCGATGCCCGCCCGCCGGTCGCACAGCCTAGCGACCGCTGACGCGGGCAGTTCGATGGCGTTGTCCGGGTCCGGGATGATCACGAAGTCGTTCTCGGTCCCGTGGCCCTTGAAGAAGGAGAGGGTGCGCTGCGTCACCCGCTCATGGTACCGAGGCCCAGCTCAGCGGCGGCGCACCGTCCAGTACGCGGACCACTGCGGGAGGGCTGGTCAGCGCAGCCGGGCGACCCGGTACACGGCCAGGCTCACGACGGCCAGCGCGATCACGGCGTACAGCGCGGCCATGCGCCAGTCCGGGCGGCGGCCGCTGCCCCGGGCCGGGAGCCCGGGCCACGTGTAGCCGACCCGGCGGGCGGCCATCATGCCCCAGCCTCCGGCGCAGCAGCTGATCAGGAAGCCGAGCATGGCGACCACGGCTCCGCCGTCGCCGAACTCGAAGGCGAGCGGGAAGGCGAACATCAGGGAGCCGGCGGCGGCGAGCATGACGATGGGGGCGATCTGCCACAGGCGCAGGCGGCGCTGCGGGCGCAGCTCGACCTCGAACGCGGGGCCTGCGGCCGCCTCGGCCTCGGCCGTGTCCGGGGTGTCCGGGCCGTCGGGGGTCAGCCGCGCGGGATCCGCGGGCAGCCCGAGGCCTGCGGGCCCGTCCGTCCCGTCGAGAAGCGTCGGATCCGCTTCCCGCCGGGTGTCGTCCCGCCCGGTGTCGCGAGGGCCGGCCTCCATCGCCACGCGCCCTCCCCACTCGGACTCAGTGCGCCGCCATTCACCGCAGGTGACCGCACCCGCAGAAGTTTGATGATGGCACGCTCCCGGCCCCGCAACGGGCGCCCGGGGCGTCCCGATGCCATCACGTGATCAGGCTGTGACCGCTCGTTCGACCAACGACTGCGCGAGTCCGGGGAGTTCCCCCCGGTCGGCGGCGGCTCCGCTGAGCCAGTGGACGCGCGGGTCGCGGCGGAACCAGGAGTCCTGGCGGCGGGCGAACCGCTTGGTCGCCCGGACGGTCTCCGCCCTGGCCTCGTCCTCGGTGCAGTCGCCGGCGAGCGCGGCGAGCACCTGCTGGTAGCCGAGCGCCCTGGAAGCGGTGATTCCGTCGCGCAGTCCGCGGGCTTCCAGCGCGCGGACCTCGTCCACCAGCCCGGCCTCCCACATCCGGTCCACGCGCAGCGCGATCCGCTCGTCGAGTTCCGGCCGGGCGACGTCGACGCCGATCTGGACGGTGTCGTAGACGGACTCGTGGCCGGGCAGATTGGCGGTGAAGGGGCGTCCGGTGATCTCGATGACCTCCAGCGCGCGGACGATGCGGCGGCCGTTGCTGGGCAGGATGGCCCGGGCCGCGGCCGGGTCGGCGGCGGCGAGGCGGGCGTGCAGGGCGCCGGAGCCGCGCAGCGTGAGCTCTTCCTCCAGCCGGGCACGGACCTCGGGGTCGGTGCCGGGGAACTCCATGACGTCCAGGGCGCCCCGGACGTACAGGCCGGAGCCGCCGACGAGGACGGGCGTGCGGCCCTCGGCGAGCAGTTTGTCGATCTCCAGGCGGGCCAGGCGCTGGTACTCGGCCACGTTGGCGGTGTCGGTGACGTCCCAGATGTCGAGGAGGTGGTGCGGGACTCCGCCGCGCTCCTCGGTCGTCAGCTTGGCGGTGCCGATGTCCATCCCCCGGTACAGCTGCATGGAGTCGGCGTTGACGACTTCGCCGTCGAATCGGCGGGCCAGGGCGACGCCCAGGTCGGACTTTCCTGCCGCGGTGGGACCGACGACGGCGATGACCCGCGGGGCGGGGGGTGCTTTCCTCACCGCCCCAGTCTCGCAAACACCACAGCATGTACCCGATCGAGTTACGTGACGGGGTGCGGGCGGGGTCGTTGCCCTGGCGAGGTTCCGGCCCGGCATGCGCCCTGCGTACGCCCGGCGGAGGCCGGTCCGGCCAAGGCGGAACTTCACTCACACGAGTAGCGTTATGGGAGTAGACATGGGCGTTTTTGATCGGTTTTTTCGTCGTAAGGAAGAGGCTGCGACCGAGGAGGTCGCTGCCGAGGCCCTGACGGCGGAGTCCGGTGCGGCCGAAGAGGCCGAGGCCGGGCCGGCTGTTGCGGAGGCCCCGGCGGCGGAAGCCGTGGAGATCCCGAAGCAGCAGTCGGCCGAGGTGGCCGCGGACAGCGAAGCCGGTGAGGGCGCCCGCACGTAGCGACCGCCAACGGAAGGTGACCCATGGGCCTGCTGGACAATCTGAAGGCCAAGCTCGCTCCGGCGAAGGAGAAGGTCGAGGGCCTCGCGCAGCAGCACGAGGGCAAGATCGGCGAGGGTCTGGACAAGGTGGCCAAGGCCGTGGACTCCAAGACCCACGGCAAGTACAGCGACCGGATCACGAGCGGTACGGGCAAGGCGAAGGACGCCCTGGGCAAGATCGCGCACAAGGACGCCCCCGGCGGTACGACGCCGCCGACCACCTCCTGACGCGATTCCGGAAGGGGCGCGGGACCAACGGCTGCCGCCGGTCCCGCGCCCCTTCGGCATCTCCGGGGGCTGTCCAAGCCCCGGCGCTATGACCAGGCGGCCACGAAGTAGCCGACCCCGTACGGCGCGTCCTCGTACAGCAGGCGGCCTTCGAGGCCCGCTCCCTCGGCTGCGCCCGCCAGCACCTGCCAGGGGGCCCGGCCGGCGGCCTGGAGTTCGGCCGCGAGTTCGGCGTCGAGCGCGGCGAGGGCGGCCGTGTCGGCGGCGCCCAGGGCGCGGGCCGCGGCCGCGTCGAAGCCGGCGGCGCGCTCGTCGAGGTAGCCGGGGGCCTTGAGGGTCCGGCAGGCGCTGCCGTCCCCGAGGACCAGCATGGCCACGCGTTCGGCGGAACCGCCCAGGTCCGCGCCGAGCAGGCCGCAGCCGCTCGGGGCGAGGTCCGCGGCGACGGCCACACCGGCGACCGGGGCGGCCGCCCAGCGGGCCTGGCCGAGCAACCAGCCGGCCACCGCGAGGGAAGCCGGCAGGGTGTCCCCGGTGGCGTGGCCGCTCGGCGGTTCGCCCAGGTCGGGGCCCAGGGTGACGGTCAGGTCCACGCCGAACCCGGCGAAGCCGCCGGGGGTGCCCTGGTCGTACGCGCCGCCCTCGGCGGCGGCGCCGACGACGACCAGCAGGTCGGGCCGGGAGGCGGCGAGCACCGCCAGCGCGTCGGAGCAGGCGGTGCGGGCGTCGCCGAGTTCGGCGGCGGCCCCCGCGGCGACCTCCGGCACGAGCAGGGGCGGGGCGGGACAGACGGCGGCGGCTACGAGCATGATCCGCAGCCTAACGCCAGCGTGGCCTGGGCAGGGCGGGCGGTGCCGCTTGGCCGTGCCCGCCTGCGCCGTCAAGACCTGGGGCTCCGCCCCAGACCCCACGCCTCAAACGCCGGCGGGGCTGGAGTCGGTCACCGCGCAGCCCGATGTGGTGGCCGGGAGGGGGGACGGGACGCCGAGGGTGGGGATGCCGAGCATGACGCCCGCGGGCTGGGCCGGGGCGGCGTTGCGCTTCTCCCAGGCGTCGCCGGCGCGGGTGCGGCGCACGGTCAGCGTCGGGCCCTCGGCCAGGAGGTGGTGCGGGGCCGCGTAGGTGATGTCCACGGTGACCACGTCACCCGGGCGGACCTCCGCCTCCGGCTTCGTGAAGTGGACCAGGCGGTTGTCGGGGGCGCGGCCCGACAGGCGGTGCGTGGCGCCGTCCTTGCGGCCCTCGCCCTCCGCGACCATGACCTCCAGGGTGCGGCCGACCTGCTTCTTGTTCTCCTCCCAGGAGATCTCCTCCTGGAGGGCGACCAGGCGCATGTAGCGGTCCTGGACGACCTCCTTGGGGATCTGCCCCTCCATGTCGGCGGCGGGGGTGCCGGGCCGCTTGGAGTACTGGAAGGTGAAGGCGTTCGCGAAGCGGGCCTCGCGCACCGCGTGCATCGTCTGCTGGAAGTCCTCCTCCGTCTCACCGGGGAAGCCCACGATGATGTCGGTGGAGATCGCGGCGTGCGGGATCGCGGCGCGGACCTTCTCGATGATGCCGAGGAAGCGCTCCTGCCGGTACGAGCGGCGCATCGCCTTGAGGATCGGGTCCGAGCCGGACTGCAGCGGCATGTGCAGCTGCGGCATCACGTTCGGGGTCTCGGCCATGGCCGCGATCACGTCGTCGGTGAAGTCGCGCGGGTGCGGGGAGGTGAAGCGGACCCGCTCGAGGCCCTCGATCTGGCCGCAGGCGCGCAGCAGCTTGGAGAAGGCCTCGCGGTCGCCCAGGTCGGAGCCGTAGGCGTTCACGTTCTGGCCGAGCAGGGTGATCTCCGAGACGCCCTCGGCGACCAGGGCCTCCACCTCGGCGAGGATGTCGCCGGGCCGGCGGTCCTCCTCCTTGCCGCGCAGCGCCGGGACGATGCAGAAGGTGCAGGTGTTGTTGCAGCCGACGGAGATCGAGACCCAGGCGGCGTACGCGGACTCGCGGCGGGTCGGGAGCGTGGAGGGGAAGGCCTCCAGCGACTCGGCGATCTCGACCTGCGCCTCTTCCTGGATGCGGGCGCGCTCCAGCAGCACGGGGAGCTTGCCGATGTTGTGCGTACCGAAGACGACGTCGACCCAGGGGGCCTTCTTGACGATCGTGTCGCGGTCCTTCTGGGCGAGGCAGCCGCCGACGGCGATCTGCATGCCGGGGCGCTTCGTCTTCATCGGGGCCAGCCGGCCCAGGTTGCCGTACAGCTTGTTGTCGGCGTTCTCGCGGACCGCGCAGGTGTTGAAGACCACGACGTCGGCGTCGCCGTCGGAGCCCTCGGGCGCCCGGACGTAGCCGGCGTCCTCCAGCAGACCGGAGAGCCGCTCGGAGTCGTGCACGTTCATCTGGCACCCGTAGGTGCGCACCTCGTAGCTTCGCTTCTCGTCCACTGCCTGGCTCCGGTCGCTGCTGGTCATGGAACAAGGGTAGGCGGTACCCGGGAGCCCTCCGCTCCCGCGTGCGGCCGGCCGCGGGGAGGCGGCCGGGGGGGGACCGGGGCGGGGGCCCGGGCGGCCCGCGCCGTGACAGGACGGCGGACGGGTGGCAGGATCGCGGACATGCCTCTCGTACCGCCCCGGATCAGCAGGCGCCACGCCCTGCGGGTCCTGGTGGCCGTACTGGCCGTGCTCGGCGTCCTGACCTGGTGGCTCAAGCCCTTCGGGGAGCCGGAACTGCAGGGCGAGCTGACCTTCAGCACGGGCGCGCGGACCGGGGTCTACCACCGGTACGGGCAGCTGCTGCAGCAGGCGCTCGGACGGGACGTGCCCGGGGTGGACGTCCGGCTGGAGACCAGCGAGGGCTCGCAGGAGAACCTGAAGCGGGTGGCCTCCGGTGAGGCGGACTTCACGGTGGCGACGGCGGACGCGGTCGCCAAGTACCAGCTCGACGGGAAGCCGCGCGCGGACCTGCTGCGCGGGGTCGCCCGGCTCTACGACGACTACGTGCAGCTGGTCGTGCCCGCCGACTCCCCGGTGCAGTCGGCCCGGGACCTGCGGGGCAAGCGGGTCGCGATAGGCCAGCCGGGGTCCGGGGTGCGGCTCGTCTCGGATCGGCTGCTCAGGGCGGCCGGGCTGGACCCGGTGCTGGACATCACTCCGGTGTCCATCGGCATCGACACGATGCCGGGCGAGCTGGAGGCCGGCCGGATCGACGCCTTCTTCTGGTCCGGTGGCCTGCCGACGAACGCGGTGCGCGAGCTGTCCGAGCGGTACCAGATCCGGCTCGTGCAGCTCGGCGACCTGGTGGAGGAGCTGCAGGGCAGTGGCAGCCCGGCACGCTACTACCGGACGGCGGTCATGCCGCAGGACGCGTACGCGCGGGCGCGCAACACCAGCGCGGTGACGACCCTGGCCGTGCCGAACCTGCTGGTGACCACGGCGGACACGGACCCCGAGCTGACGGAGCAGCTGACGCGGACGGTGATCCTCGGCCGCGACCTGGTCGGGCGCGAGGTGCACGCGGCCCAGCTGGTGGACCTGCGGACGGCGATCTACACCGATCCCCTGGAGCTGCACGAGGGCGCGGGCCGGTACTACCGGTCGGTCAAGCCCTGACGTCCCCCTACGCGGACGGAGTCCTACGAGGACGGAGCGCTACGGGGACGGGGGCGACGGCAGCAGCATCGTCGCCGCGGCGGCCGCGCCGATCAGGCCCGCGTGGGTGCCCAGGGTCGCCGGGACCACCTGGAGCTCCTTGACGAAGGAGAGCGTGGCGTAGGCCGCGAGGTGGGTGCGGATCGGGGCGAAGAGGATGTCGCCGGAGGCGGCGACCCCACCGCCGATGACGGCGATGTCCGTTTCGACGAGGGTCGCGGTGGCGGCGATGGCCGCGGCCAGCGCACGCCCCGCGCGGTCGAAGGCGGCCAGGGCGACCGGGTCGCCCGCGGCGGCGGCCGCGGCCACGCCGGCGGCCGAGGCGTCCCGCGTGCTCCCCGCGCCGTTCCCGCTGCTCACGCCGGCCTCCGGGGTCCAGCCCTGGTCCCGGGCCCAGCGGGCGATCGCCGTGCCGGAGGCGATCGACTCGACGCAGCCGCGGCTGCCGCAGACGCACGGTTCGCCGTCGAAGGCCACGCTCATGTGGCCGATGTGGCCCGCATTGCCCGTGGGGCCGGGGTGCAGCTGGTTGTTCAGGATGAGTCCGCCGCCCACGCCCGTGGAGACGACCATGCAGAGCGCGTTCGAATGCCCCCGGGCCGCCCCCAGCCAGTGCTCGGCGGCGGTCATCGCCACGCCGTCCCCGGCCAGTACGGTCGGCAGTTCGGCCCCGTGCGCGGCGAGCTCCGCCGCCACCCGGGCCTGGACCGGGAACTCCCGCCACGCCCCGATGTTCACCGGGCTGACCGTGCCCCGTGAGGTGTCCACCGGGCCCGCGCTGCCGATCCCGCAGCGGACCGCCGAGGCCCAGAGCGGGGAGCCGGACAGGTCGGCGACGACCTCGGTCACCGCCGCCATGACGCCCTCCGCGTCCGCTCCGCGCGGGGTCGCCCGGCGGGTGGTGGCGGTCATCGTGCCGTCGGGGTGCACCAGCGCACCGGCGATCTTCGTACCGCCGATGTCGATCGCCACCGTCGGGCCGGTTGCCGCGGCGGCGGCGCGCGGTGCGGGGAAGGGGGCGGTGGGGGTGATCACGGTGGCGGCTCCAGGAAGGGTTCAGGATTCAGTATGCGCCGGGGGCGGCGCCGTGCTCTCGCGAGGCTCCAGGCGCGGCTGCTCGCTGATCCGGACCCCGGGCGGCCCGCCCGCGAGGACGGCGAGGAGCTCTTCGGCGGCGAGCCGGCCGAAACCGGCGGTGTCGCGGACGAGGGCGGTGAGCCGGGGGTGGGTGACCCGGCAGAGCGCGGAGTCGTCCCAGGCCACGACCGAGAGCCGGCCCGGTACGGGGATGCCCAGCTCGGCGGCGACCGCACTCCCGGCGACGGCCATCACGTCGTTGTCGTAGACGAGTGCGGTGGGCGGCTGCGGCTCGGCGAGGACCCGGCGGGTGGCGGCCGCGCCCTCGGCGTCGGAGTAGTCGGTGACCACCGAGCGCACCTGGTCCGGGCCGAGTCCGCGCCGCGCGGCCTCGGTGCGCAGGGAGTCCATCCGGCGGACGGTGTGGGCGAGGCCGGGGAGCCCGGCGATGTGGACGATCCGGCGGTGGCCCAGCCCGTGGAGGTGGTCCAGGACCTGGGCCATGGCCCCGGCGTCGTCGGCCCGTACCGAGGAGACGACCTCGGCCCCGGGGGCCTGCGGGGCCGGGGAGGCACCCCCGACGGGCTCGGGCTCGCCGATGGTGACCGCGGGCAGGCCCAGCTGCCCGAGGAGTGCCGGTCGCGGGTCCCGCATGCGCGGGTCGACGACGAGGACCCCGTCGACCCGCCGTTCGGCCCACCAGCGCCGGTAGACCGCGCATTCGGCGTCGATGTCCTCGACGACCTGGAACAGCAGCGCGGTCCGGGCGGCGGAGAGGACCTCCTGGATGCCGGAGACGAGCTGGAGGAAGAAGGACTCGACGCCGAGCGTGTGCGCGGGCCGGGCGAGGACCAGTCCGACGGCTCCGGACCGTTCGCCGGACAGGGCGCGGGCGGCACTGTTGGGCTGCCAGCCGAGTTCCTCGGCGACGCGGCGGATCCGGGCCCGGGTGTCCTGCGAGACGCCGGGCCGGTCGTTGAGCGCGAACGACACGGCGCTCTCCGACACCCCGGCCTGCCGGGCGATGTCCTTGATCGTGGGTCTGCGGGCCATGGCCTGTCTCATTCGTCCTTCGGGTGCGTCACGCGCGGCGGAATACGGAGGGCAATGGCCGGACCGTACGCGATCCTGCCCTGGCAGGCGGCCTTGACCGCGAACCAGTACTCCCCGGGAGGGGTGTCGAGCGGTGGCCGCACCTCGAACTCCACCTCGGCCGGCCCGTCCGCCGGTACGTACAGGGGCAGGGCGGCCGGGCTGGTCAACTGCCAGGTCCCGTACGGGGAGACGGCGTAGGCGCGGCCCGTCAGCGCGCTGCGGACGCCGGTGCTGCCGATCCTGGCCCGTACGAGGCCCTGTGCGCCGGGGGCGACGACGACCTCCCGGTCGGGCGCCTCGACCCACAGCCCGGCGGGGACGGGGCCGCCGGGGACGGTCACGGTCAGCGCGTCCTCGAACTCGCCCCCGGGGGTGGCGGCGAGGATCCGCACCAGGTGTTCGCCGGGCTCGGCCGCGGCGGCGGGCGTCACGCTCAGCGGGATCCGCTCGTACCCGCCGGGCGCGAGGACCGCGGTCCGCCGGGTCCAGGAGGTGTGCCAGCCGTCGGGGGCGCGGACCTCCAGCGCGACCGGGCCTCCCGCGCCGGCGTGGGAGGCGAGCGTCACCGTCGCGGCGGATGCCGGGCCGTCACATGTCACCGTGTACGGCGCGTCCCCCAGCGGGGCCGTCCCCGTGTTGTGCAGCCAGTACCGGCTGAACACGGGCTGGTGCGCCTCCCGTTCGCCGTCCCTCAGCGGCATGCCGGAGGGTGTGCGCAGCAGCACGGTGGTGGTGGCCGCGCCTCCGATGCCCGCCCCGAAGGGTCCGAGCGGGCGGTCCAGCAGGTCCGCTGCGGCGCTGACCCCGGTGGGCCAGAGCACCTCGGGCGCCGCCGGGCGGCCGTGCGTCTCGCGGAGCCGGACCGCCAGGCCGCCCTGCTCGCCGCGTTTCACGGCCTCGATCAGCACCCGGCCGGCCGGTTCCACGCCGAGGAGGGAACGGGCCGGCGGGCGCGGGCCGCCCGTCGGCGCCCCCGTCACCGCGGTGAGGGGCTTGTTGAACTCCCGCCCACGGCGCGTCAGGTCCACCTCCCGCCAGTCCCCCTCCCCCGCCACCAGCGCGTGCTCGAAGACGTGCGTCCAGTGCTGGAGCTGGAAGGAACTGCCGTCCGGGGCGGTGCGCCGGGGAGGGTCCATCCACGCGCCGCTGGGACGGCCGGTGCACGAACGCATCAGGCTGCTGTGCAGCCGGCCCGCCGTGTCCACGGCGAAGCCGGGCGTGCCCCTGACCAGGATCCCGACGGTCCGGTTCGCGTACGGGACTTCGTGCGCGGCCTCCCCGGCCGGCTGCCCGGCGCCCGGCAGGCGGCCCGAGGCGGCGACGGTCCGGGCGAGTTCCGCCGGTGACCCGGTGTGCACCAGGACCGGCAGGTCCCGGACGCCGGTCAGGTCGCAGCCGGGGCGCCACAGTGCGCGGAGCGGGGCCCGGGCCGGGATCCACGTCGGCGCGTGGTCCCGTACGGCCCGTGCGTACGCGGGGTCGGCCCCCTCCAGCACCGCCGCCGTGAAGGCGTTGGTCCCGGGGCCGCCGAGGGCGATGCGGAAGTCCGGGAGGCTGCTGTCCACCGCCAGGTCGCCCCAGCGCGGGCCGGCGGGCCGGGTCGGGGTGGCGGTGACCCCGTACCGGCCGAGCGCGGTGACCAACTCCCGCAGGCCGTCCGGAGTTCCGGCGTCCGGCAGCACGATCTCCACCGCGGCCAGCGCCCGGTCCGGCCCGGCCAGCGGCGCCGAGAGCGCGAACCAGTTCAGGCACGGGCTGTCCAGGGTCCACGGAGCCCGGCGGTGGTCGGCCCCCACGTCCGCCTCCGGGAAGGCGAAGCCGCGCCCCACCGCGGCGGCGGCCGTCTCCGCGACCGGGACCGCGCCCGGCACGTCCGCCGGGATCCGCAGCCGCACCAGCTGGTCGGAGCCGTCGAACGCGTCGATCCGCGTCGTCAGTTCCACCCGGTCGAGGCCGTCCCACAGGGTGGTGGTGCGGGTCCAGCGGACCGGCCCGGTGCGCCCGGTCGCCACGATCCGCGCCCCGAGCGGCCCCTTCTCCACCCGGCAGGAGTCGGCGGGCGCGGAGCCCGAGCCGGTGCCCGGTCCCTTCGGCAGCAGGTGCCAGGGGCCCTCCTCGAAGTAGGGGTGCCGGGGGTACTCGTCCTGCACGAGCAGCTCGTCCACCTCCCCGGCGCGCAGGAGTTCCCGCCCGGTGCGCCGGTCCAGCAGCCGGGCGAGGCCGCCGCCGCGCGCCGGATCGGCCTCGGCGCGGAAGAACTCGTTCTGCACGGTGAGGCCGTCCGCCGGTTCCCAGCCGCCCGGGGCGGCCGACCGCGGGAACGGCGGGTCGGCCGCCCCCAGCCACCAGGTGCGGTGTCCGAGCGAGGGCACGGCCTCGGCGAGGAACACCACCTCGGCCACGGCACCGGCCGCCGCCTCGATGTGGACGGGCGCGCGGCGGCCCTCGGCGTCGCGGACGGTGATCCGGTGCGCCTCGGCGGCCGTCAGCCCCAGCGCGGCCAGGTCGACCGATGTGCGGACCAGGTCGGTCCGCGTCCAGGACACCGGGTTGTGCACGGTCACCGCGAGGGGCGACGGCCCGCGGGTGTCGGCCGCGCCGGTGAGCGCGGCGAGCGCCTCCTCCCGTACGGCGGCGGCCAGTCCGTGCGCCTCCCGCCAGGTCGGGAGCAGGTCCAGGTACACCTGATCGGAGAAGGTCCCGGTCACCGCGTCGTGGTGGGCCGCGTGGAGCAGGTGCCGCCAGGCCTTGGCCAGCGTCTGTGCCGGGTAGTCGAGCAGCCCCTCGGCGCAGGCCAGTCCGGCGAACGTCTCGGCCTGTTCGAGGAGGTTCTCGGCGGCCCGGTGGGCCTGCTTCACGTCGATGTAGGTGACGTCCTTGCCGGTGTAGACCGGGCCCATCTCCCGGGTCACCGGGAGCGGCCGCTCCCCGCGCGCGGCGAACTCGGACCGGACGACGTCGAAGTGGGCGCGCGGGCCGGAATGCTCCATGCGCGGCCAGCAGTAGCGGCGGTTCCAGGCGTGCTGCACGTCCAGGCCCCAGCGGTGGGGCCAGGAGAAGTCCGTGCCCATGGGGATCAGGACGTTGCGGGTGGCGGCGCGGGTGCGCAGCAGTTCGTACAGGTCCAGCAGCTGCTCGGCGGCGCTCTCGGCGTCGGGCGCGCGGTGGGAGGGCCAGCCGGCCGAGTAGTGGGCGGGCAGGTAGTGGAGCAGCAGCCCCTGCCCGCCGTCGTCGCCGGGTGCGATCCACTCGAACTCGGCGGGCAGCTGCATGGCGGTGGGCGCCCGCAGCGGGTCGCCCCACCGGTCCGCCATCGGGCCCCACTGGTGGTGCGGGCCGCGGGCGAGGACGGCGGAGTCGAGTCCGCAGCCGGACATCAGGGCGGGGAAGGACGGGTCGTGGCCGAAGACGTCGAGCTGCCAGGCGGTGCGGGGGTCGGCGGCGAGGGTGCCGCGGTGCAGGGCGAGGCCGTGGAGGGCGCCGCGGACGGTGGTCTCGGCGGAAGTGAGCGTGGTGGACGGCTCGTTGTAGGTGCCGCCGACGATCTCGACGCGTCCCTCGGCGATCAGCGCGCGCAGCTCGGCCCGGTCCGAGGGGTGGGCGTCCCAGTACGGCTTGAGGTAGTCGACCTCGGAGAGCACGAAGCGGTACGCCGGGTCCTCGCGGGCCTGTTGGAGGTGGAGGGGGACCAGGGTGAAGGCGGGCACGCCCGCGTACTCCCAGCCCCGATCGGCCGCGCCGGGCCGTGGCGGGGCGTCCCACAGGGCGGTGTAGGCGGCCTGGGTGTTCCACCACATCGGGTCGTAGTGGAAGTGCGGGACGAGCCGGACGGTCCAGCCGGGCTCGGCGACGGTCAGCCCGAACGGCAGCTCGGCGAGGGGGTGCCCGTCGGGGGTGGCGACCCGGGCGGTGGCGGCCAGCAGCTCGCCGGGCGCGGCGGATCCGGTGCGGACGGTGACCTCGACGGTGACTTCGCGCTCCGTCCCGTCCGCGGCCGATTTCGTTTCCACGTCCGTGTCCGCGTCCGTGTCCGTGTCCGCGCTTGTGTCCGCGCGCAGGATGCGCGGGTGCGCAGTGGTGAGGCCTTCGCCGTGCACGGCGACATACAGCGGGCCGGCCGGACGCTCCCTTCGGATGCGCACGCGGACCACCTGCGAGGGCGTCTCCGGCGGCCCCGTGAAGAGAGCCGGAGTGGTGACCGCCACGACCGAAATACCGCTGTCCATTTCCACATGCTTCCCTGTGGCCGGGCATAGCTAAACCGCATTAGTTGCCAAGGTTCCAGGGAACAGAACCCTTGCGCTGACTGGACTGAAGCGCATAAGTAGCCAGGCCGGAGGCCCTGTTGACTTTCCTCATCCACACCGGCAGGTTGTGGCCCATCCGGTGAATTCCTCCAGAACTCCAGGACGCCCTGTGCACGATGACGCGCTCCGCTTCGGCGCCAACTACACGCCGGCCCGCGGCTGGTTCCACCACTGGCTGGACTTCGACCTCGACGAGGTCAGGGCCGACCTCGACTCGATCGCCGCGCTCGGGCTGGACCACGTCCGCGTGTTCCCGCTGTGGCCGGTCTTCCAGCCGAACCGGACGCTGATCCGGCCGCGCGCCGTCGAACAGCTCGTCGCCCTCGCGGACGCGGCCGCCGACCGCGGGCTCGACGTCAACGTGGACGGGCTGCAGGGCCACTTGTCGAGCTTCGACTTCCTGCCCGCCTGGACCCGGACCTGGCACCGGCGCAACCTCTTCACCGACCCTGCGGTGGTCGCCGGGCAGCAGGAGTACCTGCGCACGCTGGCCGCCGCGCTCGCCGACCGGCCGAACTTCCTGGGCATGACCGTCGGCAACGAGATCAACCAGTTCTCCGACGCCCCGCACCCCGACCCCGACCGGATCACCCGGGACCAGGCCTCCCGCTGGCTGGAGCGGATGCTCGCCGCCTGCGAGCGGGGTGCGCCGGGGCGGCTGCACCTGCACGCGGAGTACGACGCCGCCTGGTACCAGGACGGGCACCCCTTCACGCCGGCCCAGGCGGCCCGGCTGGGATCGGCCACCGCCGTGCACTCCTGGGTGTTCAACGGCACCGCGCAGCGCCACGGCCCGCGCGGGACCGCGACCGAGCACCACGCCGCGTACCTCGTCGAGCTCTCCAAGGCCTGGGCCCTCGACCCGCACCGCCCGGTGTGGCTGCAGGAGGTCGGCGCCCCGGCGCCGCTGATCCGGCCCGAGCACGCGGCGCGGTTCACGGAGGCCACCGTCGCGAACGCCCTCGACTGCCCGGACCTGTGGGGCGTGACCTGGTGGTGCTCGCACGACGTGTCGCGGGAGCTCGCGGACTTCCCGGAGCTGGAGTACGGCCTAGGCCTGCTCACCAACGACCGCCGGACCAAGCCGGCCGGCGCCGCCGTGGCCCGGATCGCCGCGGAGTGGCGCGGCCGTGCGCACCGCCCGGCGGTGCGCTCCACCGCGCTCGCCGTGGACGTCGGCGGGGCGCAGGAGGCCCCGGGCCGGTCGGTGTGCGCCCCCGGCGGCACGTTCTTCGAAGCGTGGGCCGCGCTGACGGCCCAGGGGGTGCGCCCCTCGGTGGTCCTGGCGGAGCTGGCCGAGGACCCGGCCCATCTGGCGGCGCGCGGCATCACCGAGGTGCTGCGCGTGCACGACGTGACCTGACCGATCCCTTCGTGAGGAGCCCCGCATGGCCGAGACCGGCGAGACCGACGCGACCCGCGAGACCGGCAAGATCAGCGAGATCAGCGAGACGGGCGGCCGCATCGGCCCGCGTACGCCGCCCGCCGCGCCCGTACGGCCGTCCCGGCGCGCGGTGCTGGCCGCCGGGGCCGGGGCCGCCGCGCTGCTGGGCGCGGCGGGCCAGGCCCCGTACGCCCATGCCGCGCCGGTGCCCGCCGCACCGGACGCCCCGGTACCGCCCGCCCCGCAGGCCCCGGCCGACCTGGCCCCGTACGCCTCGTACTGGTTCCCGGACTCCCTCCCGGCGGGGACCCCCGGCCCCGGGATCGTGTGGCGCTCGCTCCTCCAGTGGAGCCCGGATCGGGACCCCGACCTGGCCCACAACACCGCGACCGTGCCCCTGGCGCAGCGGTTCACCCCGGTCCCGGCGCACCGGGACGCCCGGGCCGGCCAGGCCCGCATCGCCTCCCTCGTCTCCTTCGGGCCCACCGCCGGGAACCCCTCCCAGGGCTCCCCGACCGCCGACTACTACGCGCTCACGCACTGGGCGTACATCGACGAGCTGGTCTTCTGGGGCGGCTCCGCCGGCGAGGGCATCGTGCTCGCCCCGAACGCGCCCGTGGTCGACGCCGCCCACCGCAACGGGGTCCGGGTGCTGGGCAACGTGTTCCTGCCGCCCGTCGCCTACGGCGGCGACCTGCAGTGGACCCGCGACCTGCTGCAGCGGGACGCCCTCGGCCGGTTCCCGCTCGCGGACAAGCTCGTCCAGGTGGCGCGGACGTACGGCTTCGACGGCTGGTTCGTGAACGCCGAGACGGACGGCGGCGACAGCGCGCTGGCCGCCCGGATGCGGGAGTTCCTGCGCGCCCTGCGGGCCGCGGGCGCCCCGCACGGGTTGCGCATCACCTGGTACGACGCCATGAACACCACGGGCCGGGTGGGCTGGCAGGGCGCCCTCAACCCGCTCAACCAGGAGTTCTTCGAGGACCGGGCCGGGAAGGTCGCGGACACGATGTTCGTGGACTTCCGCTGGACCGCGCAGACCCTGGCCGCGTCGGGCGCGCTCGCCGACCGGCTGGGGCGTTCCCGCCACGAGCTGTGGGCGGCCGTGGACACGGAGTCCCGGGGCTGGGACTCCGCCGTTCCCTGGGACGCGATCATCCCGCGCGACCGCGAGCACGTCGTCAGCTACGGCTTCTACCGGCCCGAGTGGACCCGCAACCACCTCACCGACCGCTCCCCCGGCGCGTTCCACCGCGCCGACGACCGGTTCTGGACGGGCGAGTCCCTGGACCCGGCCCGCCCCGCGCCCGAGGCCCTGTGGAGAGCCCCCGCGACGGCCGTCGCCGACCGGTCCACGGTCACCGGGCTCCCCTTCGCCTGCTCCTTCAACACCGGGCACGGGCTGCGCTGGTACGAGAACGGCAAGGCCGTCTCCGACACGCCTTGGAACCACCTCGGGCTCCAGGACCGGCTCCCGGGCCGCCGCTGGGTGGTGGACACGCCCGGCGAACGCCCCTCCGTCACCCTGGACTTCGCGGACGCCTGGCGCGGCGGCTCCAGCCTGCTGGTCGCGGGCGCCCTGACCGCTCCGGCGGTCATCGGGCTGCACTCCACGCGGCTTCCGCTGACCCGCGGGAGCGTCCTGGAGCTGGTGCACGCCGGCGGGACGGGGCCGGTCGCGGTGGAGGTCGGCGTGGCCACCCGCGAGCCCGCCGCCCCCGGCGGGCCGGTCCCGTACACGTGGCTGCCGGCGGGAAGCACGGACGGCGGGCAGGGCTGGCGCACGGCGCGGGCCGGGCTCGCGTCGCTGGCGGGGAGGACCGCGTACGCCCTGGCCGTACGGATCACCGCGCTCGGGAAGGAGCCGGTGGTGTGGCGGCTCGGCGCCCTCTCGGTCCACGACACCCCGCGCCCGGGGCGCCCGGCCCCGCCCACCGCACCGGCCGTCACCGCCTCGGCCCGGCAGGACGGAAAGGCCTGGCTCCGCCTGTCCTGGCGCGGCGCGGCCGGCCCGCACGGGCAGCCGCGCCACTACGAGGTGTCGCGTGTCCTGCCCGACGGGACCCGCCGTTTCCTCGGCGGCACCTGCGGCACCGCCCTCTACCTCCCGGCCGTCCCGCGGGCCGGACGGGAGCGGGCGACCGCCTTCGAGGTCCGGGCCGTGGACGAGCTGTACACGGCCTCGGCCCCGGCCCGCACCACCCTCGTCTGGTAGGTATCGGCTGGAAGGGGACGGCCTAGGCCCCGTGGGGGCCGGTGCGTGGCACGGACACGGTCACCCGCAGGCCGTGCGGCGGGTTCGTCTCGTACGAGAGGGACCCGCCGCCCGCGGCGAGCAGCGCACGGGAGATCGACAGGCCAAGCCCGGAGCCCTTGATGTTCTGGTGGCGGCCGCTGCGCCAGAAGCGGTCGCCCACCCGGAGCAGCTCCTCCTCGGTGAGGCCGGGTCCGCGGTCGGCGACGACCACGCGGGCGACGCGCCCCTCGGCGGCGACCGAAACCTCGACCTCCTCACCCTCAGGGGTGAACTTGAGGGCGTTGTCGATGACGGCGTCGAGCGCGCTGGACAGGGCGATGGGGTCGGCCCAGCCGGTGACGGCGGTCCGGCCCGACTCGGTGAGCCGGACGCCCTTCTCCTCCGCGTACGGGCGCCACGCGGCGACCCGCTCGGCCGTCAGCGCGCCGATGTCGGTGAGGCTGATCTCGGCGGAGGCGTGCTCGGCCAGCGCCAGGTCCAGGAGGTCGTCCAGCACCTGGGTCAGGCGTTTGCCCTCGGTGCGCACGGAGGCGATCTCCTCGTTTCCCTCGGGCAGTTCGAGGGCGAGCAGCTCGATCCGCAGGAGCAGCGCCGCGAGCGGGTTGCGCAGCTGGTGGGAGGCGTCGGCGACGAACGCCCGCTGCTGCTCCAGTACCTCTTCGACGTTGTCGGCCATCTCGTTGAACGAACGGGCCAGGCGTTGGAGTTCCGGAGGCCCGCCGGCGGCCGCGACGCGCGAGTTCATCCGTCCGGTGGCGATGCCGTGGGCGGCCGCGTCCAGGGTCTGCACGGGCTTGAGCACCCAGCTGGTGAGCCTCAGCGCGGCGCCGAAGGCGACCAGCATGGCGGCGGCGAGGCCGCCCGCGATGAGCAGCCAGCCCTGCAGGATCCGGCCGCGCATCAGGTCGGTCGGCGAGTCGGTGGCGACGACCGCGACCACGTCGCCGTCGAGGACGACCGGGGAGACGACGAGCAGTCGGCCGTGCGTCTGCCAGGGCCACACCTGCGGCGGATCGTGGCTGCGCCGGCCGGCCAGGGCCTCCTCGAAGGCACGCCGTCCCTCGCCGGACTCCGGGATCTGCCACCAGCTGGGTGAGCGGGCCATGTCGTTGTCGTCGCGGTAGAAGATGCCGACGCGGATGCCGTACAGCTCCTGGTACCGGGCGAGTTCGGCCTGGAGGGTCTCCCGGCGCGTGTCGGCTCCGGTGGATCCGGAGCCCTGGGCGTCGATGACGAGCTGGGCGAGGGCGGCGAACCGGGCGCTGTCGTCGATGCGGTCGACCACCACCCGCTGCTGCTGTCCGGCGGCCAGGCTCACCGCGAGCGGGAAGCCCAGCGCGAGCAGCGTGCCCGCCATCAGGATGACGAGCAGCGGGAGCAATCGGGCGCGCACGGCAGAGGACCCCTAGGGGGCGGTCGGAGCGGTCGGGGCGGTCGGCGTGACGAGCCGGTAGCCCACCCCGCGGACGGTCTCGATGAGGGCGGGCATGCGCAGCTTGGAGCGCAGCGAGGCGACGTGGACCTCCAGGGTGCGCCCGGTCCCCTCCCAGCTGGTGCGCCACACCTCGCTGATGATCTGCTCGCGGCGGAAGACGACGCCGGGCCGCTGCGCGAGCAGGGCCAGCAGGTCGAACTCCTTGCGGGTGAGCGGTACGTCGGCGCCGTCCACGCTGACCCTGCGGTTGGGCAGCTCGATGCTGACGGGGCCGAGCCGGACCGTGGCGGGCGTACCGGTCCCGGTGGCCGCGGCCTCCTCGGAGGCACCCGTGCGCCGGGCGACGGCGTGGATGCGGGCGAGGAGCTCGCCGGTGTCGTAGGGCTTCACGACGTAGTCGTCGGCGCCCATGTTCAGCCCGTGGATGCGGGAGCGCACGTCGGCGCGTGCGGTCACCATGATGACGGGGGTGGCCGTGCGCTTGCGGATCTTTCCGCACACCTCGTAGCCGTCCTGGTCGGGCAGGCCGAGGTCGAGCAGGATCACCCCGTAGGGAGACGCTCCGGGCAGGGCCCCTGCGGGCAGCAGCGCCTGCAGGGCCTCCTCGCCGCTGCGGGCGTGGGTGACCTGGAAGCCGTGCCGGGCGAGGATCGCGGACAGGGCGGCGGCGACGTGATCGTCGTCCTCGACGAGCAGCAGTCTCATGTCGTCCCCCTCTCCTTTTCTCACTCGGATGGCCAAAGGGTGGCCATCATGCATACACGCCGATACGGAGTCCCACGTCAAGGGGGTTCCGCCGCGGCGCGCCTTCCGTTATGCACCCGGTACGCGCCACGTCCGGCCGCGCCGGTGCCGCGCACGGAGCGTATCCGGGGGAAGCCGGATCGTTATGCTCAATTCTCCCTCAGATGTGATGACGTTGTGGACGCGACCTCACTACTGTCCTCCCAACCGAGGAGGACGGAGCAAGAAGCCGATGAGCGGAGTATCAGTGACCAAGGACGTGCAGGACGCGGCCGGTGCCGCGGACGACCTGGTCGTACTGAGCAACGTCAACAAGCACTTCGGCGCGCTGCACGTGCTTCAGGACATCGATCTGAGCATTGCCCGCGGTGAGGTAGTCGTCGTGATCGGTCCCTCGGGATCGGGCAAGTCCACGCTGTGCCGGACGATCAACCGTCTGGAGACCATCGACTCGGGCACCATCACGCTCGACGGCAAGGAACTGCCCTCGGAGGGCAGGGAACTGGCCCGGCTGCGCGCCGACGTCGGCATGGTCTTCCAGTCGTTCAATCTCTTCGCGCACAAGACGGTGCTGGAGAACGTCATGCTGGGCCAGGTCAAGGTCCGCAAGACGGACGGGGCCGCGGCGCGCGAGAAGGCGGTGGCCCTGCTGGACCGGGTGGGCGTCGGCACGCAGGCCGACAAGTACCCGGCGCAGCTCTCCGGCGGCCAGCAGCAGCGCGTGGCGATCGCCCGGGCGCTGGCCATGGAGCCGAAGGTCATGCTGTTCGACGAGCCGACCTCGGCTCTCGACCCGGAGATGATCAACGAGGTGCTGGAGGTCATGCAGCAGCTCGCCCGCGAGGGGATGACCATGGTGGTCGTCACGCACGAGATGGGCTTCGCCCGCTCTGCGGCCAACCGGGTCGTCTTCATGGCCGACGGAAAGATCGTCGAAGAGGCCACCCCCGAGCAGTTCTTCAGCAACCCGCGCAGTGATCGGGCGAAGGACTTCCTGTCGAAGATCCTGCACCACTGAGGTTTCCGTCTGGTAGGCATCCGTATGCGGATCACTCCCGGAACGGTTCCTGTCGGCCGTGCGTGCGCCGTAAGCGTCGCTCGTCGTTCAACAACGTCTCATCCGAGGGAAGTTCACCATGAAGATCTCCAAGGCCGCTGCGGCCGCGGCCGTCGCCGTCGCCCTTTCCCTGACCGCGACCGCGTGTGGCGGCAGCGAGAAGGACGCCGCCAGTGACGGCGGTGCGTCCGGTGGTGCCAAGGACAAGCTCGTCGTCGGCATCAAGTACGACCAGCCCGGTCTGGGCCTGAAGACCCCGGACGGCAAGTACACGGGCTTCGACGTCGACGTCGCCACGTACGTGGCCAAGGAGCTCGGCTACGAGCCGAACCAGATCGAGTTCAAGCAGGCGGTCAGCGCCGAGCGCGAGAACCTGATCGCCAACGGCGACGTGAAGTTCATCGTCGCGACGTACTCGATCAACGACAAGCGCAAGGAGAAGGTCGACTTCGCCGGCCCGTACTTCCTCGCGCACCAGGACCTGCTGGTCCGCGCCGACGACACGAGCATCACCAAGGTCGAGGACCTGAACAAGAAGAAGCTCTGCTCGGTCACCGGCTCCACCTCGGCGCAGAACATCAAGAAGACCCTGGCCCCCGAGGCCGACCTGCAGGAGTACCCCGGCTACTCCGACTGCCTCACCGGCCTGGAGAACAAGGCCGTGGACGCGCTGACCACGGACAACTCGATCCTGGCCGGCTACGCCGCGCAGGAGAAGAACAAGGGCAAGTTCAAGCTCGTCGGCCTGAGCATGAGCAACGAGAACTACGGCATCGGTCTGAAGAAGGGCGACAAGGAGCTCCAGACCAAGATCAACGCCGCGCTCAAGAAGATGGTCGAGGACGGCAGCTGGCAGAAGGCCGTGGACAAGAACCTCGGCCCGGCCAACTACAAGAACGAGCCTGCCCCGCAGATCACCGAAGGCAGCTGATTCATCGGTGAGGAGCGTCGCCGCCCGCCTGCCGCGGGCGGCGGCGCACCTCGCCGGCCATCCTGGGGAGAGCGCAGGGCATCGTGTTCGATTTTCTTGATTCCGGGCAGTACGACGTGCTCGGAGCCTTCTGGGTGACGGTTCAGCTCACCCTCTATTCGGCGGTCGGATCTCTGATCTGGGGCACCGTCCTGGCCGGGATGCGGGTCAGCCCGGTCCCGCTGCTGCGGGGCTTCGGCACCGCGTACGTCCACCTGGTACGCAACACGCCGCTGACCGTGCTGATCCTCGCCTGCTCGCTGGGCCTGTACCAGACCCTCGGCATCAACCTGGGCGGCGATACGTCCAAGGAGACCGGCTTCCGGCTCGCGGTCCTCGGACTGATCGCCTACACCGGCACCTTCGTCTGCGAGGCCCTGCGCTCCGGCATCAACACCGTGCCCGTGGGCCAGGCCGAGGCGGCCCGCGCACTGGGGCTGAGCTTCTTCCAGGTACTCCGCCTGATCGTGCTCCCCCAGGCCTTCCGGGCGGTCATCGCGCCGCTCGCCAACGTACTGATCGCCCTCACCAAGAACACCACGGTGGCGGCGACCATCGGCGTGGCCGAAGCGGCCCTGCTGATGAAGGAAATGATCGAGAACGAGGCGGACGCGCTCTTCGCGGTCTTCGCGGTCTTCGCCCTCGGTTTCGTCCTGCTGACCCTGCCCACCGGCCTTCTGCTGGGCTGGGTCGCCAAGCGAGTGGCGGTGAAGCGATGACCTCCGTGCTGTACGACGCCCCCGGCCCCAAGGCCAAGGCGCGCAACTGGATCTACAGCGGGATCTTCGTCGTACTGTTCGGGCTGGTCCTGTGGTGGGTGCTGTCCCTCATGGGCGAGAAAAACCAGCTCGACGCCGACAAGTGGACCCCGTTCGTCACCGACAGCCAGGTCTGGACCACCTTCCTGATTCCCGGCCTGCTGGAGACCCTCAAGGCCGGCGCGCTCGCCATGGTGATCGCCCTCCCGCTGGGTGCGGCTCTGGGCATCGGCCGGCTGTCCGACCACGCCTGGGTGCGGGCGGCGGTCAGTTCGTGGGTGGAGTTCTTCCGTGCCATCCCGGTCCTGATGCTGATGCTGTTCAGCAGCGCGCTGTACGCGCCGCAGTTCATGGACGTCCCGTCCGACACCCGGCCGTTCTGGGCCGTCGTCACGGGCCTGGTCCTCTACAACTCGGCCGTCATCGCCGAGATCGTCCGGGCCGGCGTACTCTCCCTGCCCCGGGGCCAGACCGACGCGGCCAAGGCGATCGGCATGCGGAAGGGTCAGACCATGACCTACGTGCTGATCCCGCAGGCCGTCACGGCGATGCTGCCGGCCCTGGTCAGCCAGCTCGTGGTGATCCTCAAGGACACCGCGATCGGCGGCGCCCTGCTCGGCTTCGCGGAACTGCTCTCCACGTACCGGCAGATCTCGGCCAACTACAGCAACACCATCGCGACCCTCTTCGTGATCGCGCTGATCTACATCGTGGTGAACTTCGTCCTCACCACCTTCGCCTCGCAGCTGGAAGGCCGGCTGCGGAAGTCGAAGAAGGGCACCGGCGCCGTCCTCGAGGGCGACGTGGCCGAGGTCGACGCAGGCGGTGCGGCCGGCGTGGGCAAGGCCCCCTGACCCGAGGGACCGACGAGCGGGGCCGGCACTACCGTGTTGCGCAGAAGCGACACGCCGGGCCACCAGGCCGCCAGCACTCGGTCAGTACACAGGCACGGCACATGTGGTGCGGCGGATCTCATCCGCCGCACCACTTGGCGTTGTGCCGACCGGGGTCACGCTGTCGGACATCTGGACAGCCGGGGCCGCACCCCAGGAGGGATATGCATGGTGTCGAACACACCGACCCAGAAACACTCTCCGCCCGGCGGGAGCCGCGGCAAGCTGCTTGATGACCATGCCTGCAGTGGTCGGCCCACCCGCTGCACCGTTGGCCCTGAGGGACGGCCAGGCCGTCTATGTCCCAGGCCCCCCAGCAGCAGCGCTCCGATCGAGCCTCAGGCTCCTCCGCGACACGTACGTCGACGCCTCAGATCGTGAACAGTGCGAGGGAAGCCACGCCGCATGCGCCGGACCACGTCGGCCGTTCACACCGTGGGACGCTACGCGAACACAGGAGACCGTCGGGTTGTCGTCCTGCTAGTAGGACCTTGTCCAGACGGAGCCGGTCTTGACAGAGGTGTTCGGCGGGCAGAAAGCGAAGGAGTACCCGCTGGTGGACCAATCTGCCGCATCGTGCTCGACGATGCCCTTACCATCCCAACGCTCACATGTAATGGTCGCCTTGAAACGTCCGCCATTGGGATGTTCGCACGTTGCCATCCAGCCGCCACCCGGAGTCCGGAGGCTACTACAGCCTTCCGGCCAGCCCATGGGAGCCGCGGTCGCCGTGCCTTGAAGTCCGAGAAATGCCATAGCCGCGCCGGCAAGCAGCGCCGTGTAAACCTTCTTCATTTTCGTTGACCCTTTCGTGAACGATCTGGACGCGGACGTTCTCAGGTGTTATTCCTCGGGGAGGACACAAGTCCCGCAGAAATGGCACGATAGGATCCCTGGCAGTAAGCATAGGAGAACCCGACCTGCCTCCAATCGCCGTAGAACTGCTCCACCTCTCCGGTATCGGTGCTCCTGCAGTTGGCGACAGCCTGATAGGAGCCGCCATTAGCGTTCTTGCACCTGGCGACTGCCCCCCAATCCCCATCAGGCTTCTCCGCAAGGCAACCAGTGGGGTGTGCCGTGGCGCCAGACTCGGAAGCCGATGCCGTCGCCCCACCGCTGAGCGATAAGAGACCAGCCAGCATGACTCCAAGCGCCGGAGCGGCAGCGATCCGCCGAATGCGAGTGCTCTTCAACAAATTCCTTCACCCTTCACCTTGAGCGGCAAGCGCCCAATATTCCATCCGACAGACGGCAGGGGGCTGACATTTCTGAAGCCTTGAACTCCCCCTGCATGCGGTGGGCACTTCCCGCCCCCCGCATGACCACGACAATTTCACGCCCACCGGAGCAGGGCAAGCGAGATAACAACCTTCTGAGGGTTACTTGAGCCTCAAACCACCCAGGGTGAACAAGATTAGGAGGCAAAACGCGGCATAATCACCCAACACAAACAAACGAAAGGATTAATTCCGGCCGAAATGGCCTGATTTCGAGTTAGAGAATTCGAGCCACATTGAGACCGGAATGCTTAACGCATGAATTCGAGCCGCTCGATGACTGAAATCAATCGAGCCGCATACCGTGGCCACGCTCGCCCCGGCGGCAATCCGGCACCTGGTGCGCCTGCGGGCACCTCACCAACATGCAGATCACGGGGAGGGCACATCCAGTGGCGGCAACCCCAGCGATGCGGGGCAGCCGGCCCGTCGGTAGCCAGGCGGTCCGCGTGAGTGCGGGTCTGCATGGAAGAACACCCTTGTCGGAGTCTACGATTCCAGTTACCACTCCAGCGACCAGTGTCACTTGACGCGGGCACCTACAGTGGGTTGCATACGTTCTGTGATCACATACCGGACATCGGGAGCCACATCATGGACCCGGTGATCGTCGTCGGCGCCGGGCCCGTCGGGCTGTCCCTTGCCCTCGCCCTGGCCGGCCAGGGCGTGCCCTCCGTCGTGCTCGACGAAGGGCCCGGCAAGGAGGAACCGCGCCCGGCCCGTACCGTCGTCCTGCACGCCGACACGGCGGCCATGGTCCACCGGCTGGGCTGTACGACGCTGCGCGACGAGGGGGCGTACTTCGCCGCCTGGCGCACCATGCGGCGCGGCCGTGACGCCCAGCGGATCACCTTCGAGGACCACCCGGCCCCCCTGCACGTGCCGCAGCACGCGCTGACGCGCGGGCTGCGCGACGCCGCCTCGGCGCACCCGCTGGTCCAGCTGGTCACCGAGAGCCGCGTGGACTCCGTCGAACAGGACGGCAACGGGGTCACCGCCCACACCCGGGGCGCCGAGACCACCTGGTGGCGCGGGAGTTACCTGGTCGGCTGCGACGGCGCCCGCTCCACGGTGCGCAAACTGCTCGGCATCCGCTTCCCGGGCCGCACCGCCGTGGAACGGCACGCCGTGGCCGCACTGCGCACCGAACTCCCCTGGCCGGGCGAGGCCCTGCTGCACCGCAGCCCGCCGCAGGAGGTCACCTCGCGGCCGCTGCCCGACGGGGTGTGGCGGCTGGACTGGCTGCTCCCCGCCCGCGGGGAGCTGGTGACCCCCGACCTGCTGGTGACCCTGATCCGGGACACCCTCGCGGTGTGGTGCGGGGGCAGGACTCCCCCGTACGACCTCATCGACACCGGGGTCCACACCCTGCACCACCGCCTCGCCCGGCGCTGGCGCGACGGCCGCGCCTTCCTCGCCGGCGACGCCGCGCACCTGCTGGGCGCGCTCGGCACCCAGGGAGTCGAGGAAGGGCTCCGGGACGCCGAGAACCTCGCGTGGAAGCTGTCCCTGGCCTGGCACCAGGGAGCGTCCGAGGCGCTGCTCGACAGCTACGAGGGCGAGCGGCGCACCGCGGTCGCCTCCCGGCTGCGCGCGGCCGACCAGGCGATGCCTACGCTGCGGGCCGGCGGCGGTCTGCGCACCTATCTGCCCGGGGCCTCGCGCTCCGCCGAATCCCTCCTCACCGACGGCCACCTGGGGCGCGGGCCGCTGGGCGCGGAGCCGACGTACGCCCCGCCTGTCGCCGTACGCGAGGTGCCGACGGCCACCGAACCGGGCGGTCCCGTGGCGAACGTGCCGGTGACCGCGCCCGACGGGTCGACCGTGCCGCTGCGGGACCTGCTGGGGCAGGGCCGGCTGCTCGTGGTCCTGGTCGCCCCTGGCACCGGGGTCTGGGACCGGCGGCACTGGCTCGGCGCCGGGCTGATGCCCCGGCTCGCCGCGGCGGTCAGCGCCCTCCCGGTCCGCACCGACCTGCTGGTCGCGGACTCGTACCCGGGGACGCCGGCCCACACCGTGCTGCTCGTGCGGCCGGACGGGCACCTGGCGGCGACCTTCGCGGGGGTCCGTCCGGCGGAACTGTACGAGGCGGCGGACTCGGTCCGGGCGGGTGCGCCCGCGCCCCGGCGGACCGCGCCCTCGACGACACCGACCGTGGTGATCGATTGACCGTCCTCCCGGACTCGTGGTTCACTCGCCGAATGACCGGCAACGACGTACGCCTGTGGCGGAGGGTCCATATGGACCTGCTCCGCTACGCGGGCTGCGTGTGTCGCCCTTCCTGTTGATTCGCCCTTCCCTCCGCGCGCCCCGTGCCGTCCACCGGCCTGCGCGCACCTCCGCGAACCCAGGAACGGTCCCCCTTCATGTCTGCACCCGCGTCCACCGCACGCCCGTACGCCCCTGAGCCCGTGACGGCCGGGGGCCCCACGGCCGCCGAACTCCTCGACTTCGCCCTCCGCACGGCCGCCGACCCCGCCGTCGTGGCTTCGCTGCCGCTCGATCCCGAGGGGCGCACCTGGATCCGGCTGGAGGGGCCGGGCGGCAGCGAGGCCTGGTTGATCGGCTGGCCGCCGGGCACCGGCACGGGCTGGCACGACCACGCCGAATCGCGGGGCGCGTTCGCCACCGCGCGCGGCCGGCTCACCGAACACTCGCTGACCGTACGGCTGCCCTCCGAGGGCTGGCGGTCGCTGGAGCTGGCCCCCGACGTCGACCGCCGCCGCACGCTGGACACGGGCACCGGGCGGGCCTTCCTGGAGCACCACGTGCACGAGGTCCTCAACGAGTCCCCGACCGAGCACGCGGTCTCGGTGCACGCGTACTACCCGCCGCTCCCGCTGATCCGCCGCTACAGCCGCAGCGGCCCGGTGCTCCACCTCGAGCACGTCGAGCGTCCGGCGGACTGGCAGTGAGCGCCCCGGTCGGCATCGACGAGCTGCTGGAGCAGGTCCGCGCGGGCTACACGCGCGTCGGCCCGGAGGAGGCGTACGCCGCCTCCCGCGCCGGCGCCCTGCTGGTGGACATCCGCTACCAGGCCCTGCGCGAGCGCGACGGCCTGATCCCGGGGGCGCTGGTGGTCGAGCGCAATGAACTGGAATGGCGCCTGGACCCCCGCGGCAGCCACCGCGCCCCCGAGGCCACGAGCCACGACCTCCAGGTGGTGGTGATCTGCAACGAGGGCTACGCCTCCAGCCTCGCCGCGGCCTCCCTCCACGCCCTGGGCCTCCACCGCGCGACGGACCTGACCGGCGGCTTCCAGGCCTGGAGATCGGCGGGCCTCCCGGTCGCCGAATAGCCCCCGGGCCTCAGTCGCGGATGCCGTCGATGTCGACCGGGACGTGCCGCGGTCCGCGGAAGATCTGGTTGCGCCGGTACGGCGGCGGATCCTCGACGAGCCGAGGGTTTTCCACCCGGCGGACGAACTCGCCGAGCGCGTTCTGGACCTCGAGCCGCGCGAGCGGAGCGCCGAAGCAGAAGTGGATGCCCTGGCTGAAGCCGAGGTGCTGGTTGTCGCGGCGCTCGAGGTCGAGTTCGTCGGGGTCGGTGAACTGTTCCGGGTCGCGGTTCGCCGAGCCGTACGCCAGGAAGATCGGCGCCCCCTTCGGGATGGTGGTGCCGGCGATGTCGATGTCCTCCACGGCGGAGCGGGTGGGCCAGAACTGCACCGACGACTCGAAGCGCAGCAGCTCCTCCACCCCGGGCACGATCAGCTCGGGCCGGCGGCGCAGCTGCTCGAGCGCGTCGGGGTGCCGCAGCAGGGTGAGCACGCCGTGGGCGATGAGATTGACCGTGGTCTCGTGCCCGGCGAAGATCAGGAGCAGGGCATTGCTCGTGAGCAGGCCCTTGGGCATCCGTCCCTCCGGTCCGTCCTCGTTCACCATCGCCGAGAGCATGCCCGGGCCGGGCTGCCGGGCGTACCGGTCGTACAGCTCGGCGGCGAACCGTCCGAACTCCTGCACGGCCTGATTGCCCCCGGCCAGCCGGCTCTGGAAATCCTCCGAGGCGGTCTCGGGGCCGTACTCCCAGGCGTCCAGGGCGGTCTCGATCCAGTGGTGGAAGCGGGGCTCGTCCTCCAGCGGCACGCCCAGAACCTTGCAGATCACCGTCACCGGCAGGGGATAGGCGAAGTCGTCGACGGCATCGATCCGGGTCTTGCCCCGCATGTGCTCCAGGAGGCCGTCGACGATGCGGCGGATCTCGGGCTCCAGGTCGGAGATCCGGTCGGGCGAATCGGGCGGGCCGACGAAATGCGGCGTCATCATCCGGCGATCGCGATCGTGCTCGGGTGGATCGCAGGTGATGATGCTCGGCTCGGCCTCCGGCTCCCCCGAGCCGTCGCCCGAGCCCTGCGCCGAGCCCTGCGCCTGGGCCGAGGCCGGGGCGGCGGGGCCCTTGCGCGGATCCGAACTGACCCGGGGGTCGTGCAGCAGCGTGACGATCTCCCGGTAGGTGCTGACGACGTAGGTTCCGTCCGGCTGCCGCGCCACCGGCGTCTTGCGCAGTTCTTCGTAGAAGGGGTACGGATCGGCGCGGTTGGCGTAGCGGAGGGCCTGCTGCCAGGGGGTTTCCTCGACCACGAGGCTCCCCTCCTTCTTCCTGTCGGTACTGTCCGCCCGCCCGCCCGGCCGGCGGGCGCGTCAGTGCTGTCGAGGCCGGAACTCGGCCGTCCGCCCGCTCGGGGCGTGGCCGGTCAGGACGACGTCGGGGACCTCCGTCGGGACGCCGGGTTCCGGGAACTCGGCCGGCATCGGCTTCGTGTCGGGCGGCCGGTCCCATCCCGGCGGCGGGGGCGGGAACGGACCGGATCGCTCGATCAGCTTCTCGTAGTACGAGAGCCACTTGCCGTGATCGAACGTGACGGCCGCGACGATGCGGCCGCGGTGACCGTAGGCGGCGGCGAAACGGCGCTCCGCGACGGACCCCTGCGTGAAGACGATCTCGTCACCGAAGGACGGCACCCCGACGGACTTGATGTTGACGCCGAACTGACCGGACCAGAAGCCGGGAACCAGCAGATGCGGGCGATAGTGGGGCTCGAGGTTCACCATGTTGTGCGCCGCCACCTCGGCGCCGAGAACCGCGTTGTCCCAGTGCTCCATCGCGAGGAACTGGTACTCGTACAGTACGTGCGGCGCACGCGCCACGTCCCCCGCCACGTAGATGCTGTCGGTGACCACGCCGTTGATGTCGAAGGCACGGCCACCGGCGTCGCACCCGACGCCCCAGAAACCTGCCGCCAGCCCGGAGCCCTCCAGCCATTCCACGTTGCGGATCGACCCCAGCGAGGCCACCACCACGTCGGCGTCGACGACGGCTGCGTCCGAGAGCCGAGCACGCCGCACGTGTCCGCCGGAGTCGCCCTCCAGCGATGACACGCCCAGCCCGCAGCGCAGGTCCACGCCGTGATCGCGCTGCATCTGCGCGGCGATCTCCCCGATCACCCCGCCGAGCGCCGCTCAACGGCGCCGAACCCCGTTCGACGACGGTGACCGGAATGTCGAGCTCCCGGCAGACGGAGGCCACCTCCGAGCCGATGAACCCGGCGCCGATGACCAGGACCCGCGACGGCGGCTCGGCCAGCGCCTTCTGCAGCTGTGCGGCATCATCGCGCGAGCGGATCGTGTGGACCCCCTGAAGGGCGGCCTCGGTCGGGTTCGGCCACTGTCGCGCGCGGGTGCCCGTGGCGATCAGCAACCGGTCGTACCCGACCTGCCCGCCGTCGGCCAGGCTCACCTGCTTCGTGACCCGGTCCAGCCCGGTGGCAGCCACCCCGAGGCGCCAGTCCGCGTCCACTTCTCGCATGCGGGGCAGCTTGGTGTGGTCGGCCGGCACCCAGCCTTTGAGTACTTGCTTGGACAGCGGGGGACGGTCGTAGGGCTCGTACGGCTCGTCCCCGACGATGGTCAGAGAACCGGTGAAGCCCTCCTCGCGCAGGGCTTCCGCGGCCCGCAGCCCGGCCAGCGAGGCCCCCACGATGACGATCCGGCCGTTGGCCCTGAACTCGCGCGCCAACTCCGCCACCGTCGCCAGCAAGGTCATGGCGTCTCGCCCCGCTCCCCGCCGTCCAGGCGGTCGATCACGATCGCCTGCACCGGGCATGCCACAGCAGCTCGCTCCACCTGCAGGCGCCGCTCGTCATCGGGGTTCGGCTCATAGGTGAGTGCCTCCTGGCCACTCAGCCTGAAGACCTCGTGAGCCAGGTAGACGCACTGTGCGTATCCCTGGCATCGGTTCAGGTCCACGACGATCCGCATGGGCAGACTCCTTCCGCTCCGCCTCCCCCACGACGACCAGCGACGCGGGCATGCAGCTGTGCGGCGGTTCTCAAGCCCCTCGTCCTCGCTGCCTCGACGGTGACGCCTGTCGGCTGCGAGAGGCCTGCCCCGGTCATCGCGCCCTAAAAAAATCCTCGTCCCGCCTTCCGACGAGCGCAAACCCGCACCTCGGCGGAGTGCGCCTAGCCCTTGGCCGTGGCCACCTCCACCGGAGCCACCCGCAACGCCACCCTCCCCGGGAGGGAAGTGGCCGGGAGGGCCAGCAGCCCGGCCGCCCCCACCACCACCGCGTACGCCACCGGCAGGACCGCCGGCGCCGCCCCCGTCATGCCCACGCTGAACGCGGTCAGCACGGCCAGCGCGATCCCCGACCCGAGCACCACCCCGATCAGGACCACCGCGAGCGCCTCCGCCCGGAGCATCCGCAGCACCTGCCGCCGCTTCGCCCCGGCCAGCCGCAGCATCGCGAACTCCCGGAACCGCTCGGCGGTCGACATCGCGAGCGTGTTCACCACGGCGATCGCGGTGAAGGCCAGGACCAGCCCCATGGCCAGCAGGTTGATCTCCGCTCCCGCGTCCTGCCGCTGCGCCAGCGCCTCGTCGGCTTCCGCCGCGGACAGCACCCGTACCCCCGGGAACCCCCGCACGGCATCGGCCAGCCGCTCCCGCCCGGCCGCCGGCCCGGGCCCCGGCTCCGCCGCCACCAGCACACTGCTCGCCAGCGGATTGTCCGCGTGCGCGGCCACCAGCCCGTGCGGCAGCGTCAGATCCCCGAAGCCCAGCCCCCGCGCGTACACGGCCGAGACCGTCAGCGTGACCGGCGTCCCGTCCCCCAGCGTCAGGCTCAGCGGGCTCCCGGGCTTCAGCCCCAGCCGGTCGGCGGCGAGTTCGCTCACCGCCACGGCACCCTCACCGAACCCGTCAAGGCTCCCGCCGGTGACCTCGGGGTCCCAGGTCCGGGTCAGACCGGCCGGGGTCACGCCCTGCGCGGCGTACTTCGCCAGCCCCACCCGTACCGACGTGTGCACGATCTCGGTGGCCGCGCTGACCCCCGGCGTCCGCCGGATCCGCTCGGCGGCCTCCCGCGTGATGCCGGGACCCTGCGCGGCCAGCACCCAGTCGGCCCGGATCCCGTCGCGGGCCTGCGCCCGGGCGGCGTTTCCGAGGGTCGGGGTGACGAAGAGGACGGTGCAGGTCATACCGACCAGCAGGGCGAGCGGGGTGACGGCGGAGGCCATCCGGGTGGCGTTCCCGCGCAGGTTGGCGGTGGCCAGGTGGCCGCCCGGACCGGCCAGCCGCAGCGGTCCGGCGAGCAGGGCGGCGGCGCCCCGTACGAGCAGTGGGCCGAGCAGCGAGACCGCCCCGGCGAGGACCACGACGGCCAGGAAGGTGACGGGGGTCGACGCCGGCTCGGTGCGCAGCGAGCCGAGTACGACGATCAGGACCGCACCGCCGGCCAGCAGCAGCACCCCGGCCACGCTGCGGATCCAGCCGGGCCGGCGCCGCTCGGCGGCGGCTTCGGCGAGCGCCTCGGCCGGGCGGATCCGGGCGATCCGCCGCCCGGTGATCCGCGCGGCGGCCCAGGCTCCGAGCAGGCTGGCCGCGACGGCCGCGCACATCGGGAAGATGCCGGCGGTGCGCTCCAGGGTCACGGGGACGACGCCTGCGTCGACGAACCGGCCGTGCAGCCAGGCGGCGAGCGGCAGGCCCGCGAACGCCCCCGTGAGGCCGGCGGCCAGGCCGACGAGCAGCGCTTCCCGCCCGATCATCCGCCGCAGTTGCCCGGGGGTGGCGGCGATGGCCCGCAGCAGGGCGAGTTCGCGGTGGCGCTGCTGGACGGAGAGCGCGAAGGTGCCGACGACCACGAGGATCGCGACGAGGAGCGAGGTGCCGCCCATCGCGCCGCCCATGGAGACCAGCTTGATCCGGGCGCCGGCGGCGTCGAGGAATTCCACCGGCCCGCGCTCGTCCCCCGTGCCGACCTGCGCCGTGGTGCCCTTCAGCGCCTGCGCGACCCGGTCGGCGAGTTCACCGGCGTCGACGCCCGGCGCGGGCAGCACCCCGATCGCGCTGACCTGCCCGTCGCGGGCTGCGAGCCGCCGGGCCTCGTCGTCGCTGAAGAACAGCGCGCTCTGCTGGGCGAGGTCGCCGCGGGGCGTGGTCGCGATGCCGGTGACCTGGTACGTCCTGGGCTCGCCAGTGGACTGGACGGTGAGCTCGGAGCCGGGCCGCAGCCCCGCGCGGGCGGCCAGCGCCCGGTCGAGGACGATCTCGCCGCCGCTCCGGGGCGCACGGCCCTCGGCGATCGTGAAGGGGGTCAGCGCGGCGGAGGCCCAGGCGTGTCCGTACGAGGGCTTGGGCTCGCCGGCGGCCTTGACCAGCGGGACGGCCTGGAACGTGAGCTCGGGCACGGCCCGCTCGACGCCGGGCACGGCGCGGACCGCGTCCACGGTGGCGGCCGGGAGCCAGGCCCGCTCGGCGACGGGCTTCGCCTTGTGCTTGGTCTTGGTCCTGGCCTTCTCGCCCTCGCCCTTCTTCTTGACCGTCGTCTCGTGGACGTTCTGGTCGGCGGAGACGAGGACCGGCGCGGATGCGTAGCGCTCGGTGCCGATCTTTCCGCGGAGTCCCGTTTCCAGGAGGGTCCCGCACGCGGTGACGAGGGCGGCCGCACACAGCAGTGCGACGAAGGCGCCGAGGAAACCGGCTTTGCGGTACCGGAGCGTCTGAAGGGCGTAGCGCAGCATCATGCCGTCAACTCTGCTGGCGGGCACGCCTCCTGACACTGGCGTACCCCGGCATCCGTACCCGGGGGCTACCCCCACCCCGGGCCCGGCGGCTCACTCCCCCGGATACCCGAGCTCGTCGGCGTCCTCGCCCTCCGCCTCCAGCGCACGGCGGACCACCCGCAGGGCCATGCCCTCCGGGTATCCCTTGCGGGCGAGCATTCCGGCGAGGCGCCGGATCCGCTTGTCGCGCTCCAGGCCCCGGGTGGCGCGGAGCTTGCGCTCCACGAGCTCCCGGGCGGTCTGCTCCTCCTGCTCGGAGTCGAGCAGCTCCAGGGCCTCCTCCACGAGGGTCGCGTGCACCCCCTTGGTCCGGAGCTCCTGGGCGAGCGCCCGGCGGGCCAGGCCCCGGCCGCGGTGCCGGGACTCGACCCAGGCTCCGGCGAAGGCGGCGTCGTCGATCAGGCCCACCTCCTCGTACCGGGAGAGGACCTGCTGCGACACCTCCTCGGGGATGCCCCGCTTGTGCAGGGCGTCCGCGAGCTGGCGCCGGGTGCGCGGGCTCCCCGTGAGCAGGCGCAGGCAGATCGCCCGCGCCTGCTCCTCGGGGCTCTGGGGCGGCAGTTCCTGGCGGTCCTCACGACCGCGCCTGCTCCTGCCGCCCCCTTCCTGCTCCTGCACGGGTCAGCTCTTGGCCACGGCGGCCTTGGCCGTCGTCTTGGCCTTCGACGCGGGCGCGGGCACGGCCGTGGCCTCGGCGGGCGCGGCAGCGGCGGCGGCGTCGGCGGCGGCGTCCTTGCGGACACCCACGCCCAGCTTCTCCTTGATCTTCCGCTCGATCTCGTTGGCGAGATCCGGGTTGTCCTTCAGGAAGTTACGGGCGTTCTCCTTGCCCTGGCCGAGCTGGTCGCCCTCGTACGTGTACCAGGCACCGGCCTTGCGCACGAAGCCGTGCTCCACGCCCATGTCGATCAGTCCGCCCTCGCGGCTGATGCCCTGGCCGTAGAGGATGTCGAACTCGGCCTGCTTGAACGGGGGCGCGACCTTGTTCTTGACCACCTTGACGCGGGTGCGGTTACCGACCGCGTCCGTGCCGTCCTTCAGGGTCTCGATGCGGCGGATGTCGAGGCGTACGGAGGCGTAGAACTTCAGCGCGCGGCCACCGGTGGTGGTCTCCGGCGAGCCGAACATCACACCGATCTTCTCGCGGAGCTGGTTGATGAAGATCGCGGTGGTCTTGGACTGGTTCAGCGCACCGGTGATCTTCCGGAGCGCCTGGCTCATCAGACGGGCCTGGAGACCGACGTGCGAGTCGCCCATCTCACCCTCGATCTCCGCGCGCGGCACCAGGGCCGCCACGGAGTCGATGACGATCAGGTCGAGGGCACCGGAGCGGACGAGCATGTCCACGATCTCCAGCGCCTGCTCGCCGGTGTCCGGCTGCGACAGGATGAGGTTGTCGGTGTCCACGCCGAGGGCCTTGGCGTACTCGGGGTCGAGCGCGTGCTCGGCGTCCACGAAGGCGACGGTGCCGCCGGCCTTCTGCGCATTGGCCACGGCGTGCAGGGTCAGGGTCGTCTTACCGGAGGACTCCGGCCCGTACACCTCGATCACGCGGCCGCGGGGCAGCCCGCCGACGCCGAGCGCGATGTCCAGCGCGGTCGACCCGGTGGGGATGACCTCGATGGGGTCGTTCGGCTTGTCGCCGAGGCGCATGACCGCACCCTTGCCGAATTGCCGTTCAATCTGTGCGAGAGCGGCGTCGAGAGCCTTCTCGCGGTCGGTGCCTGCCATGGGTTCCACCCGGTTTGCTTGAGTCGATCGCTTCACGCCATTGACGCTAATGCCTGCCACTGACAATGCGCCTCCACGACCGGTTCGGCTGTGGATAACTCATCAGAATGGATGTTCGATTTCCGTGTCAAGCGCGCCACGCCCGCCCCACCGCTCAGGGGCGCGGCGGGCGGGCCGAAGCCCCCGCCCGGTGACCGGGCGGGGGCTTCGCGGGCCCGGGATCCTTCGGGGCGAGTGGGTCAGCTCACGGCCTGCTCGACGAGCGCGGTGATCCGCTCCTCCACCTCGGCCGTGACCTCGGTCAGGGCGAAGCCGGCCGCCCACATCGTGCCCTCGTCCAGCTTGGCCAGGTCGCTGAAGCCGAGGGTCGCATAGCGCGCCTTGAACTTCTCCGCGCTCTGGAAGAAACAGACGACCTTGCCGTCCAGGGCGTAGGAGGGCATCCCGTACCAGAGCTTCGGCGCGAGGACCGGGGCGGCGGCCGTGATGACGGCGTGCACGCGCTCGGCCATGATCCGGTCCGAGTCCTGCATCTCGGCGATCTTCGCGAGGACCTCCCGCTCCGCCTCCGCCGCCTTGTCCGCGCGCGAGCCGCGGCGCGCGGCCGTCTTCAGCTCCTGGGCGTGGTCCTTCATCGCGGCCCGCTCCTCGGCCGTGAATCCCTCGTGCGTGCTGCCGCCGGTCTTGCTCATGCCGGATCTCCTCCGTGAGGTTCTCGATGCGCGCGCCTTGAGAGGGACCCTAACCCCGCCCACCGACACGGCACCTGCCGAAGCGCCACAAGCAGAGATCGCTCAACAGCGTTCGCCCGAGGCCTGGTTGCCGCGGGGCGCTCACTTCTGCGACAGCCCGGCCCTGATCATCGACACGGCGCTCACCAGCTTGCGGAGGCCTTCGGTCTGGACCACCACGATGCCCCGGGAGGTCTGGAGCTCGCCCCCCTTCGAGGCCCCGGCGACGCACTCCTCCGCGCCGCGCCTGAATCCGTCCAGGGACTCCTTCCAATAGCCCTGGGCGGCCTCGCGCGGGACCGGTCCGAGCTTCTCGGCCGCGGCGACGGCTTTCAGCAGGTCCTGACAGGCGGGCCCTTGGACGTCGATCGTGCGCATGCTCACGTCGTTGACCCGGCCCGCGCTCTCGTTGAGCTTCTCGATCCGGGACTCGCCTCCCGAGGAGTACCAGTCCTCCAGCTCCTCGGCCGGGGTCCGGGAGCAGCCCGCGAGCAGCGCGGCGGCGGCCGCGACGGCAACGGTGACGGCGGTCGGCGCGAGGACGCGCACAGGTAACGGCATGGAACCCCCTGAGTCGGTCCGGCCGATGCTGCCAGGGGCCGCCCCGGTCCCGTACGTCTCGTGACGCTTTCGTGACGGATCGCGACCGAATCCCCCAGCGACTGACAACCCAGGGTTGACACTCGCGCGACTGTCAACCTACGGTTGCGCTCATGACGAACCCATCCGTGGAACCCGTTCGCATGACCAATCCGGTACGCCTCGACGACCTGATCGAGGCCATCAACAAGGTGCACACCGACCCCCTGGAGCAGCTCAGCGGCGCCGTCGTCGCCGCCGAGGCCCTCGGGGACGTCGCGGACCACCTCATCGGCCACTTCGTCGACCAGGCCCGCCGCTCCGGCGCCTCCTGGACCGACATCGGCCGCAGCATGGGCGTCACTCGCCAGGCGGCCCAGAAGCGCTTCGTCCCCAAGGCGGACAAGGAGGGCGCCGCCGCGCTCGACCCGAACGCCGGCTTCGGCCGCTTCACCGCCCGCGCCCGCAACGTCGTCGTGACCGCGCAGAGCGAGGCCCGCGCCGCCGGCGGCACCGAGATCCGCACGGACCACCTGGTGCTGGGCCTGCTGGCCGAGCCCGAGAGCTTCGCCGGACTCGCCCTGGGCGCCCAGGGGGTCACGGCGGACGAGGTGCGCGCCGCCGCGGCCGCCGTACTGCCCCCGCCGCAGACGGAGATCCCCGACCTCATCCCCTTCGACGCGTCCGCGAAGAAGGCGCTGGAGCTCACCTTCCGCGAGGCCCTGCGCCTGGGGCACGACTACGTCGGCACCGAGCACATCCTGCTCGCGCTCCTGGAACTGGAGAACGGCGAGGGCCTGCTGAGCGGCCTCGGCGTGACCAAGGCCGCCGCCGAGGCGACCGTCACCGAAGCCGTGGCCAACGTACTCGGCGGCGCCGGGGATGCGCCGTAGAGGAATCCGCCTCCTCCGTCAGCGCGTAGCGCTTCACGTACGCGCCTAGGAAGGCCTGCAGCGTGGCGACGGCCGGGATCGCGATGAGCGCCCCGACCGCGCCGAGCAGGGCGGTGCCCGCGATGACCGATCCGAAGGCGACCGCCGGATGGATGTCCACGGTCTTCGAGGTCAGCTTGGGCTGCAGGACGTAGTTCTCGAACTGCTGGTAGACCACCACGAAACCGAGGACGTACAGCGCGTACCAGGGGTCGACGGTGAAGGCGATCAGAACCGGCAGCGCGCCCGCGAGGTAGGTGCCGATGGTGGGGACGAACTGCGAGACCAGCCCCACCCACATCGCGAGGGCGGGCGCGTACGGCACCTCGAGCACCGCCAGCAGGATGTAGGTGGCGATGCCGGAGATCAGCGCCATCAGCCCGCGCGAGTAGAGGTAGCCGCCCGTCTTGGCGACGGCGATCTCCCAGGCGCGCAGCACCTCCGCCTGCTTCGCGGGCGGCAGTACGGAGCACAGCGCGCGCCGCAGCCGCGGTCCGTCGGCGGCGAAGTAGAAGGAGAACAGCCCGATCGTCAGCAGCTTGAAGAGTCCGCCGAGCACCGTGGCGGAGACGTCGAGCACGCCGGACGCGCTGTTCTGCACGTACTTGCGCAGCCAGTCGGAGCGCAGCACGCTCTGCTGGATCTCCAGCCGGGACAGTTCGGTGTGGAAGGTGGAGTTGATCGCTTTGATCACCGAGTCGAGATAGCCCGGGAAGCCCTCGACCATGGCGACGATCTGCCCGGCGAGCAGCGAGCCGAGCAGCGCGAGGAAGCCGGCCGTCACGACGAACACCGCAAGGAACGTCACGAAGGTGGCGAGCCCGCGGCGCACCCCGCGGGCCGCCATCCCGGACACCGCCGGCTCGATCGCGAGCGCGAGGAAGAACGCGATCAGGATGTTGACGAGCAGCCCGATGAGCTGGTGGAAGGCCCAGCTGCCGAGCTGGAAGCAGGCGACGAGGGCCAGGACGAGGATCACGGCGCGCGGCAGCCAGCGCGGCATCCGTGCCTCCGCCCCGCCGGGGGCCACCGGGGCCGCACCGGCCGGGGGGCTCCCCGCACCGCCGGGGCCGGCCTGCGGGGCTACCGGACCTTGCGCACCCCCGGGGTCTTCAGCACCCCGATCGGAAGCCGCATCGGAAGCCGGATCGGGGGCCGTCGACCGGCTGCCCGGCCGCTCGCCCCGGACGTCGGCGGTCTGGTCGTCGGTCGTCGTCTCATCACTGGCTGCCACGCCGCCCAGTCTGTCCCACGGCCCGCCCGAACCACGAAGCGGTGCCCGCCGGGGTCAGCGCAGCGAGGCCGGCACGTCCATCGCCGAACACACCGCGCGCCACACGTCCTTGGCCTCCCAGCCCGCGTCCAGCGCCTGGTGGACGGTCCGCCCGCCCAGCTCCGTCATGACGTGGTCCCGCGCGAAGGAGTCGGCGTAGCCCGCGCCGAAGTGCTCGGCCATCCGCTCCCAGAAAATCGTCAACCGCATGCCCCCAGTATCCCGCCCCGGGAGAGTGCACCGGCCGCGTTCGCCCCTCCTGGCCGCACCGCCGCGTCCTAGGTTGCACGCATGCCCGGAGACGAAGCTTCCTCGCAGACGTCGCAGACCCCGCTGGCCCGCGCCGAGCAGTTCATCTGGCTCACGGCCCGCGTGCTGGAGCAGCGGCGGTTCGCGTTCCACTTCCTCGGCGGGGACGCCGACCCGGTGGACACCGCCCTCGGTTCGTACCTCAACGGCGACGGCGGCTACGGTCACGCCCTCGATCCGGATCTGCGCGGTCCGCTCAGCCAGCCCCTGCACACCGCGCACGCGCTGCGCGTGCTGGACGGCCTGGGCCGCTGTGCCGGTCAGCGCATCGAGCGGCTCTGCCGCCACCTGACCTCGGTCTCCACCCCGGACGGCGCCCTTCCGGTGGTCTCCCCGGCCCCGCGGGCCTACCCGGCGGCCCCGTACCACCCGCTGTACGACGCCCCGCCCGGCGAGCTGCTGACCACGGGCCCGGTCGTCGGCCTGCTGCACCGCAACCGGGTCTGGCACGCCTGGCTCTTCAGGGCCACCGACTTCTGCTGGGACCGGGTCGAGAGCCTGCGCCACTCGCATCCGTACGAGGTCCAGAGCGCGGTGGCCTTCCTCGACGGCGTCCCGGACCGGGCGCGCGCGGCGGCGGCCGCGGACCGGCTGGGCCGGCTGGTGCGCGCGCAGAAGCTCGCGGTGCTCGATCCGGGGCGGCGCGGGGAGTACCCGCCCGCCCCGGGCTACGCACCGGGCGAGCTCCTCTTCCCGCACGACTTCGCGCGGCGGCCCGAATCGCTGGCCCGCGGCTGGTTCACGGACGACGAGATGCGCCGCTCGCTGGACCACCTGGCCGCCGCGCAGCAGGGGGACGGCGGCTGGCCGGTCCGCCGCGAGGCCTGGGCGCCGGGGAGCTCGCTGGAGCGGCGGCCCATCACGACGCTGGAGGCCCTGCTGACCCTGCGCGCGTACGGGCGCCTGCAGGCCGGGATCAGCCGCCCAGGGCCCGTACCCCCGCGGTGACGACGACGGCGGCCGCGACCACGACGAGGAACGGGGCCCGCAGCAGCAGCGCCAGCCCGGCGGCGGCGAGGCCGGCGGCGCGGGCGTCGACCACGAGGGCGGAGCCGGTGCTGAAGGTCTGCTGGGCGGTGAGCGCCGCGAGCAGCGCGACCGGCAGCAGGGCGGCCAGCCGGCGTACCAGCGGCCGCTCCAGGGCCCCGGCGGGGACGAGCAGCCCGGCGAGCTTGACGGCGTAGCAGCCGACGACGGTCAGTCCGATGGCGATCCAGACGTTCACGGACGGCGTCCCTTCATCCACAGCACGACGGGGGCGGCCAGGGCCGCGATCAGCACGGGGACCCCGGCGGGCAGCACGGGCAGGAATCCGAGCCCGAGGACGAGCGCGAGGGCGGCGACGGCCCGCTCGGTGCCGGTCTTCAGCATCGGCGCGAGCAGGGCCAGGAACACGGCGGGCCCGGCGGCGTCCAGCCCCCACGCCCTGGTGTCCCCGATGGCCTCGGCGCCGAGCGCGCCGAGCAGGGTGGTCAGGTTCCACAGCGCGTAGAGGGTGAGCCCGGTGACGGTGAAGCCGAGCCGGGCCGCCTTCCGGTCGGGCTGGGCCAGCGCCACGGCGGTGGTCTCGTCGATCACCCAGTGGGCGGCGAAGGGCCGTACGGCGCGGGGCAGCGCGAGCAGCTGTGACAGGCGCAGCCCGTAGAAGGCGTTGCGGGTGCCGAGGAAGAAGGCCCCGGCGGCGGCGGTGAACGGATTGCCGCCCGCCGCGAGCGCTCCGACCAGGGCGAACTGCGAGGCGCCGGTGAAGACCAGCAGGCTCAGCACGCAGGCCTGGAGCGTGCTGATGCCGGCCCCGGCGGCGGTCACCCCGAAGGCGAACCCGGACAGCCCGACGGCCACCCCGACCCCGAGCGCGTCGCGGATGACGGCGGCCCGCGGCCGCCCGTCGGGTATTGCGGTCTCTCGTATCTCTGGCTCTGTGACCAGCTGCTTCTCTCCCACGCCCCGAAACTACGCGGGGCCGGGACGGATGGTCTTGTACGTTCTTGCGCGCACCCGTCGGCCCCCAGTCGGCCCCGGCGCGGCAGGATCGGAAGGCTAGACGGCCCGTTCGCGCCGGTACGCGCCCGGGGGGACCCCCACGATGCGGGTGAAGTGCCGGTTCAGGTGCGGCTGGTCGGTGAAGCCGACGGTGACGGCCGCCTCCGCCGGCGGGGTGCCCGCGTCGAGCAGCCGGCGGGCCTGGCGGACCCGGGCGTCGGTCAGCCAGGTGTGCGGCGGCATCCCGTACTGCTCGCGGAAGGCCCGCAGCAGCGCGAAGGGGCTGGTTCCGAGGTCGGCCGCCAGCTGCTCCAGCGACGGCGGGGCGGCCATCCGCTCCGCCAGCACCGCCCGGGCCCGTTCGGCGTCGGCGGCGCCCGCGCGCCGTACCGTACGGGCCGGCAGCGGGCCCGCGTGCCGGGTGAGCATCCGGGCCACGACTCCCCGCAGCAGCGTGTCGGCGGCCAGTGCGTTCCCGGACTCGGCGGCCCGGTGCACCTCGGTGATGGTCCGCGATCCGTGCGGGTCGGTGACCATGTCGGCCGTGAAGGCCAGGGTGCCGCGCAGGGTGCCGATCTCTTCGGCGACCTCGGTGATCAGCTCGCGGGAGGGGTAGAGGGTGGCGTACGCCCAGCCCTCGGGGACCCCGGCGCGCGCGGTGTGCGGCACCTCGGGGTTGATCAGGACCACGCTGCCCGGTCCGGCGCGCACCACGTGGCCGGGCAGACCGACCTCCTCGATGCCGCCGGTGACGGCCGCGATGACGTACCCGTCGTGCGCGTGGCGCGGGAAGGTGTGGCGTACGTAGTGGGCGCGCAGCAGGTCCAGCCCGGGCAGTTCCGCGTACTGCCAGTGCCGCGCCCACTCCCGGCCGCCCTCTTCCGTCCCCATCCCCCCATTCTGCGCTCCGCCCGTGACGGGCGTTTCCCCAGGTCCGGGACGTTGTCAGTGGCCGGGTGCACGATGGGGGCATGGCAGGCGCTGCGCTCGACTCGTTCTCCCCCGCGACCCGCTCGTGGTTCACGGGGGCCTTCCGTACGCCCACCTCCGCCCAGGAGGGTGCCTGGCGGGCGATCGGGGAGGGTTCGGACGTGCTGGTCGTGGCGCCGACCGGCTCCGGCAAGACGCTGGCCGCGTTCCTCGCCGCCCTCGACCGGCTCGCCTCGACCCCGCCGCCCGCCGAGTCGAAGAAGCGCTGCCGCGTCCTGTACGTATCCCCCTTGAAGGCCCTGGCCGTGGACGTGGAGCGCAATCTCCGCAGCCCGCTGACGGGAATCCGCCAGGAGTCCGTCCGGCTCGGCCTGCCCGAGCCGGACATCCGGGTCGGGATCCGCTCCGGCGACACCCCGCCAGCGGAGCGGCGGGCGCTGGCCACCCGGCCGCCGGACATCCTGATCACCACGCCCGAGTCGCTGTTCCTGATGCTGACCTCGGCCGCCCGGGACGCCCTCGCCGGGATCGAGACGGTGATCCTGGACGAGGTGCACGCGGTCGCCGGGACCAAGCGCGGCGCCCACCTCGCCCTCTCCCTGGAGCGGCTGGACGAGCTGCTGCCGCGCCCGGCGCGCCGGATCGGGCTGTCGGCGACGGTCCGGCCGGTGGACGAGGTGGCCCGGTACCTCGCGCCGCGCGGCAAGGTGGAGATCGTCCAGCCGCCGTCCGCGAAGGAGTTCGACCTGTCGGTGGTCGTCCCGGTGCAGGACATGGGCGAGTTGGGGGGCTCTCCGGCGACCGAGGGCAGGGAGGGCGGGGACAAGCCGTCGATCTGGCCGCATGTGGAGGAGCGGATCGCGGACCTGGTGCAGGCCCACCGCTCGACGATCGTGTTCGCCAACTCCCGCCGTCTCGCCGAGCGTCTGTGCAACCGGCTCAACGAGATCGCGTACGAGCGCGCGATGGGCGAGCGGCTGCCGGAGGGTTCGCCCCCGGCCGAGATCATGGCCCAGTCGGGCGCCGCCCTGGGCGCCCCGCCCCTGCTGGCCCGCGCGCACCACGGCTCGGTGTCCAAGGAGCAGCGGGCGATCGTGGAGGAGGACCTGAAGGCGGGCCGGCTGCCGGCCGTGGTCGCCACCTCCAGCCTGGAGCTCGGCATCGACATGGGCGCGGTGGACCTGGTGGTGCAGGTGGAGTCACCGCCGTCGGTGGCCTCCGGGCTCCAGCGGGTGGGCCGGGCCGGCCACCAGGTGGGCGCGGTCTCCACCGGTGTGGTCTTCCCCAAGTACCGCGGCGACCTGGTGCAGGCGGCCGTGGTCACCGAGCGGATGCGCACGGGGGCGATCGAGTCCCTCCGCGTCCCCTCCAACCCCCTGGACGTACTGGCGCAGCAGCTGGTCGCGATGGTCGCGATGGACACCTGGCAGCTGGACGACCTGCTCGCCCTGGTGCGGCGGGCGGCGCCCTTCGCCGCGCTGCCGGAGTCGGCGTTCACGGCGGTGCTGGACATGCTGGCGGGCCGCTACCCGTCGGACGCGTTCGCCGAGCTGAGGCCGCGCGTGGTCTGGGACCGGGTGGCGGGGACGGTCACCGGGCGGCCGGGGGCCCAGCGCCTCGCGGTGACCTCCGGCGGCACCATCCCGGACCGTGGTCTCTTCGGCGTATTCCTGGCCGGCTCGGACCCGAAGAAGGGCGGCGGCCGGGTCGGCGAGCTCGACGAGGAGATGGTCTACGAGTCCCGCGTCGGGGACGTCTTCACGCTGGGCACGACCTCGTGGCGGATCGAGGACATCACCCGCGACCGCGTCCTGGTCACCCCGGCCCCCGGGGTGCCGGGCCGGCTGCCGTTCTGGAAGGGCGACCAGCTCGGCCGCCCGCTCGAACTGGGGCGCGCGGTCGGCGCGTTCCTCCGCGAGCTCGGCGGCCTCACCGACGAGGACGCCCGGCTGCGGCTGCTGGCCGCCGGCCTGGACGCCTGGGCCGCGGAGAACGTGCTGGCCTACCTCGCGGAACAGCGGGAGGCCTGCGGTCACGTCCCGGACGACCGGACCATCGTGGTGGAGCGCTTCCGCGACGAGCTGGGCGACTGGCGGGTCGTGGTCCACTCCCCCTTCGGCGCCCAGGTGCACGCCCCGTGGGCGCTCGCGCTGGGCGCCCGCCTCGCCGAGAAGTACGGCATGGACGCCCAGGTGATGCACGCCGACGACGGCATCGTGCTCCGCCTCCCGGACGCGGACCTGCTGTCCATGGACCTGCTGGACCACGACCCGGCGGCTCCGCAGCCGTTCGAGTTCGACGACGAACAGGCCCCGCTGGGCGCGGCCGACGTCGCCTTCGACCACGGCGACGTCCAGCAGATCGTCACCGACCAGGTCGGCGGCTCCGCGCTCTTCGCATCCCGCTTCCGCGAGTGCGCGGCCCGCGCCCTGCTGCTGCCGAGGCGCAGTCCGGGCAAGCGCACCCCGCTGTGGCAGCAGCGCCAGCGCGCCTCCCAACTGCTCCAGGTGGCTTCGGAGTTCGGGTCCTTCCCGATCGTGCTGGAGGCCGTACGCGAATGCCTCCAGGACGTCTTCGACGTGCCCGGCCTGACCGAGCTGATGGGGGACATCGAGGCGCGCCGCGTGCGGCTGGTCGAGGTCACCACCCCGGAGCCCTCCCCCTTCGCCCGTTCCCTCCTCTTCGGGTACGTCGCCCAGTTCCTCTACGAGGGCGACTCCCCGCTCGCCGAGCGCAGGGCGGCCGCGCTGTCGCTGGACTCCCGGCTGCTGGCCGAGCTGCTCGGCCAGGCGGAGCTGCGCGAGCTCCTCGACGCGCAGGTGCTGGAGGAGCTGGAGCGGGAGCTCCAGTGGCTGACCGAGGACCGGCGGGCCAAGGGTCCCGAGTCGGTGGCCGACCTGCTGCGCATGCTGGGTCCGCTGACGCAGGACCAGCTGACCGAGCGCGGGGCGGAGCCGGCCTGGGCCGAGGAGCTCGCCGCGGCCCGCCGCGCCATCCGGGTCCGGATCGGCGGCGCGGACCATTGGGCGGCGATCGAGGACGCGGGCCGGCTGCGGGACGCGCTCGGCACGGCGCTCCCCGTCGGTGTTCCGGAGGCCTTCACCGAGCCGGTCAAGGACCCGCTCGGGGACCTGCTCGCCCGGTACGCCCGCACCCACGGTCCGTTCACCACGGCCTCCGTCGCCGTCCGCTTCGGCCTGGGCACCGCGGTGACCGAGGGCGCGCTGCACCGGCTCGCGGCGGCCGGCCGGGTGGTCCAGGGCGAGTTCCACCCTGCGGGCATCGGCCAGGAATGGTGTGACGCGACGGTGCTGCGCCGGCTCCGCCGCCGCTCCCTCGCCGCGCTCCGCCAGGAGCTGGAGCCCGTGCCTCCGGCCTCGCTGGCCACGTTCCTGCCGCAGTGGCAGCACCTGGGCGGAGCCCTGCGCGGCCTCGACGGCCTGGCCCGGGCGGTCGAGCAGCTCCAGGGCGCCCCGGTCCCGGCCTCGGCGCTGGAACGGCTGATCCTCCCGTCGCGGGTGGCGGGCTACTCCCCCGGCCTGCTGGACGAGCTGACCACGGCCGGGGAAGTGGTCTGGGCGGGCGCGGGAGCGCTTCCGGGCAAGGACGGCTGGATCTCCCTGTATCTGGCGGACGCGGCCCCGCTGCTCCTGCCGCCGCCGCACCCGCTGGATCCGAGCCCGCTGCACCAAGCGGTCCTGGCCTCCCTGAGCGGCGGGTACGGCCTGTTCTTCCGCCAGATCGCGCAGTCGATCCGCGCCGAGTTCCCCGAGGTCTCCGACATCGCCCTCTCCGAGGCGGTGTGGGACCTGGCCTGGTCGGGCCGGCTCACCAACGACACCCTGGCCCCGCTGCGCTCGCTGCTGGGGTCGGGCCGCACGGCGGGCGCGACGGCCCACCGGGCCCGGCGCACGGTCCCCCGCGGCCGGTACGGCACGCTCAGCGCGACCGTGTCCCGTACCGGCCCGCCCACGGTCTCCGGGCGCTGGTCGCTGCTGCCGTCCCAGGCTCCCGACCCGACCCGCCGGGCCCACGCCCTGGCCCGCACCCTGCTGGACCGGCACGGCGTCGTCACCAGGGGCGCGGTGGCGGCGGAGGGCGTCGAAGGGGGCTTCAGCGCCGTGTACCGCGTCCTGTCGGCCTTCGAGGACAGCGGCCAGGCCCGTCGGGGCTATGTGGTCGAGGGGCTGGGCGCCGCCCAGTTCGCGATGGACGGCGCGGTGGACCGCCTCCGGGCCGCGGAGCGGACCCCGCCCCCGCTGGCCGCGGTGGTCCTGGCGGCCGCCGACCCGGCGAACGCGTACGGCGCGGCCCTGCCCTGGCCCGAGCCCCCCGCCGGGGCCACCCACAAGCCGGGCCGCAAGGCGGGCTCCCTGGTGGTCCTGGTGGACGGCGAGCTCACCCTGTACCTGGAGCGCGGCGGCAAGACCCTGCTGGCCTGGCCCCCGCCGGAGGATCCCCGGCTCGCGGCCGCCACGGCCGCCCTGGCCGCGGCCTCACGCGCGGGCACCCTCCCGGCCCTCACGGTGGAACGCATCAACGCGGCCGCCGCCCTGACCTCCCCGCTGGGCCGGGCCCTGGAGGCGGCCGGGTTCCACGCCACTCCGAGGGGTTTGCGCTTGCGTTCCTGACGATTGCAAATCGTCACCGACTGTTCCGCTTACGTCCTGGACATGTCACAGAACCGTTGTGGGCCGCCCCCTGGGCTGGCACGGCCGCTTACTCATCCTTTATCAAGATGATCACAGGCATTGCATTGGCGATGCACAGTCATGGGGGAGTAGAAGAGTGAGCACCATCAGCATGCGTACCACCACCCTCGGCGCGGTCGTTCTGGCGGTCGCCGGCACCCTGGCCCTGACCGGCTGCAAGAACGGCAACGAGGAGCTGCCTCCCGCGCAGCCGAGCGGTTCCGCCTCGGCCGGCGCCCCGTCCGCTTCTCCCGCCGCCCCGTCCGGATCGGCGAGCCCCACCACGGGCGGCAGCGAGGCCCCCGCCGGAGCGAACGGCACGGCGAAGTCCGGCCAGACCTTCAAGATCGGCGAGGCCGCGGAGATCCCGTTCAGCTACGGGAGCAACAAGGGCGGCCAGATCGCCCTCACGGTCACCGCGATCGAGCAGGGCGACCCCGCCGACCTGGACGTGCTCAAGCTCGGCGACAAGGTGAAGGGGATGATCCCGTACTACATCCGCTACTCGGTCAAGAACACCGGCACCACGGACCTGTCTCACTCGTCCGTGACCCAGGTCAAGGGCCTGCTCGGGGACGGCACCGAGGCCCAGCGCCTGTCGGTCATAGGAAAGTTCGAGAAGTGCCCGACCGAGTCGCTGCCGAAGGGCTTCGTCAACGGCCAGACGCAGACCACCTGCGTGGTGGCCCTCGCCCCGTCGGCCCAGACGAAGGTCTCCGCGGCCGAGTACTGGGGCAACCCGTACAACTACCCGAACAAGGGTCTCGTCTGGAAGTGATGAGCGGCCCGGCCGGCCCGACCGGCCCCTCTGACCTCTCGACCCCCTCGGGCCCCTCCTGACCCGAAGAGCCCCTGTGGCCGCATGCACCTCGCCGCAGGGGCTCGCGCCGTTCGCCCGGCCCTGCGGGCCCGCCGGGCCCCGGGCCTCCCCGAACCCCGGCCCCCACAGGCCGCGGCGGGCGACAATGGCCCCATGCCCGAAGGCGACAGCATCCGGCGCGCGGCGACCCGTCTCCACGCCGCCCTGGCAGGCCGCGAACTCACCCGCAGCGACCTCCGCGTCCCCCGCTTCGCCACCGCCGACCTCACCGGCCGCGTGACCCTCGACGTCACCCCCCGCGGCAAACACCTCCTCACCCGCTTCGAGGGCGGACTCACCCTGCACAGCCACCTCCGCATGGACGGTGCCTGGCACGTCTTCGCCGCAGGCGAGAAGTGGCGCGGCGGCCCCGCCCACGAGATCCGGGCCGTCCTCGGCACCGCCGAGCACACCGCCGTCGGCTACCGCCTCCCCGTCCTGGAGCTGCTCCGCACCGCGGACGAGGACCGGGCCGTGGGCCATCTCGGCCCCGATCTCCTCGGCCCGGACTGGGATGCCGCGCGAGCCGCCGCCAACCTGCTCGCCGCCCCCGAGCGCCCCCTCGGCGAGGCCCTGCTCGACCAGCGCAACCTCGCCGGCGTCGGCAACATCTACAAGGCCGAGCTCTGCTTCCTCGCCGGGGTCACCCCGTGGACACCGGTGGGCGCGCTCCCCGAGGCGACCCTGCCCCGCCTGGCCGCCGCCGCCCACCGGCTGCTGTCCGCGAACACCGGCGAGCGGCCGGGCCCCCGCAACACCACCGGCAGCCACCGCCCGGGCCAGAACCTCTTCGTCTACGGCCGCTCCCACCGGCCGTGCCTGCGCTGCGGCACCCCCGTCCGCGAAGCCCCCCAGGACGACCGCCCCACCTACTGGTGCCCCCGCTGCCAGCCGGGCCCGACGCCGTAGGCGGTGTCCAGGCGACAGGACGCACCGGTTGACGCTCCGTCAGATCCGGTCGTACCGTCCCCGCATGCCCACACCCACAGCCTCGTACGACCTCACCGGCCGCACCGCCCTGGTCACCGGCGCGGCCAGCGGCATCGGCCGCGCCACCGCCGTCCTCCTCGCCGAGGCGGGCGCGCACGTCCACTGCGCGGACCGCGACGAGCAGGGCCTCACCGAGACGGCCGCCCTCGTCACCAAGGCCGGCGGCGCCGCCACCGTCCATCCCCTCGACGTCACCGACCGGGCGGCGCTCCGGGCGGCCGTCACCGCGGCGGGCCCGCTCGACATCACGGCCGCCATCGCCGGGGTCATGCACACCAGCAGCGTCCTGGAGACGACCGACGAGGACCTCGACCGGATCCTGGACGTCAATTTCAAGGGGGTGCTGCGCACCTGCCAGGAGGCCGCCCGCAGCATGATCGCGGCGAGCCGGCCCGGCTCCATCGTCACCATGGCCTCCGGGGCCGTGGACGCCGCCCAGCCCGGCCTGCTCTGCTACAGCGCCGCCAAGGCCGCCGTGGTGCAGCTGACCAAGACCCTCGCCACCGAGGCCGGCCCGCACGGCATACGGGTCAACGCCGTCGCCCCCGGATGGATCCGCACCCCGATGACCGGCCGCCACAGCCCCGAGGTCCAGGAACAGACCGAGGCGGCGATGGTCCGCATGTCCCCCCTGCGCCGGGTCGGCGAGCCCGGGGACATCGCCCAGGCGGTGCTCTACCTGGCCTCGGACGCCTCGTCCTTCATGACGGGTCAGATCCTTCGCCCGAACGGCGGAGTGTCGATGCCCTGGTGACCCCGGAACCTGCGGCAGTCCCGGCACCTACGGCACCCTCCGCAGCCCCGCCACCGACGCCGGCACCCACCGGCCGCCGTGACCTCCGCACCGGGCCCGGCACGCAGTGCACCGGCAGCAGCCCCAGCCCCCAGCCGCCCACCGCCACCGCGCCCTCCACGGCCCCGGACTCCTCCGGCGCCAGCACCAGCCGCAGCACGGCCCACCACCACAGGACCCCCACCGTCAGCGCGAGGGCCGACGCCGCAGGTACGTGCAGTAACCGCCGCACGGCTACCTCCCTGGGGGTCCCCCCAGACGGAGCCTGGGGGAGGGCCGGGACCCTGACGGCCCCATCCTCCCGCACCACCCCCGCCACCGCACCCAGAACGGCCCGGAGCCCCGGCCGGTGCATCACGCACCGGCCGGGGCTCCGGCCACGCTCAAACGCTCACGTGCTCGCTCACGCGGCTACGACATTCACCGCTTCCGCAGGCGCCTTGATGGTCACCCGCTCCGGTCCACCCGTGACCGAAGCCATGGAGACCGAATTGAGCATCGGGCGGACCGGCACACTCACCGGTTCGCTTGCCGCGGCCGACTGTGCCAGCTCGGCCAGCGACAGTTCGTCACTGACTTCGCGCATCAGCTCGGACATCCGTACGTCCAACGCGTCGCAGATCGCGGAGAGCAGCTCGGAGGATGCCTCCTTCTGCCCCCGCTCCACCTCGGAGAGATAGCCGAGCGAAACTCGGGCCGACGAGGAGACTTCGCGCAGAGTACGGCCCTGGCGCTGGCGCTGCCGACGCAGCACGTCACCCAGCAGGCGACGGAGCAGAATCATCGGTGGCTCCCTCCTCTGACCGTGTAGCCGCATCCTTCACGCCCCACCGTACCGCCTCGCGCCGCGGCCGTGCGGGGAGCGATGTCGTGTTCACTCAGGGCTGCAAACATCAAATCCCCCCGTTCTGTTCCGTATCCTGCCTCCGCGCATTCTCACGGAGTTGGCCTGAGAGAAGCTCGAGCACTGTGCGTGCACTCTCCCTACGGATTTCCGCACGGGAGCCGTTCAACCTCAGCCGGACCGTTTTCCTGCTCCCCGGACCGTCCACCGCGACGAAGACGGTGCCCACCGGCTGCCCGTCCTGCGGCTCCGGACCGGCCACCCCGGTGGTCGCGATTCCCCACGAAGCGCCCATCACGCGCCGCACCCCGGCCGCCATCTCCGCCGCGACCTGCGCGTTCACCGCGCCTTCGGCCGCGAGCAGTCCCGCGTCCACCCCGAGGACCCGGTGCTTGATCTCCGTGGCGTACGCCGTGACCGATCCGCGGAAGGACTGCGAGGCGCCGGGAACCGCCGTGAGTTCGGCGGCCACCATGCCGCCGGTCAGCGATTCGGCCACGGCGAGCGACTGGTCACTTTCCGTGAGCAGGCGCAGCACCTCCGCGGCGACATCGAACACATGATCGATTACGTCGCCCGCTCCGGCATAGCCGGACGCCCCCGCTCCGCCTCCGGTCACCGGAAGGATTCCCCCACGCCGTCGGTCACTGTGCGGCCCGCTCCGCCGCGATCCCCTGCCGGCGCAGCACGACCGCCTGCCGGATGTAGTCCAAACCGGTGACGACGGTCAGCACGACGGCGATCGCCATCACCCAGAAGCGCATGGTCGCCAGCGCCCCGGTCAGCGCGAGTACGTACATGCCCACGGCCGTGCCCTGGGCCAGGGTCTTCAGCTTGCCGCCGCGGCTGGCCGGAATCACTCCGTAGCGGATGACCCAGAAGCGCATGAGCGTGATCCCGAGCTCCCGCCCGAGGATCACCCCGGTCACCCACCAGGGGAGGTCGCCGAGCCAGGAGAGACAGATCAGCGCCGACCCCATGATCGCCTTGTCGGCGATGGGGTCGGCGATCTTGCCGAAGTCCGTGACCAGGTTGTACGTCCGGGCCAGGTGCCCGTCGAAGATGTCCGTGATCATGGCGACGGCGAACGCCGCCCAGGCCCAGGCGCGCCAGGCCGGGTCGTAGCCGCCCTCGGCGAGCAGCAGGAAGACGAATCCCGGCACCAGGACGAGCCGGATCATCGTCAGGATGTTGGCGATGTTCCACAGGCTGGCCTGATTGACCGCCGCGGCCCCCAGCTTCGCGCCGGGTACGGGCCGGCGATCGGTCCCGCCCGCCGCAGATGCCGGGACTCCGGTCATCCGGCCGCCTCCTCAAGATCCATGCCCAGGGGCTCCGCCACCAGGTCCACACCCAGGGTGCCGACCACCTTGGCCGTGACGATACGCCCGGGGACCAGGCCCGTGCTGTCCGTGAAGACAACCTGGCCGTCGGTCTCGGGGGCCTGGTGGGCGGCGCGCCCGTAGGCACCGTCGCCGTCCTCGTCGACCGCCTCCACGGACTCGACGAGCACCTCCAGGGTCTCTCCGATCCGCTCCTCCGCGCGCTGCGAGGTGAGCTCCTCGGCGAGCCGCTGCATGTGCGCGAGCCGCTCGGCGATGGTGTCCTCGTCCAGCTTGTGGTCGTAGCCGACGGCCTCGGTGCCGTCCTCGTCCGAGTAGCCGAAGATGCCGATGGCGTCCAGGCGCGCGTGGGTGAGGAAACGCTCCAGCTCGGCGAAGTCCGACTCCTTCTCGCCGGGGAAGCCGACGATGAAGTTGGACCGCACACCGGCCTGCGGGGCCTTGCTGCGGATGGTGTCCAGCAGCTCCAGGAACCGGTCGGTGTCACCGAAGCGGCGCATGGCGCGCAGCACGTCGGGGGCCGAGTGCTGGAAGGACAGGTCGAAGTACGGCACGACCTTGGGGGTCGAGGTGAGCACGTCGATCAGGCCCGGCCGCATCTCGGCGGGCTGCAGGTAGCTCACGCGCACGCGCTCGATGCCGTCCACCGCGGCCAGCTCCGGCAGCAGGCTCTCCAGCAGCCGGATGTCGCCGAGGTCCTTGCCGTACGAGGTGTTGTTCTCGGAGACCAGCATGACCTCCTTGACGCCCTGCTCGGCGAGCCAGCGGGTCTCGCCCAGCACGTCGCTGGGGCGGCGGGAGATGAAGGAGCCGCGGAAGGACGGGATGGCGCAGAAGGAGCAGCGCCGGTCGCAGCCGGAGGCGAGCTTGACCGAGGCCACGGGGCTCTTGTCCAGGCGGCGGCGCAGGGGCGCGCGCGGCCCGGAGGCGGGCGCGACTCCGGTGGGCAGGTCGGCGGGGGCCTCGGCCGGCTCCTGGGCGTGGCCGGGGAGGGCCACCTCGGCGCTCTGCCGCTCCGCGGGGCTGATCGGCAGCAGCTTGCGCCGGTCGCGCGGGGTGTGGGCCTCCACGCTGCCACCGTTCAGGATGGTCTGGAGGCGGTTGGAGATGTCGGCGTAGTCGTCGAAACCGAGGACTCCGTCCGCTTCCGGCAGGGCTTCGGCGAGCTCCTTGCCGTAGCGCTCGGCCATGCAGCCGACGGCGACGACCGCCTGGGTCTTGCCGTGATCCTTGAGATCGTTGGCTTCCAGGAGGGCGTCTACGGAGTCCTTCTTGGCGGCTTCGACGAAGCCACAGGTGTTGACGACGGCTACGTCCGCATCGGCGGCGTCCTCGACGAGCTCCCAGCCATCCGCCGCCAAGCGGCCTGCGAGCTCCTCCGAGTCCACCTCGTTACGGGCGCAGCCAAGAGTGACAAGGGCGACGGTACGGCGTTCGGGCATGGACTCAAGACTACTTCGTCCCGGCGTCGGCCCCAGCCGCAAGTCCCCGTACAGCAAGATCCCCGGGGTGCGGCGCAGCACCCCGGGGATCCGGATTTCCTTGTTCCGCCCGGGGGCGGCCTCTGCTCAGCCCGCCTGGGGCTGATCCTGAAGAGGGTCCGCCTTGGTGTATGTGAGGCGTTCCACCTGACCCGGCTGGAAGTCGTCCTTGATCTCCTTGCCGTTCACGAAGAGCTTCACGGCCCCGGCGTCGCCGAGCACGAGGTCGACGGATTCCTTGTCCGTGAAGGTCTTGGACTCACCCTGCGTGAGGGTGCCGTCGAAGAGCAGCCGGCCGGTGGAGTCCTTGGCGGAGATCCAGCTCTCGCCCGTGTCGGCCGTCAGGACGACGGTGACGAGGTCCTTGGGCGCGGCGGCGATCGCGCTGTCCGAGGGTTCCGGCTTGGGCGCGACAGGGGTCTGCTGGGGCTGCGCGGCCGGCTTGCCCCCGGTCTGCTTGGTGGCCGTGGGCTTCGGCGTGGCGGAACCTTCCGCCACCGGCCGCTTGTCCTTCTCGTCGCCGCCGCTGAAGGCGGTGAAGCCCACGAAGCCGATCACGGCGACGATGGCGGCGACCATGGCCGCGGTCCAGTTGGGCCGCTGCCGTTCGGGTCGGATGCGCTCGGCATCGAACATCGGCGCGGCGGGCGTGGGAGCCGGCCGGCCTCCGTGGGCCGCGTCGTAGCTCTCGACCAGGGGTACCGGGTCGAGGTCGACGGCGCGGGCGAGCGTACGGATGTGACCGCGGGCGTACACGTCGCCGCCGCACCGCGTGAAGTCGTCCTCTTCGATCGCGTGCACGATCGGAATGCGCACGCGGGTGATGGAACTGACCTCGTCGACGGTGAGCCCGGCGGCGATGCGGGCCTTCTTGAGGGCGGTCCCGATGGACGGGGTCTCGACGGGTCGTTCGACGAGGCGGTCCTCGGACCGGTCGTCGGTCGAAGGCCGCTCTTCTTCGGGGGAGTTGGCGTTGCCGATGGACACGTGGGCGCCTTTCGAGCGTGTAGCCACCTGCTGGATGTCCAGTCTAGGGGGGTGACGAAAGGGTGAAGCAACCGGAGGGTGCACTTCATACGCCATATGAATGGCGAAGGGAGGTCCGCTCCGGCGTGGCGGACCGACGCCGTACGCGAGGTCGTGCGCGGTACCACTTACCTCCCTTCAACTGGACGTGGGCCCAAGGGAAACGGTTGCTCGCGAATTGGTTACGGATGGGCCTCGCCGCGGATGACGGCGAGCACGTCGTCCAGCTCGTCGGCCTTCAGCAGGACGTCGCGCGCCTTCGAACCCTCGCTCGGGCCGACGATCCCCCGCGATTCCATGAGGTCCATCAGCCGCCCGGCCTTGGCGAAGCCCACCCGCAGCTTGCGCTGGAGCATCGAGGTGGAGCCGAACTGCGTGGTGACCACCAGCTCCGCCGCCTGGCACAGCAGGTCCAGGTCGTCGCCGATCTCCTCGTCGATCTCCCTCTTCTGCTTCTGCCCGACGGTGACGTCGTCCCGGAAGACGGGCGCCATCTGGTCCTTGCAGTGCTGCACGATCCCGGCGATCTCGTCCTCGGTGACGAAGGCCCCCTGGAGACGGACCGGCTTGTTCGCCCCCATCGGCAGGAACAGCCCGTCACCCTTGCCGATCAGCTTCTCGGCGCCCGGCTGGTCGAGGATGACCCGGCTGTCGGCGAGGGAGGAGGTGGCGAAGGCCAGGCGCGAGGGCACGTTCGCCTTGATCAGGCCGGTGACCACGTCCACCGAGGGCCGCTGGGTGGCGAGCACCAGGTGGATGCCGGCCGCGCGGGCCAGCTGGGTGATCCGGACGATCGAGTCCTCGACGTCGCGCGGGGCCACCATCATCAGGTCGGCCAGCTCGTCGACGATCACCAGCAGGTACGGGTAAGGGCTGAGCTCCCGCTCGCTGCCCGGCGGCAGTTTGATCTTGCCGTCCCGGATGGCCTGGTTGAAGTCGTCGATGTGCCGGTAGCCGAAGGCGGCCAGGTCGTCGTAGCGCAGGTCCATCTCGCGCACGACCCACTGCAGGGCCTCGGCGGCCCGCTTGGGGTTGGTGATGATCGGCGTGATCAGGTGCGGGATGCCCTCGTACGCCGTCAGCTCCACCCGCTTGGGGTCGACGAGCACCATCCGGACGTCCTCCGGGGTCGCCCGGACCATGACGGAGGTGATCAGGCAGTTGATGCAGGAGGACTTTCCGGAACCGGTGGCGCCGGCCACGAGCACGTGCGGCATCTTGGCCAGGTTGGCCATGACGTAGCCGCCCTCGACGTCCTTGCCGAGCGCGACCAGCATCGGGTGGTCGTCCTCGGCCGCGTCCGCGAGACGCAGTACGTCGCCCAGGTTGACCATCTCGCGGTCGGTGTTCGGGATCTCGATGCCGACCGCGGACTTGCCCGGGATCGGGCTGATGATCCGCACGTCCGGCGAGGCCACGGCGTAGGCGATGTTCTTGGTCAGCGCGGTGATCCGCTCGACCTTGACCGCCGCGCCCAGCGTGACCTCGTACCGGGTGACCGTCGGCCCCCGGGTGAAACCGGTGACGTCCGCGTCGACCTTGAACTCTGTGAACACGTTGCGCAGCGAGGCGACCACCGCGTCGTTGGCGGCGCTGCGGGTCTTGCCGGGCCCGCCCTTCTCCAGCAGGTCCAGCGAGGGCAGGGCGTACGTGATGTCCCCGCGCAGCTGGAGCTGCTCGGCGCGCGGCGGCAGCGCCTGGGTCTGCGGCGGTGCCTTGGTCAGGTCGGGCACCGACAGCGTTCCGGAGGCCGCGGCGGTGGTGGCGTGCGGCCGCTCGGCGGGGGTTTCGGGAGCGGTGGGGGTCTCGGGGGCGGTGGGCGCCGCGGCGCGCTCCCCGCGGGCGGTCGGCACGGGCGCGGTGATCTCGGCGCCCTCCCGCTCGACGGTGATGCCGTGGGTGAGGTCGGCGACGAGCGGGGAGGGCGGCAGGCCGCCGTAGACCACCCCGTCCAGCGCGGCGGCGGCCGCCGCCGCCACGTCGACGGCGTCCATCTCCCGGTCCATGGCCGGCCGGGCGGAGCTCCTGCGCGGCCGGCGGCGCCGGGCGAGGGCCTCCTCCTCGGCGGCGTCCACCGGGTCGTCGGAGTCGGCGGAGGCGCCCGTACGGGCCCGCCACTGCTCGGCGTCGTGCCGGTCCCGCCGGTCGGCGGCGCCTTCGGTGTCCCCGTAGCCCTCGTCGTAGGCGTTCGGGGCGATGATCCCGAGCCGGATGCCGAGCCGGCGCAGCCGCTGCGGGATCGCGTTGACCGGGGTGGCGGTGACCACGAGCAGCCCGAAGATCGTGAGCAGCACCAGCATGGGCACGGCCAGCGGCGCGCCCATGGTGAAGATCAGCGGCTTGGAGGCGCCCCAGCCGACGAGCCCGCCCGCGTTCTGCATCGCGGTGGTGCCCTCGTCCCGGCCGGGCGCCCCGCAGGCGATGTGGACCAGGCCCAGGACCCCGATGACGAGGGCGGAGAGCCCGATGCCGATGCGGCCGTTGGCGTCGGTCTGCTCGGGATGGCGGATGAAACGTACCGCCATGACGCCGAGCAGGATCGGCACGAGCAGATCCAGTCGTCCGAAGGCACCGGTGATCAGCATGGTCACCAGATCCCCGACCGGACCGCTCAGGTTCGACCAGGTACCGGCGGCCACGATCAGCGCGAGGGCGAGCAGCAGCAGCGCGAGGCCGTCCTTGCGGTGGGCGGGGTCGAGGTTCTTGGCCCCCTGGCCGATCCCGCGGAAGACGGCGCCGACGGCGTGCGCGCAGCCGAGCCACACGGCGCGCACCAGCCGCACCACACCCCCCGTCGGGGACGGCGCGGGCTTGGGCGCCGCCTTCTTGGCCGGGGCGCGCTTGGCGGCCGCGGCCTTCTTCGCCGGGGGCTTGCGCGCGGGGGCAGCCTTCTTGGCCGGCGCCGTCGTACGGCCGGTGCGGCCCTTCGCGGTGCCCGCAGTGCTCTGGGAACCCTTGCCGGACGTACTTGAGGCCATGGGCCCGAGGTTACCGGTGCGCGCGCCGGTGGACACGCGTGCCCACCCCTTCACCCGTTCGTGTCGTCGGCTCCGTAGGTGCTTTGACGCACCACCAGAGCCGATGCCCGCGCGGTCAGTTCTGCGAGGGCAGGGCCGGAGCCCCTCCGGCGGTGCCGGGCTCCAGCGCGTCGAGCGCCCGCCGCAGCCCCGTGAGCTTGCGCTCCAGATGGGCCGCGGTCGCCACCACGCCGGCGTCGGCCGAGTCCTCGCCGAGCTGCTTGGTCAGCGCCTCGGCCTGCTCCTCGACCGCCGCGAGCCGCGCGGAGAGCTCGGCCAGCAGTCCGGCCGTCTCCTTGCTGGCGTCCACGCCGTTCGAACTGCCGCCCTCCAGCTGGAGCCGCAGCAGGGCCGCCTGCTCGCGCAGTTGGCAGTTCTTCGTGTACAGCTCCACGAAGACCGACACCTTGGCCCGCAGCACCCACGGGTCGAAGGGCTTCGAGATGTAGTCGACCGCACCCGCCGCGTAACCGCGGAACGTGTGGTGCGGACCGTGGTTGATCGCGGTGAGGAAGATGATCGGGATGTCCCGGGTCCGTTCGCGCCGCTTGATGTGCGCGGCCGTCTCGAATCCGTCCATGCCCGGCATCTGGACATCCAGCAGGATGACCGCGAAATCGTCCGTCAGCAGCGCCTTGAGCGCTTCCTCCCCCGACGACGCCCTGACCAGTGTCTGATCGAGCGCGGAGAGGATGGCCTCCAGCGCCAGCAGATTCTCCGGCCGGTCGTCGACCAGGAGGATCTTGGCCTTCTGCACCATGCCCTGTCCTCCTCGCCCCGGCATGGGGCCTCCCCGGCTCCTGGCTCCGGCATGTCTGCCGGGCCCCGCCCCAGAGGACGGCATCCTTGCGCCGTCCGTCCTTGTGCCGGTCATCGTAGCCCCAGTCCCGAGATCGCCACACCCTGTCACCAAGATGTCACTGTGCACGAAGCAGAAACGTGGTGGGAGAGCAGAAGGTTCCCCGTATACCGGGGTCCCACACCGCTCCGGCCACAGTGAGTCAGCAATTGGTATGCATCGCTCTCCCGACGATCACTTGCCCCGCATCCACTGTTCCATCACCGACAGAAGGTAGTCGGGGTCGACCGGCTTGGTGACATAGTCGGAAGCGCCGGAGTCGATCGCCTTCTCCCGGTCGCCCTTCATCGCCTTCGCCGTCAGCGCGATGATCGGCAGCCCCGCGAACTGCGGCATCCGCCGGATCGCCGAGGTCGTGGCGTATCCGTCCATCTCGGGCATCATGATGTCCATCAGCACGACCGTCACATCGTCGTGCTGTTCGAGGACTTCGATGCCCTCCCGCCCGTTCTCCGCGTACAGCACCGCCAGCCCGTGCTGCTCCAGCACGCTGGTGAGCGCGAAGACGTTGCGTACGTCGTCGTCCACGATGAGCACCTTCTCACCGTGGAAGTCGTACGTCCGCGGCACCACCGGAAGTTCGTCCTCCGCGTTGCCCCAGACGTCCTCGGCCGCCCCCGCGTTCGGCTGTCCCGGCACCGCCGTACGCGGCTCCAGGTCGCTCAGCGCCTTGCGCCGCCGCCGGAACAGCGCGGCCCCGCCGCCCTGCCCCGGCCCGCCCTGCTCGCCGGCCGACAGCGCCGGCCGCGCCGGCTGCGGCGGCCCCTGCGGTACGGCTGCGGGCCCGGCCGGGGCCGCCGGCAGCACCGGCCGCGCCCCGTCCAGGGACCTGCGGTACAGCTCGCCACGGCCACCGCCGGGCGTGGGCGGCGCGTACCCCTGCGGCGGCAGCTCGCTCGGGTGCAGCGGCAGGTACAGCGTGAAGGTGGAGCCGCGGCCGGGCTCGCTCGCCGCGTGGATCTCCCCGCCCAGCAGCCGGGCGATCTCCCGGCTGATGGACAGGCCCAGTCCGGTGCCGCCGTACTTGCGGCTCGTCGTCCCGTCGGCCTGCTTGAACGCCTCGAAGATCACCAGCATCTTGCTGGCCGCGATCCCGATGCCCGTGTCCGTGACGGAGAACGCGATCAGATCCGCGTCCGCCTCCCGCAGCGAACCGGCCTCCAGCAGCTGCTCGCGGATCGCCGTCGGCACATCGGCCCCGGCCGGCCGGATCACCAGCTCCACCGCCCCCGTGTCGGTGAACTTCACCGCGTTCGACAGCAGGTTGCGCAGCACCTGGAGGAGCCGCTGCTCGTCGGTGTGCAGGGTGGCCGGCAGCTCCGGCGAGACCCGCACCGAGAAGTCCAGGCCCTTCTCCGCCGTCAGCGGCCGGAAGGTGGCCTCCACGTAGTCGACGAGCTGGACCAGCGCGATCCGGGTCGGCGAGACGTCCATCTTCCCCGCCTCGACCTTCGACAGGTCGAGGATGTCGTTGATCAGCTGCAGCAGGTCCGAGCCCGCGCCGTGGATGGTCTCGGCGAACTCCACCTGCTTCGGCGACAGGTTCTCGTCCGCGTTGTCGGCGAGCAGCTTGGCCAGGATGAGCAGCGAGTTGAGCGGCGTGCGCAGCTCGTGCGACATGTTCGCCAGGAACTCCGACTTGTAGCGCATCGAGACCGCGAGCTGCTCGGCGCGCTCCTCCAGGACCTGCCGGGCCTCCTCGATCTCGGTGTTCTTCACCTCGATGTCCCGGTTCTGCTGGGCCAGCAGCTCGGCCTTCTCCTCCAGCTCCGCGTTGGCGGCCTGCAGGGCCTTCTGCCGGTTCTCCAGCTCGTCCGAGCGCTCGCGCAGCTGCTCGGTCATCTCCTGCGACTGCTTCAGCAGCATCTCCGTCTTGGAGTTGACGCTGATGGTGTTGACGCTCGTCCCGATCATCTCGGCGATCTGGCTGAGGAAGTCCTTCTGGATCTGCGTGAACGGCGTGAACGAGGCCAGCTCGATGACGCCGAGCACCTTCCCCTCGAAGAGCACCGGCAGCACGATCACGTGCGCCGGCGGCGCCTCGCCCAGCCCCGAGGAGATCTTCAGGTAGCCGGGCGGGGTGTTCTCGACGAGGATCGTCCGCTTCTCCTCGGCGACGGTCCCGATCAGCCCCTCCCCCGGCCGGAAGGCGGTGGGCATCTGGCCGCCCGCGTACGCGTAACTCCCCCGCATCCGCAGCTCGTACGAGCCGTCCGCGCCCCCGTCCGTCCCGATCTCGGTGGTACCGCCGGTCGGCAGCGCCAGGAAGAAGGCGCCGTGCTGGGCAGAGACCACCGGGGTGAGCTCGCTCATGATCAGCGAGGCCACGTCGTCGAGCTCCCGGCGGCCCTGCATCAGGGCGGAGATCCGGGCGAGGTTGCCCTTGAGCCAGTCCTGCTCCTTGTTGGCCAGGGTGGTGTCGCGCAGGTTGACGATCATCGTGTTGATGTTGTCCTGGAGGACCTGGATCTCGCCCGCCGCGTCCACGTCGACCTTCAGGCTCAGGTCGCCCCGGGTCACCGCGGTCGCCACGGCCGCGATCGCGCGCACCTGCCGGGTGAGGTTCCCGGCCATCTCGTTCACGGACTCGGTCAGGTCCCGCCAGGTGCCGTCGACGTCCCGGACCCGTGCCTGGCCGCCCAGGATGCCCTCGGTGCCCACCTCGCGGGCGACCCGGGTCACCTGGTCGGCGAACGAGGAAAGCTGGTCGACCATCGTGTTGATGGTGGTCTTGAGCTCCAGGATCTCGCCCCGGGCATCGATGTCGATCTTCTTGGTCATGTCGCCCTTGGCGATGGCGGTCGTGACCATGGCGATCTGCCGCACCTGACCGGTGAGGTTGGAGGCCATGAAGTTCACCGAATCGGTGAGGTCCTTCCACGTCCCCGACACACCCGGTACGTGCGCCTGGCCGCCGAGCCGGCCCTCCGTGCCCACCTCGCGGGCCACTCGCGTCACCTCGTCGGCGAACGAGGACAGCGTCTTCACCATCGTGTTCACGGTGTCGGCGAGCTGGGCGACCTCGCCGCGCGCCTCGACGGTGACCTTCTTCGTCAGATCGCCGTTGGCGACCGCCGCCGAGACCTGCGAGATGTTGCGCACCTGCGAGGTCAGGTTGTTGGCCATCAGGTTGACGTTGTCGGTCAGGTCCTTCCAGATGCCCGTGACCCCGCGCACCCGGGCCTGACCGCCCAGGATGCCCTCGGAGCCCACCTCGCGGGCCACGCGGGTCACCTGCTCCGCGAAGGAGGACAGCTGGTCCACCATCGTGTTGACGGTGGTGACGAGTTCGAGGATCTCGCCCTTCGCGTCGACGGTGATCTTCTTGGACAGGTCGCCCATCGCGACCGCCGTCGTCACCTCGGCGATGTTGCGCACCTGCGACGTCAGGTTGTTCGCCATGAAGTTGACGGACTGGGTGAGGTCCTTCCAGGTGCCGGAGACACCCTTCACCTCCGCCTGACCGCCCAGGATGCCCTCGGTACCCACCTCCCGGGCCACCCGCGTCACCTGCTCCGCGAAGTTCGAGAGCTGGTCGACCATGGTGTTGAGGGTGTTCTTCAGCTCCAGGATCTCGCCCCGGGCGTCCACATCGATCTTCTGCGAGAGGTCACCGCGGGCCACGGCCGTCGCGACCTGCGCGATGTTGCGCACCTGCGAGGTCAGGTTCCCGGCCATGCCGTTCACGGAGTCCGTCAGGTCACGCCATACGCCGGCCACCCCGGGCACCTGCGCCTGACCGCCGAGGCGACCCTCGGTACCCACGTCCCGGGCCACCCGGGTCACCTGCTCCGCGAAGGCCGAGAGCTGGTCGACCATCGTGTTGATGGTGTTCTTCAGCTCCAGGATCTCGCCCCGGGCGTCCACATCGATCTTCTGGGACAGGTCACCGCGGGCCACCGCCGTGGTCACCTGCGCGATCTGGCGCACCTGGGAGGTCAGGTTCCCGGCCATGAAGTTGACCGAGTCGGTGAGCTCCTTCCAGGTACCGGACACCCCCTCGACCCGGGCCTGGCCTCCGAGGCGGCCCTCCGTGCCCACGTCCCGCGCCATCCGCGTGACCTGGTCGGCGAAGGAGGACAGCTGGTCCACCATCGTGTTCACGGTGTTCTTCAGCTGCAGCATCTCGCCGGAGACGTCCACGGTGACCTTCTGCGACAGATCGCCGTTGGCCACCGCCGTCGTCACCTGCGCGATGTTGCGCACCTGCCCGGTGAGGTTGCGGAAGGCGGTGTTCACCGAATCGGTGAGGTCCTTCCACGTCCCCGCGGCCCCCGGCACCTGCGCCTGGCCACCCAGCTCACCCTCGACGCCGACCTCACGGGCCACTCGCGTCACTTCCGCACCGAAGGACTGGAGCTGGTCCACCATCGTGTTGACGGTGTTCTTCAGCTCCAGCATCTCGCCGGCCACATCGACGGTGACCTTCTGTGACAGGTCGCCGTTGGCCACTGCCGTCGTCACCGTCGCGATGTCCCGCACCTGCGTGGTGAGGTTGCGGAAGACCGTGTTCACCGAATCGGTGAGGTCCTTCCACGTCCCCGCGGCACCCGGCACCTGCGCCTGGCCGCCGAGTGTTCCCTTGGCCCCGACCTCGCTGGCCACGCGCGTGACCTCGTCCGCGAAGGTCCGCAGGGTCTCCGTCATCTGATTGATCGTTTCGGCGAGCTGCGCCACCTCGCCGCGCGCGCTCACCCGGACCTTCTGCGACAGGTCGCCGTTCGCGACCGCCGTCGTCACCTGCGCGATCCCGCGCACCTGGGCCGTCAGGTTCCCGGCCATGGTGTTGACGGAATCCGTCAGGTCCTTCCACACACCCGCGACCCCGGGCACCTTCGCCTGGCCGCCCAGCTCGCCCTCCGTACCCACCTCTCGGGCGACGCGGGTCACCTCGGAGGAGAAGGACGACAGCTGGTCCACCATCGTGTTCACGGTGTTCTTCAGCTGGAGCATCTCGCCGGCCACGTGCACCGTGACCTTGCGCGACAGATCGCCCTTGGCGACCGCCGTCGTGACGAGAGCGATATCACGCACCTGAGCGGTGAGCCGGTACGCCATGGTGTTGACGGAGTCGGTCAGGTCCTTCCAGGAACCGGACATTCCGCGCACCTGGGCCTGACCTCCGAGCTTGCCCTCGGTGCCCACCTCCAGCGCCACGCGCGTCACCTCGTCGGTGAACGCGGACAGCTGGTCGACCAGGTTGTTGACCGTGCGCCCGACCTTCAGGAACTCCCCGCGCAGCGGATGCCCCACCCCGTCGGCGGCCTGCGTCCGCAGGTCCATCCGCTGGTCCAGATCGCCCTCGGCCACCGCCGACAGCACCCGGCCCACTTCGGACACCGGCCGGGCCAGGTCGTCGACCAACTGGTTGGAGGCGTCGATCGCGGCCGCCCAGGAGCCCTCACAGGCACCCGTTTCCAGCCGTTCGCTCAGCTTGCCCTCGCGGCCCACCATCCGCCGCACCCGGGACAGCTCACCGGTCAGGTGGAGATTGCGGTCGGCGACCTCGTTGTAGACGGCGGCGATCTCCGCCATCACGCCCTCGCCGGACACCGTCAACCGCTTGCGGAAGTTCCCGTCCCGCATCGACACCAGGGCCGTGAGCAGCCTGTTCAGAGCAGCAGTATCGACTTCCGTCGTGCCACTGCGCCGGGGACGTCCGCCCTTCGGCCGCGTTCCCGTACGCCGCACCGCTGCGCCAGACTCCACCGTGTCCCTCCCGAAAGGGTCGACCGCTGTTCCGCCGGGCTTCGAGTGCTGCTGCCCGGCTCTTCAAGCCTGCCCAGTGTTTCACCCTGGCCGAACCCGGCCATAACACTTCGGCACCATCGCACACCCGCCGTACCCTGCGGGTGGATTCCCGGACGACGGCACCATGCCGACCGTGAAGGTAAGTAACCTGGCAACCGATGTCCAACCGCGTCGAAGGAGATTCGTGATCACGGCACGGGCGGCTGCCAGCTTCGACCCCCTCGGGCGCTCGGTCGCCGCCGCTCGCGCGTTCGTCCGCGACACCCTGCAGGGCTGGGGTTTCGCGGACATCGTCGACGACGCGGTGGTGCTCACCAGCGAGCTCGTCACCAATGCCGTGGTCCACGCCGGAACCCGGGCCGAGGTCCTGTGCCTGCGCGCCGACGGCGGCGTACGCGTCGAGGTCGCCGACCGGTACCCGGAGCGCGAGCTCCCGCTCCGGCACCCCGACGAGCGCCCGTACGCCGACCCCGACCGCGAGAACGGCCGCGGCCTGATGCTCTGCGCCGCCCTCGCCACCCGCTGGGGCGTCGAGTACACGGCCACGCACAAGCACGTGTGGTTCCGCCTCGACCTGCCAGACCGGCCGGTCGGTACCCGCTCCGCCGGCCCGGTCGTCCCCGACCGCATGCTCCCCCTCGCCGACAGCCGGGTCCGCGTCGCCGTCCTCCAGATCGACGCCTCGGACACCATCTGCGCCTGGAACGAGGACGCGGAGCACATCTTCGGCTACCCCGCCGAGAAGGCCCTCGGCCGCCCCCTCGCCGAGCTCGCCGCCTGGCCGCAGACCCCCGGCACCGGAACCGGCATCGCCGAGGCCCTGCGCCTGTCCCGCTGGGAGGGCAGCTACGGAGTCCGCGGCTCGGACGGCCGCGTGATCCCCGTCTACGCCTCCCACCTGCGCGTCCGCGACGCCCACGGCGAGCCGTCCATCGTCTGCCTCCTCGTCCACGACGACGAGCGCGCCCTGCTCCAGACCCCCGTACGGGTCCCGGCCACCGACAGCGGCCACTTCACCGAGCCGCGCCCCGCGGACCCCTTCGAGGTCTTCATCGGCTCCCCCGCGCCCGACGACCTCGACGGACTCCTCCAGCGCACCGTCGAACGCGCCCGCGACCTCCTCGACGCCGACGCCGCCTTCCTGCTGCTCGCCACCGACGACGAGACCGAGCTGGAGGTCCGCGCCACCACCGGCCTGCCCTCCACCCGCCAGCGCTTCGCCCGCGTCCCCGTCGAGGCCGGCACCAACCGCTACGGCTCCGCCCGCATGCCCGCAGTCCACGACGACCTCACCGCGGTCCCCGGAGCCGTCCCGCTGCTGGAGGCCACCGGCATGCGCTCCGCGGTCACCGTCCCCCTCAAGGTGGAGGGCCGGCTCACCGGCTCCCTCGGCGTCGCCGCCGAAACCCCCGGCCGCTACTCCAACGAAGAGGCCCTCCACCTCCAGTTCGCCGCCGACCGCATCGCCCTCGCCGTGGAATCGGCCCGCCTCGGCGAACTGGAACGGCTGCGCCGCGGCTCCCTCTCCTTCCTCGTCGAGGCCTCCGACCTGCTGGCCGGCACCCTCGACCGGGACCAGACCCTGGCCCTCATGGCCCAGATGACCGTCCCGACCCTCGCCACCTGGTGCGCCGTCTACACCATCGCCGACCAGTCCTCCGACCCGTACCTCTCCTACGTCCTCCACGAGGACGAGGAGCGGATCGACGGCCTCAAGGCCCTGCTCTCCCGGGTCAGCCCGCCCGATCCGGTCCGCGAGGCCGGCGCCCGCCCGTGGCCCGAGGCGACCCTCGCGGTCGGCGGGGAGACGGTGGTCCTGCCGCTCCTCGCCCGCAACCGCGTGATCGGCATGCTCACCCTCGGCAAGCCGCGCGAGGAGCACTTCCGCCAGGAGATCCTCGAACTCGCCGAGGACCTCTCCCGCCGGGCCGCCCTCGCCCTGGACAATGCCCGCCTCTACTCCGAGCGCACCGCGATCAGCCGCTCCCTCCAGCGCAGCCTGCTGCCGCCCGGCTCACCCGCCATCCCCGGCATGGAGGTCGAGGTCATCTACCGCGCCGCCGGCGAGGGCAACGAGGTGGGCGGCGACTTCTACGACGTCTTCCCGATCCGCGACGGCGCGTACGGCTTCGCCATCGGCGACGTCTGCGGTACGGGCCCCGAGGCGGCCGCCGTCACCGGACTCGCCCGGCACGCACTGCGCCTGCTGGCCCGCGAGGGCCTCGGCGGCCCGGCCGTCCTGGAACGTCTCAACGCGGCCATCCTCGACGAGGGCGCCCGCAGCCGCTTCCTCACCCTCCTCTACGGAGAGCTCCACCCGCAGCCCGAAGGCGGCGCCCTGATGAAGGTCGTCTGCGCGGGTCACCCGCTCCCGCTCCGCCTGCGCCCGAACGGCCAGGTCGACGCGGCCGCGGACCCGCAGCCCCTGCTGGGCGTGATCGAGGACCTGGACCTCTACGAGCAGACCCTCACCCTCGACCCCGGCGATGTCCTGCTCTGCGTCACCGATGGCGTGACCGAGCGCCGCGAGGGAACCCGCATGCTCGGCGACGACGGCCTCGCCGAGGTCCTCACCACCTGTACGGGCCTCACCGCGGGCGCGGTCGCCTCCCGCGTGCTGCGCGCCGTGGAACGCTTCGCGGCCGAGCCGGCCTCGGACGACATGGCCATCCTGGCCTTCCGCGTCCCGGAACAGCGCCAAGGCGAGTAACCCGGGCCGGACCGTGGCGAAAGGGCCTCGGCGTGTGGTCAACTCGCGGCCGTGGACACTGTCTTCGCCAGCCTGGTGGCCGTTGCCGGCACCTTGATCGGCTCATTCAGCACGTACCTGTTCCAGCGACGCACCACCGAACGTACGGAAACACGGGCCCGGGAGGAACGCGTCCGCCAGGAACGCCTGGCCGCGTACAGCGGTTACGCGGGCGCGGTCACGGACCTCAAACGCGCCAAGATCACCCTGTGGTTCCGCCGCCGCCTCGACCCCCGTGACGAGGAAAGGCTGCTCGAGGCCCAGCTGGAGAGCGACCGTCACGGCGCCGCCGCCGAGACCGCCGCCTTCCGCCTCCGGCTCGTCGCGGACGACCCGACCCTGCGCCCCCTCATGGAGGCGATATCCGCCCAGCTCAGCGAGATCAACCGTGCGGACGACCGCCAGGGGCTCATAGCCATCGAGAGAGCGTTCGAGGAAGCGGTCAACGCCTTCCTGGAGGCGGCCGCCTCGCGGTTGCCCTGAAAAACAAAAAAGGCCCCCGCCACAAGGCGGGGGCCTTTCTCAATGGAGCCCTTTAACGGAATCGAACCGTTGACCTTCTCCTTACCATGGAGACGCTCTACCGACTGAGCTAAAAGGGCGGGTTGTTCGGCGGCGTCCTACTCTCCCACAGGGTCCCCCCTGCAGTACCATCGGCGCTGAAAGGCTTAGCTTCCGGGTTCGGAATGTAACCGGGCGT
>NZ_JBIVFA010000013.1:0-177196 GCF_044747975.1 Streptomyces sp. NPDC090045
CCGATCGCGTGGATCCGGCCCTCGCGGATGCCGATCGACACCTTGCGGATGCCCAGGACGGCGTCGATGACCAGCACGTTGCTGATCACCACGTCACAGGTCTCGCGGACCGCGGCCGCCTTCAGGTGCAGGCCGTCCCGGGCCGTCTTCCCGAAACCGGCCAGGAACTCGTCACCGGGCCTCTGCGCGTCGGACTCCACCCGGACGACGAGGCCCGAATCGCCCAGGCGTACCCGGTCCCCCGCCCTCGGGCCGTGCACCGCGACGTACTCGTGCGGGTCGATGTGCCGGCTGCCGGGCGCGCAGTGGTCGCTGTGCCGGGTCGGTCTGCTCATGACGGGGTTCCTTCTGGGGTGGCCGCGCCCAGGTAGCCGCAGGCCGCGGCCTTGTGGAGGGCTTCTTCCTTCGCGCCGGGAGCGTCGAGCGGGCCGTCCACCAGGCCGGCGAAGCCGATCGCGATGCGGTCGCCGCCGATGGGGACGAGGCCCACCTCGACGGTGGAGCCCGCGTCGAAGCGGGTGGACGATCCCGCGGGGACGGCCAGGCGCATGCCGTAGGCCGCGGCGCGGTCGAAGTCGAGGCGCGGATTGGCCTCGAAGAAGTGGAAGTGCGAGGTCACGCTGACCGGGACCGTCGCGGTGTTGCGCACCGCGAGGACCAGCGCCGGCGCGACGGCCTCGACGGTGTCGGTGGCGGGCAGTACGGCGCCCGGCGCCCCGTCGTCGCGCGGGCACGCGCCGAAGGGTTCGCTGACCGCCGCGAGCCGGGTGCCGTCCTCGAACACCGCCTCGACCATCACCTCGGTCACGATGTCCACGACGCCCGGCAGGACGTCGTCCGGGCCGAGGACGCCACGGCCGCGTGCGAGGGCGTCGGCCAGGCGGAGGCCGTCGCGCGCCGCCTCGCACACCGTGTCGGCGATCACCGCGGTCGCCTCCGGAACGTTGAGCCGGAGGCCCCGCGCGTGGCGCGCCCGGGCCAGTTCGGCGGCGCTGAACAGCAGGAGCCGGTCACGTTCGGTGGGCGTCAGGGGCATGACGTCCGCCGGGCGTCCGCCCGGGCAGCGGGGCGGCTGCCCGGGCCTGTCGATACGTTCATGATCTTTGACTCCTTCAGAACTTCGGAACCTCGGAAGGCGAGCGGCGGGCGGGGCGGGGGCGGGCCACCGGAGCCGGGCCCTCGCCATCCGTGTCCGGGTGTACGGGTGCACCGAGCACGGGAGGGGATGCCGGTGGCGCGGCGGAGAACGAGGGCCGGATGCGGCCCGCGTGACGGTTCAGGGCCTGCGGGGCGGGCCGGAGCGGGGCCCTGCGGTGGTCGGGCGGCTCGTGGCTCACTCTGACATTGACTGAAAATTCAGTCAATAGATGGGACGGCGAAAGGTTCCGGCCATGGGAGGAAGGAGGGGAGGAAGGAAGGAACGGCGTCCGGAGCACCGGCGTCCGTCAGCCCGGCAGCCCCCTTCGCGAGGGCGTCGCCGGGTACGTCAGCCCTGCCGGAGCCCGGCCAGTTCGGCGTCGATGGCGCCGCGCATGAGTTCCCGCGCGTGGCCGATCTTGGTGCCACCGCTGAGCCAGCGCATGCTGAGCCCCTCCAGGAGGGCGGTGAGCCGTTCGGCGGCGGCGGCGAGCGACGAGGCGGGCGCCATCGGCTGGACCTGGCCCAGAAGCGCGGCGACCTCCTGGACCCACACCAGGGTGGCCCTGGCGAGGTCCTCGCGCAGCACCTCGTCGAAGACGGCGCTCGCCCGCAGTTCACCCCAGGCCGAGCTGTTCTCCCGTACCTCCACGGTGTCCTGGAGCTCCAGCAGCAAGGTTTCCTCCAGCTCTTCCCGAGGGGTGAGCGGAGGGTCGTCCGGGTCGCGGTCGGTGGTGTAGCGCTCGGCGCGGTCGTTGATGAATTCGAGGGTCTGGCGCAGGACGCCCGTACGGTCCTTGAAGTGGTAGTAGATCAGGGCGGTGGAGACCCCGGCCTCGGCCGCGAGTTCCTCCACGCGCAGCCCGCGGACCCCGCGCCGGGCGATCACCCGTGCGGCCGCTTCGAGGATCTGAGTGCTGCGAGACGCCATGACCCGCACCTTACCGGGGCCTTCCGGGGCAGGTGCACACGGCCCGTCACCGGCAGTTCGGGGCGCGGCGGGCATCAGGACGCCGGCGGGACGGCCGGGTGCGACTGGGTGGCGCAGTGGATGCCACCGCCTCCGCCCGCGATGTTGTCGATGCCGACCTGGACCACCTGCCGGCCGGGGTAGGAGGCCTGCAGCACGGCGTGGGCCAGGCCGTCGGCGTGGTCGTCGCCGAACCGGGGTGCGATGACGGCGCCGTTCACGGTGTAGTAGTTGGTGTAGCTGGACAGGAACTCCGCTCCCCCGCCCCGGATGAGGCGACGGTCGGGGCCGGGGAGTTCCGTGACGGCGAGGCGGCGGCCGCGGGTGTCGGTGGCGCTGTCCAGGACCCGCCGGGTCTCCTCGTAGACGGCGATCCACTTGCGGTCCGCCCCGGCTCCGGGCTTGTCGAGGATGACGCGTCCCGGGGCGGTGAACCGGGCCAGGCAGTCGATGTGGCAGTCGGTGATGTCCTGGCCGGCCAGGCCCGGGACCCAGATGACCTTGTCGATGCCGAGCGCGGATTTCAGGGCCTGCTCCACCTGCTCCTGGCTCATGCCCGGGTTGCGGTTGGCGTTCACCAGCGAGCTGACGGTGGCCAGCAGCGTTCCCTCGCCGTCGGTCTCCAGCGAGCCGCCCTCGCCGACGAATCCCGCGCGGATCCGGCGCACCCCGTACTCGTCGAGGAGGACGCCCGCGGCCGCCGCGTCGTTGGCGAAGGGCTGGGCGTACGGGGTTCCGGTCTTGCCCCAGCCGTTGAAGTTGGTGTCCACTCCGGCGACGGCTCCCGGGCCCACGACGAAGGTGGGCCCGAAATCACGGATCCACAGGTCGTCGGTGGGGATCTCGATGACGTCGATGGCGTGGCGGGCACCGCGCCCGCACCGGTAGCGGGCATCGGCGGCCTGGCCGGGGCGGGCCAGCATCACGACCGGCTCGAAGCGCGATATCTCGTACGCGACGTCGGCGATGTCCCCGCGCACCGCCTCCAGCTTGCCGTCCCACACCGCGGAGAGCGCGGGCCAGGACATGTAGGTACGGACGTGGCGCTCGCTCTCCTCGGGCATCCGCAGGGTTGCGGAACCTCCGTCGGGGGCGGGGGCCGCGTGCGCGGCGGCGGGGAGGGCCGGGCCGAGGGCGGCGATCGGCAGGGCCGCCGCTCCGAACCGGAGCAGTCGGCGGCGGGTGGTGCCGGGCGTGTCCATGGGTCTCCCTGAGGGGTGAGCGGGCGGGATGACTCGGCATCCTTGCGTTAACTGAAAATTCAGTCAAGTCATTCGAGTGGGCGAGTGGGCTCGTGCGCCCTACATCCGGGCCCCGTCCCGGGCGTCAGACCCGCCGGTACTGGTCGACCGCGATCGTGACCGAGCCGTCGGCGGGCGCGGCGACCAGCCGCACGATGGCGATCTCGCTCCGGTCCGGACTGCGCACGCAGAACGGCCGCGCGTTCGCGAGCGCACTGAAGGGCAGCGCGGCGGCAGGGCGCGATTCGATGCCCTGCACGCAGTCGGCCGGGGTCGGTGCTGTGCCCTCGGCGACGAAGGCGTCCGACTCCTCGGACGGCAGGAAGGCCTGACCGTCGCGGGCCAGGTACCAGGTGGCCGTCTCGGCCGGGACCACCTTGCCCGCTCGCAGATCGAACTCGTAGCCGGAGTCGGGGGCGGTGAGCTGGGACTTCGTGTAGCCGGGCAGGTACGCGGGGCCGGTGGGCGGTGTCGATCCGCCGGCGGTGGGAGGTGTCGACCCGACGTCCACGGGCGGGGTCGGTCCGACGGAGGGGCCCGCATCGAGGTCCGCTCCCCCGTCCAACGGGTCGTCGAAGTAGTACAGGGCTCCGCCGCAGGCCAGCAGGGTGGCGACCACCGCCAGAGCCACCGCCGACAGCCGCCCGCCCCGGGCCGCACGGCGGCGCGCCCCCGACGCAGGGACCGGCGCCGACACAGCGACGGGTGCGGGTGCGGGTGGGGCGGCCCGTGTGGGGGTCGGCATCGGGGTGCCGGGCGCCGGCGGGGCCGCGGGAGCCGCAGGGTTGGCGGCTGCGGCGGTCGGCGCGAAGGAGTCGACACCCGGAGGCACTGGGGCGGCGGGGGCGGCGGGGGCCGCCGGGCCGGTGCCGACGGCCGCGCCCGCGCCCGGGCCCGCGACCTCGTCCCGGACCGGGCGGGGCAGCCAGCCGTCGGTGAACTCCGGCCGGGGGCCCACCTCGGGGTGCGCGTGCACGGACGCGATCAGATCGACGGTCGTGGGGCGGTCCTCGGGGCGCTTGGCCAGACACCACGAGATCAGGTCGTGCAGGTCACGGGGTACGCGGGTGAGGTCGGGCTGTTCGTGGACCACCCGGTACAGGGCGCTGGACTCCGGCCCGTTCCCGAAGGGCGGAGCCCCTCCCGCCACGTAGGCGGCCAGGGTTCCGAGGGCGAAGACGTCGGTGGCCGCCGTCGCCTGGACGCCCAGCGCCTGCTCGGGTGCCATGAAGGCGGCGGTGCCGATGCGCAGGCCCGTGCCGGTGAGCGCGGCCGCGTCGGCCGCGCGCGCGATCCCGAAGTCGATCACTCGCGGCCCGTCCCCGGCGACCAGCACGTTGGCCGGCTTGAGGTCGCGGTGGACGACACCCGCCCGGTGGATGGCCTGGAGCGCCTCGGCGATGGCCGCGACGAGAAGCAGGACCGTGCGCACGGGCAGCGGTCCGTGCCGTCGCACCACCTCGTGCAGCGACGGGCCGGGGACGTAGGCCGTGGCGAGCCACGGGGTGCGGTCGTCGACCCCTGAGTCGACCACCTGGGCCGTGAACAGGCCGTGGATCCGGCGGGCGCTGGCCACCTCCTGGGCGAACCGCTCGCGGAACTCGGGATCCGCGGCGAACTCCCGGCGGACGGCCTTCAGCGCGATGGGGCGGCCCCCGGGCGTGTACGCCAGGTAGACCACCCCCATTCCGCCGGCGCCGAGACGGGCGTGGAGCCGGTAGCCGCCGATCTCGTAGGGGTCGTCGGCGGACAGCGCCGTGGGGGTGGGTGGTACGCCGGGGGGCTGCTCGGGCATGCGGTGGCTCTTTCAACGTTGCGGCAATGACCTGCGCGCATCGTGCCGCTAACTAAAGTTTCAGTCAATGTGTGACAATGCGAGACGCACACGGCCAGGAGGGATCACACAGTGACCGACCGCAGACGAGCAATCCTCACGGGCGCCGCGCGGGTCATCGCGCGCCAAGGCGTCCGGGGCCTGCGGGTGGCGGACCTGGCGGCCGAGGCCGGCGTGTCCACCGCCCTGATCTACTACCACTTCAAGGACCGGCCCGGCATCCTGCGGCACGCCCTGGCGTTCATCGGGGACCGGGCGGACCGCTACACCGCCACGGAGGACGGCCAGGCCGCGACCCGCCCGTCCGACCCCCGGCAGCTCCTGGAGCAGACCCTGCTGCTGGAGTTCCAGGACCTGCCCGAGGTGCGCGAGAACAGCACGGCCTGGGGAGAACTGCGGGCCCACTCGGTCTTCGACCCGGAGCTCCGGGACGAACTCGCCGCCGCGGGGGCGGCCTGGGTGGCCGAGGTCGCCGGCCACCTCGCCGAGCTGTGTCCGGCCGCGCCGGCAGGTGCCGTCACGGCCGCCGCGGAGCGGCTGACCGCCCTGCTGGAGGGGCTGAGCGTCCGCTGGCTCAGCGGCCTGCTCCCCCTCGGACACGCCCGCGGCCTGCTGAGCGAGGCGATCGGAGTGGAAATAGGCCGACTGGGTTCCGCAGCGTCCATGAATTGACTGAATTTACAGTCAGTGGGACAGTGACGACACGAGGCCGCATCACTCACCGTGCAGAGCGGCCGTTCGCGGCGCGGTGCGCGCACCCTTGTCCGTAGGGCCCGGTTTGTCGTCCTACGCCACTTTCGCGCCCGCCCTGGCCGGATGCACCCCGTCCGCCAGTCCACGATCGGAGTTCCCCGTGTCCTTCCTGCCCCCCACCCGGCGGACCGTCCTTCGCACCCTCGCCGGAATCGGCGCCATCGTCGCGGGCGCGTCGGCCTGTGGCCCCTCGGCGAGCGGAGCCCCCGCCGGCTCCTCCCAGCCCGCCCCGGCGGGCGGCAAGCGCCGTCTCGGCGCCGAGTGGGAGAGCCACACCCGCACCTTCATGTCCTGGCCGGCCCTGTCGTCGGTCTGGGAGGGAGACCTGCCCTACGTGCGCGAGGACATCGCGCGGATCGCGCGGGCCGTCGGGGAGTACGAGGCGGTCGTCATGATGGCCCGGCCCGATCAGGCGGACGCCGCCCAGCGGGCCTGCGGATCGCAGGTCGAGGTGATCCCGCTCGCCGTGGACGACCTGTGGGCCCGCGACACCGTTCCCGTCTTCGTCGAGGAGGGCGGCAAGGTCGTCGGCGTCGACTTCAACTTCAACGGCTGGGGCAACAAGCAGGAGCACAAGAACGACGGGGTGGTCGGCCGCGCCCTGCTCCAGAAGTACGGGATCCCCCGGGTCCAGGCCCCGCTCGTCGCCGAGGGCGGTTCCTTCGAGCCCGACGGCGAGGGCACCCTGCTGATCACCGAGAGCTCGATCGTCAACGACAACCGCAACCGGGGCAAGAACCGGGACACCATCGAGGCCGAGCTCAAGCAGACCCTGGGCGTCGAGAAGGTGGTGTGGCTGGCCGGCGTACGCGGTGAGGACATCACGGACGCCCACGTGGACAGCCTGGTGCGCTTCACCGCGCCCGGTGTGGTCCTGCTGGACCGCGCGCACCCCAGCACCCCGGCGGACTCCTGGTCACGCTCCGCCGACCAGGCCAAGTCCGTCCTGTCGAAGGCTACGGACGCACGCGGGCGGCGCTTCGAGGTCATCGACCTGCCGCAGCCCGACCTGAACCGGATCACGGGCGAGGGCGACGACTTCGTGTCGACCTACGCCAACTTCTACATCGCCAACGACGCCGTCTTCATGCCCAAGTTCGGCGACCGCAAGGCCGACGACAAGGCCCGCGGGATCCTGCAGGAGCACTTCCCCAAGCGGGACGTCGTGCCGGTCGCGATCGACACGATCGCCTCGGGCGGCGGCGGCATCCACTGCTCGACCCACGACCAGCCCGGAAAGCCCGCCGCCTGAGCAGCGGCCGAAGAGAACGGCGGCCCGCGGTGGGCGTTGTCAGACCCCCCATGATGGAGAGCTCCAAGGGGGCATGGAGGAGGGGCGAGTTGGAGAAGCTCACCGCGGCGGAGCTGAGGGATGTGTTCCGCCTGTCGGAGGCCGCGTGGTCACGCATCACGACCGGCATGATCGCCCCCATCGAACCCGCCGGCACCGGAGGCGAGACGAGGTGGTCCGGGCATGCCTTCGGCCGGTGGCTCGCCGCCGAGCATCCCGGCCTGGCCGACAAGGGCCCCCTCCTGCTGCGCCCGACGCCTCCGGTCGAGCCCCGCTACCTCGGCGGTCATGGCTCATGCCGGATCGGCCGTGGATGCCGGCCTTGGTGGCCTTCTCGTACAGCTCGGCCTTGGTCAGCGACCGGAGCGACCGGGGACGGGAGGTTCCGGAAGAGCCGGTGCGCTTCTTGGCGGCGGCTTCCTCCCGGTGGTCTTCGTACCGGCCGTGGCGGTGCTGGCCTTCTCCCCGGTGTCCTTGGGGCTGCGGGCCCACTCGACGGAGGCGCGCAGGCCCCCATGAGGTCCACGGCGCCGGTGGCCTTCGGGGCGGGTTCGGCCTTCTCAACGCTCTCGCCGGCCTGCTTGGCCTCGATGAGGGCGGCGACCTTCTCCTGATAGACGTCGCGGTAGTCCTCCGGCTGCCAGTCGATGGCGAGGGCGGCGATCAGCTGGTGGGCCATCTTCAGCTCGCCCGCGCTCGCCTGCCCGGTCTTGGGCAGGTCGGGGATCTCATGGTGGGGGTCGCGGATCTCGTCCGACCAGTGCAGCGTGTGCACGGCCAGCAGGCCCTTCTCCGCCTTCAGGGCGACCAGGTACTCGCGGCCGCGCATCACGAAGGTCGCGATCCCGGCCCGGTTGGACTCCTCCAGCGCCTGCCCCAGCAGGCAGTAGACCTTGGTTCTCTTGGGGAGAAGTGTGGCGCGAGGCGCGTCGGGACGACTTTGTGCAGCTCAGCGCAGGTGTCGATCACCCTGGCCTGTGCGACAGGTGTGGCGCTATCGCTGGATCAGGTGACTGCCAACGCTTCAATGCGTGGGCCCCTCGTAGCCCGGGAGGCCCGCGCGGAACGGTGGTCGGATGCCTATAGGGCGGGGCCGGCGGCAGCCGTCTGGGCACTACGCTGCACGCGTGATCGATCATTCGAACGTACGTCTCGCCGATCTTCTCGACCGCCGTGCGGACGGGCACGAGCCCGCGCCGGACACGGTGCTCGCCGCGCTGTTCGAGGGCGGGGTGTTCGTTCCCGTCACCGACACCGGATCGGTGATGTTCCTCCCCGACGACGAGCAGCCACCCACGCTGCTCGGCTTCACCGACGCGGCGCTCGGCGCGCAACTGCTGCCGACGGCCGCCGGGATGGTGCACTGTGACGCGGCGCGGCTGAAGGACATCCTGGAGAAGACCGGCGTCGCCGTGCTCGGGGTCCGCTCCGGAAACGGGCAGGCGATCTTTCCTGAGCAGGTGCTGCGGGACTGGGCGACCTACGGGCCCGGGGCGGAAATGAAGCTCGACTGGTCCACCGACCCAGTGGCGGTCGCCCTGCGCGACGCACTGGTTCGGCGGGTCCGCGAATTCCCCGCCGTCCGCTCGGTGTGGGTGGCGCAGGTCCGGTGGCGGGCCAGCGGCGAGGAACACCTGATGCTGCACGTCGCCGTGGACGAGGACCTGCCCTCGGCCTCCGCCGACCGCCTGATGCAGATCCTGCTCGGCGAGGAGGTGAAGCTCGGCCCGATGCACCCGAAGGTCGGGATGCTCGCCCTGAACACCACCACCCACGCCGACACCATCGCCCAACTGGACCGCCAGGGCCTGGACACGGTGCGCCACGACGTCGAGTCGGGCCAGGTCCAGGTGATCTCCCGCGAGTACGACGACCCGTCGGCGGCCCCGGCGAATGGCGCCGCGCCCCCGCCCCGGGCCAAGCGCCGCTGGTTCGGCCGCTCCTGACGGGACGTCGCCGATGGGCTCTCCTTCGGATCTTGCCGGGCGCCCAACGCGCGTGCCGATCCGACAAGTTCCGAAAGGGAGGGCCCAGGACTGGCTGACCCAATGAAGATCGTTTCCCGATCTCGGAGTGATCATTTCCCGTTGTCGACACTCGCGTCCGTCCGAATCTCGTTGATCCTCTCCGGCAGGGCCGCTGGGCCTGCAGCCCAGGCACGCCCGGCTGAGGTCGGTCGTGGGGTTGCCTGGTTCAGAGCTCTGGTCAGCTCTCGGTTGGTTTTGCGGGCGGCGCGGAGTTCGGCTGTGCGCTCGTCCAGGGTCGAGGCCAGCTCGACGGTCCGCTCTTCCAGTCGGGTGATCGTGCGCTGCAGTTCCTCGATGTCGGCGGGGGCGCCGAGGCCGGATGCCTGCCAGGCATGGGTGCCCAGGGCCTGCGACAGCCGCTTCTCCAGTTGCTGGATGCGGGCGGACTGGCGGGTACTGCGGGCCAGCGCGTTGGCGAGGTCGGCCTGTAGCGAGACCCGGCTGCCGGGCGCCGCGGCGGGATCGTGGTCGGCCGGGGTGTGCTCGGCGGCGTGAACGAGGGCGAGCAGGTCGCGGTGCCGGTAGAGGAAGCCGCGGTCCACCCCCGCTTGCCGGGCAATGCCGGAGACGCTGACCGGGGTGCCGTTCTTCACCGTGTCCTTGATCGCGGTAGCGACGCGCTGGCGCCTGCGGTCGGTTCCGGCTTGGCGGCCGGCGCGCAGCGCGGGAATCATCCGCTCCTCCAGGGCCGGACGTCGGGCAGGGGCTGGCGGACCTTCGGCAGGCCGAGCATCGTGACGGTTCGGCCGCGGCGGACCACGGCGACCGGTAGCGAGACGAGCCCGAAGGAGAGGACCCCGGTCCATACCGGTCTGGCCATCGTTGATCACCACCTTGACCTGCGGTGCCGTCCTACTGGGGCACCTTCCCTGCGCAGGGCCTGATCACCCCTGCCACGCAGATCGCGGCTCAGGCCGCCGGCCCGAGCCCGCCGCCGAGCCGCTCACCGCGGGCGTGACTGGCCGTGTCACGGGGATGGCCGCCCCCGGAGGTACTCCTTTGCGACCGTGGCAGAGGCCACCTGGGGGAATAGCACCCCCGACCGGCCCCTTGTTCAGTGACTCCGCGGCAACTGGCAGCGATACGGCGTTCATGGCTCACCACATCGCTGCCCGCATCGCCACGGGGGCTGCTCTCGCGGTCCTCATCGGACTCGTCTCCATGCCCACCGCCCAGGCCGCTGAGCGCCCGAGCGGCGGCACCGGCTCCGTGGCGGGCCCCCTCGGAGTCGACAACCTGCTGTCGCTCGGCTTCCTCGCGCCGACAGTCCGCGATGCGAAGCGTCAGATCTCCGGCCTTGCGTCCGGCCTGTCACCGGCGCCCGCGAGTGGCGTCGGCCTCGCCAGCCTTCTTAAGTAGACAAGGACAGTCCGAATGAAGCTCACCAAGGCACTTGCCACCGTGTGCACGGCGGCGGCTGTGGCGTTCGTCCTCTCCGGCGGCGTAGCCGCCGCCGACGACGATCTCCTCTCGGCCCTCAACAATCCCGCGATCGGAGCGGCCTGCCTCCCGTCCGGCCAGGCTGGGGTCGGTAACACCGTCAACGGCACGCAGAGCATCAGCTGCAGCCAGAGCACGTCCCAGGACATTGCCAACCCGCCGACTCCCACGAATGGCGGGGTTACCGGGCAGGTGATCGAGGTAGATCCCGTGACCATGGAACCGAACACCGTCAGCGCAGAAGTGGTGCAATGCCCGGCTGGAAAGGTGGTTACAGGTGGGGGTTCGAACACGGAAGCGCAGACCTGATCCTCATCTTCAACCGCCCGTCAGACACCGGGGACGGAGGGATCGTGGGTGGCTTCAACCCGACGGGCACCGCTGTAGAAGCCAATGCCTACGCCGTCTGCGTGGACGCAGCCGAATGACAGGTACGCGAATGAAGATCAGGACAAGACTGGCAACGATCGGCAGCGCCGCCATGGCCGCGATGCTGCTTGGGGCGGGCGGATCTCACGCTGCGGACGACGGCTCGCTGCTGTCGCTCCTCAACCTGCCCTCGGTCACCTTGGTCTGCTACCCGACTGGGCAGGCAGGCGCGAACAACACGTTCACCGGCACCCAGACCGTCAACTGCAGCCAGTCCGCCACCGCCACGAACACCGGGAACGGCATCACCGGCTACCAGGTGGTCAGCGGCGGGTCCGAATCCGGGACCGACTTCAACAGGTTCATCGACATCGAATGCCCAGCGGGGAAGCACGTTCTTGGCAGAGGAGCAACGGTGACCAGCGAAGACCCACGGGATCTGGATCTGCGCTCATCCGGCCCTTCCGCTGACGGGACGTCTTGGCAGGTCGCCGTGGAGAACTCCTCGGGAAACCAGCTCGGGGTCGAGGACTTCGCCATCTGCACGAACGCCAGCAGCTGACAGCCCGGCCCGGGCCGCGCGACAGGCCCGGGCGCCGGCAGTCCAGCCGCGCGCCCCATCGCCCTGGACGGCCGCCCGGCAGGGCGGCCGCGGGCTTCCGCTGGCGGCCCTCTCGCTCACCGCGCCCTACGGTTGGAGCCGGTCGTGTGCCGTGATCTCGGGTTCGGTCACGAGGCCCACCCGTGACTCGGCTGTCTGGTCCGCGATGTCGCCTCCGGCACCGCGCTTGCTGATGGCCGTAGTGGTTGAGGAAGTCGCCACGCAGTACGAACCATGCTGGACCCGGCGCGCGTACATCACACGGCGCTACAGACGGGTTGGCGCTTCCGTCGCTGGCCTGGCACCCAACAGGCTGGGCTTGATGGGGCTCGGTTCCGCATCAGGCTCGAATACTGCAGCGGGAGGGACAGTTTAGCCGCCGGCCGGGTAGCTGAACAGGCGATTGTCGTCGAGCACGAGCCCGGCGAAGGAGTTGACGAGGAGCGGCGCGGCTTCGGGCTTGGTCGGCATGTCCGTACCCGTCCGCGCGTCGAGAACGACGGGTCCGCCCACGCCGCGGCCGTAGACCCGCCCGTGCCACACCGCAGTCACGGTCGGGGCCTTGCGGCCCTGGTCACCGTCCTTGAGGGCCCACAGCGGCTTGCCGGTGGCCGCGTCCACGGCCACGACCGCGAAACCGTGCGTGCACACCAGCGTCTGGCCGCGGTCGAAGGTGCAGCTCATCGCGCGCATCCCCGGCGGCATGGTGGCGCGGGCCTTCCCGCTGGTCACATCCAGGAGCTGGTCGCCCTTGTCGCCGACCTGCGGGCCAGCGACCCGGACCGTGCCGGGCCCGGCACCGTTCATGATCGCGGCGTACGTCTTGGCCCCGCGCCACTTCTCGGTGCCGGTGGCGAGATCGACCCCGAGCGGTACGGAGGTGAGGGGTTCTACGTGGAGCAGGCCCACCGCCGTGCCCGCGCCAGTCTGGACGGCCTCGAGCCCGGGCTGCGTCCAGCGCAGGGCGTGGGAGGCGGTGTCGATGCCGTACGACACGGCATTGTCGCCGCCCGTCACGGTGACGACGGCCGTGCCGTCCTCCGCGCCGACGGCCGCGGCCTGCACCTTGCCGGAGGACTGAAGCGCCCAATCGGGCAGTTTGACGGTCGTCCGCCAGGCGGCCTTGTACGGGGGCGCCGTGCTGACCGCGACGAGCTCGACCATCGCGCCCGCGGTGTGGGTGCCGGAGGCGGGCATCGTCAGCAGGAAGGGCACCAGCACTTCGCTGCCGGCCAGGACCGGCGGCAGGATGAACCCGTCGGTGTCCTGTGCCAGTACGTCGCCGCGGGCGGTCTCCTCTCCCACGGTCCGGCCGTCGGCAAGGTCGATGACCTGGACGCCGGTGGGGGAGACGACGAAGGCCCGGTCCTCGTGGAGGAGCACCGGCAGGTCCTCACCGCCGCCGCGGACCTGCCCTGCCAGGTTGGTCCGGCCCTTGGTGGCCGCCTCCGGCAGTGGCGTCTTCCCGCGCGCGTCGAACCACTGCGGGGGATCGTGCGGCGTCAGGGTCCGCTTCGCCGGCGCCGAGGGGGTGGCGGCCGCCGGGGGCGTGCTGCTGTTCTGCTTTCCGTCGTCGGCTGCCGGACCGCATCCGGCGAGCAGAGCGACGGTCAGGGACAGGGCGAACGCTAACGGCCGCACAGGAGCACGCACAGGTACCTCACTCGGGATCGGGCAGACGGGAAAGATCACGTCGGAGAATACGCTCTGCCCGACCCCCGGTTGAGGCCTCAACGCAGAGCTGAGCCACGCACCCGGGAAGGGCGGCGCGGAACGGCCAGGCGGCCCGGCGGGCGGGGACGCACTACGTGGCCTCCGGGCCCGGCTCCCAGTGCATGCCGATGGCCTCCAGCCGGCTGATCTGGTCGTGGGTGAGGGTGCCCTTGCGGCGGGCGGCCCCCTAGCTTGCCGTCGCCTCCGTGCCTCCCGCACGCTCCACGATGAGATCATCGAACTTGAACTGAACATGCACGGAGGGGCAGAGCGTGAGCCAGGGGCGAGTGACGTACGAAGTGATGACCAAGGTGTCCCCGCCGGTGGTCGTCATGAGCGGTCAGGACGAGCAGGTGTCCGGAGCGGTCCGGCTCTACCGTGATGTCAACGCCCCCACGCTGGACCGACGCCGCTCCGTTCGAGCCTTCCACATCGTTCCGGACGGCCAGGTGCCGGCCGCCCGCGTCTTCACCGAGCAGGCCCTGGGGTCGCGCCTGAGCGGGCGCCCCGCCGTCTACCGTGTCGAGGACCCGCTCGGTGTGCCGCTTGGGCGGATCACACTGCGGCGCCGCCGTTGGCTTGGCTTTGGCCGGATGCTGTGGACTGTGGAGCCGTCGGCGGGTCCCGTGCTCCGCGGCTACCGAGGCCGTCTCGTGTGGTGGGCGTTGTGGTGGCCCTTCGGCCTTCCCGTCAGCCTGCTGTGCCTGGTCTTTTCTATCCTGGGCGAGGGTGACGGCGGGTTCGGCTCACCCCGGCGCATCACATGGCGCGACGACTCAGGCCGGGCCCACCTCGTCTTCCGCGGTATGGAGGCTGACGACTTCCAGGTACTCGTTCCTGGCTGGGACTCCCGCCTGATCACCGGCCTCGTGGCTCTTCACCAGGCGTTCGAGCCATCGGAGGAATCGGGAGCCGCAGGCTGGTACGGACGCTGAGCTTGACGTTCAACCACCATCGCGGTGGGCGTCGCGGTCACCCTGGTACTGGGCCTGGCACCGCAGTACTTCCTGGAACTGGCTGGACAGGCTAGCACCTTCGTCCGCTGACCGGTCCTCCCCACGCCACAGGGCCCGGCCCCCTTCGGGGGAGCCGGGCCCTTGGCCATGACCGTAGAGTCATGATCATGCGGATGTTCGAAGCGGCCTCCGAACCCATGTCCCTGCGCTGGGACGGCGAGGAACTGGAGGACGTCCTGGGCGGGTTCCGTCGCTGGGCGGCAGACGGCACGCCGAGAACCGGTAGTTCCTCGACGAGGCACCGACGGTGCGGTCACGGACGGGGATGAGGGTGCCGTCCACGATCCACAACCGGTCCACATCGGCGACCGGCCGCGGGGCCGGCTCCAGCGCCAGCAGCGGACGCAGGCGCTGGATGACCCGGCAGACCGTCGCCGGGGAGATCCCGAACAGCGGCGCGAGCTGCCGCATCGTGAGGTTGGTGCGGTAGCACACGGCCACCAGCAGCACGCGGTCCGCCAGCGGCAGGCACCACGGACGCCCACCACCGGGGCCATTGCCGCCCCGCTCCCGCACCACCTTCACCAGCTTCGCGAACCGATCCATCCGCAAGCCCGTGAACGTCTCCACCCACAACAGCTCAGCCCTCAACACCCCACCCATACAGGCAAAATGCCCAGAACCGAACCTTCTGCAACACCCTTTAGCCGGCGCCGCCCCGAGCCCTCGGCCCCCTGCGCGTCACCGCCTCCACCGGCGTGCACCGCCAGCTTCTCGCCGGCTGCCGGCCCCTTGACGGCGCAAGGGCGCCCCGGCCTTCCCTGCCCAGTGCAAGGCCCGCCGCGAGGATCAGCACGCTCGTGCCGGCCGGTTCATGATCGCTCTCAGCGGCAAGGGCTGCATGATGCTCCGTCAGCTGCGGCGGCGCTTGACGATCAGCGTGGCGGCGAGGCCGAGGCCCGCAGCGGCGATGGCGCCGAGTGCCAGCCACTGCCAGGGCAGGCCCGCTTCCGCAGCCGCAGCTTCCGCTGGCGCAGCAGCAGCTGTCTGGCTTGGGGCGGGGGTGGGGGTGTTCGTGGGGGCCGGGGCCAGGGGATCGACGTCAGGTGCCCCCGGGTTGCCTGCCTTCTTCAGCAGTACCCAGCTCGGGCGGGCCGCCCCGTAGCCGACCCAGTCGTTGCGCTTGGCGCCGTCGACGGGGCCGCCGGCGGTCTCGATGAGGACGCGGGCGACTTGATTGGCGGTCCAGTCGGGGTGAGCCGACCACACGAGCGCGGCGGAGGCGGAGGCCAGAGCAGTGGCGTACGAGGTGCCTCCGACAGCCACGCACCAGCCGCTGTTCTCCTTGCAGCGGATCCGGGCCTTGCTGCCGTACCCGGCCAGGTCCGTGTTCGGCCCGTGGGAGGAGAGATCCAACGGCTCGCCGGTCTCGTCAATGGCTCCTACGCCGATGACTCCCGGAACGTTGGTGATCAAGTTGGTCGCGTTGTTGCCTGCGCCCTCATTTCCCATGGCGGCGAAGACGAGTACCCCCTTGCTCTGGGCGTACTGGACAGCCGGCTTGAGCTTCTCGAAGGCGTAGTAGTCGCCCCAGCTCAAGTTGATGATCTTGGCCCCGTTGTCGGCCGCGTACCGGATCCCCTGGGCGCCCTCGGCGCCTGCAGCAAAGGCCATGGGCGTGCCGAGGCTGGTGCGGACGGGCATGACCTTGGCGCCGGGAGCCAGACCCTTGGGGGCGCCTCCTGAGCCGTCGCCGACGATGGCCGCGGTCATGGTGGTCCCGTGCCCGTCGACATCGTCGTGCGACGGGTACTTCTTGTCCGGCTCCTTGATCGGCGGTGACATGACCGAAACGCCTGGAAGGACGGACTCGCTCCGCACGCCAGGGACTTCCTTGAAGCCGCTGTCGACGACGGCCACGGTGATGCCGCTGCCGTCTGCGACCTTCCACATCTCCTGGGCTTTCATGAGCGTGAGGTAGTCCGGCGGGTCCGTGTCGGCTGCCGCAGGCATCACGGATCCTGCGCTCACCGTCAGCGCTGCGACGGTGACGCCCGCCGCCCTCCGCCACGACCCGTGTCGACGTATCTTGCCCTGCACTTTCGCCCCTTTGTCTCCATGCGCTGCGATCTTGCGCGGACCCACTTCATCACACTGCCCCGCCACTTCCGCACCAGCCAGGATCCGCCGAACCGGCTTCCGCTGACGTGCGCCGCTCGGCGGTGACGATGTGCGCCCCGCGGGCTCGGAAGGGTGGGGATGCTGGTGCGCTACGCGGTGGTGGGTCTGTCTTCATTCACGTCGAACTCGCCGGCGAGACGGCGAGGGTTGCCCGTACTGCCTCAGGTGAGGGCGTAGACCACGTACACGGTGGTGCAGGCGATCGCGCCCGCAGCGAGGAACGCGGCGGCCGCTGCGAGGAGGCCATGGCCGCACGCTCCATACCGCGACGGTGGCCCGCCGGTTTCCAATCACGCTGGTCCATGATCACAGCCTGCGGCCAGGGCCCCACTACCGCATGAGTACGTGTACTCAGGTCCTCGAAAGCGGCTAGGCGCTCACACCCTGTCAACACCCGTCATGACCCGGACCATGTCCCGAACGCTGATGTGGCCCGGGCCCCGGCCTACCGGCGTCACGGTGACCCCGCCGCCAGCGCGCTGCTCGGGGACCTCGCAGGCCTCGGTCTCCAGGACGACGACCCGTTGCCCCGGCGCGGCCTGCCCTGAGACACGGGCCGCCTCCCGCTCCGTCGCGGCGAAGAACACCAGCCCCTCCAGCTCCCGCCGCAGCGCAGGCAGACGGCTGGCCACCGGGCAGATCACCCCGTACAGCTCACCGCGCACCGTCACCGGCAACCCCATGGCGAACGCGGGTTCCGTGTCCCTCCCCGTACGGACGGCGGCGACAGGATCCCCGGTCTCCTGGCACACCCACGCTCGGACCGGGCCGCGAAGGCCGGCCTGGCGGGCCTCCAGCTCCCGAATACGCGCCATGTGGTCGGCCTGGTCCTGCTCCCGCCGCCGCTCGGCGGCCGCGGCCCGCTCGGCCGCCCGCCGATGCGCCTCGGACGCCGCCAGCTGCTCGGCCTCCCACTCGAAGTACCGCCGGGCGATCCACCGGAGCACCGGTTCCCCGACCCGAAGCCGGTACGGGCGCACGGTGTTCGCGACCAGGGCCGCCACGAACTGCTCCAGCGCCAGCTCGGCGACGTCCACCCACCGACCGTGTCCACCGCACGGGAGCGCCCCCTGGACGCGTTCGCACAGTGGCCGCTGGACACACCACTCCCGTACGAACCGGGCCGCCCCGGCGACGACCAGGAGCGGGCCGCCGTCCTCGGCCCGGGCCAGTCGGACCGCCGGCACGGCGCCGAGCCACGGCACGGTCTTCCGGTCCGTGAACCAACAGACCTCCACCCCGGCCGCCGAGTACCGGGCGGTGCGCTGCTCGATGTCCTCCACCGTGATGGCGGACACCTGCGCCTCCAGCGCCACCAGGCGGCCGTCCGGCATCGTCGCCAGGACGTCCGCCCGCCAGGACCCGTCCGACGCGAACGCCTCCAGCTCGGCCTTCCCGCCGGCGTCCCGGACGGCCAGGGCCAGGTCCAGCTTCAACAGGTGATGCGCCATCGACTCCCCGGCCGTCGGGCAATGCGGGGCGCCGTCCGCGTGCCGCAAGTACCAGAGATCCCGGCCGCCGTGGGTGACGTGCACCAGGTGTAGCGCCCACCCGCACGCCGGATCACGGCAGACCAGCGGGGCCGGCCCGTCCTTCGGCCGGTGAATCGCGGTCCGGTCCTGGCCGCATCCGAGGTCCGGCAACGTGACGTCGACACGCCCCCACTCGGCGTGGATCCCGACGAACACCATGGGCTACCCCTTCCCCTGGGCGGCCGTCCCCACGACCGCGTGACAGGGCCATGGTTGCGCCGGAATCCACCTCGCGCATCGATGCCCACCCCCGTGTCGGAACCACGGCAACGGCGAAGGCCCGCGACTTCGCCCCCGAGCGCGCCGCCGCCACCGCCAGAACCCGCACCGATCCTCCCCGAAAGCCGGGTACCGGGTTCGGCCGATCCGCCCCGGACCTCGCGGCTACGCGGGGCTCTAGGTTGACGGCGTCAGGCGTCGGCCCGCTGCGGCTGGTCCTGTGGGCGGAACCCCTCGACCCCGGCCGCGACGGGATCCGCGACCGGGGCAACGTACTCGGCGACAGCCCGCCGGCACCACGCAGTCGTGTCCGGGGAGCGGGTCGTCTCGATCTCGGTGTCGAGCTGCGCCCCGGCGATCCGCTCCGCGTCGGCGGGCAGCAGGTGCCGGTACATCAGGTCGTCGATGGCGTGCCGGACCACGGTCCGCTCCAGCCCCTCCGGAAGCGCACGGCGGGCGCTGTGCAGCGCGCGGCAGATCGTGGCCTGCCCGACGCCGAGGAGCTCCCGGTACTCCGCCCCGCCCTGCTCCAGCCGTACGGCGGCTTCCTCGCGGGTCAGCCCGCCGCGGTCGGCGAGCGCAGCCACCAACGCGTTCTCCTGGGCGGCCTGCTCGGCGTCGATCAGCGCGGAGCGCTCCGCGTACTTCGTGTCGGGGAACCGGCCGCACAGCTCCCGGCCCTCCTGCGTCCATTCGTGCAGGTACCCGTCCGGGTGCCGCGGCCCCCAGCTCTCCGCCCACGCGAACGCCCCGCCGTCCCCCACGCCGATCGCGACCGCGATGGCGGACGTCTGCCAGCCCGTACGCCCGCGGGTGCAAGGTGTTCGAGGAGTTCGCCCGGGAGCACGGCGCCCACCCGATGGCCGTGAAGTTCACCCTGGCCGACGGATTCCGGCTCTGACTGGAGACCACGCCTCAGTGGGTGCGGGTCAAGGGCGGCCGGCGGGGAGAGATGGCCCGGACCGGCAAGCCGTACTCGATGCTCCTGGTGCTCTACACCTGCTGCCTGCGCATCGACACCCTGCTCAACGCCCGTGTGGAGGACCTCGGGTACGACAAGGGGCACCGGGTACTGCTGCTGGAGAAGGTCAAGGGAGGCGGCCGGGCGAAGAAGCCGATCCCGCCGGCGGCGTGGGACGCGCTCCAGGAAGGAAGTCGGGCAGGGCGCGGGGGGTGTTGTCGAGCCAGGCGACGTAGCGGGCCATGCCCTCGGCCACCATGATCCGGGGGCTCCCACTCCAGGGCTGCGGTCATGCGGGCCGTGTCGGCCGTCCCGCCGAGCGGGTCGCCCTCGGGAAGCGGCCGGTCCTGGAACTCGGCGTCGAGGTAGTGGTTGCGGATGAGCTGAGCCACGTCGGCGATGGACGTGGCCTGGCCGGTGCCGATGTTGAGGGTCTGCCGGTCGGCGCCGGGGGCGAGCATGGCGCGGATGGTGGCCTCGGCGATGTCTTAGACGTGGACGAAGTCGCGGACCTGCCGACCGCCGCCGTTCAGGTGCAGCGGCAGGCCGAGCTTCGCGCGCATCGCCATCCAGGCGACCACCCAGAAGTGCGAGCCCTCCTTGACGGTCTGGGGCTCGCCTCACGCCTTCGTGTTCGCGTACACCGACAGGGGGGCCAGGGCCAGGTCTTCGTTCCACCTCTGCACGTCGTGGCGCTTGGGGTCGCCGTTGCCGTAGACGGCCGCCGAGGAGACGAACACGAACCGGCGTACGCGGGCGTTGCAGCGGCGGACCGCGTCCAGGAGGACCTGCGTGCCGGTGACGTTGGTCTGGATCGCAGCCACGGGGTTGCGGGTGCAGGCGGCCACGTCGGCGCGCTCGCGCAGCGGCCCCGCTGTCCGGCCTGGCCGCCTGGTGGGGCGGCTTCTTCGAGGGGGTACGGGTGCCGTGCCCGCCGAGGCGGCCCATGCGGTGGCGGACGGTATGACGGATGACCCGACTGGGCCGCCCCCCTGTGATCTGACGCCCTGAGCGCCGGGGCGGCCGTCCACCTCCAAGATCAGCAGACTCGAGACCAGCCAAGGGCGTGCCAAGGCACTGAGGTTGTCCGCAGGGCGGGCCTTGTCGGCCGTGTTCTCGTATTTAGCTGCCGCAACCCGTCATGTAGCAGAACGGGATCAGGCTGGGGTGCGGTTCTGTGCTTTCCGTCCAGGTGGGGCGGGTGATCGCCACGATGTGGAGATCCAGTTTGGTTGAGGCCCGCCGTGACGAGCGATTGGGATCGGGTACATGGCGACCTCCTATGCGAGGCGAGTGGACAGGGAATCAGGTGACCGAAGCTTCGCGTGCGGCGTCCTTCGCCGACGTCCGGGTCCGGGGAAGGACGAGATAGGTCAGGGCCAGGCCGATCAGGCTCAGTACCGCGCCCGCCAGGCCGGTCCACCGCAAAGCACCGGCGGCGACGATCGCGCCGCCGATGACCGAGCCGGCTGCTGCACCGAGGTTGAAGGCGCCCACGTTGACGGAGACCGCCAGGCTCGGCGCGGCACCCGCGTGGTGCAGGATCAGTCCCTGCAACGGGGCGATGGTCGCGGTGGCGAACAGACCGAGTACCAGGACTGCTGCCACGGCGGTGGGCTGCCACACCACGGCGAACGGGACGAGCAGGAGCGTCCCCGCCAACCCGCCGAAGACCCCGCGTACGGTGGCGCTCATCGACTTGTCGGTCAGCTTTCCGGCGGTGAGGTTGCCAAGGAAACTACCCGCGCCGTAGGCGAGCAGCAGACCGGAGACCGCCGCGGCGGAGAAGCCGGAGACCCGGCTCAGCAGCGGGGCGATGTAGGTGAACACTGTGGCGACCCCGGAGAAGCCCACCGCGGTGGTGGCGATGGCGAGCATGACCGGCCGACGCGTCACCACGCGTATCTCGTCACGCAGTCGCGTGGACGGTGCTTCCTGCCGGGGCAGTACGGCGGCCAGGAGCACGGTGCCCACCAGGGACAGAACGGTCAGCGCGGCGAATGGAGCCCGCCATCCGGCGCCCTGCCCGAGCAGTGCACCCAGGGGCACTCCGAGGAGCGTGGCCACGGTGAAGCCGGAGGCCACGGTGGCAATGGCCGAGCCCGTCTTCTCAGCCGGGACCACCCGAGTCGCCGTCACCAGCGCCAGGGCCAGGAAGGCGGCGTGACTCAGCGAGGACACCACGCGGCCCACCAGGAGCAGGCCGAACGACGGCGCCACGGCGCTGATCGCGCTGCCCGCCGCGAACAGCAGCATCAGCCCGATGGCAAGGCCCTTGCGCGGCAGACGCGAGGTCAGCAGGGCCATGAGCGGCCCTCCGACCACGACCCCGAGCGCGTATGCGGTCACTGCTTGTCCGGCGGTTCCCACGGAGACGTCCAGATCCTCGCCGACCTGGGGCAGCAACCCGGCGATCAGGTACTCCGAGGTACCCACGACGAAGACGCTTGCGCACAATGCGGCGAGCGTCGCGAAACCCTTGTTCACCTTCATGCCGCAGACGCTAAAGTCTCACATCGGTATGAGAGTCAAGCCGAACGGGCAAAGCCCGCGCGACCATCAGGAGGTCCATGTGCGCATCGGTGAGCTGTCCCGACGGACCGGCGTGGCCGTGTACTTGTTGCGCTACTACGAGGAGCAGGGTCTGCTCCACCCGCAGCGGCGCCCCAGCGGATACCGGGAATACGTCGAGGAGGACGTTGCCATCGTCCGCCGCATCCGCAGCCTGCTAGCCGCCGGCCTGGGCACCTCTACGATCACCGCGGTCCTGCCGTGCCTGCGTGATACCGGCGACCGTCTCGTCCCCACATGCTCGGACCTGCTTGCCGACCTCCACCAGGAGCGCAACCGCATCGCTCGGGTCATCAGCGACCTTCAGGCTTCGATGGACGCGCTCAACAAAGTCATCGCTGCGGCCCCAGCCGACGTCACTCGCAGGGCACTGGCTTCACTCGACGTGTAAACGAATCGGCTCTCACAAACGGCCCTTTCCCGGAACGGGGCCGCCGGCAGCCCGGGGAGACCTTCCGGCCCCCGGATCGGTTCTCACAACCAGTTCTCACCCAAGACCGGTGGGACCCCGTTCTGAGAACTGCATCGTGAGAAGGTCCGGGGCCATGACGGACCCTCACGCCCCCACCCCGGCCGACGCCGACGACGTCGAGCGCCACCGCTGCCCCCGATGCTCGGCCGAACCCGGCTCGCCGTGCCGCTCGCGCGGCGGCGCGGTCACCGGGACGTACCACACGGGCCGCTTCACCAGGGTGCCCCGGCTCGCGAAGCTCCTACGGGTCCAGATTCCGGCCGATCGGGACCGGGGCAGCCGTGGCGGCCCGGCACCCCGCCACCGGCACCGACCAGCCCGGACGCCCCGGGCGCGGACATCCGCATCGGGTACGCCCGCTGCTCGACCCTGGGCCAGGAACTCGACTCCCAGCTCGACGCGCTCGCCGCGGCCCGCGAGATCAAGGCCCACGCCCCGCACTGCTGGGTCATCTTCACGGTGTACGAGATGAAGCGCCTCGGGCGCTTTACCGATCGTCGATCTGGCCGGATGGACTGTGAACTGCACGGATGCGTCGCGTAGGTGTCCGTGACGCGGCGGGCTCGGTGGCGAGGGCGGCTTCGAGCGTGTCCGCGTGAAGGCACAGGGCCGCGCTGAACGCTTCACTGGCACGGTTGAGCCCGAAGTGCGGGTCCAGTCGAGATACGGGCAATACCGGCCGTGGCTTCCGCGACTACAGCTGAGCTGCGTCAGTCCAGGCAGAACTCGTTGCCCTCGGGGTCGGTCATCACGATGAAGCCGGCACTCATCGGGGGAGCGGGCTCGTCGCGACGTACCCGCTTCGCTCCCAGCGCGACGAGCCGGTCGCACTCGGCCTCCAGTGCCGCCATCCGCTCCTCTCCCTGCAGTCCGGGAGCCGCACGGACGTCGAGGTGGACGCGATTCTTGGCGACCTTGTCCTCCGGCACCTGCTGGAAGAACACTCGTGGGCCGTGCCCGTCCGGGTCCTCGATGGCCGATTTCGCGTTGCGCTGCTCCTCCGGTACGCCGACCCGCGCGAGGAAGTCGTCCCACGCTGCCAGCGGGTCGGCGCCCTCGGGCAGGTCCACCCCGGGCGGGCCGGGGTGGACGTAACCCAGTACGTCGCGCCAGAAGGACGACAGCGCCCGCGGGTCATGGGCGTCGAAGGTGACCTGGATGTGGCGGCTCATCGGGTTGCTCCGTTCGTAGCGGGATTCGTGTGCCGGTAGAGGTCGCGCAGCAGACAGACCTCGGACAGGTGGTGGATCAGCTCGCGGTGGATGTGCAGCACCAGATCGGCCATGGGCGCCTCGGGGAAGGGCTCCTTCTCACCCATCGGGCCCCGGAGCCCGGCGTCGCCGAGGCTGCGCACCCCGGCCAGCCAGATGTCGAGCTGGGTCTCGAGCTGGTCGAGCGCGGTGGCCGCGCTGCCGGCGTACTCCCAGTTCTCGTACGACGCCGCCGACGCGCCGAAGTGCGCCGCGTTGCGCGCGGCGAGCACGCCGACGATGACGTGACCGAGTCGCCAGGCGATCGTGGTGAAGGCCGCCGGGACCGGCTGCGGGACGGCGAAGTCGATCGTGAAGTCCCCGGCACCGACTTGCACGGGCGCCGTCGAGCTGCCGCGCGGCCGCACGCTCCAGGCGTCCGGTACCGGCGACCAGAAGTACTCGTCGTCGGTGAGGCTGTCGAGCCGGGCTCGGAGCTGATGGTTCCAGTGGACCTCCCACTGCTCGCGCAGCGTCCGGTTCCAGTCGAGTTCGTTTGCGTCCATGGAGCCACCCTGGCACCTCTGGCGGACAGGATCGGTCCGCTATTTCTGGCAGGGTGGGCGGCATGGACGGGGCAAGCGGTAACGAGCGGGGTACGACGGAGCGGGTGCTCACCCTGCTCGGGCTGCTGCAGCAGCGCCAGGTCTGGACCGGCCCCGAGCTCGCCGACCGGCTCGGGGTCACGCCGCGCACGGTACGGCGTGATGTCGAGCGGCTGCGCACGCTCGGCTATCCGGTGCATGCCAGCCAGGGTGTCGGCGGCGGCTACCAACTCGGCCCGGGGCAGGACCTGCCGCCGCTGCTTCTCGACGACCAGGAGGCGATCGCCACCGCAGTCTCGCTGCTCGCCGGCGCGGGTGGCGCGGTTGCCGGCGCCGGCGACGCCGCACTCCAGGCGCTGACCAAGCTCGACCAGGTGCTGCCCACCCGGCTTCGGCACGAGGTGCGCGCGCTCTCCGGCTCGGTGGAGTTCTTCGGTGGAGGCCGCACGCCGGTCGATCCCGAGGTGCTCATGACGCTGGCCAGAGCCTGCCGCGACGAGGTCGAGGCAGGCTTCGACTACCCTCCCCCAGACTTCGTCCGGGAGGTGCCTCCAGGGGGCGAGGTGCGACGTCGGCGGGTCGAGCCCTACCGCCTGGTCGCCTCCGACCGGCGCTGGTACCTCCTCGCCTACGACCTCGATCGCGACGACTGGCGCAGCTTCCGCGTCGACCGGATGACCGACGCGTCCGCACGGACCTGGCGCTTCCGCCCGCGCGCGGCGCCCGACGCGGCAACGTACGTGCAGGAGGGTGTGGCGAGTCGGGTCTACCCGCACCAGGCGCGCTTCCTCGTGCACGCGTCGGCCGACACGGTGCGCGCGCAGATTCCGGCGTCGGCGGCCGTCGTACGACGGCGAGGGAGCAAGCTCTGCGAGGTGCTCAGTGGCGCCGCCAGCCTCGACTTCGTGCTCATGCACGTACTCCTGCTGGGGCACGACTTCGAGGTACTCGACCCTCCGGAGCTCGGGAGGCGCTGTCGCGCGCTGGCGGAGAGACTGCTGTCGGCCGGTACAACGATCTCACCGGTGCCGGACATGAGGGAGTCATGAGCCGCGACCACGCCAGTGCCGACTGAGCGCCTCCGCTGCCTCTATGCCGAGCACTCGACCCGATCCTGGGCTTCGCCATACGCCGGCCCGACCAGGCCGACGACGCCGCAGACATCGTCGCGGAGACCTTCCTGGTGGCCTGGCGACGGATCGGGTCGGAGTCGGGCGGTTCGGTCATGAGTGGTCCAGTTCGAGGAGTTGGGCTTCGAAATCGGCGATGCGCTTGTCGGCGAAGCGGAGGTTGGACCGGGCGCCTTCGAGGCGTTCTTGCAGCGTGCGGTGTTCCTGGGTCAGCTGCTGGACGCGGTGCTTGAGACTGGTGTTCTCGGTGACGAGCTGCTGGACGGATTTACCGGGGACCATCTGTTCGACGTCGCGGATCTGGCCCATCAGCTCGCCGATCCACTGCCGCTGCGTGAAGATCACCTTCTGCGCTCGGGTGAGTTCTTCCTCAGCGTTGAGCGCGCGTTCGCGCCAGGACGCTTCGATCCGCTCGTGCTCCTACTGGACTTCGTGGTCGTGGCTGCTGCGGTGGTCGGCGACGGCATGCTGGACGAGGGACCGCGCGTCGGTGTTCTCGTAGAGGAACGTGGCGGAGACCCTGGCCCGTTCGGCGACGGCCCGGACGGCCAACCGGCCTCGCTCTCGACGGAGTTGGCCGATCGCCTTCTCGACTCGGGTGAGCTTGTCCTGGGGTGGACGGGCCAGCCGCTACTGGCACACGCTCAGAGGTCGACTGCCCTGAGTCACTGCGAGAAAACCGCAGTTCAGAAGGCATGCACTTCCCCTCACAGCGACTGATCTGCGGGCCGGCTACCCCTGCGTCTCCCCCGAACTCCGGCGGGCCCTGGAACACGTGGCCTTCCACGATCTCCACCGGCACCTGGGCGAGGAGGCGGCCGCGGAGATTCCGGACGTGACCCGGAACCTCATCGACGAGGCGTCGGCGTACGTCCTGTTCTCCCTGACCCTGCTCGACGTCTTCGGCGAGGGTGACCTGGCCCGCCGCCGCGACGAGGCGGCGTCACGGGGCCCGGAAGGGGACCTGGACCTCCTGGGCCAGGCCCGTCAGGAGCTGGAGGTGTCGCCGTACAGCGCACGGCAGTTGATCGGCTCCATCCGCACGGCGTGGCGGCTCGCGGACGGCCCGGCCGCCGGTCTCCCGCCGACGGTCCCGCCCGCCCGCAGCCCCGACTGCCCCCGCCACCCGCGACCCGCGACCCGCGAACTGAGGCCGTCCGGAGGCCGGGGCGGCCGGGGGGACCGGCCTCGCGGGTAGGGTGTGAGCGCAGCTGGTTCGCACCCGTCAGCCGGACGGGGTGCGTCGTAAGAGGGAACCCGGTGGGAATCCGGGACTGCCCCGCAGCGGTGAGCGGGAACGACCGCCGTCATACGCACTGGGACCGGATCCGGTCCTGGGAAGCGACGGCCAGTAGGTGCCCGCCGGGAGACCGGCAGGCGTGCCCGCGAGTCCGAAGACCTGCCACTGCCCGCATGACGAAGCGTCGTGCGGGGGCCCGGGCACGCCTCCCCGGGACCTTTCTGCCGCGACTCGCGAAGGAGAGTTGACGTGGCCGACCAGACCGTCACCACCGCTGGGTGCGTTGAGCACGACACCGGCTTGCCCTATCTCGACGTCGACATCGAGGTCCCGGGGCTGATCCCCTCGTAGACGACGGGCCGCCCGGCGGGCCCGTGCAACGCCCTGCCCCCAGGCGCCGTGGTGCACCGTGCGGGGACACCGCCTTGCCGTCCCCGCGAGCCGTGGCGCGATGCACCGCGCTCGGCTCCGTGCGCCCGTTCGCTCCCGGGCCCCTGTGCGCCCTGCGCCCTGCGCCCCCCGACGGGGCGTCAAGAACATCCGAACCATCCGCGGTGAGAGGACCACCACCCATGCCCCGCAACCACCCGAAGGCCGTGCTGTCCGCGCTCGCCGTCGCCCTGCTGATATCCGGCTGCGGAGGCGGCACCACGCCCTCCGCCGCCCCCTCGCCGGGCACGACCGCCGAGGGCTTTCCGGTCACGGTCACCAACTGCGGGGTGACGAGCACCTATCGGCGTCCGCCGCAGCGCGCGGTATCGCTGAACCAGCACGCGACCGAGGTGATGCTGGCGCTCGGTCTGGAGAAGTCGATGGTGGGGACGGGCTATCTCGACGACAAGATCCTCCCCGAGTACCAGGCCGCCTACGACGGCGTGAAGGTGCTCTCGAAGGAGTACCCGTCCTTCGAGGCACTCCTGGAGGCCGAGCCCGACTTCGTCTACGGCGGGTGGTCCTCCACCTTCGACGAGAAGGAGGGACGCAGCCGGGCCGCCTTCACCAAGGCCGGGATCAACACCCGCCTCAACACCGAGGAGTGCCCCACCGGCCCGGTGGACGTGGCCGCCATGGACGAGGAGATCCGCACGGTCGCCAAGATCTTCGGCGTGCCCGAGCGGGCCGAGGAGCGGCTGGGGAAGCTGCACGCCACCCTCGACAAGGTCGAGACCGGGCTCGCCGGCGTCACCCCCGTCAAGCTCTTCGTGTACGACAGCGGCGACAAGACGGCCTTCACCGCGGGCGGCAAGGGCATCGGCAACGAGATGATCCGGCGGGCCGGCGGGGTGAACCTCTTCGCCGACCTGGACAAGGCCTTCGGCGACGTCTCGTTCGAGCAGGTGGCGCAGCGCGCCCCCGAGGCCATCGTCATCTACGACTACGGCGACCAGTCCGTCGAGGACAAGAAGAAGTTCCTGCTCGCCCATCCGGCGCTGAAGGACGTGCCCGCGATCAAGAACCAGCGGTTCGCGGTCCTGCCGCTGTCCTCCACGGTGGTCGGCGTGCGGGTGCCGGCGGCCGTCGAGTCGCTGGCGCGTCAGCTCCACCCGGGCCTCGTCCAGTGACCGGGGCGAAGGCCCCGGCACCTGTGGGGGCCGGCCTGCGCGAGGAGGCCCGGCCAGGCCTCCGCGAGGAAGGCCGGCCCGGCCCCGCGCGGCGCCCCGGGATCCCGTACGCCGTCGTGCTGGCCCTCCTGGGCGCGCTGGTGGCCGGCGCCGCCACCGCCGGCATCGCGGCCGGCTCGATCAGCGTCCCGGCCGACCAGGTGTGGGGCATCCTGCTGCACCGCGTGCACCCGTCCCTCGCCGAGCCGACGTGGACCCCGGTGCGCGAGACGATCGTCATGGACGTCCGCCTGCCCCGGGTGCTGCTGGCCGGGGTGGTCGGCGCGGGTCTGTCGGTGGCCGGCATGGCACTGCAGGCACTGGTCCGCAACCCGCTGGCCGATCCGATGCTGCTGGGCGTGTCCTCGGGCGCGTCGGTCGGCGCGGTGCTCGTCCTCGTCCTGAACCTGACGGTGTTCGGGCTGTTCACCCTGCCGATGGCCGCGTTCTGCGGGGCCCTGGCCGCCCTGGTCGCCGTCTACTTCCTGGCCCGCTCCGGCGGCCGGATGACGACGGTACGGCTGGTCCTGGCGGGTGTGGCCACGGCCGAGGTGCTGTCGGCGCTGGCCAGCTTCCTGATCGTCACCTCGAACGATCCGCACAAGACGCAGTCCGCGCTGCGCTGGATGCTCGGCGGTCTGGCCGGCACCACCTGGACGACGGTGTGGATCCCGGTCGGTGCGGTCCTGCTCGGGACGGCCGTCCTCCTCGGTGTCTGCCGTCCGCTCAACCTCCTGCTGGCCGGCGAGGAGGCCGCTGCGGCCCTCGGTCTGGACGTGCACCGGTTCCGCGGCGCCCTGTTCACGCTGGTGGCCCTGATGATCGGCACGATCGTCGCGGTCAGCGGGCAGATCGGCTTCGTCGGCCTGATCATGCCGCACGTGGTGCGGCTGCTCGTGGGCGCCGACCACCGCCGCGCGCTGCCCGCCGCGGCGCTCCTGGGTGCGGCGTTCCTCATCTCCGCCGATCTGGCCGCGCGCACCCTCATGAGCCCGGAAGAGATACCGGTGGGCATCCTCACCGCCCTCGTCGGCGGCCCCTTCTTCCTCTGGCTGATGCGACGGAAGGCCGCCCGGTGACCCACCGACCGACCGGAGAGCCCGGATCCCTGCGCGCCGAGGACGTCAGCGTCGTGGTGAACGGCAAGGCGCTGGTCCACGAGGCGTCCCTGCACGTGGCACCCGGCGAGATCGTGGGCCTCGTCGGCCCCAACGGCGCCGGCAAGTCCACCCTGCTGCGCACCTTCTACCGGGCGGTGCGGCCCACCTCGGGCCGGGTCCTCCTCGACGGCGAGGACGTCTGGCGGATGCCGGGCAAACGCCTCGCCCAGCAGCTCGCGGCCGTACTGCAGGAGACGTCCGGGGACTTCGAACTGACCGTGTACGACGTGGTGGCGATGGGCCGCACCCCGCACAAGCGGGCCTTCGCCGGCGATGACGCGGACGACCGCGACATCATCACCCGGTCCCTGGCGGAGCTGCGCGTCGACTCCCTCGCGCACGCGCCGTTCGACCGGCTGTCGGGCGGGGAGAAGCAGCGGGTCCTGATCGCCCGCGCGCTCGCCCAGCGCACGGGGACCATGGTGCTGGACGAACCGACCAACCACCTGGACCTGCGGCACCAGCTGGACGCCCTGCGGCTCGTGCGAAGGCTCGGCGTCACCGCCGTCGTCGCGCTGCACGACCTGAACCTCGCCGCGGCGTTCTGCGACCGGATCTGCGTGATGACGGGCGGCCGCGTCGTCGCCACCGGCACGCCCGCGGAGGTGCTGACGGCGCCTCTGCTGTCCGAGGTGTACGAGGTCGAGGCCGAGGTCATCGAGCATCCGCGCACCGGGGTGCCGTTCGTCAGCGTCCTGCCAGGCCACGAAGGGCCGGCCGACGGGGCGCCGGAGGGAGGCGAGCCGGCCGTTCGCCGGGACTGATCGGTACGCCGCTCACGCGACCCTCGCGGCCGTGCGGGCAACGGGGTGCAGGGCCGCGTACTCCAGCGGCGCCGACGGGTCGATCGAGACGTCGAGCTGCGCCGGGGCCGAGCCCGCCCGCACCAGGAGGTCGCCGACGGCGGCGATCATCGCCCCGTTGTCGGTGCACAGGGTCAGCGGAGGCACCCGCAGTTCGACGCCGGCCGCCGCGCACCGCTCCTCCGCCAGCGCGCGCACCCGCGAGTTGGCGGCGACCCCGCCCACCACGACGAGCGTCCGCACTCCGTACTCCCGGCAGGCGGCCAGGGCCTTGCGGGTGAGCACGTCCGCCACGGCCTCCTGGAGGGAGGCGGCGCCGTCGGCCAGCGGGATCTCCTCGCCGCGCAGGCGGTGCTGCTCGGCCCAGCGCGCGGCGGCGGTCTTCAGCCCGGAGAAGGAGAAGGCGTACGGGGCGTCTCCCTGACGCGTGAGCGGGCGCGGGAACGCCACCGCGCAGCCGTTGCCGCCGCGGGCGGCCCGGTCGATGGCCGGCCCGCCCGGATAGGGCAGGCCGAAGACCCGGGCCACCTTGTCGAAGCACTCCCCGGCCGCGTCGTCCACCGTGTCGCCGAGGTGCAGGATCGGATCGCGTACGAGGTCCCGTACGAAGAGCAGCGAGGTGTGCCCGCCCGACACGATCAGCACCATGCACGGGTTCGGGAGCGGCCCGTGCTCCAGGGTGTCGGCGGCGACGTGTCCGGCCAGGTGGTGCACTCCGTACAGCGGCACGCCGGCCGCGTAGGCCAGGGTCTTGGCACCGGCCAGCCCGACCTGCAGCGCACCCGAGAGTCCCGGTCCGGTGGTGACCGCGACCGCGTCGATGTCGGAGATCCGCAGCCCCGCCTGGTCCAGGGCCTCCCGTACGACGGGGTTGAAGGCGTGGAGGTGGGCGCGGGCGGCGATCTCCGGCACCACCCCGCCGAACCGCGCGTGTTCGTCCATGCTCGACGCCACCACGTGCGCGAGCAGCCGGCCGTCGGACACGATCCCGGCACCGGTCTCGTCACACGACGACTCGATGCCCAGCACCACAGGAGAGCCCACCAGAACCTCTTTCGCGCGCATTCAGTAGTTGCAAATTTCTCGCAATAAGGTACGCCGCCGGAAGGGGTTCGACGCCAACGGGTGTCGGCGGGAACTCGCACCGCACCGCGCACGACTACCTCTCCGGCGGCTCCCGCACGGATGACCGCGACGGGCACAGCGCCGTACACGTACCCAGGATCTGGAGAGCCGATGACCGGAAGGCAACCCGAGTCCCGCCCCCGCCCCGCCTGGCCCCGTTGGGCGCCGCCGCCGGCCCTGGCCGGGTTCGTCGTGCTCCTGACGGCCGTGTTCGCCCTCTCCTACGGGGTGGGATCGGCCGCCGGGCCGGTCGCTCCCGGCCTGCACCGGACCGGCACCGATGGGGGATCCGGCGGCGGTATGGGCGGCATGGGCGGTACGCATCCGGGGAGCGGGCGGTGACCGCGGACGCGGTGGGCTCCACCCTGACCACGACCGATCTGACCGTCGGCGGTATGACGTGCGCGGCCTGCGTGAACCGGGTGGAGAAGCGGCTGGCGCGGCTCGACGGGGTGACCGCGACGGTCAACCTCGCGACCGGGAAGGCGCGGGTGAGCCATCCGCCCGCCGTGACGGTCCAGGACCTGGTCGCGGCGGTGGAGCGCGCGGGGTACACCGCCGAGCCGCCCCCGGCGCCCGTACCGCCCGAGGACTCCGCGCCTGCGGAGCAGACCGCTGACGGCGAAGGCAAAGGCGAAGGCGAAGCCGGTGAGGGCGAGGGTGAGGGCGAACGCCTGGAGCGCGAACGGCTGTTGATCACCGTGCTGCTCTGCCTCCCGGTCCTCGTGCTGTCGATGGTGCCCGCCCTGCAGTTCCGCAACTGGCAGTGGCTGTGCCTCACTCTCGCCGCTCCGGTCGTCGTGTGGAGTGCCCTGCCCTTCCACCTGCGGGCGGTACGCGGGCTGCGGCATGCGGCGGCCACCATGGACACGCTGGTCTCCCTCGGGGTCGCCGCCTCGTTCTCCTGGTCCCTGTACGCGCTGTTCCTCGGCGGCGCCGGCGATCCGGACATGCGGATGCCGTTCACCTTCCTCCCCTCGGCGGGAGGGGAGGTCGCGCACGTCTACCTGGAAGCCGCCGTCGGCGTTCCCCTGTTCGTCCTGGCCGGCCGCCATCTGGAGGCGCGGGCCCGGCGCGGCACCGGCGCGGCCCTGCGCTCGCTGGCCGGGCTCGCCGTCAAGGACGTGACCGTACGGGAGGACGGCACGGAGCGGCGGATCCCCGTGGAACAGCTGCGCGTGGGGCAGGAGTTCCTCGTGCGGCCCGGCGAACGGGTCGCCACCGACGGTGTGGTGGTCACCGGCAGCTCCGCCCTGGACCTGTCCCTGGTCACCGGTGAGAGCGATCCCGTGGAGGTGGGGCCCGACCGGAAGGTGGTGGGCGCCGCCGTCAACGCCGGCGGTCTGCTCCTCGTACGGGCCACCGCGGTCGGCGCGGACACCCAGCTCGCCCGGATCACCCGCATGGTCACCGAGGCCCAGGCCGGCAAGGCGCGGGCCCAGCGGCTGGCCGACCGGGTGGCCGGGGTCTTCGTGCCGGTGATCCTGACCCTGGCGGTCACGGTGCTCGGTTTCTGGCTCGGAGCCGGGGCGGACGCGCAGGCGGCCGTGACCGCGGCGGTGGCGGTCCTCGTCGTCGCCTGCCCGTGCGCACTGGGGCTGGCGACCCCCACCGCGCTGCTGGCCGCGACCGGCCGGGGCGCGCAGCTGGGCGTGCTGGTCAGCGGTCCGCAGGCGCTGGAGGCCCTGCGGCACGTGGACACCGTGGTCCTGGACAAGACGGGCACCCTCACCACCGGCCACATGAGCGTCGTCCAGGTCACCGCGGTCAGCGGCGGCATCGGGCGCGAGGCGGTCCTGCGCCTGGCCGGGGCCGTGGAGCAGGGCTCGGAGCATCCGCTGGGCCGTGCCCTCGCCGCGTACGCGCAGCGCGCACAGCCCGGGGGCACGCTGCCCCCGGTCACCGGTTTCCTGGCCACTCCGGGGGCCGGCGTCACGGGGTTCGTGGAGGGGCGGCGCGTCGACGTGGTCTCCCCCGACGACGGCCTGCCGAAGTCGCTGGCGCAGGCGCTGGCCCAGGCGGAGGCGTCCGTGCTCACGCCCGTCCTGGTCCGGGTGGACGGCTTCGACGAGGCCCTGATCGCCCTCGGGGACGTCCTGCGGCCCGGGAGCTACCGGGCCGTGGACCGGTTGCGCCGGCTCGGCGTGGAACCGGTGCTGGCCACGGGTGACCGCGATGCCACGGCTCGTACGGTCGCCGCGCAGCTCGGCATCTCGGCGGTCCATGCCCGCTGCACTCCGGAGGGCAAGGCCGAACTGGTGACCGGCCTGAAGGAGGAGGGACGCCGGGTGGCGGTGATCGGCGACGGGGTGAACGACGCCGCCGCCCTGGCCCGCGCCGATCTCGGCATCGCCATGGGCAGCGGTACGGACGTGGCGATCGGAGCGGCCGACGTGACGCTGGTGCGCGGTGACATCGAGGCGGTGGCGGACGCCGTCCGGCTGGCCCGTCGCACCCTGGGGACGATCCGGGCCAACCTCGTCTGGGCGTTCGGCTACAACGCGGTCACCGTGCCGCTCGCCGCGGTCGGCTGGCTCAACCCGATGGTCGCCGCGGCCGCGATGTCCGCCAGTTCGGTGCTGGTGGTCGGCAACAGCCTGCGGCTGCGGGCCTGGCAGCCCTCGCCGAAGCGCCACGGCGGCGTGGCGGCACCCCGTTCCGGCCGAAAGGACTTCCAGTGATGACCGGTCCCCTTCCCCCCACGTCGTCGGCCGAGGCGGGGCCCGGCAACCGCCGGCTGCGCGAGGGGCTGATCTCCGTGCTCGCACCGGTGACGGCCTGTCTGACGGCCCTGGTCGGGCTGACCGCGTGGACCACGGCGGGCGCGGCGGGCACTCCGGCCCGCATCGAGGTCGGCATCGGGCGGGTCTTCCTGCCGTACGCCGACAGGGAGCGCACCGCCGCGTTCTTCCGGATCACGAACACCGGCGGGTCCGGGGACCAGTTGGTCTCCGTGACCTCTCCCGTCGTGGAGGCGGTGATGCTGAGTCGGCACACGAGTGCCGCGGGAGGGGATTCCATGCGCATGGCCTCCTCGACGGAGATCCCCGCCGGGTCGACGCTGCAGATGACCCCGAGCACGCTGGACGTGATGATGACGGTCAAGGGCCGCTGGCATGTGGGGGACGCCGTGCCGTTCGTCCTGCACTTCCGCAACAGCGGGCCCGTCGAGGCCGTGGCGTTCGTCGTGCGGCCCGGCAGCTGAACCGCTTTCCGTCACCGCTCTCCGTCACCGGTCCCTTCCGGTCTCGTGCGATCTTTCCGTCTTTGGGAACCCGGAGCCCGCGCCGTCCGACTACTGCGGCGTAAGGGGCGGACACCGCGGCGAAGTCATCCTGCCGCGGAGGATCGAGGGACGAGTGATGGGCGGGCTGGACGTCCACATGCGCGAGGTGGCCTGCCGGCACGGCCGGGTGGAGGCCGTCGCCGAGGTGGACCTGGAGATCGCGGCCGGAGAGCGGGTGGCCCTGACCGGAACGAACGGTTCGGGCAAGACGACGCTGCTGCGTGCCGTGCTCGGCCTCCACCGGCAGGTGTCGGGCTCGATCACGGTCGGCGGACGCGGCACCGGTTCGGCCGCGGAGTGGGCCTGGCGGCGCCGGGCGTGCGCCTGGATCCCGCAGAAGCCGGCCGCCGGGCGCTTCCCGCTGCTCGGCGGCGAGCTGCTGGCGAGCAGCGGAGCTCCGGGGGAGGCGGCCGAAGCCGCGGACCGGCTCGGGGTGGGTCCGCTGACCGGGCGGCCCCTGCACACCCTCTCCGGAGGGCAGTTGCAGCGCATGTACCTGGCCCGGGCGATCGGCTGTGTCGCCGCCGGGGCACAGGTGCTCCTGGCCGACGAGCCCACCGCCGCCCTCGACTTCGACGGCCAGGAGGAAGCGGCGGACGTCCTCACCTCCCTGCCGGTGACCCTCGTCGTGGTGACGCACGACCGTACGCTGGCGAAGCGCTGCGACCGGGTACTGGAGATGGCCGCGGGCCGGCTGCGGGAGGTCCGGTGACACTCGCCACCGCCGACCTGGGCGAACTCCTGCAGCTCCTGCCCGTGCAACGGGCGGGCGTCGCCCTGCTGCTGGCCGCGGTCGGACTGCCCGTGATCGGGGTGGTCATCGTCGGGCTCGACATCATGCCGGTGCGGTTCGCGATGATGCACGTCGCGTTGCTCGGCATCGCGGTCGGTCTGCTCACCGGCCTCGACCCCATGCTGTGCGCGCTGGTGGCCTGCGCCCTGGCCGGCGCGGGCGTCGCCCCGCTCGCCCGTACCCCGGACGGGCTGTCCGGGGCGATGGGGCTGCTGATGAGCCTGGCCATCGCGGCGGCCCTCCTCCTGCTCGCCGTATCGGGCGTCAACGCCTCCGGCGCGTTCGCCCTGCTCTGGGGCTCGATCCTGTCGGTGGGCACCGCCGATCTCGTGGTCCTCGGGGTGCTCGCCGTCGTGGTCCCCGGCCTGTTCTGGTGGCGGCGCCGCGAGATCGGCCTGCTCCTCTACGACCGCGAGCTCGCCCAGTGCTCCGGCGTCCCCGTGCGGGCGCTGACGGCGGCCCTCCTGGTGCTCGTCGCCATCGCGGTCGCCGGGGCCATCAAGCTCACCGGCGCCCTGCTCGTCGACGCGCTGACCCTGCTCCCCGCCCTCGCGGCCCGCCGCCTCGGCAGTTCGCTGCGGTCGATCACCCTGTGGGCGGTCGGCATCGGCGTCGTCGTCAACCTGACGGGGTTCCTGCTGGCCCTGTGGCTGGACTGGCCGCCCGGCCCGGTCCTCGTCCTGACGGCGGGGGCGCTCGTCCTCGCCGTGCATTTCATACCCGAACGGAGAATCAGCTCATGGCGCGCACCGGCGTCCGTATCTCTTCCTTCCTCGCACTGAGCGCGGCAGTCCTCCTCACGGCCGGTTGCGGAGGCGACGGCGACACCGGCACCAGCGCCGCCGCCGACGGCCCGGCGAAGGCCGGCGCCCCGGCCGGCAAGAACAAGCCCGTGGTGGTCGTGACCACCACCTGGGAGGGCGCGTTCGCCAAGGCCGCGGGGGCCGAGGACGTCAAGGTCATCGTCCCGCAGTCCGTGCACCACGCCCCCGACTACGACCCGAAGCCCTCGGACCTCGCCGCCGTCGCCAAGGCCGACTTCGTGCTCTACGCGCCGTTCGAGCCGTACGCCGCGAAGATCAAGGAGGCCGCCGGCTCCAAGGCCAAGCTGGTCGAGGTCAACCTCGACAACGACCCCGACAAGGTCAAGGCCGAGGTCGACAAGCTGGGCGCCCTCTTCGGCACGGCGGACGCCGCCACGCAGTGGAAGACCGGCTTCGACACCGAGTACGCGAAGCTGAACAAGGAGGTCCAGGCGGCCTGGCCCGGCGGCAAGAGCCCCTCGGTGGTCACCCAGGTGTTCACCGCCTGGGCCGCGAAGCTCTCGGGCGCCACCCCCGTGGGGACGTTCGGGCCCGAGGCCGTCACCCCGGCGCAGCTCGCCGAGCTCTCCGCGAAGAAGCCGGCGCTCGTCCTGGACAACGCCCACATGTCCACCGGCACGGTCCTGCCCGACTCCGGAGCCAAGCAGGTCAAGATCGTCAACTATCCGGGTGAGGACCTCGACCTGCTGCCGGTCTACCGCAACGCGGCGGGCGAGCTGAAGAAGGCCATGGGCGCCTCGTGACCGTGCGCCGCACGGCGTGACGACGAAGGGAGGGCACGCGCGGGGCGCGTGCCCTCCCTTTCTTTCCGGGGCTTTCCTGCCGGGGGCGGAGCCCGGCCGGCGCGGCGCCGGCCGGGCCCCGCCCTCTCATCCGGCCTGGGCGAGCGGGAAGGTGTCGGTCCCCAACTGCGGGACGCCGCCGGGCGCCGGCCGCGGGATGGTGCCGGTCTCCGGCTGCGGACGGATGTCGGTCAGGCGCGCGCGCAGGGCGCCCCGGTCGGGCTTGCCCGCCGGGGTCAGCGGGAGTTCGGCGACGACCAGGAGCCGCTCGGGGAACTTGCGCTGCTCGAGCCCGCACTCCGTGAGGTGCGCGCAGAGCTCCTTCAGGGAGGGGGCGTGCGCCGTGCGGGGCACGACGCAGGCCGCCAGCCGCTCCCCCATCACCGCGTCCGGAACGCCCACGCACACCACGTCGCGCACCGACGGGTGGGAGGACAGCCGGCGTTCGACCTCGGCGGGGCTGATGTTGGCGCCGCCGCGGATGACGATGTCCTTGAGCCGGCCGACGATGTGGAGGGTGCCCTCCTCGTCGAGGAAGCCGAGGTCTCCGGTACGGACCCAGCCGTCGGGGGTGCGGTAGCGGGCGTCGAGGTCCGGGGAGGCGACGTAGCACAGCGGGGTCATCGGGCCGCGCGCGATGATCTCCCCGACGCTGCCCTCCGGCAGCGGCTCGTGGGTTTCGGTGTCGGCGATGCGGATGTCGGCGACCCGGGGGTCGGGGCGCCCGGCCACGACCCCCTGGCCGTCGGCGGGCGGGGTCTCGTTGGCCAGTCCGGTGTGGCAATTGACGCCGTCGGCCGAGCCGTAGAGGTTGACGACCGGGCAGCCGAACGCGCGGGCGGCGTCCTTGGCCGTGCGCTCGTCGAGGGCGGATCCGCCCAGGACGAGGGCGGTGGGGGCGGGCAGTGCGCCGCCTCCGCCCTCGCCTTCGCCTTCACCTTCGAGCCGGTCCAGCATCATCCGGACCATCGTCGGTACGCCGAGGATGTGCGTGGGCGCGTGCTCCCGCACCGCCGCGAGGGCCGCTTCGGGGGTGAAGTGGTCGAGGAGGACCAGCGTGCCGCCGTGCCGGGCCAGGGTGACGGCCGTGCCGTTCGAGCCGAAGGCGGAGCCCAGCGGCACCAGGAACAGGCAGCGCGGAGCGGTCCCGTCGGGCATCAGGGAGGCGAGGAAGTTTCCGCGGCCGCCGGCGAGGGCGTTGTGCGAGTACGCGACCATCTTCGGCTCGGCCTCGGAGCCGGAGGAGACCAGGATGCGGGCCGCACTGTCCGGGTCGGGCCGGGCCGGTACGAAGGCGCTCGCGTCGGAGCGAAGCAGGGCGGAGAAGGCGACCGTGCCCTCGGGGACCGTCCCGGGCCCGGCGGCGATCACGTGCCGGAGGGCGGGCAGGGCCGGCGCCAGGGTGTGCAGGTCGGCGGCGTGCCGGCTGCCGCGGTGGTCGATCGCGGCGATGACGGCGACGGCCTCGGCGCGGCGCAGCAGGCATTCCGCCTCCAGGCTGCCGCGGCCGACGGGGAAGGGCAGGGCCACCGCGCCGAGGGCGGCCAGGGCCAGGTCGGCGATGACGGCGTTCCGGTGGTTGGGGAGCTGGACGCCGACCACGTCGCCCGGTCGTATGCCGAGGTCCCGCAGGCCGGTGGCCAGAGCGCGCACCTTGCGGTCCAGTGCGGTGTAACAGAGGGGGCCCTTGGCGTCGATGACGGCGGTGGCGTGCAGGTCGGCGATCTGCCGGGCCCGGAAGAGGCTGTAGAGGTCGAGGTCGGGGCAGGTGCCGTCGACCACCCAGGAGCGGCGGAGGTCGGCGGGCAGCAGGTCGTGCAATTCGACGGTCATCCGAAGCTCCAGGGGTCGGGAACGGCAGGGGCGCCGTGCGCGTCGCGGCTGATCGAGCCGGTGAAGCGCCGGTCGTGGTGCAGGTCGGCCAGTTCGGTGGTGACGGCGGTGGCCGTCAGGCCGTGCTCCCTCAGCTGCTTGAGGGCGTCCTCGGTGGGCAGGTCGCGCAGGTCGTACGCTGCCGCGGCGGCGGCGCCCTCGTCGGTCGGGGCGATCCAGCCGTCGGCCGTGGGCAGGGGGCGCCGGAAGCCGGCCGGCCGCCGGGGGTCCTCGCCCCGGACCGCGCGTCGCAGGGCGGGTGCGGTGAGCGTGTCGGCGGCGCCGAGCAGGGAGGAGTCCACCCGTACGCCGTGGCCGGTGCGTTCGCGCAGCAGGAGTCCGGCGAGGACCGCCTCGGTGCCGTGCAGTCCGCCGAGGACGTCGAGCAGGGTCATCAGCGAGGGGGCCGGGGCCTCGTCCTGCGGGCGGACGGCCTCGCCGACCGCGGTGCGGGCCTGGACCATGAAGTCGGTGCCCATGGGGGCGTCGTCGAGCCGGTCGGCCCAGCCGCTGGTGTACGCGTAGACGAGGGCGGGGTTCACCGCCGCGAGGTCGTCGTGGTCCAGGCCGAGTTCGGCGGCCTTGCCCGGGGCCCAGTTGTGGAGGAAGACGTCGGCCTCCGCGGCCATCTCGCGCAGCCTGCGCCGGTCTCCGTCCGCCTTGATGTCGATCTCCACCGCCTGCTTGCCCCGGTTGAGGGCGAGCCAGCGCGCGGAGATGCCGGAGCATGCGGGCGGCATGCCGCGCAGCGGGTCCCCGCCCGGCGGCTCGATCCGGATCACCTCGGCGCCGAGCAGGCCCAACAGGTGGGCGGCGAGCGGGGCCTGGATGCGGCGGCCGGCCTCCAGCACGGTCAGTCCGGCCAGCGGCCGGCTCGCGCCGGGCCCGTCGCCGGGCCCGGCCGCCGTTGTCGGACGGCCGGCTTCCGGTCCGAGGAGCCGGAGCGCCCAGGGGGCGGCGCCGTCGTCCTCCAGTGCCCTTTCCGCCAGGGTGCGCAGGACGCAGACCTCGGCGCCGGAGAGGGCGGCAGCCCGCCGGATGCCCGTCATGGGGACGGTCCGGGTGACCTCGTGGAGGGCCGGCGGGAACGGCGCGCAGGCGGTGGCGTACCGGAACTGGAAGGGCCGCCAGCCTGCCCGGATCGCGTCGGCGGGTGCCTCAAGTGCCCGCCAGAAGGCGGCCCAGGCTCCCGGGTCGAGGGTCTCCAGTTCGAAGAGGACTCCTTCGGCGGAGCGGAAGGGCGGTCCGCCGGCGGCGAGTTCGGCGGCTTCGCCCTCGTCGGCTCCGGCCGCGGCGAGGTACTGGGACACCGTCAGCAGGCCCGCCCGGTCCGCGCGGGTGGTGACCTGGGTGGCGGCTCCGCCCCGGGCCTGGCCTATCAGGCCGGCGAGCAGCCCCTGCACGGTCAGGACGGCGGTGGCCGTGGCCGTGTAGTCGGCGGCCAGTCCGCGCGGGGAGCCGTCCCGGCGGCCGTGCACGGCCATGATGCCGGTGGCGGCCTGGACGGTCGCCTCGTCGACGAGGCCGCTCGCGGGACCTGCCCACGTGGCGGCCGCCCGCGTCGGTGCGAAGCCGCCGCCGGTCAGCGTGATGCGGTCCGGCGGGGCCTGGCCGGAGTGGTCCCCGGTCGCGCCGAGCATGCGCAGGTGGTCGGCGACGACGTCCGTGATCTGCGGGGGCCCCGAGGTGTCGAAGCGCAGTGTGTCGAGCGGCCGGACCGTCTGCGTGGTGGCTGGTGACGCCATGCCTCTCCTCTCCCGGCGCGGCGGTGGCCGTCGCCCGGTTCGTGCGATACGCGGGAACCGGGGCGCGTTCGCAGCCGACCAGTTCCACGGACAGACAGTCGGACAACCGTTCCCACGAGTTCCCGGGAATGAGGAGGAAAACAGTGATAGATCCAGGCACGGCCACCCGACACGAGCTCCGAGGAGCCGAGTTGAAGGCCCGGGTCGGCGCGTTCGTCCGCGGCCGGGTGATCCCCCGGGAGGGCGTGCTGGACGCGGGCGGCCCGGCGGCGGCCGAAGCGCTCACCGAGCTGAGGGGGCGGGCCCGGGAGGAAGGGCTCTGGGCGCTCCCCCTCCCGGCCGAACTGGGCGGCGGCGGAATCCCCTTCGCCGCGTACGCCGCGCTGGCCGAGGCCGAGGGTTCCAGTGACCACGGTCCCGCCGCGCTCGGCTCCGCTCCCCTGCTCGACGTCACCATGCTGGCCCGGCACGGCACGCCCCGGGTCCGCGAGGAGTACCTGGAACGGCTGGTCTCCGGGGAGATGCGCACCTGCTACGCGATGACCGAGCCGGACGTGCCGGGCACCGACCCGTTCTCGACCGCCACCGGCGCCGAGCGCCTGGCGGACGGCAGCTGGCGCGTCACCGGCCGCAAGTGGTTCACCTCCGGCGCCGCGGGCGCCGACCTGGTGACCGTCCTGGCCCGCACCGGCGGAGTGGCCGGGGACCGCGAAGGGCTCTCCCTGTTCCTGGTGCCCACCTCCTCCCCCGGCTTCCGCGTGGTGCGCGAGCTCCCGGTGCTCGGTGCGGCGGGTCAGTACGAGATCGCACTCGACCGGGTCCGCGTGCCCGCCGACCACCTCCTCGGCGAGCCCGGCAACGCCCTCGCCATCGCGGGTGAGCGGCTGCTGCTCGGCCGTACGCTGCGCTGTCTGCGCTGGCTGGGCCAGGCCCAGCGCGCCTTCGACCTCATGTGCGAACGGGCCGCCACCCGCAGCGGATCCCGCGGGCCCCTCGCCGACCACCAGCTGGTCCAGCAGCACGTCTTCGACGCCCTGCTCGCGCTGCGCACCACCCGTCCCCTCGTCCACGAGGCGGTGGCCCTGATCGCGTCCGGGCAGGACGCCCGTACGGAGGTGGGGCTGGCCAAGGTCGCCGCCGCCCGCATGCTCCAGCAGGTCACCGACTCGGCCATCCAGGTCCACGGCGCCGCCGGGCTCGGCCCGGACACCCCCCTGCCCGCTCTCTTCCGTACGGGGCGCGCCGCCCGCATCCTCGACGGCCCCGACGAGCTCCACATCACCTCCGTGGCCCGCCGCGTCCTGCGCGAACACGGCGCGGGGCGGGCTGGACGCGGGTGATGCGGGACGGCCCGGACGCGGGCGATGCGGGACGGCCTACACGCGGGTGATGTCGACGAGACCGTCCAGCGCGGCCAGCCCGAGCGCGAGGAAGAAGTCGCCCCAGATCAGCTCGTGCCGGACCGCCAGCCCCTTCGCGGCGTCGTAGCAGCCGTCCAGCAGCATTCCCGGCGGGCGGGCGGAGCACGCGCCGGTCAGGTGGGCCTGTGCCAGACGGTTCAGGATGGCCACGGCCCGGTGCGAACAGGCCTCCGACCGGGGGCCGGGGACCCGTGCGAGCTTCAGCAGGGCCACCGCGGTGATGGCGGCGGCCGACGTGTCGAGGGGGCCGCCGGGCCGGGAGGCGCCGGCCGGCGGTACCAGCCGTCCGGACAGCACCTCCCCCTGCGACAGCAGCTGTTCGGCCGCCTCGTCGAGACGGGCCGGGTCACGGCTCACGAGGTCGGGCCGCGTCAGGGCGTCGGCGACGGCCAGCAGCAGCCAGGCCTGGCCGCGGCTCCAGCCCGGCGCGGGTTCGTCGCAGCGCTGCCATCCGGCTCCCTCGTCGAACAGCCGGGCGGGCCACAGCCACGGGCGCCGCTCCCCGTCCGCGCCGAGGCAGAGGTCGAGGTGCCGGTGGAGGTGGGCGGCCGCGGCGGCGGCGCCCTCCGCCCCGGCATCCGCCAGCAGGGGCACCATGCCCGGTACGCCGTCCACGCGGGCCAGCAGGCGGGGCCCGCCCAGGGCGTCGCCCCAGGGCACCAGGCCGAGTGCGGGATCGTAGGCCGACAGGCAGGCCCGGGCGGCCCGTTCGCGCAGCCGGCCGGTTTCGGCATCGGTTCCGGCGAGCGAGGTCCCGTACCAGAAGATCAGGCCCCGGGTGGCGGTGTCGGCGTCCGCCCACGGCGCGAGCCGGGCGGTGCACGCGGCGGCGGCCCGCCGGTCGGCGTCGGTGCCGGTGTAGCGGGCGCGCAGCCACAGCAGCCCCGCCCAGAAGCCGCCGGTCCACGAACCACGGCCGGTGGTCGTCCATCGCCCGTCGTCGGGCTCCGCGTGGAGCGGGAAGCGCTCGCCGACCTGGGCCTCGGTCACGCTCACGCGCCCGATGACGGCCGCGAGGGCGTTTTCGGCCCAATCCGTGGGAGTCGTCGAGCTGTTCACGAGGTGGCCTTCCGCCGGTCCCGCACGGCCCAGGCGAAGGCGACGGCTCCCGCCGCCGCGAACTCCACGGCGACCAGCAGCCACCCGTGGCCGTACCGGCCGCTCCCGGCCAGCAGGCCGAACAGGGGCGGCCCCAGGGCGAATCCGCCGAAGAACCCGGCCGCGACGAGCGCCGAGTCCTGGCCGGCCCGGCCCGGAGCGGCCCGCTGCATGACCAGCACCATGGAGACGGCGTTCCCGGACACGGCGAACACGCCGACGGCGATCGCCCCGATCCACACCAGCGGGCCGGCGACGAGCGCGGCGCCCAGGAGGAGGGCCGCCCCGAGCGCACCGCAGGCGAGCCATCCCGGCAGCCACTCGGCGCGCCCGGGCCGGGCCGCCTTCGACCAGCCGATCCGGCCGGCGATCCCGGCGACGCCCAGTACGGCGACCAGGGCACCGGCCGCCGTCGGACCCATGCCGAGGCGCTGCGCCCCGAACAGGGCCAGGTAGGTGTTGACCGAGGCGATTCCGGCTCCGAGGAACAGCGAGAAGGCCGCCAGCCAGGCGACCATTGCGCGGGGGACGAGCGAGCCGCCCGGTCCGGCCGGGGGCGGCGAAGGATCGTCGGGCAGCGCCCGCAGCGCCCACCCCCCGGCGAGCAGGGCCGCGCCGGCCGCCGTCCACACCGCGCCCCGCCAGCCGATCCCGCCCGCCAGCATCACGAGGGGCAGTCCGGCCACGAAGGCGCCCAACTGGACGCCGGACTGCTTGAGTCCCGTCACCGCACCCCGCCGGGCCGCCGGGACGACGCGCATGATGGCCTTGTTGGTGGCGGGGTTGGCCAGCGCCTGCGGTACGCCGCCCAGTGCGACGGCGCCCAGCAGCACACCGGTACCGGGCGCGGCGCCGATCAGGGCGAGCGCCGCGGCCGAGACCAGCAGCAGGACGACCAGCGAGCGGCGCGGGCCGATCCGGTCCACGATCCGGCCGCCGGCCGGGGACAGCAGGGCGGCCGTCCCGAAGCCGAGCGTCGTCGTGAGGCCGAGGACCGTGGGCGACACGCCCAGTTCGCCGACCAGCCGCGGACTCAGGGCGCCGAGGAGGAAGAGCTGCAGCATCGAGAACGCCATGGCGCACGTGAGGAGCGCCGTCACCCGGTGTTCCGCGGCCTCGTCCGTCCGCGTCCGCACGGTCCCGGGTTCCTCCACCGCCACTGATTGACTCCTTCCCCCACGCTGCGCGCACTTCGATCCGACCGGCCATGCAGTCGGCCCGCGAGGGCGCCCAGTTCCCCGCGCCCCCCTGTGTTCCGGCTCACAGTAGGCAGGCGCTCAAGGCGCAGCGGGGCCGGCCACCAGAACTTGTCCAGAAGTGCGCACCCTTCTTCGAACTCCCGGAAGCTGGTGCGAGGATGAGCCCCGCCATGAACCCGGGCCGATGTTCACGAGTCGTACGGGCTGCGATGTTCGCAGCCCTCTGCGTGCTGCTCGCGGCCACCGGCCACATCCTCATGTCGGGCACGGCCGTGCCCTGGTGGGCCCTGTCCGCCGCGTTCGCCGGCACGGCGGCAGCGGCCTGGGCCTTCGCCGGCCGGGAGCGCGGGCTGCTCGCCGTCACCGGCGCGGCCGTCACCGTCCAGGCCGCGCTCCACGCGGGGTTCTCCCTGGCCCAGTCCCTGGTCCGCCCCTCGCTGCCCACCGGGACCTCGTTCGCCCGCCAGTGGGCCGAGTACCTGACCTGCGGAGACGGGGCGACCACTGCCGTCTCCCCGCGTGAGGCACTGAGGGTGGTCGACGAGGCCGGGGTCGGCGGGCTGGTCTTCCGGCCGCCGCCCGGCACCGCGCTCTCCGATGCCGCCGCCCATGGTCACCACGCCGTGCACGAGATGGCCGGCGCCGTCTCCGCCGGGACCGCGGTACCGGGCGGCGGCCACGACATGGGCGGCATGTCGCCGACGGCGATGCTCACCGCCCACCTGGTGGCCGCGGTGGTGTGCGGCCTGTGGCTGGCCTACGGAGAGCGGGCCGCCTTCCGGATCCTGCGCGCCGTCGCCGGATGGTTCTGGACACCGCTGCGCCTGCTGCTCCGCCCGGCCGCGACCCCGCATCCGCCGCGCGCCCTCGTACGCCGTGCGCGCCGGCGCCACGCGCTGCGCCGGCTGCTCCTCGTCCACGCCATCACCTCACGGGGTCCCCCGGCGGGAGCCGCTGTCCTCTGACAGCCGGCTCCCCGAGCACGCGTCGGCATCCGCGTTCGCGCACGCCCCTCGCGCCTCGGGCATCGGCCCTGCCCTCAGGCGGGCCGTACACCCCTCACCGGCCCCGCCCCCGCGCGGCGCCGTACCTCCCTTCCCCGAAGGACCTGTGGCGATGACTCCTGCCCTGCCCACCCAGCACTGTCCCGCCGGCGAACAGCGTGACCGGCACACCGCCGACGCGGCGGTGACCCGACTGGCCCTGGACGCCCGCGACGGCGACCCCGCGAAGGCCGACCGCTTCGTGCGTGCGCTGCACCGCGACGTCTGGCGCTACGTCGCCTACCTCAGCGCCGACACCCAGGCCGCCGACGACCTCACCCAGGACGTGTTCCTCCGGGCCCTCGCCGCCCTCCCCCGCTTCGAAGGCCGGTCCTCGGCGCGCACCTGGCTGCTGTCCATCGCCCGCCGCACCGTCGTCGACAGCCTCCGCCACGCCGCCGCCCGGCCCAGGCTCTCCGACCGCCACGACTGGCAGACCGCCGCCGAGCAGACCCAGCCGTGCGACGTCCCGGGCTTCGACGAGGGCGTCGCACTGGCCGAACTCCTGGCCGCGATCCCGTCCGAGCGCCGGGACGCCTTCGTCCTCACCCAGCTCCTGGGCCTGCCGTACGCCGATGCGGCCGAGGCCATCGGCTGCCCCATCGGCACCGTCCGCTCCCGCGTGGCCCGCGCCCGCACCTCCCTCATCGAGCTGCTGACGGACACCACGCCGGCGGCACCCGCAGCGGAGCACCCGCTCGCGGAGCGGGGACCCCGGTTCGCCGCGCCGACCGTGCCTGCCGTGCCGACCGCGACTGCCGCGCCTGCCGACCGCTCCGTGCGGAAGGGCGCGCTCACCCCGTCACCCGCCTGATCCGGCCGGGGCGCACGGGGGGGCCCGGTGTCACCGCGGCCCTCCCGTGCGCCCTGCGGGAGCGGCGGACCCGCGCCGACGGGGCGCGTACGAGGGTTCCGCGTACGAGGGCTCCGCATTCGACGGCGGGCGCGCTACCCTCCACCGCATGATTGACATGGGCATGTTAAGAACCTGGGCGCGCGGGCGCCTTCGCCGGCGTACCGGCCGGCACGCCTTCGTCGGGCTCCTCCTGCTGGCCCTGCTCGGCACGGCCACCACCGCGGCCGCCTCGCCCCCGGGCCCGCGCCCCTCCGCCCCCGCCCTCGCCTCCGCCTCCGCCGCGCCGGCGGGCACGAGCGCGGCCGGCGCCGCGGCCGCCCGCTGGGGCGACCGGCGCCTCGACGAGGCCGCCTTCCTGACCACCCACAACGCGTTCACCAACTACGAGGACTCCCGCTGGAGTTCGGTGAACCAGGCCGAGTCGGTGCGCGCCCAGCTCGACAACGGGGTCCGCGGCCTGAGCCTGGACACGCACTGGTACGAGCGCAGCACCTGGCTGTGCGTCATCAGTTTCGGCAGCGACTGCTACCCCAGCGACGTGTACCTGTGCCACGGCGAGTGCAAGACCTTCGCCGGCGCCACGTACGCCCTCCCCCGCCAGTCCTTCCACGGCACCATGCAGACCGTGGTGGACTTCCTCGCCGCCCATCCGCAGGAGGTGGTGACGATCTTCCTCGAGGACTACGTCAGTGCCGAGCAGCTGCAGCAGTCCCTGGGCAGGGTCAGGGGGCTGCCCGAGATGGTGTTCCGGCCCGACGCCTGGGGCGTGCGCGAGCACGGATGGCCGAAGGTGGCGGACCTGGTGACCGCCGGCAAGCGGCTGCTGATCTTCTCCGACCGGTCCGACCGCGAGCACCTGGGCGTCATGTACGACAGGTCCTGGACGGTGAGCAACTACTGGAGCCTCGGCGACCTGGGCAACGACCTCGCCTGCGTCAGCCGCTGGTCCGACGTGCCGCTGGACCGTCAGGAGCCGGGATTCCGGCGCCTGTTCACCATGAGCCACCACCGCAACGTGCCCACGGTCATGACGGCGGCCCTGGACAACGGCTCCAAGCTGCGGAACCGCATCGCGGGGCAGTGCCGGACGGCGACCGGAGGCCGCGATCCGAACTTCGTCTCCGTCGACTTCCACCGCCTGTCGGACGGGAGCGGCCACACTCCCGCTTCGATCGTCGCGGAGCTCAACGCGGGCCCCTGAGCCGTGTCCCCGTACGCCGAAGCGGCCCTCCACGAGGTGGAGGGCCGCTCCCGGTCAGACCGTTACCGCCTCAGCGGACTACGGCGTGACCTTCAGCAGCTTGTTCGCGGTGCCGGAGGACGGGTTCTTGATGGCGCCCTTCGTCGCGGCACCGGTCAGCGCGGTGGCCGTGTCGGCGGGCGTCGCCGACGGGTGGGCCGCCAGGTAGAGCGCGGCGGCGCCCGCCACGTGCGGGGCGGCCATCGACGTTCCGGAGATCGTCTTGACGGCGGTGTCGCTGTCCTTCCAGGCCGACGTGATCTCCGAGCCCGGCGCGTACAGGTCCACCACCGAACCGAAGTTCGAGAAGTCCGACTGCTGGTCGCCCTCGGTGCTGGACGCGACCGTCAGGGCCTCGGGCACGCGGGAGGGCGAGCCCTGACCGGCGTCGGAGGACTCGTTTCCGGCCGCCACGGAGAAGGTCACGCCGGAGGCGACGGCCCGCTTCACGGCCGCGTCCAGCGCCTCGTCCGCGCCGCCGCCGAGGCTCATGTTGGCCACCGACGGCCCGGAGTGGTTCTTCGTCACCCAGTCGATGCCCGCCACGACCTGCTCGGTGGTGCCGGACCCGTTGTCGTCCAGCACCCGCACCGCGACGACCTTGGCCTTCTTGGCGACGCCGTGGGCAGTGCCGGCGATGGTGCCCGCCACGTGGGTGCCGTGGCCGTTGCCGTCGTCAGCGGTCTCGTCGTTGTCGATCGCGTCGAAACCGTGAGCGGCCCGACCGCCGAAGTCCTTGTGCGAGATCCTGACGCCCGTGTCGATGACGTACGCCGTCACCCCGTCGCCGCCGGCGTCCGGGTACGTGTACTTGTCGTCGCCGGCCGTGGCGGCCTGGTCGATCCGGTCCAGGCCCCAGGACGGGGGCTTCTCCTGCGTCTCGTTGATGCGGAAGCGCTTGTTCTGCACGACCGTGCCGACGGCCGGGTCCGCGGCGAGCCGCTTCGCCTCCTTCACCGTCATCCCCGATGCGGAGAAGCCGTTGACCTGCGAGCCGTAGGAGCGCTCCAGCTTGCCGCCGTACTTCTTCGCCAAGTCCTCCTTGTTCGCGGATGCGTCGAGGATGACGACGAAGCTGCCGTCCACGGCGTCCGCTACGCCGAGTCCGTGCACGGTCCCTTCGGCCGGTGTGGCCGCCCCCGCGAGGGGGCTCGCAAACACGGCCGCGGCGGCCGCAGTTGCGGCAGTCGCGGCTATGGCCGCGTTGCGAAGGGCTTTGGATCGCTTGTGAGTTGCCATGTAGAGGGTTCTCCTCGTGGTGACGTGTGGGGCGTCAAACCTTCTGGATAACCCTGTTCCGATTGACAGGAGCAAATCAAGAGCGAACCTGGGGTAAGGGCTTCTTCAACAAGGTTTCTTAATGGACCCTCCGCACCGCCTCCATCTCGCACACACGTTCTCGGGAACTCCTGCACGGAATGGACACATGATCGTTTCGTCGGCGGGAGGCCGGGGCCGCGTGTTTGGCAGGGGCCTGACGGGTTAGGCGCCGGTTACCGGGAATTCCCGTGAGGAGTGTGATCCGTCATGGGCGGAGACAAGCGCCGGATGCCGGGCAAGGGCCGCGAGGAACAGATCCGCGGGCGGGCGCCGGAGCCGGACCAGCTGAAGACGGGCGGCCGGCCGCGCAGCCCCGACGAGATCGCGCACGAGCGCGGCCGCGAGGACGCGACGATGCGTGACGTGATGCACGACCTGCGTGAGGCGGACCTGGACGAGATGCGCGACGACCGCTGAGGGACGTCAGGCCCCTCACCCGGTTCATGCGCCCTGCGATGACGCCGGGCGGCGGATTCCTGCGGTCGAGGGCGGCCGGCGCGGCGCCGACGACGTCGAAGGAGTCGGTCCGGGTGGCTCCGGGCGACAGGGCCGGCACCCACCGTGCCGGATCGGCCTGGTGGAAGCGCGGGCGCCGGCGCGGGCATCGACGCCCGGCCCGGCGGCGATTCGGGGCGACCTGCCGCACCGCCGAGCGGTGCGCCTACGCCGCGAACCCCGCCGCGTAGGCGGCCAGGCCCTCCGCGGCCCTGCCGGCCCAGCCGACGTAGCCGTCCGGGCGGATCAGGAACAGCCCGTCCCCGTAGGCCTCGTACGAGGGGATCCGGACCGTACGGACGACCGGGAGCCCGGGGAGTCCGGACAGGTCGGCCAGGTCCGGCAGGCCGGAGGCGGCGCCGACGGTCAGCAGCGTCCAGTGCGTGCCCTGGAACTCGTCGAAGAGCCGGAGGCCGCCGCGCAGCCCGTCCGGTGCGCGGTCGCCCGCCCGGAGGGCCCCCTCGGCCAGGCCGTCGCGGGTCTCCACCGCCAGGGCCGAATCCCGGTAGCCGATGCCGAGCTGCATGGTGGCCTCGCCGCGCCGGGCCTCGCCGCGGTGGATGCGGGTGGACAGGCCGAGCATCTCGGCGGCGACCGGCAGCCGCTCCTCCTCGTAGGAGTCGAGCAGCGAGGCGCGGGCCCCCTCGCGCAGCACGGCCGCCAGCTTCCAGCCCAGGTTGTACGCGTCCTGGACGCTGGTGTTGAGGCCCTGCCCGCCGGCCGGCGAGTGCACGTGCGCACTGTCACCGGCGAGGAAGATCCGGCCGTCCCGGAACCGGTCGGCCATCGCGGCCCGCGGCCGGAAGTCCGAGGCCCAGCGCACCTCCTTCACGTCACCGGGCGCCAGGTGCGAGCGGGCGCCGACCACCTTGCGGATCCCTTCGAGCGAGAGGTCCGGCTCGATGCCCTGCGGGAACTGGGCCACCACCTGGAACTCCTCGGTCGCGGCCAGGGGCCAGATCGCGAGGTAGCCCCCGCCCTCGGCCGGCGGGAAGACGTGCAGGTGATCGCGGTCGAGGCCCTCGATCCGGACGTCCGCGACCAGCATCGGGTTCGGGTCGACCGTCTCGCCGGTCATGCCGATGCCCAGGGCCCGCCGCACGGTGGACCGGCCGCCGTCGGCCGCCACGGCGTACCGGGCCCGGACGGGCGGGCCGGAGACGAAGGCTGCCGTCACTCCCTCCGGGTCCTGCTCGATGCCGGCCAGCTCCCGGCCGAAGGCGATCTCGCCGCCCAGCTCCGCGAGCCGCGCGGCGAGGATCTCCTGCGTACGCCACTGCGGCACCATCCAGGGCTCGGCGTAGGGGGCGCCCTCGTCCGGTTCCACCGCGTCGAACATCCGGTGCTCGCCGGTACGGACGCCGTCCTCCCAGATCACCCCGACCGGGTACGAGGCTCCGGCCGCCCGGATCGCGTCGCGCACGCCGAGGTCGTCGAGCACCTCCAGCGTGCGGGGCTGCAGCCCCTTGCCTCGCGATCCCGGGAAGAGGGAACCGGAACGCTCGACGACGAGGGCCGCGACTCCGCGGCGGGCGAGGTCGATGGCGAGGGCGAGCCCGGTGGGGCCGGCTCCGACGATGAGCACGTCGGTGTGGCGCGTGGGGGCGTGCGTGGTCACGGCATTCTCCTTAACGTTGTTAAGTGCTGCGCTCCACAGCATGCATTTAACGGTGTTAAGCTGTCAACCGTGGCAACCCGGAAAACCCCCAAGCTGGACAAGAAGCAGGCCGTCGACACCGCACTGCGGCTGTTGAACGAGGTCGGCCTCGACGGACTGACCCTGCGCGCGATCGCCAAGGAGCTCGACGTCCAGGCGCCGGCCCTCTACTGGCACTTCAAGAACAAGCAGGAACTCCTCGACGAGATGGCCACCGAGATGTACCGCCGGATGGTCTCCGGGCAGCGGATCGCTCCCGGCACCACATGGCAGGAACAGCTGATGGCCTTCAACAAGGGACTGCGGGACGCCCTGCTCGGCTACCGGGACGGTGCCAAGGTCTACAGCGGCTCCCGCTTCACCGGCACCGAGCACGCGGTCCAGCTGGAGGAGAACCTCCGCGTCTTCGGCGCAGCGGGCTTCGAGCCCGCCCAGGCCGTACGCGCCCTCACCACGGCCTACTACTTCACCCTGGGCTTCGTCACCGAGGAACAAGGGGTCGAACCCCGGCCGGGCGACCGCCGCGACGGCTACGACGTCGACGAACGCGCCGCGCGCATGGCGGACTTCCCCCTGGCGGCGGCCGCCGGAGCCGAACTCTTCCAGGACTTCGGCACGGGGTTCGAGGAGAGCCTGCGCCTGCTCGTCGCGGGCATCGAGGCGCGCTACGGCATCGCCTGAGCCGTCGTCACGGGCAGCGTCACGCTCCCCCGGGCGCGGGCGTAGGCTTCGCCCCATGGAGCGGCGGGGGGCGGACCACATGACGGCGGAGACGGCACGGACCTGGGCGGCGACCCTCGATTCGGTCGTGGTGTACGCGCAGGGCGCGCTCTGCCGCCGCCTGGCCCGGGGCAGCGTGCCGCCCGGCGGCCGGGTTCGGGTGACGGGACTGCCCCGCTCGCTGGATCCGGGCTCGCTGCGGGCCCGTGTCCTGGGGGCTCCCGGAGTGCGCGTCACCGAGGCCCGGGCGGAGGTCGAAGCCGAACCGCTCGGCGCGGGCACGCCCGACGGGCTGCGGCGCGAGGTCGAGCGGCTGCGCGACGTCCACGCGGCGGCGCGGGCCCGCCGGGACCGACAGCTGAGCCTGATCGAGGAGGTCGGGTCCCTCCGCCCGGTGCCACCTCCCCGCAAGCGCGACGACCCGCACCGCCGCACCCCGGTCGACGCGTGGCTGGAGCTGGCCGACTTCGTCGAGGAGCGGCTGACCGGACTGCATGCCCGCCTCGTCGAGCTGGAGGAGGCGCTGCGCGCGGCCGGGCACGAGCTCACCGTCGCAGCCGACCGGCTCGCCCGGGCCTCCACCGACGCACCCCCGGCGCACGTGGAGACCACGGTCTGCGCCGTCCTGACCCTCGACGGCGCCGGTGCGGACGAGGTGGAACTGGAGCTGGAGTACGGGGTGCCGGGCGCCGTCTGGGTGCCGGCCTACCGGCTCACCCACCGTCAGGGCGACGACGGCGGCCGGCTGGTGCTGCGCGCGTCGGTCGCCCAGCGGACCGGCGAGGACTGGACCGGCGTGCGCATCGCCCTGGCCACCGCCGATCTCCGGCGCCGCACCGACCTGCCGAAGCTCACCTCGATCCGGATCGGACGCCGTCAGCCGGCCCCCGCGCCCTCCGGCTGGCGCGAGCCTCCCGCGGGGCTCTCCGGCCTGTTCGCCGGGTACGAGGCGGCCGGCCCCCGCCCCGTCACGGCCGCCGCCGTGGCCGTCGCGTCCCCCTCCGCTCCCTTGGCCGCCAGGCCCTCCGGGAGCGGCTCCGCGTCCGGTCCCGTTCCGCCACCGCCGCCTCCCCCGCCGCCCGCACCACAGGGCTACGGCGGCGCGATGCCCGACCTCGCGCAGGCGGCCCCCGCGCCGGCCCCCCTGCGGCCGGGCGCCAGGCCACGTACCGCCGCCCGGTCCTTCGCCGGGGCCCCCGCCATGCCACCCGCGGCGATGCCACCCGCGGCTCCCGCGGCTCCGGGCGGGGCCCCGCCGCCGCCCCCTCCGGAACCGGTGGCCGGCCCGCCGCGGCCGAGCGGTGCCGAGCTCGACTACGCCGCCCTCACCCTGTGCGGCCCCGACGAGCCGGGCGGACGCAGGGGCCGGCTGTTCCCCGGCGCTCCCTCCGATCCGGTGGCGGCCGAGTGCCGTCGCCGCGCCGAGGCGGTGGCCGCGCTGCCGCTGCCCGGACAGGCCGTACGGCCCCGCGAGTCGGCGGGCTCCTTCGACCACCGCTTCGATGCCGCCGCCCGCGCCGACGTCCCGTCGGACGGCACCTGGCACACCGTCACCGTCGCCGAGGTCCCCGTCGGCCTGCGCACCGAGTACCTCTGCGTGCCCTCCGTCGAGCAGACCGTGTACGCCACGCTGGTGCTCTCGAACGCCACCGACCAGGCGCTGCTGGCCGGCCCGGTGGAGGTGGTCGTCGACGACCAGTTCCTGCTGACCGCCGCGCTGCCCACGCTCGCCCCCGGCGGCGTCCGCCGGGTCGGGCTGGGGCGCGCCGAGGGCATCCGGGTCACCCGCCGTACGAACGTGCACGAGTCGACCGCGGGCCTGCGGGGCAACACCACCGTGCTCGACCACCGCGTACACGTGGAGCTGGCCAACGGGCTGGCCAGGCCCGTCACCGTCGAGGTCCGCGAGCGGGTTCCGGTCACCTCCGATCCGGACGTCCGCATCGAGGAACGGGCCGACTGGACGGCGCCCGAAGAGGGCAAGGGGCCCGAACACCACGCCCCGGGCACCCGCCTCTGGCGGCTGGAGCTGCCCGCCGGCGCCACCGCCGCCCTGGGCGGCGGCTACGAGATCCGCATCCCGACCGGCAAGGCCCTGGTCGGCGGCAACCGCAGGAGCTGACGCACCCCATGTCCACGGCCCCGAAGCCGATCGCCCTCCCCGTCACCGCCGTCACCTGTCTCGAGGACCGCGCCCATGTCGAGCGCAGCACCGTGCTCGACCTGGAGGCCGGCGTCCAGCGGCTGCGGCTCGGTCCGGTCAGTGCGCTGGCCGTCGACCGGACCCTCCACGCCGAGCTGACCGCCGACGACCCGGCGACGGTGCTCGACGTGCGGATCGTCCGCAGCTGGACGCCGCGCGGGCCGCTGCCCTCCGCCGACGAGGACTCCGCGCTGCGCCTGCGCGAACACGCCCTCGAAGAGGAGCGGTCGGCCCTGGAGCAGCGGCGCGACCGGCTGCGCACCCGCCTCGACCTGCTCGGCCGCCTCGCCGCCGATCTGCTGCGGGACATCGGCGAGGGCGCCGGTTCGGGCGAGGCCGAACGGCCGCGCTGGGCCCGCGAACTGGACCGGCTGGACGCGGAGCGCGACACGTACGGCGAGCGACTGCGCACCGTGGAGGTCCGGCTGGCCGAGCTCGGCACCGAGATCGGCGCGGTCCAGCAGGCCATGGACCTCTCCGAGGGGGAGCCCGCCGAGCTGGTCGGCCATGTGGAGCTGACGGTGCGGGCCGCGGTCGCGGGTCCGGTCGGGCTGCGCCTGAGCCACCTCACCCCGTGTGCGCTGTGGCGGCCCGCCTACCGGGCCGTGCTCGACGGGGAGGCCCTGACCCTGGAGACCGACGCGGTGGTCTGGCAGCGCACCGGCGAGGACTGGTCGGACGTACGGCTGACCCTGTCGACCGCCCGCTCGGCCCTGGCCACCGACCCGCCGCGGCTGGGCGAGGACCGGCTGACGCTCAAGGACCGCTCCGCTGCGGAGCGCCGCACGGTCGACGTGGAGCTGCGCGAGGAGGAGATCGGATCCCTCGGCCCGGCCCCGGTGCTCGGTCTGCCCGGGGTGGAGGACGGCGGCGAGGCGCGCGTCCTGCACTCCCCCGCGCCGGTCTCCGTGCCCGGGGACGGCCGCGCCCACCGGGTGCCGCTCTCCGTGTTCACCTCGGACGCGAGCAGTGAGTACGCCTGCTCTCCGGAGGTGTCGCCGCTGGTCACCCAGGTGGTGCGGTGCGACAACCTGTCCGGCCACGCGCTGCTCGCCGGGCCGGTGGACCTGGTCCGCGGCAGCGGATTCAGCGGTCGCGGCACGCTGGACTTCACTGCTCCCGGCGCCCCCGTCGAGCTCGCCTTCGGCAGTTGCGACGACCACGGGGTGGTCCGGCGGTTCGAGGAGTCCCGGGAGTCCGCCGGGATCATGCAGCGGACCGTGGTCACCCGCACGGTCCGGCTGCACCTGTCCCGGTTCTCCGCCCCCGGGGAGCGCGGTGACCGGGTGGTCGTGCTGCGGGAGCGGATCCCGGTCTCCGAGGTCTCGGCGGTGGAGGTGCGCCTGCGCAAGGACGCCTGCTCCCCGCCGCCCGAGGTGGTCGACGCCGACGGGATCGCCCGCTGGGACGTCGCCCTCCCGCCCGGCGGCCGGCGCACGGTCACCCTGGTCTACGAGATGTCGGCGAGCTCCAAGGTCGCCGGGCTCTGAAATCCGCCGGACTCCGGACCCGCCGGGCTCCGAGCCCGCCGGGCCCTGAGCTCGCCGGGCTCCGGGCCCTCACCCGTGCGGCGGGCCTGAAGCGCAGGAGGGGCACAGCCCCCGGTAGATGATCTCGGCTTCGGACACCGTGAACCCGAAGCGTTCCTCCACGGGGAGGCCGGCCAGGGGATCCCCGGTCGGGTGGACGTCGCGGATGAGGCCGCAGCCGGAGCACACCAGGTGCTGGTGGGGCTGGTGCGCGTTGGGGTCGTAGCGCTTGGCGCGGCCGTGGGCGGAGACCTCCACGACCTCACCGAGCGAGACCAGTTCGCCCAGGGTGTTGTAGACGGTGGCCCGGGAGATCTCGGGCAGCCGCTGGGCCGCGCGGGCGTGCACCTCGTCGGCCGTGAGGTGCACGTGGTCGCCGGCGAGGACCTCCGCCACGACGCGCCGCTGGGACGTCATGCGCCAGCCGCGTCCTCGCAGCCGCTCCATCAGGTCACTCATGCCGGTTCGCCTCTCCCTTGCCTGCCGGGCCGGAAAACAATTCCCGTTCCACTTCCGCTTCCGTCACCCTCTGCGTGTTCTCGCGGCCGCGCGGTCCGCGGTGCGCGACCATACGGACGCCGATACGCGCTCGATTATCGGCGCCGTTCGTGAGCAGAGGGAAACACCGAGACAGGAAGAAGGCCTGACGTGTCCGGCAGCGAAAGCGAGAACCCAGTCATCCCCGCCCCGACCCCCGCGCCGACTCGCCCCCGGGCGAACCGGGACTGGTGGCCGGATCAGCTGGACCTTCAGGTTCTCCACCAGAACTCTCCCCTTTCCAATCCGATGGGTGAGGACTTCGACTACGCGGAGGCGTTCGCGTCCCTGGACGTCGACGCGCTGAAGCAGGACGTCTTCGAGGTGATGACGAACTCGCAGGACTGGTGGCCCGCCGACTACGGCCACTACGGGCCGCTCTTCATCCGGATGAGCTGGCACGCCGCGGGCACGTACCGCATCGAGGACGGCCGGGGCGGTGGCGGCTCGGGCGCCCAGCGCTTCGCCCCCCTCAACAGCTGGCCGGACAACGCGAGCCTGGACAAGGCGCGCCGTTTGCTCTGGCCGGTCAAGCAGAAGTACGGCCAGAAGATCTCATGGGCCGATCTTCTGGTTTTCGCCGGTAACTGTGCAATGGAATCGATGGGATTCAAGACGTTCGGATTCGGATTCGGTCGAGCGGACATCTGGGAGCCCGAGGAGGTCTTCTGGGGGCCCGAGGACACGTGGCTCGGGGACGAGCGCTACAGCGGCGACCGGGAACTCACCGGTCCTTTCGGCGCCGTGCAGATGGGACTGATCTACGTCAATCCCGAGGGGCCCAACGGCAATCCGGATCCGATCGCCGCCGCCCGGGACATCCGCGAGACGTTCGCGCGCATGGCGATGAACGACGAGGAGACGGTCGCGCTCATCGTCGGCGGCCACACGTTCGGCAAGTGCCACGGCGCGGTCGGGCCCGAGTACATCGGTCCGGAACCGGAGGCCTGCCCGATCGAGCAGCAGGGCCTCGGGTGGAAGAACTCGTACGGCAGCGGCAGCGGCGCCGACTCGCTCACCAGTGGGCTCGAGGGCGCGTGGACCTCCGAGCCGACGAAGTGGGACAACGGCTACCTGGACAACCTGTTCCGCTACGACTGGGAGCTGACGACGAGCCCGGCCGGCGCGCAGCAGTGGACCCCCAAGGATCCCGCGGCCCAGGGCACGGTGCCCGATGCCCACGATCCGTCGAAGCGGCACGCCCCCATCATGCTGACGACGGACCTGTCGCTGAAGCTGGATCCGGTCTACGCGCCGATCTCGAAGGCCTTCCACGAGAACCCGGACAGGCTCGCGGACGCGTTCGCCAAGGCCTGGTACAAGCTGCTGCACCGCGACATGGGCCCCCTCTCGCGCTACCTCGGCCCGTGGATCCCCGCGCCCCAGCTGTGGCAGGACCCCGTACCGGCGGTCGATCACCCGCTGGTCGGGGACGCGGAGATCGCCGATCTCAAGGCCCGGATCCTCGCCTCGGGACTGTCCGTCCCCCAGCTGGTCACCACCGCCTGGGCGGCGGCCGCGAGCTTCCGCGGCACCGACAAGCGGGGCGGGGCCAACGGGGCTCGGATCCGGCTCGCGCCGCAGAGGGACTGGCAGGTCAACGCCCTGCCCGAGGTGGCCGAGGCGCTGCGGACCCTGGAAGGGATCCAGCGGGACTTCAACGGCGCGCAGTCCGGGCCGGTGAAGGTGTCTCTCGCCGACCTGATCGTCCTGGGCGGGTGCGCGGCCATCGAGCGGGCCGCCAAGACGGGCGGGCACGACATCACGGTTCCGTTCGCACCGGGGCGCACGGACGCCTCGCAGGAGCAGACCGACGTCGAGGCGTTCGCCGTGCTCGAACCCAGGGCGGACGGCTTCCGCAACTACCTCCCGGCGGGTGAGAAGCTGTCGCCGGAGACCCTGCTGCTGGACCGCGCCGGCATGCTGACGCTGACGGCGCCGGAGATGACGGTTCTGGTCGGCGGCATGCGGGCCCTGAACACCGGCTTCGGGGGCGCCTCCCACGGCGTCTTCACCCAGCGGCCGGGGGCGTTGACCAACGACTTCTTCGTCAACCTGCTCGACATGGGTACGGAGTGGAAGGCGTCGGCCACGGCGGAGAACGTGTTCGAGGGCCAGGACGCCGCCACGGGCAAGGCCAGGTGGACCGCCACCGCCGTCGACCTCGTGTTCGGTTCGAACTCCCAGCTCCGGGCCCTCTCGGAGGTCTACGCGTCCAAGGACGCGGGAGAGAAGTTCGTACGCGATTTCGTGGCGGCCTGGGACAAGGTGATGAACCTCGACCGGTTCGACCTCGCCTGAGCCCGGGGTCCCGGCCGGCCCCTCACCGGCCGGCCCGGACCCCGGGATCCGACCGGGTGCGTGCGCCGGCGCCGGGGCCTACGCTCGGCGCATGGCACTGGAGTGGGAGCAGCTCGTCGTCGACGCCGCGAACCCGGCGGCCCTGGGGCGCTGGTGGGCACAGGCCCTGGGATGGGTCGTCGTGAACGAGGACCCGGACGAGTACGAGATCCGCCCGGCCCCCGACCGGCTGCCGGGGCTGCTCTTCGCATCGGTGCCGGAGGCCAGGACGGTGAAGAACCGCCTGCACCTCGACTTCCGCCCCGAGGACCAGGACGCGGAGGTACGCCGCCTCCTGGCGCACGGCGCGCGCCCGGCCGACGTCGGGCAGGGCCCCGAGGTGACGTGGGTCGTGCTCGCCGATCCGGAGGGCAACGAGTTCTGCGTCCTGGCCCCGCGCCGCACCTGATCCGACGGTCGCCCCGCCCGGCGGTTCGGCGCCCGGCGGTTCGGCGCCCGGCGGTTCAGCGCCCGAGGCCCCGGAGACGGGCGAGGAGGGACCGGCGCCTACTGCTCTCCCGGCCGCCCTGCGGTGCCGGCGCCGCCGGGGAGCCCGCCTGCCGTGCCTCCATCGCGGCGGTCAACTCCGCACGGCGCCGCTCGTCGTCGTCGGGGACCTGTGCGTCGAACTCGGCCACCGCCGTCAGCATCTTCGCGGCCAGGTCGAGGAAGGTGGGCTCCAGCCAGGGGCACGCCTGGACGAGGCGGCACAGCGAGGCGAGGATCGTCGCGTCGCGCTGCTGCCAGGCCTCGCTCACCCCCATCATCCGGTCGGCGAGCTGCTGCCCGACGTCCTCGCGGGCGGCGGGGTCGACCCAGGCGGTGGCGAGCAGCGCGAAGCCCGCGGCCTCGTTGGTCCAGTCCTCGGGGCCGAAGAGCAGGTCGAGCAGCAGGGCCCTGCGCCGGGATCCTTCCCACGGCTCGTCCGCGCGGTGGTGGGCCAGGCCCAGGCAGGCGAAGGTCTGTACGGCGCGGACCCACATCTCGGGCTGCCGCCCCAGCAGGTACGCGCCCTGGTCGCCCTCGCGCGGCAGCGGCGGGTGCACGCAGACGGCCAGCAGGTCCTCGGCGCTCAGGTCGGCGAGGCGCACGGCGTGGTCGTACGCGGCCCCCGGCGCGGCCCAGCTCAGCGCGGCGACCTGGCGCACGCGTGCGGCGGCCTCGGGCGACGGCGGGGCGACGGCGGGCCGGGCGTCGAGTCCCTCGGGGCCGCCGAACTCCCACAGCCGGACGCCGACCCGGCGCTGCGGCTCCCGGGGATCGGGAGCGGTCACGGCCTGGTAGGCGATCTGCGCGCGCGGGAAGCCCATGCCGATGGCGAGCCGCGTACTGGGGGCTTCCAGGTTCGAGATGAGCAGCTCGATCTCGTGGTCGCGTGCGGCGTCGGGCCCGGCGAGCATCTGGTGCAGCACGTTGACGCTCGCCTCGGAGGCGGGGTGCACGTGGCCGAGCCACGGCCGGTCCTCGCACAGCTCGTCCAGGAGCCGGGCGGCGTAGCCGTGTTCGGGGTGGGTGCGCAGGTGGTCGGCGAGGGCCAGCAGGTGCGCGGTGGCGCCGTCGACGGCGTGGCGCAGCGCGAACACGGCCGGGGCGGCCTTGGGGTGGTCCGGTTCGGCGGCGAGGGCGCGTTCGAGCCAGGCCAGGCCGGCGGCGGGGCGGCCGGTCCGCCCGTACAGCTCGGCGACGTCGACGTACAGGTCCAGGTCGGAGGGGTCGCGGGCGATCTCCGCTTCCCAGACGGCGAGGGCCTCGTCGGTCCTCTCGGCGGCGCGCAGCGCGGAGCCGAGCACGACGGCCTGCCAGTGGCCGGGTTCGGCCCGCTGGGCCCGCTCGGCCCAGGCCACCGCGTCGGCCACGTCGCCGAAGCGGCGGGCCAGGGTGGAGGCCAGCGTGTTCAGCAGGACGTGCTCCGGGTGGGTGGCGACGCAGGCCCTGACCAGTGCGTAGAAGGGCTGGACCCCGTCGCGGAGCGGCGGCGGCAGGGGTTCGGGCAGGGTGCGGGAGAGCCGCGCGACGGCCGTGGCCACGGCGGACGGTGCGAGCCGGCCGGGCAGGGCCGGGTCGGCCAGCCAGGCGACCTCGGCCCAGGGGCGGGCGGGGTCGGCGGCGATCACCGAGGCGAGGACGCCGACGGCGGGCTCCCAGTCCCCGACGGCGGCGTGGAGCTGGGCGACGCAGGCGACCGCGCCGATGGTGGGCTCGTCGTCGGCGAACAGCCGCAGCGCGGCGGCGTGGTCACCGGCGGCGGCGACGAGTTCGGCGAGCGCCTCGTAGGCGTCGGGGTGCCGGGGGTCTGCGGTGAGTGCGCCTGCGAGGTGTGCCGCCGCGTGCGGCAGATCGCCGCTGTCCAACGCGAGCCGCGCCACCGCCACTTCGCCCTCGGCTTCGAGCCGCTCGTCCACAGGTCCCCTCTCCCCCACGCCGGTCGTGGCTACGAAAGTAGCCCGTACGGCGGCGGATTCCCCCACCGGGTCCCGCCGCGGTTGCCGGTCTCGGGCAGGCGCCGCCACTGGTCAGAAGGACCACGGGGAGGGAACGCGCGGGTCAGGGACGTAGGCGCAGTAGGTTCCGGTGCGGATCGTGCGGTCGAGGTGGTCGCCGAGCTCCGGTTCGGCTTCGCGGAGGTGGCCGATGGCCTTGCGCACGGCCTGGGTGACGGCGGCCCGGGCCCGTTCGGAGGCGGCGCCGGCGCGCCGGTCGCGTCCGCCGAGTCCGACGGCCCGGGCGAGTTCGCCGATCAGGAACTCACGTTCGAGTTCGGTCTGTTCACGCCGGGCGATGTCGTTGTCGGCGCGGGCCTCCTCGATGTCCTCCTCGATCTCGGCGAGCCTTCGGCGGTACATGTCCTTGGCCCGGTCGTCCAGGAGGGGGCCGAGGTCGCCGGCCCGGGAGAGCCGGGCGGCCGAGTCGGGGTCGTCGCTGTCGGCGGCCACGAGGTCGAGGACGTGGAACTCCCGGCCCGGCGCGGCGAGCAGCCGGGCCAGGTGGTGCATGCCCTTGCTGTCGCGGACGGTCACGCGCCGGTCGTCGAGTACGACCTTCCAGTAGTCGCCCTCCCGGACGAAGACGTTCGGCCCGGTCGTGGCGGGAGGCGGCTCGCCGGCCGCGGGCGCGCGGGCGATCCGTTCGAACTCCGTCCGCGCCGTCTCCCGCTCCAGGCTCGCGGCCCGGAGGTTCCCCAGGGCGCCCTGGGCGTCCGCGAGCCGCAGCCGGCACTCGGCCGTCTCGTAGGGGGCGCCGACCTCGCTCCAGGCACGGACGGCATCGGCGAACAGCTCCGACGCGCCGGCCGCGTCGCCCTCGGCCAGCAGGACCTCGCCGCGCGCCCGTACGGCCGCCGCGGCGAGCGCGCTGCTCTCGAAGCGGACGGCGACCTCCGTGAGCTCGCGGGCCGAGTTCCGTGCCGTCTCCAGGTCGGCGCGGGCCAGGGCGATCCGCACCTGGGCGTCCAGCAGCGGTGCCCGCCGCAGCTCGGTGGTGGGAGGCAGCTCCTTCGACGGCACCGGCAGCGGACGCGCCAGCGCCTCCCGGATCGCGTCGGCCGCCGTGTCGATGTCGCCGCCGGCGAGCCGGACGAGCGAGAGCCCGGGTTCGGGATCCCATCCGAGGCGGTGCGCGGAGAGCAGCGCCTCTTCGGCACCGGCCAGGTCGCCGCGCCGCAGCCGGATCCGGCCCAGCTCGGTCAGCGGCCAGCCAAGCTCTCGGCGCAGGTAGGGGCGCAGCTCGTCGCAGGCCAGCAGCACCTGCTGCTCGGCGCTCGCGCACTGGCCGCGCAGGCGCAGGATCTCCGCCCGGTGCACCCGGCACCGGCCGTGCAGGCTGCCGATCGCGTTCGTCCGCGCCCAGCGTTCCATGGCCTCGGTCCACTGCTCGGCCAGGTCGTACTGGGCCAGGCCCTGCAGGGCGCACACCAGCTCGCAGTAGACGACTCCGGTCGACAGCGGATCGAGGTCCCCGCACATCGCCGCCGTGCCGGCGTCGTCGAGGAGCTCCAGACCCCGCCCGACGTCACCGTCGAGGATCACCAGCCTGGCCTGTGCCACGCGCCCGAGCGCGGCCGCCGCCGGATCGGTGGGCGAGCCGGTCCCGACCGCCCGTCCGGCCCAGTCCCGGGCCGCGTCGAGGTCGCCGCTGAGGAGGCGCTCGAAGGTGCGCACCACCGCGAACCACGCGTGCGCGGGGGTCGCCGACGCGGGGTCGAGGAGGCGTTCGGCCCGCCGCAGCCACCCCCGTACGGGTGCCATGAGCGCGGTGTCGAACAGCAGGTGCATGGCGACCCGTACGGCGGCTCCGGCGGCCGCGTCGTCCTCACCGAGCCGGGCCAGCTGTGCGTGCAGCCGTTCCCAGGTCTCGACGGTCACGTCGAGGTGCCCCGCCGCATAGGCGACGCCTGCGAATTCGGCGAGCTCCGCCGGGCCCAGTGCGCCCGTCGCCTCCCGGGCCGCCAGATAGCCGTCGTACGCCTCCGCCCACGCGCCACGGGCGGCGGCGTTCCGCGCCCGCTCCAGCGCGGCCCCGTCGCCGGAGGCATGAGTCATGGACGTCTTCCTTCGCCGTACCGCGCCGGACCGGGGGCGGGTCGGTTACGGCGGTAGCCGCCCCGCTTACGCCTCCATGGTGAGCCACAACCACAGCGGAGGACATCATGGACACCATCACGGTGAACGAGATCCGTCTGGAGCACGAGGTCCGCGGAACCGGGGAGCCGGTCCTGCTGATCAGCCCGGTCCTCGCCGACGGGTTCGCCCCGCTCGTCGCCGAACCGGCCCTGGCCGGGAGCCACCGGCTCGTCCGCTATCACAAGCGGGGCTGGAGCGGCAGCACCCACACCCCCGGGCCGGTCTCCGTCGCCGACCACGCAGCCGACGCCCTCGCCCTGCTGGACCGGCTCGGCATCGAGCGCGTCCACGTGGCCGGGCACTCCAGTGGCGCGGCGGTCGCCGCGCAGCTGGCCCAGGACCGCCCCGACCGCATCGCCACGGTCGCCCTGCTGGAGCTCTCCCTGCTGTCGGTTCCCGCGGGCGAGGCGTTCTTCGCCGAGGCGGCGCCGGCGTTCCAGGCGTACGCCGACGGGGACGCGGAACGCGCCCTCGGGCTGTTCCTGTCCCTGGTCGGCGGCATGGAACCGGAACGCTGCCGGGCCCTGCTCGACGAGCGCATGCCGGGCAGCTTCGAGCAGGCGGTCAAGGACGCCGACACGTTCTTCGGGATCGAGCTCCCCGCCCTGGCCGAGTGGCGGTTCGGGCCCGACGAGGCGGCGGCGATCCGGCAGCCGGTGCTGTCCGTGCGGGGAAGCGACACCCCGCCCCTGTGGGTCGAGGTCGCGGCGTTCCTCCGCTCGCACGTGCCCGACGTCGAGGAGTGCGTCATCGACGGGGTGGGCCACCTGCTCCCCATCGAACGGCCCCGGCCGGTCGCCGAAGGGCTGGCCCGGTTCCTGGCCCGTCACCCGATCCGGTCCTGACCGCGGACGCCCGGCGGGCGACGTGCCTGCCGGGCGCCGGGACCGGTCACTGCGGACCGGCTACTGCCAGTCCTCCCACGGCGGTTCCTCGTCCAGGTCGTAGGGCGGCTCTTCGTCGGCCGGGCCGGCGGGGGCCGGCCGGGCGGCGGGTACGGCCTGCGGTGCGGCGGCGGCAGGCCCGGTGGCGTTGCACTCCGTCAGGGTGTCCAGGACGCCCTGGGCGTACTTGGCTAGCTTGGCCTCGCCGACCCCGCCGATGGTGCCCAGCTCCGCCTCGGTGGCCGGGAGCCGCGTCGCGATCTCCCGCAGCGTCGCATCGTGGAAGACCACGTACGCCGGTACGCCCTGCTCGCGCGCCGTCGCGGCCCGCCAAGCGCGCAGCGCCAGGAAGAACGGCTCGGCGCCGGCCGGCAGGTCGACCGGCACGCGGGCGCCCTTCCCGGAGCGCGACCCGGACTCCTTCTTCGCCGGGCCGGCCGGCACCTTCTCCTTGCGCATCGGTACGCTGCGGCGCCCGCCCAGCACCTCGCCGCTGTCGTCGGTCAGCACGAGCGTCCCGTAGTCGCCCTCCACCGCCAGCAGCCGCGACGCCAGCAGCTGGCGCACGACCCCTCGCCACTCCGCCGTGCTCAGATCGGCTCCGATACCGAACACCGAGAGCCCGTCGTGGTCGAACTGGATGACCTTGGCCGTCTTCTTGCCCTGCAGGATGTCGATGATCTGGCCGGCGCCGAACTTCTGGCGCCGTTCCCGCGCGAGCCGCCACACCGTGGACAGCAGTTTCTGCGCCGGGACCGTCCCGTCCCAGGACTCGGCCGGCGTCAGGCAGGTGTCGCAGTTGCCGCAGGGCTCGCCCGACTGCCCGAAGTACTCCAGCAGCCGCGTCCGGCGGCAGTCGACCGTCTCGCAGAGCGACAGCATCGCGTCGAGGTGCATGGCGAGGGAGCGGCGGTGCGCCTCGTCGCCCTCGGAGCCTTCGATGAGCTTGCGCTGCTGGACCACGTCCTGCAGCCCGTAGGCCAGCCAGGCCGTGGCCGGTTCCCCGTCGCGGCCGGCGCGGCCGGTCTCCTGGTAGTAGCCCTCGACCGACTTCGGCAGGTCCAGGTGCGCCACGAAGCGCACGTCCGGCTTGTCGATGCCCATGCCGAAGGCGATCGTGGCCACCACCACGACCCCGTCCTCCCGCAGGAAGCGCGCCTGGTTCGCCGCGCGCGTACGGGCGTCCATTCCGGCGTGGTAGGCCACGGCGTCGATGCCCTGCTCCGCCAGGAAGGCCGCGGTCTTCTCCACCGAGGCCCGCGAGAGGCAGTAGACGACTCCGGCGTCCCCGTCGTGCTCGGTCCGGATGAGGTCCAGCAGCTGCCGCTGCGGGTTGCCCTTCGGGACGATCCGGTACTGGATGTTCGGCCGGTCGAAGCTGGCGACGAAGTGCCGGGCGTCCTCCAGGCCGAGCCGTGCCACGATCTCGGCGTGGGTGGCCTCGGTGGCCGTCGCGGTCAGCGCGATCCGCGGCACCTTCGGCCAGCGCTCGTGCAGCATGGACAGCGCGAGGTAGTCGGGCCGGAAGTCGTGACCCCACTGGGCGACGCAGTGCGCCTCGTCGATCGCGAAGAGCGACACCTTGCCCCGGTCGAGCAGCCGCTGGGTGCCCTCGGTGCGCAGCCGCTCGGGGGCCAGGTAGAGGAGGTCCAGCTCGTCGGCGAGGAAGGCCTGCTCGACGGCCTGCCGCTCGTGGTGGTCCTGCGTGGAGTTCAGGAACCCGGCCCGCACTCCGAGGGCGGTGAGCGCGTTCACCTGGTCCTGCATGAGCGCGATCAGCGGCGAGATCACGACGCCCGTACCGTCTCTGACCAGCGCCGGGATCTGGTAGCAGAGCGATTTGCCACCGCCGGTCGGCATCAGGACGAGGGCGTCACCGCCGCCGACGACCTGGTCGATGATCTCCTGCTGCTCGCCGCGGAAGGAGCTGTAACCGAAGACGCGGTGCAGCACCTGCAGAGCGTCGGAGATTTCGTGGGTGGTGTCCGGAGCGGCCATTCGAGAAGCCTATCGGCACCCGCCGACACGCCCGCTCCGCTCACCGGAACCTGTGGAAAACCCGCCGCGCGTACGGGCTGCGTCAAAAGAGCCGCGGGCCGCGTTACGCCGGCTCGCCGTGGAGGCACGCTCTTCGTGGGCGATCCGCGCCCTGTCAGGATCGGCTGATCCGGACGGGAGGCCTCACATGTCCGGAAACTCGTACCGGCTCCGCGACGGCGCCGCACTGCTCGCGGCCCTGGTGCTCCCCTTCCTCGTGGCGCTCGCGCTCGTGCCCTTCCGTGCGGACCTCTCGGCGACGAACGCCGCTCTGATCATGGTCGTGACCGTGGTGGCCGTCGCCGCCCTCGGGACGAGGGTGGCCGCGGCGCTCGGCGCGCTCGGCGCGGCCGCCTGGTTCGACTTCTTCCTGACCGAGCCGTACCAGCAGTTCACGATCAGCGACCGGGCGGACGTCGAGACGGCGGTGCTGCTGCTGGTCGTCGGGCTGATCGTCTCGCAGCTGGCCGTCCGGCAGCGCCGGCTCCGGGCGACCGTGGTCACGGACACCGCCCACCTGTCCGGCCTCCAGGCGACGGCGCGGCTGGTCGAGAGCGGCGGCTCGCCGGCGGCGGTGGTCGAGCACGTCCGCCGGGAGCTGGTCCGCCTGCTGGGACTGCGCGGCTGCCGCTTCGAGTACGGAACGCTGATGGGCCGGCTGCCGCGGCTGGAGCACGACGGCAGCGTGTGGCTGCGCGGCAGGAGCGTGATCACGGAGTACGCGGACTGGCCCGAGGGCGAGACGGAACTGCGGGTGGTGGGCGGCGGCCACTACTACGGCCGCTTCCTCCTGGACGCCCGCCCCGGCCAGCTTCCGGCCGGGCAGGCACGGCAGGTCGCCGTCGCGCTGGCGGCCCAGGCCGGCGCCGCCCTGGACACCGCGGGCCTCTCACGTCAGGGCTGACGGCATCCCCGGCACTCTCACGTCAGGGGGGCGTTAAGGGTTCCCGCGGCCCCGTATGGAGCCCGTCAAAGCTCATTAACACCGTGGTGAAGACCGGGTTATCTGGTCATCGGCCATCTGGCCGATTTCACATCACTCACTTCATCCAGGAGCTCACGGTGGCCGATCTGGCCTTCGTCGTCACCACGGTTGCGGTCTTCGCGCTGGTGGCTCTCATTGCCCGAGGGGTGGCCAAGCTGTGACCGTCGAGAACATCGTCGGCCTCGCCGTGGCCGTCTCCCTGCTGGGTTACCTCGTCCTCGCCCTCGTGTACCCGGAGAGGTTCTGAGCACTGATATGAGCCCCGTAACCGCTGGTGTGCTCCAGCTGCTCGCACTGATCGCCGCACTCGCACTGGCCTACCGCCCCCTCGGCGACTACATGGCCCGCGTCTACTCCTCCGAAAAGCACTACAAGCCGGAGAAGTGGATCTACAAGGCCATCGGCGCCAACCCGTCGACCGAGATGCGCTGGCCCGCCTACCTGCGCGCCGTCCTCGCCTTCTCCGCGGTCAGCGTCCTCTTCCTCTACCTCCTGCAGCGCCTGCAGGGCATCCTGCCCGGCTCCCTCGGATTCGTCGCGATCGACCCCGACCAGGCCTTCAACACCGCCGCCTCCTTCGTCGCCAACACGAACTGGCAGTCCTACTACGGCGAACAGGCCATGGGCCACGTCGTGCAGACCGGCGGCCTCGCGGTCCAGAACTTCGTCTCCGCCGCCGTCGGCATGGCCGTCGCCGTCGCCCTCGTCCGGGGCTTCTCGCGCTCGCGCACCGGTGAGCTCGGCAACTTCTGGTCCGACCTGGTCCGCGGCACCGTCCGCATCCTGGTCCCGATCTCCGTGATCGGCGCGATCATCCTGGTCGCCTGCGGCGCCATCCAGAACTTCGCCGGCATCCACGAGGTCGGCCAGTTCATGGGCGGCACCCAGCAGTGGAACGGCGGCGCGGTCGCCTCCCAGGAAGTCATCAAGGAGCTGGGCACGAACGGTGGCGGTTACTTCAACGCCAACTCCGCCCACCCCTTCGAGAACCCCACCCCCTTCTCGAACCTGTTCGAGATCTTCCTGATCCTGGTCATCCCCTTCGCGATGACCCGCACCTTCGGCCGCATGGTCGGCAACCTGCGCCAGGGCTACGCCATCCTCGCCACCATGGGCATCATCTGGGTCGGGTTCACCGCCCTGATGATGTGGACCGAGTTCGCCCACCACGGCCCCGCCTTCGAGGTCACCGGCGGCGCCATGGAAGGCAAGGAGACCCGGTACGGCATCGCCGCCTCCTCGATCTTCTCCGTCGCCACCACCCTCACCTCCACCGGCGCCGTCAACTCCTTCCACTCCTCCTACACCGGACTCGGCGGCGGCATCCAGATGCTGGGCATGCAGCTCGGCGAGATCGCACCCGGTGGAGTCGGCTCCGGCCTCTACGGCATGCTGATCATGGCGATCATCGCCGTGTTCATCGCCGGCCTGATGGTCGGCCGCACCCCCGAATACCTGGGCAAGAAGATCAGCACCCGCGAGATCAAACTCGCCGCCTGCTACATCCTCATCACCCCCGCCCTCGTGCTCTGCTTCACCGCCGCCGCGATGGCCCTGCCCACGCCGGGCAACTCGATGACGAACTCCGGCGCGCACGGCTTCTCGGAGATCCTCTACGCCTACACCTCGGGCGCCAACAACAACGGCTCGGCCTTCGCGGGCCTGAACGCCGACACGCAGTGGTTCAACAGCACCATCGGCATCGCCATGCTGCTCGGCCGTTTCCTGCCCATGGTGTTCGTCCTCGCCCTGGCCGGCTCGCTCGCCGAGCAGAAGCCCGTCCCCGAGACCGCGGGCACCCTGCGCACCGACAAGCCGCTCTACGCGGGCCTGCTCGTCGGCACCATCCTCATCATCACCGGACTCACCTACTTCCCGGCCCTGGCGCTGGGTCCGCTCGCCGAAGGGCTCGCATCATGAGCACCGCCACACCGACCCGTGCTCCGCACGACGACCTGCCAACCGGCCACAAGCCGCCCGCCGGCCGTGTCGGAGGCGGACTCTTCGACCCCAAGCAGCTGCTGAAGTCCTTCCCGGACGCGGTCCGCAAGCTCGACCCCCGCATCATGATCAAGTCCCCGGTCATGTTCGTAGTCCTGGTCGGCTCGGTCGTGACGACGGTCCTGGCGGTCATGGACCCGACGGACGGGTTCGGCTGGGCGATCACCGCCTGGCTGTGGCTGACCACGATCTTCGCCAACCTCGCCGAAGCCGTCGCCGAAGGCCGCGGCAAGGCCCAGGCCGACACCCTGCGCAAGGCCAAGACCGACTCCGTCGCCCGCCGCCTCACCAAGGACGGCACGACCGAGGAACAGGTCCCCGGCACCGAACTGCGCATCGGCGACCTCGTGGTCTGCGAGGCCGGCGACACCATCCCCGGCGACGGCGACGTCGTCGAAGGCGTCGCCTCCGTCGACGAGTCCGCCATCACCGGCGAGTCCGCCCCCGTCATCCGCGAGTCCGGCGGCGACCGCTCCGCGGTCACCGGCGGCACCAAGGTCCTCTCCGACCGCATCGTCATCAAGATCACGACGAAGCCCGGCGAAACCTTCATCGACCGCATGATCGCCCTCGTCGAAGGCGCCGCCCGACAGAAGACCCCCAACGAGATCGCCCTCAACATCCTTCTCGCGTCCCTCACCATCGTCTTCCTCCTCGCGGTCGTCACCCTGCAGCCCTTCGCGATCTACGCCGAGGCCAAGCAGTCGATGATCGTCCTCACCGCGCTCCTGGTCTGCCTGATCCCCACGACCATCGGCGCGCTGCTCTCCGCGATCGGCATCGCGGGCATGGACCGCCTGGTCCAGCGCAACGTCCTCGCCATGTCGGGACGTGCGGTGGAAGCCGCGGGCGATGTGTCGACCCTGCTGCTCGACAAGACCGGCACCATTACGCTGGGCAACCGTCAGGCCTCCGAGTTCGTGCCGGTCAAGGGCACGACGGAAGCCGAGCTGGCGGATGCCGCGCAGCTGTCGTCTCTTGCGGATGAGACGCCCGAGGGTCGTTCCATCGTGGTCCTCGCGAAGGAGAAGTACGGTCTGCGCGAGCGTCACCAGGGCGAGCTCGCTCACGCCGAGTGGATCGCGTTCACCGCCCAGACCCGCATGTCGGGTGTGGACGTGGACGGCAAGAAGACCCGCAAGGGTGCGGCCGGCTCGGTCATCACCTGGGTCAAGGAGCAGGGCGGCCGGGTCTCCGACGACGCCGACCTCCTCGCCAACAAGATTTCCGAGGCCGGCGGCACCCCGCTCCTGGTCGCCGTCGAGGACGAGAAGGGCGCCCGCGTCCTGGGCGTCATCCACCTCAAGGACGTCGTCAAGGAAGGCATGCGCGAGCGGTTCGACGAACTGCGCCGCATGGGCATCAAGACCGTCATGATCACCGGTGACAACCCGCTCACCGCCAAGGCCATCGCCGAAGAGGCAGGTGTCGACGACTTCCTCGCCGAGGCCACCCCCGAGGACAAGATGGCCCTCATCAAGCGCGAACAGGCCGGCGGCAAGCTCGTCGCGATGACCGGAGACGGCACCAACGACGCCCCCGCCCTCGCCCAGGCCGACGTCGGCGTCGCCATGAACACCGGCACCTCGGCCGCCAAGGAGGCCGGGAACATGGTGGACCTGGACTCCAACCCCACCAAGCTCATCGAGATCGTCGAGATCGGCAAGCAGCTCCTCATCACCCGAGGCGCCCTGACCACCTTCTCCATCGCCAACGACGTCGCGAAGTACTTCGCGATCATCCCGGCCATGTTCGCGGTCGTCTACCCCGGCCTGGACAAGCTCAACATCATGGGCCTGTCCTCCCCGAACTCCGCGATCCTCTCCGCCGTCATCTTCAACGCGCTGATCATCATCGCCCTGGTCCCGCTCGCCCTCAAGGGCGTCCAGTACCGGCCCACCAGCGCCGACAAGATGCTCCGCCGGAACCTGGGAATCTACGGACTCGGCGGCCTCATCGCCCCGTTCATCGGCATCAAGCTCATCGACATGATCATCTCCCTCATCCCCGGAATCGGCTGACCCCATGAACAACTCTGTAGGCAGCACAGCACGGTTGATCGGGGCGGGCCTGCGGGCCCTGCTGGTCCTCACGGTCATCTGCGGGGTCATCTACCCGCTCGCCGTCACCGGGATCGCCCAGGCCCTCTTCAACAACAAGGCCAACGGCTCCGAAATCAAGGACCACAACGGCCAGGTCGTCGGGTCCTCCCTCATCGGACAGACCTACAACCTGCCCAAGCAGAACCCCGACGACGCCGAAGAAGCCGCCAAGCCGGACCTCAAGTGGTTCCAGCCCCGCCCCTCCAACGGCCTCGGCTCCAACAGCGTCAACACCCAGTACGCGCTCATCCTCTCCGGAGCCACCAACCGCTCCGCCGACAACGGCGCCGTGGGCGGCCAGTGCACCAAGGACGCAGAAGAAGGCACCCTCTGCGCCCAGGTCATCGCCGCCAAGGAAGCCGTCATCACCGACAACTCCACCACCACCTACCAGGTCAAGCCCGAGGACGTCCCGGCCGACGCCGTCACCTCCTCCGGCTCCGGCCTCGACCCCGACATCTCCCCCGAATACGCCAAGATCCAGATCCACCGCGTCGCCGAGCAGAACAAGCTCGACGTCAAGCAGGTCGAGAAACTCGTCGCCGACCACACCCAGGGCCGCCCCCTCGGCTTCATGGGCGAACCCCGGGTCAACGTCCTCGAACTCAACATCGCGCTCAAGGCACTGACCAAGAGCTGATGCTCGACGTCGCACGACCTGAGGACCGGCGGGACGCGCAGCTCGCGCCCCGCCGGTCCGTACGGCGATCCGCAACGAAGGAAGGCTGCACACCGATGACCCGGGTGCTGGTGGTGGAGGACGATCGTCAGCTCGTCCGCGCGCTCAAGATCAACCTCCAGGCGCGCAAGTTCGAGGTCGAGGAGGCGTCCGACGGCAGTTCGGCGCTGCGGCTCGCGGCGGCCCGGAAGCCGGACGTCATCGTGCTGGACCTCGGCCTGCCGGACATGGACGGCGTCGAAGTGATCAAGGCGGTCCGCGGCTGGAGCCGGACGCCCATCCTGGTCCTCTCCGCCCGCCACACCTCCGAGGACAAGATCCGCGCCCTGGACGCCGGCGCGGACGACTACGTGACGAAACCGTTCAGCATGGACGAGCTGCTGGCCCGCCTGCGCGCGGCCACCCGCCGCCAGGAGGCCCCGCCGGAGTCCCTGGCCGCCACCGAGGTCACCCTGATCACGACGGACGAGTTCTCCGTCGACCTGGTGGCGCGCAAGGTGCGGCGGGGCGAGCGCACCGTACGGCTGACCCCGACGGAGTGGCACCTGCTGGAGATCCTGCTCACCCACCCGGGCCGGCTGATCACCCAGAGCAGGCTCCTGCTGGAGGTCTGGGGACCCACGTACTCGGAGCACACCAACTACCTGCGCGTCTACATGGCCCAGCTGCGGCGCAAGCTGGAAGCGGACCCCTCGCACCCCCGGTATCTGATCACCGAACCGGGCATGGGCTACCGCTTCGAACCGTAGGTGTCCCGGGACCCCGCCCGACCGGCCCGACCGGCGCCCGACCGTCCCGCACCCTGCCTTCGCCATCGAACACCGTTCAGCACCACACACGAGAAGTCGGCATCATGGGACGCGGAAAGCTTCGGATCTACCTCGGCGCGGCACCGGGCGTCGGCAAGACGTACGCGATGCTCTCCGAGGCGCACCGCCGGATCGAGCGGGGCACCGACTGCGTCGTCGGCTTCGTCGAGCACCACAACCGTCCGCGCACCGAGGTCATGCTGCACGGCCTCGAGCTCATCGAGCGGCGCGAGATCGAGTACCGCGACACCACCTTCACCGAGATGGACGTCGACGCGATCCTCGCCCGGCGTCCCGCCGTGGCGCTCGTGGACGAGCTCGCCCACACCAACGTGCCCGGCTCGCGCAACGCCAAGCGCTGGCAGGACGTGGAGGAACTCCTCCAGGCCGGCATCGACGTCGTCTCGACCGTCAACATCCAGCACCTGGAGTCGCTGGGCGACGTGGTCGAGACGATCACCGGTGTGCGGCAGCGGGAGACGGTGCCCGACGAGGTCGCGCGCCGTGCCGATCAGATCGAGCTCGTCGACATGTCGCCGCAGGCCCTGCGCCGACGCATGGCCCACGGCAACGTCTACAAGCCCGACAAGGTCGACGCGGCCCTGTCCAACTACTTCCGCCCGGGCAACCTCACGGCCCTGCGCGAGCTCGCACTGCTCTGGGTCGCCGACCGCGTGGACGAGTACCTGCAGGAGTACCGGGGCGAGCACAACATCCGTTCCACCTGGCAGGCCCGCGAGCGCATCGTCGTGGGCCTGACCGGCGGGCCGGAGGGGCGTACGCTGATCCGCCGTGCGGCCCGCCTCGCCGAGAAGGGCGCGGGCGGCGAGGTCCTCGCCGTCTACATCGCCGCCAGCGACGGCCTCACGTCCGCCTCGCCCAAGGAGCTGGCCGTCCAGCGCACCCTGGTCGAGGACCTCGGCGGCACCTTCCACCACGTCATCGGCGACGACATCCCCGACGCCCTGCTGGAGTTCGCCCGCGGGGTCAACGCCACGCAGATCGTGATGGGCGTGAGCCGCCGCCGCTCCTGGCAGTACGCCTTCAGCCCCGGTGTCAGTGCCACCGTCGCCCGCGAGTCCGGTCCCGACCTCGACGTCCACATCGTCACCCACGACGAGGCCGCCAAGGGCCGCCGCGGTCTGCCCGTCGCCCGCGGCGCACGGCTCGGCCGCTCCCGCATCATCTGGGGCTGGCTGACCGGCATCGCGGGCCCGGCGCTGCTCACCGTCCTGCTCAACCAGGTCGTCCCCGACCTCGGGCTCGCCAACGACATGCTGCTGTTCCTCACCTTCACGGTGGCGGCGGCGCTCCTCGGCGGACTCCTGCCCGCCCTCGCCTCGGCGGCCTTCGGCTCCCTGCTCCTGAACTACTACTTCACCCCACCGCTGCACGAGTTCACGGTCTCCGACCCGAAGAACATCGTCGCGATCGCGATCTTCGTGGGGGTGGCCGTCTCGGTGGCCTCGGTGGTCGACCTGGCCGCCCGGCGCACCCACCAGGCCGCCCGGCTGCGCGCCGAGTCGGAGATCCTCTCCTTCCTCGCGGGCAGCGTCCTGCGCGGCGAGGACTCCCTCGACGCGCTCCTCGAACGGCTCCGCGAGACCTTCTCCATGCAGTCGGCCGTCCTGCTGGAGCGCACCAGCGAGGTCGACCCGTGGACCACGGCCGCGGCCGTCGGCACCGCTCCGGTGGCCCGCCCCGAGGACGCCGACGTGGACCTGCCCATCGGCGAGAACATGGCCCTCGCCCTGACCGGCCGGGTCCTGCCGGCCGAGGACCGCCGCGTCCTCGGCGCGTTCGCCGCCCAGGCGGCCGTCGTACTCGACCGCCAGCGCCTGGTCGACGAGGCCGAGAGGTCCCGCGAACTCGCCGAGGGCAACCGCATCCGTACCGCCCTGCTCGCCGCCGTCAGCCACGACCTGCGCACTCCGCTCGCCGGGATCAAGGCCTCCGTGACCTCGCTGCGGTCCGACGACGTGGAGTGGTCCGAGGAGGACAGGGGCGAGCTCCTGGAAGGCATCGAGGACGGCGCCGACCGGCTCGCCGCCCTGATCGGCAACCTCCTCGACATGTCCCGCCTCAACACCGGCACCGTCGTCCCGCTGATCCGCGAGACCGACCTCGACGAGGTGGTCCCGATGGCCCTGGGCGGCGTACCGGAGGACAGCGTGGACCTCGACATCCCGGAGACGCTCCCGATGGTCGCCGTCGACCGGGGGCTGCTGGAGCGTGCGGTCGCCAACATCGTGGAGAACGCGGTGAAGTACAGCCCCACGGGCGAGTGCGTGCTGGTCGCGGCCAGCGCCCTGCGCGACCGCGTCGAGCTGCGCGTCGTCGACCGGGGACCCGGTGTCCCCGACGACGCCAAGGACCGGATCTTCGAGCCCTTCCAACGCCACGGCGACGCCCCGCGCGGCGCCGGAGTCGGCCTGGGCCTCGCCGTCGCCCGCGGCTTCACCGAGGCCATCGGCGGCACCCTGTCCGCCGAGGACACCCCCGGCGGCGGCCTCACCATGGTCCTCACCCTCCCCGTCGCCCCCGAACCGGCCGCGGGACGCCTCTGAGCACGGGTCCGCCCGCGCTGCTGTTCGTGATCCCGCTGCCGCCCCGGGTCTCCGTACTCCGGGACACCGACGGCAGCAGCGTCGAGTCCGGCCTGCGGTGACGGCCTCCGCCGGCTCCGAGAGCGGTCCCGTCGGCTCCTGTCAAGGTACGAACAACCGGGGCTACGGCCCCGTCCCTCCTCCGGGCACGGTGGAAATCGACCGTCCTGCGCCAGTGCAGGACCGATACGCCACCCGGTTCGGAGGCATCCGTGTCCCGTCGTGCAGGGGTCTTCGTGACCCGCCGCCCCCGGCTCGTGCTCTTCGCCGCGCTCGTGTTCCTCGTCGTGTCCGGCGTTTTCGGCGCGGGGGCGACCGGCCGGCTGAAGACCCAGGGATACGACGACCCGCGCTCCGAGTCCAGCCGCGCCGCCCACCTGGCGGCCGAGGGCCCGGGGGCGTCCCCGAACCTCGTCGTCGTCGCGCGGGCCCGTGGCGGGTCCGTCGACGACCCGGCGGCCCGGAGCGAGGGAGCGGCCCTGACCGGCCGGCTCGCCGCCCGGCCGCACCTCAGCGCGGTGACCTCGTACTGGACCGGCGGCGCGGCCGAACTGCGCAGCCGGGACGGCGACGCGGCCATGGTGGTCGCGCATGTGGACGGCGAGGGGGAGCGGCTCGGAGCCCGGGTCAGGGAACTGAAGCGGGAACTGACCGCCCCGGACTCCGCCGGGACGGCCCTGACCCTGCACGTGGGCGGAACGGCGCTCGTCGACGCCGAGCTCCAGGACCTCTCGGAATCCGACCTCAAGCGCGCCGAGGCCGTCGTCCTGCCGGGAACCCTGATCCTGCTGGTTCTGGTGTTCGGCAGTGTGGTGGCCGCCGCCCTGCCCCTGCTGATCGGCGTTCTGGCCATCGCCGGGACCCTGCTGGTCCTGAGCGTCCTCGGCTCCGTCACCGACGTGTCCGTGTTCGCGCTGAACCTCACCACCGCGCTCGGCCTGGGGCTGGGCATCGACTACGGGCTGCTGATCGTCTCGCGGTTCCGCGAGGAGCTGGCCGAGGGGTACCGGCCGCGCAACGCCGCCATCCGGACCGTGCGCACGGCGGGCCACACGATCGTCTTCAGTGCCGCCACGGTCTCCGCCGCGCTCGCGACGCTGCTGGTGTTCCCGCCGTACTTCCTGCGCTCCTTCGCCTACGCCGGCATCGCCGTGGTGGTGATCGCGGCGGTGAGCGCGCTGACCGTACTGCCGGCGCTGCTCGCACTGCTCGGCACGCGGGTGAACGCCTGGGCCGTGCCGTGGCGCCGCCGGGTCCGCACCGGCTCGCGGTCCCGCCTGTGGGAGGGGCTGGCGCGGATCGTCGTACGCCGCCCGCTGGTCGCGGCGCTGCCGGTGATCGGCCTGCTGCTGTTGCTGGCGGCGCCGTTCGCGCACGCCGCTTTCGCCACTCCCGACGACCGGGCGCTGCCGGTGAGCGCGTCCAGCCGGCAGACCGGCGACCTGGTGCGCGGCTCCTTCGACATGAAGGGCTCCAGCGCGCTCACGGTCGTGGTCACGGGTACGGCGTCCCCGTCGGCGCGGGAGGACTACGCTCGCCGGCTGTCCGCGCTGCCCCAGGTCGCCCAGGTCATGGGTGCCGAGGGCAGCTTCCGGTCCGGCGAGAAGGCGGCGGTCTCCGGCTCCGCGGGCTCCGCCGGCCCCGCGGCCGGGTCCGCCGGCGAAGGCCCGGCACGGCTCTCCGTGGTGCCGCTGGCCGACCCCCAGTCGCACGCGGCCCAGCAGCTCGTGCGCGACATCCGCAGCGCTCCCGCCCCGGCGGGCGGCGAGGTCCTCGTCGGCGGTCCCAGTGCGGTACTGGTCGACGCCAAGGCCACCGTGGGGGACCGGATCCCGCTGGCGCTCGCCCTGATCACCCTCACCACCTTCGCCCTGCTGTTCGCCTTCACCCGCAGCCTGCTCCTGCCCGTCAAGGCCATCGCGCTGAACGCCCTGGGCCTCGCGGCCGTCCTCGGGGCCATGGTGTGGATCTTCCAGTCGGGCCATCTGCACCAGCTGCTCGGTTTCACCCCCGGCCCGCTCAGTACGACCATGCCGGTGCTGCTGTTCTGCATCGTCTTCGGGCTCTCGGTGGACTACGAGGTGTTCGTCCTCGCCCGTATCAAGGAGGCGCACGACGCCGGGCAGGACAACTCGGCGTCGATCGTCTCGGGCATCGCCCGCACGGGCGGCATCGTCACGACCGCCGGCGCCCTGCTCGCCTTCACCCTCCTCAGCTTCGGCACCTCCCAGGTCTCCCTCCTGCAGTTCTTCGGGATCGGCGCGGGTCTCGGCGTCCTCCTCGACGCCACGCTCATCCGCGGAGTCCTCGTACCGGCGCTGATGCGCCTGGCGGGCGGCCTGAACTGGTGGGCCCCGAAGCTGCCGGGGCGCAGAGTGCCGCGCCCGGCGTCCCGTCCGCCGCCGCTCCGGAGGTGCCCGCCGGGCCGGTGCCCGCCACAGGGCCGGACCGCGGTCCGCACCCCCGCCCGCCCCCACGAGCACGCCCGCGCACCCGCGCGCCAATGACCACCGGGGCGCAGGCCTCGTCCCCGTACACCCCGTCGCCCGCACATCCAGTCCCCCCGCACGTCCCGTTCCCCCCGCACATCCCGTTCCCGCACCCCCGGCCCCGTCCGGGGGACCACGACAAGGAAGACCCGTCATGACCGACATCGCCATCACCGGACTCGGCTGCCGCTTCCCCGGCGCCCCCGACATCCGCGCCTACTGGAAGCTCCTGATGAGCGGGGAACGCCAGTTCTCCTCCGTTCCCGCAGAGCGCTGGAACCACGGGGTCTTCCACGAGCCCGGCGACCGCTCGGCCCCCAACGCCGCGTACACCGACCAGGTCGCGTTCCTGGACGACGTGGACCGCTTCGACGCCCTGCACTACGGGGTGCCGCCCGCCCGGGCCCGGTCCATGGACCCGCAGCACCGGCTGATGCTCGACATCACCCGCGAGGCCCTCGCCGACGCGGGCATGGGCCGCGGCGACTTCGACCGGGAGAACACCGGGGTCTTCTTCGGGATATCGGTGTCCGACTACAAGGACCTGATGGCGGCCCCCCTGCGGGCCATCTCCCTGGCCGAGGGGGCGCAGGGGGCGGACCGCGGGAGCCTCGACGCCGTCCGGGAGCAGGCGGCGGAGCTCGGCACCATCCACTCCTTCACCCTGCCCGGGAGCCTGCTCAACATGGCGTCCGGCACCGTCAGCCGGCAGTTCGACCTCGGCGGCCCCAGCTTCGCCGTCGACGCCGCCTGCTCCGGCTCGCTGGTCGCCCTTGACCAGGCCGTCGCCCAGCTGCGCCAGGGCACCTGCCGGATCGCCGTCGTCGGCGGGGTGTACCTGAACCTCACCCCGGACAGCCTGGTCGGCTTCTCCCGGCTCCGCGCTCTGTCCGCCACCGGGGTGTGCCGTCCCTTCGACGAGGAGGCCGACGGTTTCGTCCTCGGCGAGGGCGCCGGCGCGGTCGTCGTACGTCCGCTCGCCGACGCGCTCGCCGACGGCGACCGCGTCTACGCGGTGATCAAGGGCATCGGCTCGGCCAACGACGGAGCCTCCCCCGGACCGCTGGTCCCCACCGCCGAAGGCCAGCTGCGCGCCATGCGCCGGGCCTACGACGACGCGGGGGTCGCCCCGTCCTCCGTGAGCTTCATCGAGGCCCACGGCACCGGCACCACCACCGGCGACCGTGCCGAGGTGGAGGCTCTGCGGCGGCTGCGCACCGAGTACCCCGACGACGACCCCTCGCTGTGCTACCTCGGCGCCGGCAAGGCCCTCATCGGGCACTCCCTGTCCGCCGCGGGCATCGCCGGTCTGATCAAGACGGCGCTGATCGTCCACCACCGCACGATCGTGCCGCAGCCCGACACCTCCCCCCATCCCGACCTGGGCATCTCCGCCGCGGGCCTGCGCTTCGCCGACACCGCACGGCCCTGGCCGGGCGCGAGCACCCCGCGGCGCGCCGCCGTCAGCTCCTTCGGTTTCGGCGGCACGAACGTGCACGTGGTGCTCGAGGAGCAGCCCGTCCCCGCCCACGGCACCCTCCTGGTACGCGCCGAAGGGCCCCGGCCGCAGCTGCTGCTCCTCTCCGCCGGCAGCCCCGAGCTGCTGGAACAGCACATCGACGAGGTGCTGGACCTGCTGGACCAGGCCGCGCCCGTGCCGATCGCGGCACTGGCCCACACCTTGGGCTCGCGCGAGCCGCTGAAGACGCGGCTCGCGATCGTGGCGGCCGACACGGAGGAGTTCACCCGGCGGCTGCGCCACGCCCGCGAGCAGCTGGCCGAAGGCGCCCGGGGCGACCTCGGTGACGGCGCCTTCGCCGCCGACGCCCCCCTGCCGGAGGCGGAGCGCCGCATCGCCTTCCTCTTCCCCGGTCAGGGCAGCCAGCGGCCGGGCATGATGCGGGACCTCTACGAGCGGTTCCCCGGCTTCCGCACGGACGTCAACGTCCTCAGCGCCGTGGCCCGCCGGGACGCCGGCTTCGACCTCGCGGACCTGCTGTACGGCGAGGCCCCGGCCGCCCACGGCGACCCCGAGGAGCTCAGCCGGCGGCTGACCGGCACCGATGTGTGCCAGCCGCTGCTCGGCACCGTGCAGATCGCCGCGACCCGGCTCCTCGCCCACTGCGGCATCGCGCCCCACCTCTCCCTCGGCCACAGCGTCGGGGAGTTCGCGGCCGCCGCGGCGGCCGGAGCGCTCACAGACGAGGACACCGTCCGGCTCCTGGTGCACCGGGGCGCGGCCCTCCGCGAGGCCGAGACCGGCCACGGGGGCGGGATGCTCGCCGTCCAGACCGACAAGGAGACCTGCCGCCGGCTGATGACCGGCATCGACGACGTGTGGCTCGCCTGCTTCAACCAGCCGCGGCAGGTCGTGGTCAGCGGCACGCCGCACGGGCTCGCCGCGGTGCGGCAGGCCTGCGCCGAGGCCGGGGTGGTCACGGTGGCGCTGGACGTGTCCAACGCCTTCCACTCCCCGCGGCTGGCCTCCGCCGAGGAGAGCGTGCGCGCGGACCTCGACGCCCTCCGCATCGCCGGGCCCGTCCTGCCGTTCGTCTCGTCCGTGAGCGCGGACGTCTGCACCGACCCCGGTGAGCTGCGCGAACTGTGGGCCCGTCACGCGTCCGCCCCGGTCCACTTCGGCGACGCCGTCCGGACCGCCTACGACCAGGGAGCCCGCGTCTTCCTCCAGGTGACGGGCGGCAGTTCGCTCCTCGCCTCGGTCCGCCGCAACCTCACCGGCCACGGCGACGTGCACGTCGTGCCCGCCGGCGAGGAGGCGCCGGACGGCGGGCACGGCTTCGTCCGGGCCCTCGCCCGGCTCGCGGTCCTGGGCGTCCCGGTCGACCCGCGGGCCCTGGTGCCCAGTGAGGACCGCCGCCTGCTGGACCTGCCGGTGGCCAAGCTCGACACGCAGTCCTACTGGGTACCGGGCGGGCGACCCGCCAAGAAGAAGGACGCCGGCGCCACCGCCCTCCCTCCCGAGCACGTATCGCCCGAGCCCGTATTGCCCGAGCCCGTATCGCCCGAGGAGACCTCGATGAACGCCCCGACGGACACACCGATGGACGCCGCTGCGCACGACCGGGCGGACGGCCCGATGGATGAACTGCTCCAGCTGGTGCGGCAGCAGGTGGCGCTGATCGCCCGGCTCACCGAGGCCCTTCCGGCACGGAACCCGGCCGCGGAGATCACCGAGCCCGCCGAACCCGCGCCTGCGCCCGAACCCGCGCCCCTGCCCGCCGTGCCCACCGTCCCGCCCGCTGCTCAGGCGCCGGCCGGGGAGGCCGAGGAGATCACCGCGGAGGTGCTCGCGCACGTGTCCCGCATCAGCGCGTTCCCGGTGAGCCACCTGCGCGTCGACCAGCTGCTGATCGACGAGCTCGGTTTCGACTCGCTGATGCTGACCGACCTGTTCACCGCCCTCACGCGGCAGTGGCCGCAGTGGACGTTCGACGAGAGCGCTGCCGACCGGCCGACCGCCGGGAGGATCGCAGCCGAGATCGCGAAGGCCTGCGGCGCGGACACCGCGCCGCAGGCAACGCCCGAGGCCGCACCCGCCCCCGTACCCGCGGCCTTCCCCGTACAGCGGGCCGATCACGGCGAGGAGGACCCGCCGGCGTCACCGCCGACGTCGCCGCCGCCGGCCGACCAGCCCGCCACCCCGCTGCCCGAGGAACACACGCGGATCGAGTGCTTCCCCGAGGTCACCGCCCACGGCGAGCGCATCGCCGCACTCACCGGGCTGGGGGTCCCCAATCCGTACTTCCTCGTCCACGAACGCGGTATGACGGACACGACCGTCGTCGACGGCCGGGAACTCCTCTCCTTCTCCAGCTACAACTACCTGGGCCTGGCCACGCACCCCCGGGTGACCGAGGCGGCCCGGGACGCGATCGAGCGCTGCGGCACGTCGGTGTCGGCCAGCCGGCTGCTGTCCGGCAGCCGTCCCCTCCACCTGGAACTCGAGGCGGAACTCGCCGGCCGGCTCTCGTGCGAGGCCGCGGTCACCCTGGCCAACGGCCACGCCACCAACGTCACCGTGATCGGTCACCTCGTCGGACCCGGGGACCTCGTCGTCCACGACTCCCTCGCCCACGACAGCATCCTGCAGGGGTGCAAGCTCTCCGGCGCGACCCGGCGGCCCTTCCCGCACAACGACGCGGCCGCCCTGGACGCGATCCTCACGCAGGTCCGCGACCAGTACCGGCGGGTCCTCGTCGTCGTCGAGGGCGTCTACAGCATGGACGGCGACATCGCCGACCTGCCCGCCCTCGTCGAGGTCAAGCGCCGGCACGGTGCGCTGTTGATGATCGACGAGGCGCACAGCATCGGGACGATCGGCGCGACGGGACGCGGCATCGGCGAGTACTTCGGCATCGACCGCTCGGAGGTCGAACTGTGGTCGGGCACGCTGTCCAAGGCCCTGGCGAGCTGTGGCGGCTACGTCGCCGGGAAGCGCTCGGTCGTCGACTACCTGCGCTACACCGTTCCGGGCTTCGTCTTCAGCGCCGGCATGACCCCGGCCGACACCGCCGCGTCCCTGACCGCCCTGCGCCTGCTGCGGGCCGAGCCGCAGCGAGTGGCACGGCTGGCGGAGAACGCCGCCCTGTTCGTCCGCCTCGCCCGCGATGCGGGCATCGACATCGGGGACAGCCACGACACGCCGATCGTGCCGTGCATCGTCGGGGACTCGCTGAAGGCCCTGCGCCTGGCGGAGGAGCTCTTCCAGCAGGGCGTCAGCGTCAATCCCATCCTCTATCCGGCCGTGCCGGAGGAACTGGCCCGGCTGCGCTTCTTCATCACCTGCGAGCACACGCCCGAACAGATCCGTCACGCGGTGACCGCGCTGAAGCACGGTCTGCGGCACCCGGCCACGGCAACCGCTGCGGCCCCGGCCCCGGCCCGCGCGGCCTGACCCCGCGGCCATGCACACCACCGTCGTGGACCCTCTCTTCCCGCCGATCGCGCCGGGCCGCGTCCACCGATGGGGCGGAGCCCGCCTCCTCGTGGCCCGGTTCGCCGACCTCCGGAAGGCCCCGTTCCTGTCACCGGCCGAGCAGCAGGTGGTCCGGGCACTGCCGGCCCGGCGGCGCGCCGAGTGGACGGCCGGCCGGCTGCTCGCCAAGCGCCTGGCCGGCGAGGCCCTCGCCGTGCCGGCGCAGGAGGTGGAGGTCCTCCCCCGGGACGACGGCAGCCCGTACGTCCTCGTCGGCGGCGGTCCCGTCGCGAACGTGCAGGTCTCCATCAGCCACACCGCCCACCACGTCGCCGCGGCCCTCGCACCGGAGGCGGTCGGAGTGGACCTGTGCGAGACCGGCTCGGCCGCCGCGGTACGCCGGGTCGCGGACCGCGTCTTCTCCCCCGGGGAACGCTCCCTCATCGGCACGGACCGGCCCGACGCCCTGGCCGGCGCCTGGGCGCTCAAGGAAGCCGCGGTCAAGGCCGACCGGAGCAGCGTCTTCGGCGCCGCCCCGCGCCTCGTCGAGATCCTCGGCCTCCGGCCGCCCGTCCTCGCCGGAGGGCGCCGCGCGACGGTGTGGCGGGCGGGGGACGCGGTCCTCGCCCTCGTCCTCGGGCGCTCCCCCGGGTCCGCCGGGCCGGGCGCACCCCCTTGGCAGCACTGCGTTGGTGCTCCTTGCCCCGCCGGATGATGCTTGTCAGTGGAGCCCCTGGCCGTGCAGGTTGCCGTGCACCGCGGCGAGGGAACTAGCGAGGGCGAGATGAGCGGCGATGGAGCAACTTCCCACCTCTCCTGGTGAGCGGCCGGAGGAGACGAACGCCTCCGGCGGATCGACCTACACGGCCACGGCCACCCTCAGCGAGCAGGGCATCGTGACCGAGTGGAGCGAGGACGCCCGCCGGCTGCTCGGCTACACGCCCGCCGAGATCGTGGGACAGCCCGCCGCCCGCCTGCTCGCCGACGGCGCCCGGGACGACGAGGACGTCGACGAGAGCGCGGGACGGATCCCGTCCGGGCAGGACCGGTGGAGCGGCACCGTGGCGCTGCGGCACCGGGACGGCCGGCGGGTGGAACTGCGCCTGCTCGCGCACCGCTGGACGTCCACGGGCGGGAACACCAAGTGGTTCGTGGTGTCCGCCGTACCGGGCGAGCCCCGTACGCCCTGGGGCGACGCACTGAAGGAATGGACGTTCGCCCAGTCCCCCTGTTTCCTGGCGGTCTTCGACGGGGACCTGCGGCTGGTGCGGGCGAACGCCGGCATGGAGCGCGCGCTGTCCCTCACGGAGACCGAGATGCGCGGGCTGCGGCTGCCGGAGATCGCGCCGGATCCCGTGAGCGACGAGACCGAGCGCAGGATGCGCCTGGTGGTGGAGACGGGGGAGCTCCAGCACGTCGACGCCTTCGTCCGCCCCGCGGATGCGCGGGCGGATCACGGCCTGGCGGCCTCGCTGGCCCCCTTGCGGGACGCGGACGGCCGGGTGCGCGCCGTGTGCCTGGCCGCGCACGAGAAGACCGGAACCGACGGTGAGCGTCCGCAGCTGCTCCTCTCGGACGTCGACACCGCCGGCATCGGCACCAGCATGGACAGCGCCCGCACCGCGGAGGAGCTCGCCGACGCCGCCGTGCCCCGGATCGCCGACTTCGCGGTCGTCGACCTGCTGGAGCCTCCCCCGCGCGCCGACGAGCACTCCTCCCGGCCGGCGGCGGGGCCCGTCACCGTGTCCCACACCGCGGTCCGCTCCCTCCTCGAAGGCGGCCTGGAGTCCCAGGTCCCGGTCGGCGGGACGGCCGTCTATCCGGCGCTGTCACCTCCCGTCGAGTGTCTGGCCGCGGGCCGCGGCTCCGTGTACGCGGCCTCGGACCCGGCCGTCGCCCGATGGATGGCCCAGGACCCCGGGGCCGCCTGGATCCGTCACTCCGGGACCCACTCGCTGATGATGGTGCCGCTGCGCGCCGGAGGCACCACGCTCGGCCTGGCCGTGTTCAGCCGTCACCAGCGTCAGGAGCCCTTCCACCCGGAGGACCTGTGGCTGGCCGAGGAGCTCACGTCCAAGGCGGCCGTCAGCATCCACAACGCGCGCCGCAACACCCGCGAGCACACCACCACCATGACGTTGCAGCGCAGCCTGCTCCCGCACTCGCTGCCCGATCACCCGGCGCTCGAGATCGCCTCCCGCTACCTGCCCGCCGGTACGGACGCCGGGGTGGGCGGCGACTGGTTCGACGTGATCCCGCTGTCCGGCGCACGGGTGGCCCTCGTGGTGGGCGACGTCGTCGGCCACGGCATCCGTGCCTCCGCCACCATGGGCCGGCTGCGCACCGCGGTCCGCACGCTGGCCGACGTGGACCTGCCGCCCGACGAGCTGCTCACCCACCTCGACGACCTGATCATCCACCTGTCCGCCGACGAGGGTGACCAGGGGGCCGCCGGGGAGGCCGCGGGCGGCATCGGCACCACCTGCCTGTACGTGGTCTACGACCCGGTCACCCGCCGCTGCACCGTCGCCCGGGCCGGCCACCCCCCGCCCGCCGTGGTCAGCCCGGAGGGCTCCGTCTACCTCCTCGACGTCCCGGCCGGGCCGCCGCTGGGCCTGGGCGGCCTGCCCTTCGAGACCCTGGAGACCGAGATTCCCGAGGGCAGCCTCCTCGCCCTGTACACCGATGGCCTGCTGCAACCCCGCGAGCGCGACATCGACGAGTCCCTGGACAGCATGTTCGCGGCCCTCGTGCGTCCCGCCTCCAGCCTGGACACCGTCTGCGACCGCGTCCTGGCGGCCCTGCTGACCCACCGTCCCGACGACGACGTCGCCCTGCTCGTCGCCCGGACCCGGGCCCTTCACGCGGACAAGGTCGTCGTCTGGGAGCTGCCCTCCGACCCGTCCGTCGTCGCGCAGGCCCGCCGGTACACCACCGAGCAGCTGACGGCCTGGGGGCTCGACGAGGCCGCCTTCGTGACCGAGCTCGTGGTCAGCGAACTGGTGACCAATGCGATCCGCTACGGAGCGCCGCCCATCGAGCTGCGGCTGATCCACGACGACAGCACCCTGCTCTGCGAGGTCTCCGACGCGAGCAGCACCGCCCCGCACATGCGGCGTGCCCGGACCTTCGACGAGGGAGGGCGGGGCCTGCTGCTGGTCGCCCAGCTCGCCGAGCGCTGGGGCACCCGGCACTCCACCCTCGGCAAGACCATCTGGGCCGAGCAGTCGCTCGCCGGGTTCTGAGGTCTACGGTCCGCCGGTCAGGGCGTGGAAGACGGGCCTGGCCCAGATCGGGGGCTCCGGCGGCGGCTCCTGGGGTTCCGCCCCGGGCGTCGGACCGTCCTCGCGCCGGGTGGCGTTTCCGGTGGCGGCGCGCAGGGCTCCGACGAACTCCAGGCAGGAGTCGTAGCGGTCCTCCGGCACCTTCGCCAGGGCCTTGGCCAGCACCTCGTCGGCGGCGGGCGCGATCCCCGGCCGCCTCTCCGACAGGGGAGCCGGCTGGTCGTACTGGTGCGCCCACAGCAGCGCCACGTCCTCTTCGCGCACGAAGGGGGGTCCGCCGGCGAGGGTTTCGTAGACGACGCAGGCGAGGCTGTAGAGGTCGCACCTGCCGTCGACCGGCCGGCCGGTGATCTGTTCCGGCGCCATGTAGTCGAGCGTGCCCACGAACTCCCCCGCCGTGGTGAACCCGCTGAGCGACAGCGACTTCTTCGTCAGTCCGAAGTCCGTGAGGTAGATGTGCTCGGGGTGGTCGCTGTCGGTGCCCGCGGCGACCAGGATGTTGCCGGGCTTGACGTCCCGGTGCACCAGATCGTGCTCGTGGGCCGCGTCGAGGGCGGACGCCACCTGGGAGGCGATGCGCAGGGCCGTCGCGACGGGCAGCGGGCCGTCCCGGTCCAGCAGGGCACGCAGGTCGAGCCCGGAGACGTACCGCATGGCGATGTAGAGGACGCCGTCGGTCTCACCGGCTTCGAAGATCGGCACGATGTGCGGGTGGTCGATCTTCGCGGCCACCCGCGATTCGTGCGTGAACCGGCGCCGGAAGGTGTCGTCGCGGGCGCGCTCGGGGGCGATCAGCTTGAGCGCGACCGTACGGTCCAGGCGCAGGTCCTTCGCCGAGTAGACGACGGCCATGCCGCCGCGGCCGATCAGGCGCTCCACCCGGTAGCCCGCGATCTGCTTGCCGATGAGGCCGGAGGGCCGGCCCGTGTACACGCTCAGGTCGGGTGCCGAGGCCATCAGACGCCCGCCTCACCCGGCCGGCCGGATGACGGCGCGGCGCCGACGCGGTGCCCGTGGGCGAAGGTGCCGATCATGCCGACCCCGTCCTCGATGGAGCGTCGCCCGAGGGACGACATGGCTGAACGGGTCGCGCTCGACGCGACGGTGTCGGCTCGGGCGCGAAGGTCACGCGCCGGGCCGCTCTTCCATGTCTGAAGTCTATCCAGTGATCCATACGAGTGCCCCTTCGAGACGGAACGGGTCCCCGGCACGTGGTGTGCCGGGGACCCGTGGTGTGGGGGTGGGGTGGGGGTGGGGAGGGGGTCAGCCCATGCCGCCGGTGCCGCCGCGGCCGCCGAATCCGCTGGTCCCGCAGCCGAGGCCGACGCAGATGCCGCCGTCGCCGCCGAGGCCGCCTTCACCGCCGTCGCCGCCGGGGGACGCCGTCCCGCCGGTGCCTCCGTCGCCGCCGTTGACGCTGCCGTGGCACACCCCGGCGCAGACCCCGCCGTTGCCGCCGGTCCCGCCGGTGCCGCCGCCCGGCCGGCCCGTCGTGCCGGTGCCGCCGTTGGCGCTGCCGTTGCAGACCCCGGCGCAGATGCCGCCGCTGCCGCCCTCGGTGCCGTTGACGGAGCCGTTGCACTCGCCCGCGCAGACCTTGTCACCGACGCGGACGCTGCCCTTGTCGATCGTGACCTTGCCGGTGAGCTGGTCACCGAACTTGCCGATCGCCCCGTTGCGGCCGAAGCGGTTCCCGCCGGTCTGGGTGTCACCACCGCCGGGGGTGGGGACCTTGTGCTGTCCGGCAGCCACCTCGACCGTCTGGCTCGGCAGTGCCGGCGCCGCCGTGGCGACCGGTGCCATCGCACCGGCACCGATGAGGGTCGAAGAGACGAGAAGACCGAGACGGAACTTCCAAGATCGCACGCGCATGAGATTCTCCCTTGCCTAGAAATTGATTTCCGCTACGCGGTTCGGTTTGTCGAATTCCGCGCCGTGGACGATCCCTCCGGCGCAAACGCTCGGGGCGCCCCGGCCGCATCGGGCCGGAGCGCCCCGAGGGGGATTCGTCCTTGAGCCGATTTCCGTCCCCGCCTGCCCTCCCTCGTTCCTCAAGTGCCTCAGGTGGAGGAGGAGAAGCCGTCTGACATCAGGGCGAACCAGTTGCCCTCGATGTAGGCCTCCTTCAGGTCGTCGAGCTGCTCCTCCGACATGTCGTACTTCTTGGCGATCTTTTCCTTCATGTCGTCCGAGTCGTCGACCAGCAGGATCATCACGATGTGGACCTTGTCGACCATCGACAGGTCGGACTTCGACTTGTCGGGCAGGTCGTCGAACCGGAAGCAACCGACTCCGCCGGGCTTGCCGGGCTCGCCCGGCTCGCCGGGCCGGCCGCCACTGCCGCCCGCCCCGCCCTTGCCACCCTCGCCGCCGCGGCCACCCAGGGAACAGTGCGTGGGCTGCTCGGCCACGACCGAGGAGCTGGTGCCCGCCGGGGCCTTGAACTCCGACGCTTGCGCGGCGCAGGCCGTGCCGGTGACGAGGGCCAGGGAGGCCGCCGCCAGGATGAGCGGACGCTGCCAGGTGCACGTGAACATGGGGTTCTCCGTTTCGGGTCGAACAAGTGGTTGGGGATGGGAGTTGGGGGGGGTGGTGGGGGTGGAGGCCCGGAAGGCCTCCACCCCGTCGGATCGGGTGTGCCTCTTAGAAGATGGAGCCACCGCCGGCACCGGCGTCGCCGCCGAGGCCACCGATCAGGCCGCCGAAGCCGCCGTCTCCGGCGTCACCGCCCGCACCACCCTGGAGGAAGCTGAAGCCGCCCTTGCCTCCGTTGCCGCCCTTGCCGCCGACGAGCCAGCCGTCACCGCCGCCACCGCCGGCGCCACCGCCGCCGCCTTCGAGGATGCCGAAGCCGCCCTTGCCGCCGTCGCCGCCGGCGCCACCGATGCGGCCCTCGCCGCCACCGCCACCGCCGCCGCCGCCACCGCCGACGAGGAGCCCGTCCCCACCGGCGCCGCCGCCGCCACCCTTGCCACCGGTACCGTTGACGCTGCCGCCACCGGCACCGCCGGAGCCGCCACCGCCTCCGACGAGGCCGCCGCTCCCGCCCTTGCCGCCCTTTCCTCCGGCGCCTCCGTCGGTCGGGAGGAGGATGGAGTGCACGGTGTCCGGCATCGGAGCCGCCGTCGCGGCGGAGGCCGGCAGGAGGATCCCTCCGGTCACCAGACCGGCCGAGGCGATCAGCGTCGCCAGGCGGAAGCCCTTGCGGCTGGGGCGGACCGTGCTGTTGGTGTGCATCTTGCGGTTCATGACTTTCTCCTACCGATTGAAGAGGGATATTGATTGCCCGGATTTCCGGGACGGTGCGGTGATACTGGCGAGAGGAGGAATCTCTTTGCGAGGTGTTCCGTCTGTGCCTTTCGCTTCGTTTCCTTTCCGCTCCTCAAGTAAGCCCCGGACGCCACACCTGGGTCATGTTCCGGAATCTCGGGACTTGACGCCCGCCTAAATGCCGGGTAAAAGTCCGCGCGGCCCCGCCCCGACGGGCCGGACGGCCACCGCTTGACCTCAACCGCGCTTGATGTCGGAGGCTCACGGCACGGGCACCGGAGAGACCGGGGCCCTGGTGGAGGGGTGAGTGCCATGCGTGCGACACAGGCGATCGGGTTCGGCGGTCCGGAGGTACTGGTCCCCACCGAGGTTCCCGAGCCGGTGGCCGGCCCGGGGCAGGTACTGATCGCCGTCGCGGCCGTGGACACGATCTTCGTGGAGACCCAGGTGCGCCGCGGATGGGGCCGCGAGTACTTCCAGGTCACCCCGCCCTACCTGCCGGGCGGCGGCATAGCCGGTACCGTCCGCGCCACCGGCGAGGGCGTGGACCCGGCGTGGAAGGGCCGCCGGGTCGTCGCGGGCATCGACGGCGGCGGGTACGCCGAGCTGGCCCTGGCCCCGGCCGAGGGCCTGGCCGTCGTACCGGACGGGGTGTCCCTCACCGACGCGGCGGCCCTGGTGCACGACGGGGTGACGGCCGCCAGGCTGCTGGAGAGCACGGCGCTGCGGTCCGGCGAGCAGGTGCTGATCCTGGGGGCTTCGGGCGGCATGGGCACCGTGCTGGTCCAGCTGGCGAAGGCAGCGGGCGCCCGGGTCGTCGGAGTGGCCCGCGGGGAGCAGAAGACCGCTCTGGTACGGGAGTTGGGCGCGGACGCCGTCGTCGACGCGGCCCGCCCCGACTGGGTGGACCGGGCCCGCGAGGCGCTCGGCGGCGCGGGCGCGGACGTCGTGCTGGACGGGGTGGGCGGCGAGGTCGGGCTGGCCGCGTTCCCGCTGGTCCGGGCGGGCGGCCGGTTCTCGGCCCACGGCGCTCCGACGGGCGGCTTCGCCCCGGTGGCCCCGGCGGACGCGGAGTCCCGCGGCGTCCGCCTGCTGGGCATCGCGGACGTCCAGCTGACGACCCCGGAGCGGGCCGCGCTCGCGGCGCGGGCCCTGCGGGCGGCGGCCGAGGGCACCCTGCGCCCGGTGATCGGCGCGACCTTCCCCCTGGAGCGCGCGGCGGCGGCGCACGCGGCGATCGAGTCCCGGGAGCTCGTGGGGAAGATCGTGATCACCGTGTGAGGTCGGTTCCGCCGCATGCGGCCGGGTGGCGAGGGGCGACCTGTGCGCCGAGTACCGCGGGAGGCCGACGCGCCATCACGGTGAGGGCGGGGGCGCGGGTGACTCCTGGAGGTAGGCGGCGATCATGGCGAGGTCGTTGGCGATGGTCAGGACCCCGGCCGGGTCGGCGGTCGGGGTGGAGGCGCCGTTGACGCCCGCGTAGAAGGTGTCGTAGCGGCCGCCGCCCTTGTCCAGGTAGCCGGCGATCGTGATGGCGCCGACGGCCAGCCGGTCGTTGAGCGCGTCGCCTCCGACGGCCGCGCCGGTCTTGGCGAACACCTTCCCGCGCGCGGGGCAGCTGCGGCAGTTGTCGGCCAGCAGCCCGTCGACGCCCAGGATCGGCAGGGCCTCCCGGAAGAGCCGCGCGTCGGGGGTCCGCTGCCAGTAGGCCAGCATCTGCACCAGCGCCTGCGGGGTCACGCGGTCGGCGGGGTTGCCTCCGCGGCCGTCCATGAGCTGGGCCTGCTTGCGGTCGACGCCCGCCCGGTCCAGGAAGTCGGCGAGCACCGGGAAGCCGTCCTCGCACTGGTGGCTGCCGGTCGTGACGGCCATCAGGCAGATGCCGAGGTTGGCGCCGAGGTTGTGGCTGACCTTGAGGATCAGCTTGGCGTACTGGGCGTAGGGCGGGGAGGTGTACGCGGCCACCCGCGGCCGCCCCGCGTAGTCGCGCGGCAGCCGGGCGACGGGGTTGGGTCCGGCCGGGTCGGCGGTGACCCGCACGCCGGCCCGTTCGAGCGCCTCGATCAGTGCGCTGCGGCCGAAGGCGGCCGGATCGGTGATCGGTGAGGTGCGCAGCAGCGGCTCGGAGTCCGCCGCGATGGTGCCGGAGAGCCGGATCCGGGTGCCGCCGTCGGTGGCCGTCACCGTGACGGCGGTCGGCTTCCCGGCGGCCACGGTCTTCACGGTGGAGCTGACCTGGTACGGGGCGACCTTCGGCCGCCAGTCCAGCCGGGCGTCCGCGCCGGCCCCGTCCCCGGGGGTGGTCATCAGGTCGATCAGGTTGTCGTTGATGATCAGCGGGGTCGGGGTGGGGTCGAGGACGGGGTCGGGGAGGAAGAGCCGGCTGTCGACGATCACGTCGCCGTCGAGGCGGGTGATGCCGGATTCCCGGACCTGCCGGGCGAGCTGGTCGATGCCGGCGAGGGGGTTCTCGGGGGTGAGGGTCGCACCGGGGAAGTCGTTGGCGTATGTGTGGTCGAGGTCGGTGTAGGCGACGGTGCCGTCGGGCCGCGTCCTGCCGCCCATGGTGAGGTCGCCCTGGGCGACGAGGTCGAGGTCGCCGGTGAGCGTGGCGCCGGTGCGCTCGCCGACCGCGTAGAGGGGGGTCACGAAGCGGTGGTCCGCGCCGAGGGTCTGCCAGGGGCCCGAGACGCTGATCAGTTTGGCGGTGGACCCGGGGATGAAGAACTGCCCGGGGAACATGCTGTGCACCACGCGCCCGTCGTCCGGTTCGGTCTGCAGCAGGCCCCACTGGGCATGGCTGTACTGCGGCTTCCCCATGATCTCCGTGATGCGCGGGTCGAGCGGAAGCTGCTCCGCGTCACCCGACGGCGACGGAGAGGGTTCGGCGGCGGCCGCCGTGGCGGGGGCCAGGGTCACGAAGAGCAGCGCGGCGCAGGCGGCGGCCAGGCCCCGCCGTAGCGATGCGGGGCGGACGGAGTGGATCGGACTGCTCACAGCGCGCTCCGTTCGTCGCGGCTGCCTGGTCCCCGAGGCCGTGTGAACAGCGTGGCACGGCCGGTTTCGACCTGCATGTCACACCCTGTCGAAGCCCTCGGAGGCCCGCCGCGTGGCCGGATCCGGTCGCTGGGCCGGGGTGCCCCGGAGACGGCACTGACGGGTGTTGCCGGTGGCGGGTACGGTGCGGCCATGAATTCCGCAGCAAGTTCGGCCGGCGACGGCGTGACGCCGAAGACGGTGGTCAAGGACACCGCGCGCCGGCAGTTGGTGGAGCGGGGTGCCGCAGGGCTGTCCCTGGACGGCGTGGCACGCGCGTGCGGTCTCGCCCTCACCGATGTCGAGGCCGTTTTCCCGCACCGGGACGACCTGTTGACCGCCCTGGTCATCGACGCCTACGACGCGTCGGGCGCGGCGATGGAGCAGGCCGACGAGGCCGCCGTCAAGGCCGGTGCCCCGGCGGGTGCACGGCTCCTCGCGGTGACGCGCGCCCTGCGGCAGTGGTCCTTCGCCAACCCCGGTGAGTTCACGCTGATCTACGGCTCCCCCGTGCCTGGTTACCACGCCCCGCAGGACACGGTCCCGCCCGCCTCGCGCACCCCCGGAGTACTCGCCGGCATCGTGCGGTCGGCGCTGGTGGGCGGTGAACTCACCCCGCCCCGGCGGGCGGTGCCCGGCCCGCCGCTCCTCCTGCCGGCCGCCGTGGAGGCCTTCGGCGGCGTCCCCGAGGCTCCGTTCTCGGACATCATCGAGCGCGGCATCGTCCTGTGGAGCAATCTGATCGGGCTCCTGGTGTTCCAGGTCTTCAGCCGCACCCACGACAGCGTCCGGGACGAGTCCGCGTTCTTCGACTACTCCATCGCCGTGGCGGCCGAGAGCATCGGGCTCGTGGTCCCCTCGGGCGAGCCCACCGACTGAACCGTCCGCCGCATGCGCGGCACGCGCAGAAAACCGGGACGTGAACACCACCAGAACCCTCTGCTTCGTCATAGCAGCGCTGTCGTCGTACGCGGCGCTCGTCTACCGGCTGTGCCAGGCACGTCGCAGTTGGAGGGACAGCGCCTACCGCACGCTGATCGCCACTCTGCTGCTCCAGTGCCTCACCTTCACCATGGGCGCCTTCGCCATGGGCGGCAAGAGCCTCCTGGGCGTCGGCAACCTCGCCATCCTCATCATGCACCTGGCGGCGGTCGCCTTCTGCGTCAGCGCCCAGATCATCCTGCTCCGCTGGGCGGCCGCGGACGAGGCCACGGTGCGCAGGACGCGCTACTGGATGGTCTCCGGCATCGCCCTCGACGTGCTGCTGACGGCCCTGTTCTTCCTCGCCGACGGCCCCGGCAGGCCCACCTCGGACTTCGACGGCACCAGCGAGCCGCTGATGCTCACGTACCTCCTGGTCTTCATCGTCTCCCAGGCGGTCCCGTGCGTCACCATCTACCGGCAGTGCGGCCCCTACGCCCGGATGACCGACAACGCCACGCTGCGGCAGGCCCTGCGGCTGCTCTCGGTGGCCTCGGTGGTCCTCTTCCTCTACTGCACGGCGCGGACGGTCAACATCCTCACGGCGGCGGCCGGTGTCGACATCGGCGCCTGGAAGGTGGCCGCTTCGGTCTTCAGCGCGGCGGGCATCGTGCTGCTGTCGCTCAGCCTCACGAACTCCTCCTGGGGCCCCTCGGCCACCCGGCTCCTGGAGTGGTCCCGGACCTACCGGACCTACCGGGCGCTGTACCCGCTCTGGCGGGACCTGTACGAGGCCTCCCCGGACATCGCCCTGGAGCCGCCCGGCGCCTCGGTGTCGGACCTCGACTACCGCCTCCACCGGCGGGTCGTCGAAATACGGGACGGATGGCGGGACTTGCGCCCGTACATCGACCGGACGGCCGGCGGCCGGGGCGGGGCCGGCGGGCCGGGCGGGGAGGCGGACGAGGAGCTGCGGCAGGCCTTCACGGAGGCGGCGCAGATCAAGCAGGCCCTGCTCGCCAAGCGCACCGGGACCGTCCCCCACGACAGCAAGGACGCGGGCGACTTCGACGACCGCGACACGGACAACTTCAGTGCGGAAGTGGCATGGCTCACCCAAGTCGCAGCCGCCTACAGTAAGCTCGGAACCGCGAGTTGAGAGCTCCCGCCCGGTTTGCATCCCCCGTCAAACCGGGCGGGCAGCAACCCCGTCTCCCCCGATGTCACGTCGGGCCGGACGGGTGGCTCCCGCCCGGACTGGCCCGGCCCATCCCCCGAGGGCCGGGCCAGTCCGATGTCGCCGGCAGCCGACTCCGTGAAGCCCCCGTGAGTCGACTTAGCTGACAGCTATCGGCGAGACCCCAACGGTGGCGGATTCCAGGCCAATTGTCAACTGACTGCTAATCTGTGAGACTGACAGATAGCCAAGGGCTATGCCGAGGAGGTGACGGGAGGAAGATTCACCATGACCGGGACGGAAAGCGGGTCCGATGACCGGCCCCTGCTCGCAGTGCGCCTCGACGACCTGTTCAAGACGGTTCGCCCCAAGGGCAGACACTGGACCAATGCCGAGGTGGCGGAGGAACTCAAGCGCGCCAGCCCCGAACTCAAGGTCGGCGGCGTGTACCTCTCCCAGTTGCGGACGGGGAAGCGCTCCAACCCCTCGCCCGACCTCCTCGCCGCCCTGGCCCGGTTCTTCGGCGTCTCGGTCGCCTACTTCTTCGACGACAAGGTCGCCGAGTCGGTGCTGAGCCAGATCGCCGCCATCGAGGCGCTCCGCCAGTCCGGGGTCCGCGCGGTGGCGATGCGCGCGGCCGGGATGAAGAAGGAGAACCTCCAGGCCATCACGGCCATCATGGACCAGTACCGGCAGATGCAGGGCCTGCCGCCCGTCACCGACTCCTCCCCACCCGAATGAGGGGCGCCCGGAGGGAGCGGTCGGCCGACCAGGACCGCCGCAGCCAGCTCAAGAAGCTCCGGAAGGCCGGCGCCCGGCGCCTCGCCGAACTCGGCCTCCCCGAGGTGACCGACGTGGCCGAGCTGTGCCGCCACCTCGGTGAGGCGCGCGACCGTCCGATCACGCTCGTCCCGATGCAGATGCCCTCCACGCACCCGTGCGGCATGTGGGTCGCCGCACGCGACGAGGACCTCATCTTCTACGACGCCAACACGACCAGCGCGCATCAGGAGCACATCATCTTGCACGAGCTGGGCCACATCATCTGCTGCCATCGAGGGGCAGGCGGGCTGGACGAGGCGGCCGCCCGACTCCTCTTCCCCAACCTCGACCCCCAACTCGTACGGGACATGCTCCTGCGCGCCACCTACGACGACGTCCAGGAGCAGGAGGCGGAGATCATCGCCTACCTGCTCTCCCAGCGGATGGGCGGCGCCGAGCATCGGCACGGCGCGCCGCCGGCGGCGGACGCGGAAGAGGGCGGTGATCCCGGAAAGAGCGCCATGCTCAGCCGGATCGAACGCACCCTGATCTGAGGGGAGTCGCTCAGTGCCCCGTGGCGGCCACCTCCTCGGCCAGGACCGAGACGGCACGTCTGATGTCGTCCTCGCGGTGTTCGCTGGTGAGGAAGAACCGCAGCCTCGACAGGCCGTCCTCCACGGCGGGGTGCACGATCGGATCCGCGATGATCCCGCGGTCGAACAGCCCGCCCGCGACGCGCAGGGTCCGCGCCGAGTCGCCGAGGACGCACGGCACGATCGGGGTGTCGGCGCTGGAGCCGGTGGCCAGACCGGCCGAGGCGGCCAGGCCGAGGAAGAGCCGGGCGTTGCGCCGCAGCGCGCGGACCCGGTACGGCTCCGCGGCGATCAGCTCCGTCGCGGCCAGGGCCGCGGCCGCGTTCGCCGGGGTCAGGCCGACGCTGTAGACGAAGCCCGGCAGCGTGTGGCGCAGCCAGCGCACCATCCGCGCCGAGCCCCCGAGGTAACCGCCGCAGCTGGCAAAGGCCTTGGAGAGGGTGCCCATCCACAGGTCCACGTCGGCCCGGTCGACGCCGAAGAACTCCCCCACGCCCCGCCCGTGTTCGCCGACCGTGCCGATGCTGTGCGCCTCGTCCACCATCAGCAGCGCGCCGTAACGCTTCTTCAGCTCGATCACGGCGGGCAGGTCGACGAGGTCGCCGTCCATGCTGTAGGCGCCCTCGACGGCGATCAGCACCCGCCGGAACCGGGACCGGTTGAGCCGCAGCATGTGTTCCAGCTGCCCGACGTCGTTGTGGGCGAACGGGCGCCGCGCCGCCCCGGACAGGGCGCAGCCCTGCAGGATGCTGTCGTGGGCGAGCGCATCGTGCACCACGAGGTCCTGCGCGCCGACGAGGTGCCCTATCGCGGTGACGTTGGTGGCGTGGCCGCTCACCAGCGTCAGGCAGTCCCCGACGCCGAGGAACTCGGCCAGCGCCCGTTCCAGCCGGACCATCGGCTCCCGTTCGCCCGACAGCACACGGCTCGCGGAGACCGAGGTCCCGTACCGGTCGACCGCCCGGTGCGCGGCCTCGTTGACCGCCGGATGTCCGGAGATCCCCAGGTAGTTGTAGCTGCCGAAGGACAGGTACGCACGCCCCCCGATCACCGTGGTGTCGCGGATGTTGCCCTCGTGGACCCGGAAGTACGGGTACTGCGCCCCGCTGTCCGCGATCGCGCTCAGGCGTTCCTCGAACCGGCCCACCTCCGGGAAGTCGTCGACGCTCGCCGTCCCGGCACCCCACTCCGGGAGCTCCTCCCGGGGCGGCGGCTGCGCGGGGGCCGCCGGCCCGGCGCGGTCCGGATCGGCCAGCGCGATCAGCCGGCCGACGGTGAGGTCGGGCGAGAACAGCTCTTCGGTGCGGAAGCCGGGTATGCGCTTGCCGATGCCGACTTCCAGCTCCTGCAGCATCAGGGAGTCGAAGCCGAGATCGGTCACCAGGGCCATCCGCTCGCTCAGGTCGGAGAGCGGGAAGACTCCGGTCCGCGACACCTCTTGGAGCACGACGGCCGCGGCGGACGCCCCGTCGGGCCGCGACGAGGCCAGGGTCGGGACCGCCGCCGCGACTGCGTCCGGGACCACGGGCGGGACCGCCGGCGCGACTGCGTCCGGGACCACGGGCGGGACCGCGGGCGCCGCCCCGGGCGGGTCCACCGGTCCGGCCCGGCCCGGCAGCTCGCGTGCCGACTCGTCCACCACCCAGTGACGGCGCGGGGCGAGCGGACTCGGCGGGAGGGTGCACGGCGGCACGCGCTCGGCCACCGGGCGGGGGCCCGGTCCGGCCTCCCCTCCCGCGCCGGGTTCTCCGGTACGGCCCGCCTCGACGGCCTCGGCCGCCGCGGTCAGCCGGGCGACGGCGTCGGCGGCGTCCTGCGCCACGACGTCGAGGCGTTCCGTGAGGGGCGCCCGGCGGGCCAGGGTGTCCGCCACCGCTGCCAGCGGCGGCCGGTCCTCGGTGAGCGTGTGCGCCAGTTCCCGGGCGTAACGGGCCAGCCCGGCCCGGTCGCGAGCGCTGAGGACCAGGCGGTGCGGTCCCCCGGCCGGCGCCGGGCGCTCCGGCGCGGCGCACTCCTCGACCACCACGTGCACGCCCGTACCGCCGAAGCCGAAGGCACTGACCCCCGCCCGGCGCGGCCGGCCATCGTCCGGCCAGGGGACCGGCTCCGTGGCCACGGTCAGCCGCGCGGCCTCCAGTGCGGCGCGGTCGGCCAGGTCGAACTCCGGCTGCGGCGGTATCACGCCCCGCTGCACGGCCAGGACGGACTTGATGAGCCCGGCCATCCCCGCGGAGTTGAGCGAGTGGCCGATCACCGCCTTCACCGCCCCGAGGTGGGCGGGTGCGGCCCGCTCCCCGCGCAGTTCGCGCAGGACGTCGAGCTCGACGGGGTCGCCGACCGTCGTCCCGGTGCCGTGCGCCTCCAGGAAGCCGACCGCGTCCGGGGGCAGGTCCGCGTCCTGGTACGCGCGGCGCAGGGCCCGGAGCTGACCGGCGGCGCGGGGGTACATACCGCCCTGCACGGTCCCGTCGTTGGCCGTCCCCACCCCCCGGATCACCGCGTACACCCGGTCGGCGGCCGCCAGGGCGTCGGCCAGGGGCCGCAGCACCAGGACCCCGGCCCCCTCCCCCAGGACGAACCCGTCGGCCCGCGCTCCGAAGGGCAGGCACCGGCCGCTGCGGGAGAGGGCGCCGATCCGGCACAGCCCCACCAGCAGGTCGGGGGCGAGGATCAGCTGGGCGCCGCCCGCGAGTGCGATGCGGGAGCGGCCCGCGCGCAGGGCGTGCACGGCATTGGCCACGGCCATGAGTCCGCCCGAGCAGGCCGAGTCCAGCGCGTAGCTCTCGCCGTGCAGGTCGAAGACCGAACTGATCGTGTTGGGGCCCATGTTGAGCAGCAGCCCGGCCACGGACGTGCCGTGCAGTCCGTCGACCGCGCGGACGGTCTCCGGCCACCGCGGGTCGGCCGCCCGCGCCCCGAACTCGCCGCCGGTCAGCTGCCGCATCCGGATCTGCATCGTGCTGAGCTCTCGGTAGCCGCTCTCGGTGAGCGCGGTGATGACCGAGGTCTCCTCGCGGTCGAAGCCGTCGGCCTCCCACCCCGCGTCCTGGATCGCCTCGCGGGCGAGGTCGATCAGCAGCCGGTGCTGGGGGTCCATCGCCCTGGCCCGCCGCGGCGGGATGCCGTAGTGCGCCGCGTCGAAGTGGCCCACGTCCGGCAGCAGCGCCATGGTGTCCGTATAGGCCGACGAGGTGTCACGGAGGCTGTCGCCGAGGAAGGCGGCAGTGCGCCAGCGCGCGTCCGGGACGGTGGAGAACTGGGTCCGGGGCGCCGTCAGGAGCCGCCAGTACTGGTTCACATCGCGCGCTCCGGGAAACCTGCACGCCATCCCCACCACAGCGATGTCGTCGCGCCGCACGCCCCTGGGGTCCACTGCGGGATCCACCCTTCTCGCAGCTGTCACCCGGTGACCGCCACGCGCTCGCGCCACCAGTCCACGGTCTCCTTGACCTGCTGGTCGACGGGGGTCGCCCGGACCGCGAAGGCCGCCTCGTAGGCGCGCGCGTCGACGGTGAACGGGCGGTCGAACTGGTAGCGGATCTCCTTCAGTTCGCGGATCAGCGGGGAGAAGAGCGAGGCCACGCCCAGCGCGGCCGGCGGGATCCGGCGCACCTGGACCGGTCCGGTGCCCGCCTGGGCGGCGAGGCGGCCGACCATCTCCCGGACCGACAGCGCGGGCTCCGTCGGAACGTGCCACGGCCGGCCCCAGGCCCGCTCCTCGCCCGCGACCTCGGCCAGGGCCCTGGCCACGTCGGGGAGATAGGTCCAGCTGTGCGGGGCGTCCGGGTCCCCGAGGGTGGAGACCGCCTTGCCCCGCAGCAGCGGCGGTAGGACCCGTCCGGCCAGGTGGCCGCCGTCGGTCACGCCGGGTCCGAAGAAGTCCGAGGCCCGTACCTCGACGGCCCTGACCCGGCCCTGCTCGTGCAGCTTCCGCGCCTGCTCCCACACGGCGGCGCGCACCCGCCCCTTGGTGCCGGTGGCGGCGAGCGGGAGGTCCTCGGTCAGGGGACCGTCCACCGGGCCGTAGCCGTAGAGGTTGCCGAGCATCACCAGGACGGCCCCGGTCGCCTCGGCCGCGGCCAGGGCCGACGAGGCCAGGGGCGGCCAGGCACGGGCCCAGTGATGGTAGGGAGGCGCGGCGCAGAGATGGATCGCGGCGGCGCCCCGCGCGGTCTCGGTCAGCCGCGCGCTGTCGGTCGCGTCGAACGCGAAGTGCTGGATTCCGGGTTCCGGGCTTCTGCCCGACGTGGTGACCACCCTTACGGAATGGCCCTGTTCGGCCAGAAGCCGAGCGGTGGCAGCGCCTGCAGGTCCAAACCCAATGACGACATGAGAGCTCACATGCGCACACTAGCGCGAGCCGCCCGCGCCACAGGGGCCTCTGCGGCTTCCTCCCCGCCATCCGGACGGACAGGGCTGATAGTCGCCTGCGGACTGCCGGATCCCGACGTTCCGCCAGTATGAATATTCCGGTTCGCCGGTATCGGTCACGCGGTCGCGGCAGCATGGCTGCTCTCAGAGGGTGGGGCACGCGGGGGGCACATGAGGTTCACGGCGTACGAGCGCGCGCTCATCGTGGCGGGGCGCATCGCCCGGGAACGGAGGCTCCCGCGACGGGGAGGGCTGTCCACCCGCGGCACCAGGTGGATCGCGTCGCGCATCGACGCCTACACGAACCGGCACGAGGGCCTTCCCCAGCGACGGTGCCGGGAGCTCCTCGAACTCGACGGATTTCTCGGCGGGCTGAGCATCGCGGACGCGAAGGACTCGGGGAACGCCGGGCACTCCTGGGTACGGGCGCTGCTGATCAGGATCACCGACCAGCTGCCGGAGCCGGGCGCGCTGCCGTCCAAGGACCGTCATCTCGCCCGGATCTACGAGCTGTTGGGGCGCGAGTACGTGCGCTACGCGGACTGGGCGACCGCGACCGAGTGCTTCGCCGGGGCGGCCCTCCACTGGGCGGCTCGCCGCCACTTCCGCCGTACGTACGCCCAGGTGGTCGTCCTCACGATGAAGGAGGGGGACCACGCCGCCGCCAGGGTCCGTCTGGAGGTCATCCAGGGCGCGTCCCACGGCCCGTCCGCCGCCTTCCACCGGATCGCGGCCCGGATCCTGGACCCGGAGCCCCACCTCGGCACGGACGCGGCCGACGGCATCGAGCAGGTCCACGACCTGGGGATCATCCCCTACACCTACCTCGTCTCCTGCCTCGCGCAGCGCCTCGCCGCCGACGCGCAGCCGGAGCGGGCCCTCGGCCTCCTGACCACGGCCCGTGCCCGGCTCGCCGCGGACCGGGCCGACGACTGGCTGGCCGGGGAGCTGGAACAGGCGGCCGCGGGCATCTGGGCCTCGCTGGAACGGTACGAGGAGGCTCTGGGCCTGGCCCTGTCCGCGTGGGCGAAGCTGGACGCGCAGCGGTACCGCGCGTGTTCGCACACCCAGCGCCTGTCCCTGTGGAAGAACTTCGGACCCGCCCGGCGGACGGCCCTCGTCTCGGCGGTGGCCCTGGGGGACGAGCGGACGGTCGCCGAGCTGATCGAGTCGTGCAGGCTGCAGTCCCTGCTCGGCGCCGCCGTCGAGATGGACGACGACGAGAAGCTCGCCGACAGCGGGATCGACGGCAAGGCGGGCCCCGCGGACGCCGATGCGGAGGATCCGGACGGCGGGGGCGCCGGTGCCGCCGAGCCGCTCGCATCGCCCGCCGCGGCCGACGGCAGCGGCTGGGTCGTGTCGTCGGCGGTCACCACCGCGTACGAGGACGCCCTGAACTCGACGCTCCTGCACTTTCCGGAGCCCGTCTCCTACCAAGGCACGGCCCTCCTCCTGCCCCACTACCGCAGCGCCCTGCCGCCGGAAGAGGCGCAGGGCCTCGCGGCGCGGCCCCTGGACGACGCGCTGCCCGAAGGCGTCTTCTGGTCGACCCACATCGAGGACGGCCTTCTCTTCTGGTTCCTCGCGCGGGACGGACGGCCCGCCGGGTACGGCGTGCAGGACCTCCGGGAGTTCGACCGGATCAAGCCGGTCCTGCTGGGCCTGGCCGGGCACTCCCAGTCCTCCGAACGCAAGACGTGGAGCCTGTTCCCGTACAAGCGCGGCCCCGGGGACTTCTACGAGCCGTTCACCCAGCTGAGGAGCTGGCGGTCGGCGGAGGAGCAGATCATCACCCGCACGATCGGGCAGCTCCTGCCGCCGCCGCTCGTCGACGCGCTGCAGCGGGCCGGCGCGGACGCACCGCTCCGGCTCACCATCTCCGCCGCCCGCGAACTGACTTGCGTGCCCTGGGCGATCACGATGGTCCCCGGCACGGAGGAGCGGCTGATCGAGAAGGCGTCGCTGCGGATGTGGACCTCCACACCGACCCAGCTCAGGCGCGCCTCACGCGACTCCCAGCCGCTGCCCGGCTCGCCCGTGCCGTTCCTGCTGGCCTGCGACAACCCGGACGGGTCGCTGCGCGAACGGACCGCGGACTCCGTGGTGAACGAGGCGGCCGCGCTCCTGACCGCCTCCGGGCCCGACGGCCCCGGGACCAAGGACGCCCTGCTGGCGGCCCTGCACAAGATCGGCCCCTCCACCCACGGGGTCTTCTTCTACCGCGGTCACGCGGTGCACGACAGCGATCCGGCCTGGTCGGCCCTGCCCCTGGCCGAGGAGACGTACGTACAGTCGGGCGAGCTCTTCGGGGCGTTCGACGACGGCACGCCCTTCCTGCCGATGCCCACGCGGGTGATCCTGTCGTGCTGTTCCAGCTCCACCGCGTCCGCCTTCGGCGGCGAGGGCATGGGGCTCGCGGCGGGCGCGATCCACTCCGGCGCCGATCAGGTGATCGCCACTTCGCTCGACATCCGCGACGCCTCCTTCACCGAAGCCTTCGAGGACCTCCTCGTCCGGGGAATGCTCGACGGGCAGCGGGCCGGCGATCACGCGGACCTGCTGCGGCAGTTGCAGCTGCGGATGCTCACCGAGTGGAAGGTCTTCTCGGTGCGCGGGGAGGACTTCGACGGTGAGGACATCCGCGATCCCCACCCCATCATCTGGGCCTCGTTCCAGGCCTACTGAACAACCGAAAGGATCTCCTTCATGATTGCCGTTGCCATGCCGTCGGACATCGCCGATCTGCTGGTGGCAGAGGGTCTGGCCATCCGGCCCGGGGGCCGGGGCAGCACGGCCGAGATCGTCGTCGTGGGCTTCGCGGCCCTGAACGCCACCATCAGCCTCCTCCAGGGCCCCGACACCTTCCTGCGTCTCACGGAGCTGGTCCGCACCAACTTCGGGCGGTCTTCGGGAGTCACGGTCGAGATCAAGGGGAACGGCGACAGCGTGACCATCGAGATGCCCCGCGACGCGGACGTCGTGACGCTCGCCCACCGGATCCGGGAAGTCCTGCTCGGCGACGACGAGTAGCCGTGGATTCGCGCCATTGCCGCGACCGGAAACCTTCTGCAACCATGTGACTGCAAGCGGTATCGAACGGGGCGGGGGCTTCGCCGTGGATCCGGCACTCTTGGAACTGGCCAGCATCAGCAGCACGGCCATCTTGGCAGCGGCAGCCACGGACGCCTGGCAGACCATGCGGTCCGGGGTCGCGGGCCTCCTGAGGCGGCACGGCGAAGGCCGCGACGGGAACGGTGAGCCGGCTCTGCTGGCGTTGCTCGATGAGGACGCGGCCGCCCTGGAGGCCGTCACCGAGGACGCCCGCCAGGCGGCTCGGGACGAGCTGGCAGACGTCTGGCAGCCCAGGCTGGCAGGCTGGCTCGCGGAGCATCCGCAAGCCGCCGCGGAGCTGGAAGCCCTCACGACGCGGCGCGCCGGGGAGACCACGAGCAACGTCATGCATGTCAACGGTCATGGGACGGGCCCCACTTACGGAGTGATGTTCGGAACGATGAACATCGGCAACGACAGGAACGATGCGTCATGACGGGGCACCAAGGTGCCCGGATCTCGTCTCAGCACATGGATTGAGGTCCCGAAGACGTGTCGGCGGCCGACGAGCCTCGCATGGAGGCGTCCCAGCACATCCACGCCGAACCGGGCAGCTCCGTGTACGCCGTCCTCCACGGGGACATCCACGTGCGCAACGGCCGGCCCGTCTACCAGGTGACGCCGTTCGACCTCACGCGCCGGTCCGTTCCGGTGGAGACCGCCCTTCTCCAGCCCAGCAGGCTGCTGGCCGCCGAGAACCGCGTGGTGCCCTTCCATGGCAGGGGTGGCGAACTCGACGCCCTGGGCCGGTGGCAGGAGAGCGACACGGCGCGCTCGGTGGCGCTCGTGCACGCAGGCGGCGGCCAGGGCAAGACCCGGCTGGCGGCGCGGCTGGCCGCCGATTCCGCGCAGCGGGGCTGGACGGTGTGGGCCGCCCACCACCGGAGTGACCCCATCGCCGAGCAGGTCGTCGCCCCCGGAGACCCGGGGCGCGCGCTGCTGCTGATCGTGGACTACGCCGACCGCTGGCCGGCCGACGACCTGCTGATGCTGTTGTCGAACCCCTTGCTGCACCGCCCCCGGCAGTGCCGCGTCCTGCTCGTGGCCCGTTCGGCGAATCTGTGGTGGCCCGCCCTGCAGAACCGCCTGGGCAAGGCGGGCCTCGACGCCGGCCCGACGATCGAGCTGCCTGCACTGGCCGGGAGCCACACGGACCGGCAGATCTCCTTCCGTGTCGCCCACCAGGCGTTCTCGGAGGCACTCGGGCTCCAGGACCCGCCCCTGCCCGCAGTGCCGGCCGACCTCGACGGCGAGGCGTACGACGTGGCCCTCACCCTCCACATGGCCGCGCTCGTCGCGATCGACAGCTTCCGCCTCAAGCTCACGGCACCACGCGATCCCGTGGACCTGTCCCGCTACCTGCTGGACCGCGAACACGACTTCTGGCTGAGTCTGCACGACAACGGCCGCGTGTCCACCGCGCCGCGGATCATGCGCCGGGCGGTCTACACGGCGGCGCTGACGGGGACGCTGCCGTACGCCGAGGCCGCCACGGCCCTGGAGCGCATCGGGTTGTCCGGCAGCCCCCCGTCGGTCGTCGTCGACGACCACGCCGTGTGCTATCCGCCGCGCGATCCGGCGGCCGGCGTCGCACTCGAACCGCTGTACCCCGACCGGCTCGCGGAGGACTTCCTCGCTCTGTCCACGCCCGGGCACGCGTGCGCCGGCTACGTACCGGACCCGTGGGCGACCGGAGCGGCCGAACGGCTGCTGCGGCCCGAGCAGGCACCGTCACCGGCGACCGGGGGTCTGCGGTGGTGGCGCCGAGGGGCGCGGCAGCCACCGCCGCAGGCCGTACCGTACGCCCGCCCTGCGCTGGCGGCCCTGACGGACACCGCCCGCCGCTGGCCGCACGTCGCCGAGCGCGAGCTGTGGCCGCTCCTGCGGGCGAGGCCGCAGCTGGCCGTCGAAGGCGGCGGCTCCGTGGTGGCCGCCCTGACCGAGATCGAGTGCGTGGACCTTCCCGCGCTGGAAGCGGTGGAGAAGTGTCTGCCCCGGCATCAGGACATCGACCTCGCACCCGGTGTGGCAGCGCTGATTCGTCTCCTGACGGAACACCGGCTGCGTCTCAGTGACAGCCCGGCCGAGCGCGCCGAGCTCCACGAGGCGCTGGGCTCCAGGCTGCTCCAAGCCGGACTCTGGCCGGAGGCGGTGGCCTCGTTCCGCTCCGCGGTGAGCATCCGGAAGAGTCTGCCGGACGGGGGCCCGGCGTCGAACCAGCTGAGCCTCGCCGGTGCGCTGAGCGCTCTCGGCATGGCCATGTACAGGACGGGCCGTCAACAACGGGCCGTCGAGCTCATGACCGAGGGCATCCAGCTCTTCCGTGAGCTGCAGCGGTCCGGCGTCACCCTGCCCGTCCACGACTTCGCCATGGCCCACAGCAATCTCGGCATGGCGCTCATGGAGATGGGCCGGGGGCGGGAGGCCGAGCCCTACACCGCGGAAGGCCTGCGCCTGCGGCTGCGCCGGCGCGCGGCCCACTCGGGCCGTGCGGAGGCCGAAGCCGAGCTCGCGGCGTCCCTGGACAACTACGGCCTCCTCCTCTACCAGAGGGGCCGGCACCACGAAGCGCTGCCGTACGTCCGTGACGCGGCCGAACGGTACGCGAGGCTGCACGTGGCCCACCCGGGCAGGTTCGACGAGGACGTCTCCATCGCCCTCAAGAACCTGGGCATGGTGCTCGACGCGACCGGTGACCCCCAGGGCGCCCTGGACGCGGCCCGGAAGGCGTGCGCCATCGCGGAAGGACTCGCACGGCGCAACCCCTCGGCGTACAAGCGCCTTCACGGGTACAACCTGCACGGGCTGGCCATCCGCCTGCACCACCATGCCCGGTTCGAGGAATCCCTGTCGGCGGTCCTCCAGGCCCACGAGATCCGCTCCGCACTGGCGCAGGACGGCTCGGCTCCCGACGCGCTGCACCTGGCGGAGACGGCCGGGTTCGCCGACACCGCCCTGGCGGCACTCGGCCGCCCGGCGGAGGCCGTTCCGTACGCCAGGGAATCGGTGGACCTCCTGCGCGGGCTGTACGAAGCCGAAGGGACGATGTACCGCCCACCCCTCGCCGGCCAGCTGGTCGTGCTGGCGCAACGGCTGTCGCAGGTGGACGAGCCTCACACGGCGTGGCCCCTGGCAGCGGAAGCGGCCGGTCATCTCCGCGCCGAACTACGGGCGGCCCCGGACGCGCCCGTCCGGCCCTTCCTCCTCATGTGTCTCGTCGTATGGGCCGGCCTCTCGAAGGACCTGGAGATGTGGTCCGAAGCCCTCGAACAGCTCACGGAGGCCGTCGATCTGTTCGCGGGCCTGCCGGAGGGCGGCACCGAAGAGTACGAGGCGTGGGGGGCGCTCCTGAGCGTCACGCGTGACGAAGTCCTGGACGCCCTGAACGGCGGCGCCCAGGAGGCGTAGACACGCTCACGGCTCCTCGCCCGGCAGCAGCCGGTGGCTGCGTCGGTGGCAGGCAGCCACGTGCCCCGATGGCAGGAGATGCTCCGGCGGCGCCATCAGAGCGCACCAGAGTGCACCGGGGACGCACGGGGCACGGCCGGGGCACGGGCCGGGGTCGGACTCCCGTTACGATCTCCCCTCGTGATCAACAAGGGGGAATGGATGTCGAACGCCGACCGCGCCGTGCTGGGCCCGCTGGGGCCGAACGATCCGCAGGAGATAGCCGGTTACCGGCTGCTCGCCAAGATCGGCGAAGGCGGCATGGGTTCCGTCTACTTCTCCCGGACCCGGGGGAACCAGCCGGTCGCGCTGAAGGTCATCCGTCGCGAGTTCGCCCAGGAGCAGGACTTCCGGGCCCGGTTCGAGCACGAGGTGCAGGCGGCCCGTCGGGTGCAGGGCTACCACATCGTGCCGGTCCTCGACCACGACACGAGTGGTGAACAGCCCTGGCTGGCCACCGCGTTCGTGCCGGGCCTGCCGCTCGACGAGGCGCTCGCCTCCCACGGACCGCTGCCGCTGCCCGCCGTGTTCCAGCTGATCGGCTGCACCGCGCAGGCGCTGCACTCCGTGCACGCCGCCTCGGTGGTGCACCGCGACCTCAAGCCCAGCAACATCCTGCTCGGTTCGAACGGCCCCTGGGTGATCGACTTCGGGATCGCGCGGGCCACCGACACCACTCAGCTGACCCGCAGCGGCGGGTTCATCGGAACCCCGCAGTACATGTCGCCCGAGCACGCGCTCGGCAAGCAGGTCACCCCGGCCACCGACATCTTCGCGCTGGGTCTGATCGCCGCCGTCGTGGCCACCGGCCGGCACCCCTACGGCGACGGCGCGGGCATCTCGATCGCCGCCTCGATCGCCAACACCCCGCAGCAGGCGCCGGACCTCAGTGGCTACCCGGACGCGCTGCGGCCGCTGCTGGAGCGGTGCCTGGCCGCCGATGCCGCGCAGCGGCCGCTGCCCGCGGAGGTCGCCGAGTGGTGCCGGAAGTCGGCGGGCCGTGAGCTGCGCGATTTCGCGGACTGGCTGCCCGCGCCGGTCACCGCGGAGATCGCGCGGCGCGAGCAGCTGGCGCAGACGCCGCCGCAGGCGCCCCCGCAGCCCGCGTACACGCCGACCCACGCCCCCGAGCCGGCCCGGCCTGCGTACGCCCCCACCCACGCCCCCGGCCCGGCCCAGCCCGCGTACGCCCCCACGCAGGCCTCCGGACCGGTCCACCCGGCGTACGCGCCGACGCAGGGACCGACGGGCGGCCCGCACTCCCCCGTGTACGGCGCCCCCACCGGCCCCGCCTACGCCGCGCACGCGCCCGCAGGCCCGGCGGCCCCCGCCTCCGCGGCCCCGGCCGGCAAGGGCCGCGGCCGCGTCCCGCTGGTCGTCGGCGCGGGGGTGCTGGCGGTGGCGCTGATCGCGGGCGGCACCTGGTACCTCACGCGCGAGGACGGCGACGCCGGCAAGGCGACCGCGGGCGACGACAAGCAGAAGACGGCGGAGCAGCCGAAGGACGCGGCCCCGGCGGCCCAGCCCAGCGGCTCCCCGGCCGCCCCCCGGTCCTCGGCCCCGGCCTACACGGCGGTCTTCAAGGACAAGTCGCTGAAGATGCTGGCGGGCCGGGAGTTCGGCAAGGTCTACGACGTCGACCTGGACTTTCCCAAGGCCTCGAGCGGGGAGATCGGCTGGAAGGACCGGGAGCTGGCGATCGGCTTCGAGGACGTCAAGACCAGCACCTCCTTCGGGAAGAGCAAGGGCCCCACCCCCGAGGAGTGCGAGACCGGGGCGGCCACCAACCCGATGGCCGACAGGCTGCCGAGCTCGGACCTCTCCGGCGCGGACAGTGCCATCGTCCAGGGCGACCTGCTGTGCACGGTCACGTCCAAGGGCAACCTGGCCATGGTCAAGATCGTCACGATCGAGCCGTCGCCCAACAAGCTCTACAACGTCCCGACGTACCTCACCGAAGTGACCCTCTGGAAGCGTCAGCCCTAGGCAATGTCTGACAAATGATCACGGACTGGTTCGCGGAGCCAGAGGATCAGCGAGGCCAGGACGACGCCGGCACGGTAGCGGTCGGCAAGCTTGTCGAATCTCGTCGCGATCGCGCGGAACTGCTTGAGGCGTGCGAAGCATCGTTCGACCACGTTGCGGTCGCGACAGAGCTCCTTGTCGAAGGCGGGCGGCCGGCCGCCGAGGCGCCCTCGGCGTCGGCGGTCGGCTGTTTGGTCGCGGTGTTCGGGGATCGTGACGGCGATGCCCCGACGCCGCAGCGGGTGCCGGATCGCTCGGCTGGAGCAGGCCTTGTCGCCCAGGACTCGGGTCGGTTTCGTGCGTGGGCGGCCGGTGTCGGCTCGCGGAACGCGGATCCCGTCGAGGACCTGACCGAATGCGGTGGCGTCGTTGACGTTGCCGGGCGTGAGCACGATGGACAGCGGCAGTCCCCGGCCGTCGACGGCGAGATGGACCTTCGGCCGCATGCTGGTGAGTACGGTTGATCGTGGAGTCGACGGCGACGGACCATTCCACCCTGCCCACCGCGTCGTCGCGGACCTGCACATGCTCCAACAGCCTTGCCCACGTGCCGTCCGCCTCCCAGCGGGCAAACCGCTCATAGACGGTCTGCCACGGCCCATACCGCTCGGGCAGGTCACGCCACGGAGCCCCGGTCCGCAACCGCCACAGCACACCATTGACCACCTGCCGGTGATCACGCCACAGCCGACCACGCCCATCCACCAGTCGGATCCCCCCCCCAGGGCGCGCCGCGCACGCCGCCTCCGTCAACTCACCTCGACCTGCCACAAGATCAATTGCCTTAGCATGGGCACGCCATCCCCCCGTGCCGTGTCCAGCCGACGGAAGACACCCATGCGCCTCCAGCGGATATCCGCCGCGACCGCGGCCCTCGCCGCGCTCACCACCCTCGCCACCGCCTGCGAGGACTCCCCCAAGCCGGGCCCGCCCGCCGCGAGCCCCTCCGCGAGCGCCCCGGCCAGCGCCGCCCCCGCCTCCCCCACGGCCGCCGGCGCCGCGCCCGCCACGCTGGCCGGGGCGCAGGCCCACGTACAGCAGTACACGTCCTGCGAGAACCTCAGCACCGACCCGAACGACAGCCGGGTGCCGCTGAGCGGGTTCATCGGCGCCGGGGACTGGGGCATCACGGAGCGCGGCGTCTGCACGGACAAGAAGGCGCGGGGCGAGATCGTCCTCTTCCTGACCCCGGACATGAAGGCCTTCCAGCAGGCCGCCAAGGACCACGCCGCGAAGCTGCTCGCCGAGGGCCGGGACGACACCGACCTCGCCAGCCGCACGGTCGTCGGCAAGACCTTCGCCCTGACCGCGCTCAAGACCGCCACCGCCGTGTCCCTGGTCGACCCGCCCAACTCCGACCTGCGCATCCTGAGCTGCAACCCCAACGTCTTCGTCCCGGAGGGGTTCAAGAAGGAGAAGGCCCTGGTGGAGGGCTGCTTCCTCACCGACTACGTCAACAGCCCCGACGGCCAGGGCAGCCCCCACCGCGGCGCGGTCCGCGACCCCTCCACCGAGGGAGCCGCGAAACCGGGCCAGCCGTCCACCGGCAGCCCGGGCCTGCCGAGCGCCGGCAGCATCGCCGAGCTGAAGCAGCTCGTCAGCCCGCACACCGTCGACTGCACGAAGATGACCGTCACCGACGAGCACATACAGTCGATCGACTACATGCCGGTCGTCGACGGCCCCCCGAGCGCCTGGGGCGTCAAGCAGCGGGCCGTCTGCGGCGAGCTCGGCGGGGAGCGGCGCGCGCACAACCTGAACTGGCTGGACACGGTCTCCGACATGAAGACCCTCCAGGCCAAGGCCAAGGCGGCGCAGCTGGCCGACCTGAAGGACGACGGACGCCTCAAGGCCACCGCGAGCAAGCTGCTGGTCGGCACGAACATCGCCGTGGAGACCAACAACGCGAACGTCCGCCGCGGGCTGTACCAGCTCCAGTTCCTGTACCTGAACTGCGAGACCGGCTTCACCGCGCCGGCCGGCCACCGGCTGGAGAAGGCCCAGGTCGAGGGCTGCGTCCTGACCAACTACGAGCGCCCGAGCTGACACACGGCCGTCCGGGGCGTGCGCGGCGCGCCCTGGGGGGTATCGACTGGTGGATGGGCGTGGTCGGCCGTGGCGTGATCACCGGCAGGTGGTCAATGGCAAAAGGGGGCTGCGGACGGGGACGAACTGGAAGATTCGGTCGGCTCGCAGACGTGCCAGGTCCTCGGCCGGTCCCGAGGCGGGCTGACCACCAAGGTCCATCTTGCGGTCGACGGCCGGGGACTGCCGCTGTCCATCGTGCTCACGCCCGGCAACGTCAACGACGCCACCGCATTCGGTCAGGTCCTCGACGGGATCCGCGTTCCGCGAGCCGACACCGGCCGCCCACGCACGAAACCGACCCGAGTCCTGGGCGACAAGGCCTGCTCCAGCCGAGCGATCCGGCACCTGCTGCGGCGTCGGGGCATCGCCGTCACGATCCCCGAACACCGCGACCAAACAGCCGACCGCCGACGCCGAGGGCGCCTCGGCGGCCGGCCGCCCGCCTTCGACAAGGAGCTCTACCGCGATCGCGACGAGATTCGGCACGCTTGCCGAACCGCTACCGTGCCGACGTCGTCCTGGCGCCGGCCCGCCTCGCTGATCCTCTGGCTCCGCGAACCAGCCACATGAACATTTGTCAGACAGGCTCTAGGAGTCCCGGCGGTTCAGCCGGCCGCGTCGAGCAGCAGCTTCGCGGCCACCGCCGCCCCGTCGGCGCGGAACGCGGCGGCCACGGCGGTGGCCCGGGCGCGGGTCCCGGGCGCCAGGGCCGTCTCGAGGGCGGCCGACAGGGACGCGAAGGCCGGGGTCGGACCGTCGTGGGCCGCGCCGATGCCCAGTTCGGCCACCCGGCCCGCGAAGTACGGCTGGTCCGCCCCCTGCGGTACCACCACCTGGGGCACGCCGGCCCAGGTCGCCGTCGTCGTCGTGCCCGCGCCGCCGTGGTGCACGACGGCGGCCGCCCGCCGGAACAGCGCCTGGTGGTTGACCTCGCCGACGACGAAGCAGTCGTCCTGGTCGTCGATCAGGGCCAGGTCGGCCCAGCCGCGGGAGAGGACCGCACGGCGGCCCTGTGCGCGGATCGCCTCGATGGTCGCCCGGGCGACGCCCTCCGGATCGCGCATCGGAATGCTGCCGAAGCCCACGTACACGGGCGGCGTGCCGGCGTCCAGGAAGGCCGTCAGGCCGGCGGGGAGCGGGCGTTCGTCCGGCAGGACCCACGCCCCGGTCTGTACGACGCCGAGGTCGGCCGGCTGCTGCCACGGGGCCAGGACCGGGTCCGCGGCCAGCCACGGGCGGTCGGTGAAGACGTGGTCGCGGACGTTGTCCACGGGCGGCAGGCCGATCGACGCCCGGTGGGTGTTGACCGCCTCGCCGAACACCGCCTGGGCATCCTCGACGTCCCGGTCCCACAGCTCGCGGTTGTCGGTCACGTCCGCCGGCAGCGGCCGGCCCGGCCGCGGCATCGGCGGGTGGTGCGGCGACGGCAGGCTGACGGGCTGGTAACTCGCGTACACGTAGCGGACGCCCAGCTTCTCGGCGACGGCCTTCACACCGGCCACCGCCGGCACGAGGCCGGTCGCCACCAGGACGTCGCACCCTTCGGCCGCCGCGCTGACGTTGTCGTAGAACGCGGCGACCAGCTCGGCCGCCCGCCGCGGCACACCCCCGGGCGAGGGCGGGATCTTCCCGGTCACCAGGTCGCGCACGGACTGCCCCGTCGGCACCATCTCCACGCCGACCCCGACCAGCCGCTTCGCGAACTCCTCGTCCGGCGGCGCGCACACCCGGACCTCCGCGCCGAGTTCCTGCAACCGCACCGCGAGACCCACCAGCGGCTCGACGCCCCCGCGCGAATCATAGGCCGACAGCAACACACGCATTCCGTACTCCCAATTCCGCAGTTCCTGGCTACGGTTGGCGATTCTGCGGCATGAACGGGATCTTGTGGCAAGCCCCCCGGTGCGCTATATGTTGAGCGTGGCAAGGAGTGATCGCTCTCCTTGCCCTTCTTCGTCTGCGGTGCCGCTCAGGCCCGGGCGAACAGGGACACCACGATCAGGACCCCCAGGGCGGACAGCGCCGGCACCTGCAGGCGCCGGACGCGGGCCGTGGCGACGAGTGCCGGGCCGGTCGCGCAGGTCAGCACGAACGGCCACGTGAGCTGGACGCTGGGGCTCCCGGGAGCGTTCAGCCAGTCGCCCGAGCACGTGAGGACGTACGCCGTCAGCAGGAGGCAGGCCGGCACGCTGAGGCCCAGCGGGTGCACGCGGGAGATCCAAAGGCCCACCGGGACGAGGACGACCACGATCGCGACGGCCAGGACGAGCGCGTAGAGCGGGTAGTACGTGAGGCAGACGCCCGGCTCGTCCTTGCACACCTTCGCGTCTTCGCTCACGCCCCAGTTCCATGCGCCGGACACGGCAGCTCCGGTCAGCGCCCCGGTGACCGCCGCACCGGCTATGCGCACGGGTTCCCACATGCCTCCTCCTTTCCGTGGAAAGGCCTCGGACGAGGTCGAACAGGCCTTGACCGCAAGGACTTTACGTGTGCGGCGCAGCGCCGCGTCAAGGACCGCCTACGAACGGGACGCGCCTGCCGTGGCCGTCGGGCGGGCTGCCGGGAGGGCGAAGGCCTCGGCCAGCAGTTCGTACGAGCGCCGGCGGTCGGACGGGTCGGACGTCAGGGTGTTGATGACGAGCTCGTCCACTCCGTGGGTCCCGGCGAGGGCCGTCAGCACGGCGTACACCTGCTCGGGCGCCCCGGAGACGAGGGCCGCACGGTGCACCTTGGCCCGCTCCAGCTCGGCGCCCGTCCACCGGTGGCGGCGCGTGGTCTCGTACGACGGCAGCGGGGCGTCCTGGCCGAGATCCTTGCGGGCGCGCCACAGCAGCAGGCTCTGGGCCAGTTCCTCGGCACGGCCGGCGCTGTCCGCGGTCACCACGCGCACCGCGAGCGCGCCGCCCGCCCGGCGGCCGGTGGCCGCCCGGAACTCGGTGCGGTAGTCCTCGAACGCCTCCCGGCCGCCGGCCGGGGAGAAGAAGTGCCCGAACGCGAACTCGGTCCCCAGCAGGCCGGCCAGCCGCGCCGACTCGCGCCCCGCGCCCAGCAGCCACATCTGCGGCGGGACCGGCGCGTGCGGTACGACTCCGCCCTCGCCCAGCAGCATGCGGAGCTCCGCCAGCCGCTGCGGGAAGTCGCGCGCGGGCCCGCCCGCCCGGCCGATCCCCAGGTCGACCCGCCCGGGGTAGAGGGAGGCCAGTACGCCGAAGACCTCGGCGACCTTCGCCGGCTCGTAGCGGGGCAGCAGCACACCGCCCGTCCCGATCCGCATCCGCGAGGTGTGGGCGAGCAGCGCCCCCGCGAGGATCTCGGGCGCGCTGCTCGCGAAGCCCGGGGAGCCGTGGTGTTCGGCGACCCAGTACCGGGTGTAGCCGAGGTCCTCCGCGACGCGGGCCAGGTCCACGGAGGCGCGCAGCGCCTGGTCCGGGGTGTGGTCCTCGCCGACCGGGGTCTGGTCCAGCACGGACAGTCGCAGGTTCGTCATGACGGATGGCCTTTCAGTGCTGGTGGGCGGGGACACCGGTGGCCCCGGCCATGGTCGCGGGCACGATCCTGAAGTCCCGTTCGAAGACGAGGTTGTGGAGGTCGGCGGCGGCGATGGCGCGCAGCGTGGGCAGTTCGGCGGCGGCCTGCGCGTCGTCGAAGACGTTCAGCGGCCACTCGGAGACCGTCGCCCCGCGCAGGTGCGGGTGGTGGAAGGAGGCGCCGTAGTGCGCGTAGAGGGTCACGGGCGGGATGTCGGCGGCCGACTGCTCGTCCCACCACAGGGTCCAGGCGTGGAAGAGGCTTCCGTCGTCGGCTCGTTGCACCCCGCCGGCGTCCACCACGCCCTGCCCGAGGAGCAGTTCGTCATTGAGCTCGCCGAGCGCCTGGCGGGCGTACGGGTCCAGGAGTCGGGCGGCGGTGCGGAAGTGCTCCTCCTTGTCCGGGCGGCTCACGGCGCCGCCGTGGATCCCGTCACGCAGGTCGGCGAAGTGCCTCAGCAGGGCAGCGAGGTTGGGGACGTCGGAGGTCATGTCGACTCCTTGGGGGTGAAGGGCGGGATAGGAGGGGGAAGAGGAAGGAAAGGGGGCGCGGGCCGGGCGGCCTCAGGCGCCCGCGGGGTCCGGTGAGACGAGCGAGTACAGGGCCGTTCCCAGCCAGCCGCGCAGGGACACCGTCGTGTGCCCGCCCGTGGCAAGGCCGGGCAGCAGGAACGCCCCGTGGCCGGTCTGCCGGAACTCCCGCAGGGCCACCTCCACTCCGGCCGCCCGCAGCAGGCGTCCGTAGCGGTGTACGTCGTCACCGACGGGGTCGAGGTCGCCGGTGGCCATGACGGCCGGTGCGACTCCGCGCAGGTCGGAGGCTTCGAAGGGGGTGCTGTAGAGCCGTGTGCCGTCCGCGGCCACGGGCCGACCCGGCTGCCGGTAGTCCTGCCAGGCCGCGATCAGGTACGAGGCCGTGGGGAACATGTCGGGGAAGCGGTGGTAGGAGGCGGCGGCGCAGCCGGGGTCCAGCGGCGGATAGGCGAGGACCTGGGCGGCCAGGGGAAGGGAGCGGTCGCGGCAGGCGAGCGCCGCGCAGGCGGCCAGGGTGGCTCCCGCGCTGTCCCCGCCGACGGCGACGGGCGCGGTTCCCCCGGCCCGCTCCCGGACCCAGTCGAGCGCCGAGAGGACGTCCTCGACCATGGCCGGGTGACGTACGTCGGGGGCCAGCCGGTAGTCGACGCTCACGACGGCGAAGCCGGAGGACCGGGCGAGTTCGACGGTCGCGCCGTGCCAGTCCTGGGCGGATCCGGCGCGCCAGCTGCCGCCGTGGGCCCACACCAGCCAGCCCTGCGGGGCTGATGCCCCCGGCCGGTAGACCCGGGCGGGGACCGGGCCGGACGGGGAGGGGATCTGGGCCTGCTCCCAGCGGACCGCAACACGGCTGTTTCCGGCGGCCGCGTGGGTGGGTGTTGCCATCGGGGTTCCTTCCCTCCGTGCCTGAGGCCAACGTTCGCTGGCACGGCAGTGCTGTCACAAGGCGGAGTTGCCTTAGTTGCCGGGCTGCTGCTTGTTGCGGAGGAAGAGGGCGGTGGTGAGGGTCCCGAGGACCACGATCGCGGTGTTCACGATCACCGCGGTGGTGATGCCCGCGTGAATGTCCGTGTTCGCCGCCGCGATCGCCGACATGATCGGCGTACCCATCGTGATACCGATCTGCTGCGTCATCGTCGCCAGACCCGTCGCCATACCCTGCTCGTGATCCGGCAGCCCTGTGGTGGCAGTCACCATGAACCCGACGATCACCAGCATGTTGCCGACACCACCGGCGAACGTCGCGATCAGCAACAGCCACATCGACGAAGACGTCTCACCCAGCGCGATCAGACTCAACGTCGCCACCGCCTGCAGCACACCACCGGCGATCAGCGTCGTGCGGGTACTCGTCGCACCGATCACCCGCGGAGCAATCGAACCACCGATCACCGTCCCGATACCCAGCACACCGAACGACAGCCCCGCCGTCAGCGGCGAAAAGTCCAGCACCTCCTGCAGATACAGCGTCATCAGGAAGACCAGGCTGGTCTCCGTCAGGAACGCGATCAGACCCGCAATGTTGCCCCACGCGACCGTCTTCTTCTTCAGCACCGACACCGGCACGAGAGGAGCCGCGCTCTTCGACTCGATCGCATAGAACACGACCAGCAACACCACACCCGCCGCCAGCCAACCCAGCGCCGAACCCGAACCCCAACCGTGCTCACCCGCCTGCGTCAACCCGTAGATGAGCGCCAGCAGACCCAACGTCACCGCGGTGGCACCCGGAAGATCCAGCTTCGGACGCACCGACGGACGAGACTCCTTGATCACCGCCGGAGCGATGAACAACACCGCGAGCGCCACGGGGACGTTGATGAAGAACGCCCACCGCCACGACAGCAGATCAGTGAGCACACCGCCCAGAATCGCGCCCGTCGTGAAACCGGCCGACATCAACGCACCGTTCAACCCCAGCGCCTTCTGCCGCAACGGCCCCTCAGGAAACGACGTCGTCAGCAGGGACAGGCCCGCCGGCGTCACCGCGGCCGTCGCCAGACCCTGAAAGACGCGGGCGATCAGCAGCATCTCGGGACTGTTCGCCAGACCACCCGCCAGCGACGAGAGACCCAGCACCGCCAAACCCACCAGGAACAGCCGGCGCCGACCGAACAGGTCCGCCACCCGCCCGAACAACAACGTGAACCCCGCAGCACACAGGGCGAACGACGTCGCGATCCACTGCAGATTCGACAACGAGAAACCGAGCCCGTCACCGATCACCGGCAGAGCCACATTCAGAATCGAGAAATCAACCGCCAGCATGAACTGCGCCACCAGCAGCACCACCAACACCAACTTCAGGCGCCCGTCCAACCGGACCGGCGCCTCCCCCGTCCCCGTATCGACCCGCGCACCCTCGACAACCGACATCGCGACACTTCCTCTCGATCACGCAACGAGCTGTTGCGTCATCGACTCTGGACCGGTCGGAGAGGGTTACCCAGCCCCCTGGTTGTGCTGGCGCCGGGCAAGCTAGCACTGCCAGGGCCACCTTCACGGGCAGCGTTCTGCGCCCTCCCCCGGCACACTGGAACGCATGGACACACCCACAGCCCTGGGCGAATTCCTCCGCACCCGCCGCGCCCAGCTCCAGCCCGAGGACGTCGGTCTCCCCTCGCACGGCACCCGCCGGCGCGTACCGGGACTGCGGCGCGAGGAGCTCGCCCTGCTGGCCGGCGTGAGCATCACGTACTACACGCACCTGGAGCAGGGGCAGAGCACGAACGCCTCGGACAGCGTTCTCGACGCCCTGGCCCGCGCCCTGCGCCTGTCTCCGGACGAGCACGCGCACCTGCTCAACCTCGCCCGGCCACCGCGTGCCAAGCGGGCCCAGTCGCCCCGGCCCGAGTACGCCAGGGACACCACGCGCCGGCTGATCGGCGCGATGCCGCAGGTGCCCGCCGTCGTCCTGGACGGCCGCAACAACGTGCTCGCCTGGAATCCGCTGGGCCATGCCCTGCTCGCCGGGCACCTCGACTTCGCGAGCCCCGAGGATCCGGCGGTACGCCCCAACCTCACGCGGATGCTCTTCCTCGACCCGCACACCCGCGAGCTCTACACCGACTGGAAGAGCGAGGCCCGGGTCGCCCTGGCGGCGCTGCGCCTGGTCGCCGGGCGCAATCCCGAGGACCGCGCGCTCGCCGAGCTCATCGGGTCGCTGATGCTGCAGAGCCCCGACTTCGCCTCGCTGTGGTCCAAGCACCCCGTACGGGACTGCACCGTCGGCACGAAGACCCTGCACCACCCGGTCGTGGGCCCGCTGACCCTCGACTTCGAGAACCTGCACCTCACCGACGGCACCAACCACCGGATGCTGCTCTACAGCGCCCCCGAGTCCTCCCCGTCCGACGCGGCCCTGCGCATGCTGTCGAGCCTGACGGCGGGTTCCACCGCCCCGGGCCGGGGAACGCCGAAGCCCGCGTCGGCGGATGCCGACACGGGCGGGGAGCGGTAGGGCGGCGGGTCAGTCCCGGGCGGCCGCGGTGACCGGGGTCCGGTCACCGGCGGGCTCGCGGACCGGGGCCGGGGCCGGGACGGACGGCGTACGGGGCCTGGCGCGGCCGAAGCGGCGCATGGCGGGCATCTCGACGTAGCGGAAGAGGAGCCAGCCGCCGAGCAGCGACGCGGCGAAGAAGCCGGCGATCACCAGCAGGGCCACCGGGACGCTGTAGGTGTGCTCGCCCAGCAGCGAGCGCAGGTAGAAGATCGTGACGCCCTGGACCAGGTAGAACCCGAAGGACACCTCGCCCAGCCAGACCATGGGCCGGCTGCGCAGGAAGGTGGCCCGGCCGTCGACGTCGGCCTGTGCGGTGGCTCCGATGAGCGCGGCGACGGGGATAATCGTGGCGACGACGAACCCGTACTGGAACGGGGCGACGAGGGCCGCGGCGTAGCCGAGGACGGTGAGCACGGCGGAGACGCCGAAGCCGACGCGGCGCGGCCACAGTCCCGCGAGGACGATGCGGGCGAGCAGGATGCCGAGGACGAACTCGAAGAGGCGGCCGGCCGGCAGCAGGTAGCCGAACCAGAACTGCAGGCCGGAGATGGGCGTGATGGTGGACTTCGGGGTGTCGGGGACGAAGTACGTGGCGATGAGCTGGATGGCGACCATCCCGGCGATCATCGCTGCGCTCCATCCCCACAGGGCGGTCCGGCCGCGGAGCTTGCGGATCGGGCCGATGAGGGCCGGGAAGAGCATGTAGAAGAGCAGTTCGCTGCCGAGGGACCAGCTGGGCGGGTTGACGCTGAGGTTGACGGTGGGCTGCGGCCACCAGGTGTGGATGAGGAGGAGGTTGGGGAGCCAGTCGGCGACGCCGGTGACGGCGGAGCCGGCGAAGAGGAGCATCGCGGCGGCGAAGACGACGACGTGGTTGGGGAAGATCTTCAGCAGTCGGCGGCGGAGGAAGGCGGTGACGCGCTCGCCGGGCTTGGCGGCCCAGGCGAGGACGAAGCCCGAGAGGACGAAGAAGAAGGAGACTCCCAGGTAGCCCGCCTTGCCGAAGGCGGTGGAGAACCCGTCGGCGATCGAGGCGTCCGCGAAGGGGTTGATGGGCGCGTTCGGTGGGATCGGGGAGTCGGTCAGGGACGAGTGGAAGAAGAAGACGGAGAGTGCGGCGAAGAACCGCAGGCCGGTCAGTGAGGGCAGCTTCGCCCGCTTCGCGGCGTCGGGGGACGTCGTGGAGGCCACAGGAATCGCTCTTTCGGGAGTGGGGTTCGTCGGGGACGGCGGCCGGGACCGGGCTCCGCCGTGCGGTGCCCGGTCCCGGCGGCGCGAAGGGGCGTACGGGACTGCCGGGAGAGGCGGAAGGGGTGGAAGGGGCGGAAAGGGCCTACTGCTCGGTCTGGTTGCGGTAGACCATGAGCTTGGCGTCCTTGGCCACGTAGTAGTTCTGGACGGAGTAGGCGATGGTGGCGAAGTCCAGGCGGCCGTCCCCGTTGAAGTCGGCGGTGGCGATGCGGGCGACGGACTCCTCGGAGACGCGCCACTTGGCCCAGACGCCGTTGGCCGCGTCGATCGCCTTGTAGTACATGACGCCCTGCCACGGCCACGGGCCGCGCAGCGCGACGAGGAACTCCTCGTTCCCGTCGCCGTCGAAGTCGGCGCAGACGATCTGGTGGCCGGGGCCCTCGCCGTTCTCGTTGGGATCTCCGTACACGTCCAGCAGGACGCGGTTCCAGCCCTCGCCGTCCGCGGCCTTGGTGTAGACGGCGACGGTGTTGCCGTGGAAGGGCTCGATGGCGGCGACGTAGGCCATCGGGTCGTCGCCGAGGCGGCCCGCGTTGAGGTCGCCGCTGCCGCGGAAGCCGGTCTGCTCGAACTGGGTGAGCTCGCCCGTGCCGATGAGCTCGCGGTTCCACTCCTGGCGGTTCTCGTCGAACCAGAGCCAGGTGACGCCCTCGTCGGAGGCCAGGAGGAGCGATTCGAGGTCGGAGCCGGGGATCAGGCCCTGCTTCTTCTCGGCGCCGTGGATCATGCGGAAGTGGCTGTCGTCGATGACGGTCATCGGCCACTCCTCGGCCGTGTGCACGTCGTCGGGCTGGGTGAACAGCACCACCGGCAGGACGGCGTGGACGTCTTCCTTGGCGACGATCGGCAGGCCGATGATCTGGAGCCGGTCGGTGCGGGTGAAGTGGCCGGCGCGCAGGCGGTGCATGCCGGTGGCGCGGCCGACGTAGTGGCGCTTCCAGCGGGACTCGTCCTTGTCCGGGGTGCCCGGGTTCTCCAGCCAGTCGATCTTGCCGCCCTCGGTGTTGGCGTCGTGGATCGTGCCGATCGGGCCGTAGAGGTCGTAGCAGACGATGACGTCGGGGTGGCCGTTGCCGCTGACGTCGGCGAAGTCGGCGCCCACGGGCATCTTGATCCGGTCGGCTATGAGCCGGCGGGTCCAGTCGCCGTCGTTGGCGTACCAGTAGATCTCGCCGAGGCGCAGCCCGTAGCCGAACAGGTCGGGCTTGCCGTCGCCGTCGATGTCGGGCGCCTCCAGCCAGTAGCCGTCGCGGAGCTGGTCGGCGACCACCTCGGCGGTGAACTTCGGGGCGCGCAGGACGGTCTCGGGGTTCTTGCCGGTGGCGGTCATGACTGGTTCTCCAGGGTGGTCGCGAGCGGAGACGAGGACGGGGGGAAGGGGAGGGTGCGCAGGGCGCGGGGTACCGGGTGGTATTCGATGGCGAGCCAGATGCAGTCGGTGTCGGCCCGGTACTGGTGGCGGGGGTAGTGGTACGTGCACTGGGGGCCGGTGGCGCAGAAGGGGTCCGGGGTGGTGTAGCCCGGGCTCATCAGGACGTCCTGGTAGAGGGAAGCCTGGTCCTCGCTGCGGAACCGCTGCATCCGGCCCAGGCCGTGGACCTGGGTGTGCACCTCGATGAAGTCGTGCTGGTTGTGGATGAAGCAGTCGGTGCCGGCGGGGGCGAACCACAGGTTGGCGCGGACGTTGAACTCCCGCTGGTCCAGTACGGTCTCGCGTTCGCCCAGTACGTGGGCCGGGTCGAACAGGACGGTGTTGATGTCGTCCTGCGGGCTGCGGTACAGCGGGGTCTCGTGGGAGAACTCCCCGGGGGCGAGCAGATCGGCCAGGTGCGACCAGCCGGGCTGTTCGACGATGCCGCTGATGTCGGCGTCGTCCGCGGCGGGGCGCAGCAGGAGCAGTGCCTCGGCCCGCTCGATGCGGGTGTCGGCGAGGACCGTCGAGGACAGCGGGGGGATGGTCTTGCGGAACTCCTCGGCGATGGTCACGGGGGTCACACCGGGGTTGACCACGATGGTGCGGCCTTCGACGGTGTAGTCCACGGCGTCGCGCACGAGGTCGGCCCTCAGGTACGGGGTGCTGAAGTTCAGCGGGCGTTCGATGGCGGACGAGGTGGCGGTCATGCGGGCTTCCTCTCGGTCAGGTGCGGGCGAAGGCGGCCGTGCGGGCGAGCTCGACGCTGAGCTCGTCGGCGGCGCTGTCGGGGACGAAGGGCTCGGGGGCCGGCCCCAGGCCGAAGAAGTGGGCGAGCGCGGCGACCGTGCGGGCGGTGGCCCGTCCGTCGCCGTACGGGTTGGCGGCGTTGGCCATCCGCTCGTACGCGGCCCGGTCGCGCAGGAGCTCCAGGGTGCGGGCGACGATGCCCTCGGTGGCCGTTCCGACGAGGCGGGCGGTGCCGGCGACGATGGCCTCGGACCGTTCGGTGACGTCGCCGAGGACCAGGGTGGGCTTGCCGAGCGCGGGGCCCTCCTCCTGGCTGCCGCTGCTGTCCGAGACGATGAGGTCGGCGCGGGCCATGAGCTTGCAGAAGCTGAGGTAGGGCAGCGGGTCGACGACGGTGATGTGCGGGTGGCCGCCGATGTGCGGGAGGAGCGCCTCGCGGACCACGGGGTTGCGGTGCAGCGGGACGACGACGCGCACGCCGGGCTCGTCGGCGATGCGGGCCAGGGCCTGCCCGATCTGCGGCAGGTGCGGCCAGGCCTCGCGGCGGTGCGCGGAGGCCAGGACGATCCGGCTCGGGTCGGCGTCGAGGTCGGCCAGGGCCGGGTCGCCGTAGCTGTCGGCCCGGCCGCAGGCCCAGCGCAGGGCGTCGATGACGGTGTTGCCGGTGACGGTGACCGTGCCGGCGTCGATGCCCTCGCGCACCAGGTTCGCCAGGTTTCCGGGGGTGGGGGCCAGGTGCAGGGCGGCGACCTGGGCGACGAGCCGTCTGTTGCCCTCCTCGGGGAAGGGCGAGCCGAGCACGCCGCTGCGCAGTCCGGCCTCGACGTGGACGACGGGGATCCGCTGGTGGAATCCGGCCAGGGCCCCGGTGAGGGTGGTGGCGGTGTCGCCGTGGACCAGGACGGCGTCGGCGGGGGCGGTGGCGAAGTAGTCGTCCAGGCCGCGCAGGGACCGGTAGGTGACCTGGGAGAGGGTCTGCTTGGGGGCCATCACTTTCAGGTCGACGTCGGCGGTGAGGCCGAAGGCGTCGAGGGTCTCGTCCAGCATCTGGCGGTGCTGCCCGGTGGAGATCACGACGGGCTCGAAGCGCGGGTCGTCCTGGAGGGCGCGGATGACGGGCGCGAACTTGATGGCTTCCGGCCGGGTGCCGAGGACTACGGCGACGGAACGCATGGCTTCCTCTTTCTTTCTGACGCGTTGGGAATCGAGCCGGGGCATGACGCAGAAGGGCGCGGCACGGCGGTGCCGCAGACCTGTTCGACGGGTGGTGGCCAGGGGATCGGATCTCGCTGCGAGGGGCTTTTCGGCTGCCCTCTTCCGGCCAGGAGTCAGCTTTCCCGGAGCCGGCCGGGGAGTCAACGAACGCTCGCGTCCACTCGAACGATTGAGCGGGAACGACAGAAGCCCCGCACTCCGGAGACCGGAGTACGGGGCTTCTGACCAGCGGGAACGCGAGGAGCGTCAGCCTCGGGCGGGCTTGATGGACATGGAGTGGCGGAAGAAGTCGGACGGGTCGTACCGCCTCTTCACCTGCTGCAGACGCGGGTAGTTGTCCTTGTAGTAGAGCGTCTGCCACGGCACGCCGGACCGGTTGCGGCGCGGATCGGTCACGTCGCGGTCGGGGTAGTTGATGTAGCAGCCGTCGGTGCTGTCGTCGATCAGTGGCACGCCTCCGGTCGCCGAGAAGAAGTCCTCGTACAGGCCGCGCAGCCAGCCCAGGTAGAACTCGTCCTCGCTCTCCTCCTGCCAGAAGGTCTGGAAGCACATCTTGAAGATGGACGACCGCTGCGCGTTGGCCGTGGCGTCGGGCGCCGCGGCATTGACCTGGCCGCCGAAGGAGAACAGGACCAGCATGGTGTCCGGATTCTTGAAGTCCGGCCGGCTCATGTACCGGTAGAGCTGCGTGATCTGATGGTCCGTGAAGTTCTTGCGCATGTACGCGGACTTGTGCGCGCCGCGTGAGGTGGGATTGGTGATGGTCGGGTTGTTGGTGCCGACCAGTCGGGTCGCCTGGAGCCAGGGCAGGGTTCTGGGCTCCGCGAACTGCGGCATGGCGGGCAGTTCGCCGGTGGCCCGGGTGAGTGCCTTCGGGGTGACCCCGGTGCCGGCCGTGATCGCCGCCAGGTAGTCGTCGAGCAGCTTTCTCGCGTGCGGCACCGTCGCGTCGACCTGGGTGAACATGCCCACGCTGCCGTGCGCCTTGGAGCTGACGTTGAACAGGCTGGACAGGTGCCGGTACGGGGAATCGGGGGCGCTGTTCGCGGCGTGCCAGGCGCCGAAGTTCTTGAGCAGCCGGGTGAACTTCGCCTCCGTCAGCTGCTCCCAGGGGAAGTCGACGGCGCTCACCAGGACCGTCGACGGCGGGGAGATGAGCTGTTCGGAGGGTTCGGATCCCTTGGCGCCCGGGGAGCGGAACCAGTAGCGGGTCACGAGGCCGAAGTTGCCGCCGCCCCCGCCGGTGTGCGCCCACCACAGCTCGCGGTGCGGATCGTTCTTCTCCCGGGTCGCCACGACCGTGCGGACGCCGCCCTTCCCGTCCGTCACCACGACCTCGACGGCGTAGAGGTGGTCGACGACCAGGCCGTGGGCCCGCGAGAGCAGTCCGTAGCCCCCGCCCGCTATGTGGCCGCCGGCTCCGACGCTGTAGCAGATGCCGCCGGGGATGGTGACACCCCAGCCCTTGTAGAGGGCCTCGTACACGTTGATCAGACGGGCGCCGGCCTCGACGACGAACGCCCGGAACTTCGGGTCGTACCCGACGTGCGTCATCTCCGAGAAGTCGATGATGACCTCGGTGTCGGGGTGCGCGGCGAAGTCGGCGAAGCAGTGGCCGCCGCTGCGCACCGAGACCCGCTTGCCCGCGCGGGCGGCGTCTCTCAGCGCCCGTTCGGCGTCCGCGGTGGAGCGGACCATCTTGATGTAGTCCGGGCGGGCCACGAAGCGCTGGTTGTTGCCGGTGGTCAGCATCTCGTAGCGGGGGTCGCCCGGCCGTACGACGGATCCGGCTCCGGCGGCCACGCCGGGAACTCCGGAGCGGGCGGGGGCCGTGGCGGCGGCAGCGGGGCCGGCCAGCGCGCCGGCCACCGCCGCGCCTCCGACGACGGCGGCGCTGCGGGTGAGCATGGTCCGGCGATCGACACCGTTCATGTGCGTCTACCTCGACTTCTCTTCGACGATGGAGTGGGTGCCGTACCCGGCACCGGCGGAGGGGTGCTGTGCGGAGGGGTGCTGAGCGGAGTGCGGTGCGGCGGGGAGCTCTGCCGACGGCAGCGGGCGCGGCCCGTGGCCCCTGCGGTCGAGCCGGCCGGAGAGCGCCGCGGTGCCCAGGCCGGCGGCGGCGAGACCGGCGCCGATCCAGGTCGGCGCGGTCCATCCGAGGCCGTGGGCGACGGCGAGACCGCCGAGCCAGGCCCCGAGGGCGTTGCCGAGGTTGAAGGCCGCGATGTTCGCCGCGGAGGCGAGGGCCGGGGCCCCGGCGGCCTGCTGCATCACGCGGGCCTGCAGCGGGGGCACCGTCGCGAAGCCGATCGCCCCGAAGGCGGCCAGGGTGATCGCGGCGGGCAGTGCGGCCTGCGAGGTGAAGGTGAAGACCACCAGCACCAGGGAGAGGCCGCCCAGGATGAGGTACAGGCTGGGCATCAGCGCCCGGTCGGCGGCCCGGCCGCCGAGCACGTTGCCCACGCACAGTCCGACGCCGAAGAGGACGAGGAGCCAGGCGACCGCGCCGTCGGAGAAGCCGGCCAGTTCCGTCATCATCGGCGCGAGGTAGGTGAAAGAGGCGAAGACGCCGCCGAAGCCGAGCACGGTCGTCGTCAGCGCCAGCCACACCTGGGGTTTGCGGAAGACGGCGAGTTCGCCGCGCAGCGCCCCGCGCTCCGGCGCCGGCTGCGCCGGCACCAGGGTGACGAGGCCCAGCAGGCCGACGATGCCGATGCCGGTGACCGCCCAGAAGGTGGAGCGCCAGCCGAACTCCTGGCCCAGGAAGGTGCCCAGCGGTACGCCGAGTACGTTGGCCAGGGTGAGGCCGGTGAACATCAGGGCGATGGCGCTGGCCCGCCGGTCCGGTGCCACCAGGTCGGCGGCGACGACGGACCCGATCCCGAAGAAGGCACCGTGCGTGAGGGCGGCGATCAGCCGTCCGCCCATGAGAGCGGTGTAGTCGCCTGCGAGGGCGCAGAGCAGGTTGCCGGCGATGAAGATGGCCATGAGCACGACGAGCATGGTCTTGCGCGGCAGGCGGGCGCCGGCCGCGGTCATCAGCGGTGCGCCGACCACCACGCCGAGGGCGTAGCCGGTGACCAGCATGCCCGCGGAGGGGATGGACACGGACAGGTCGTCGGCGACCTCGGGGAGCAGGCCGACGATGACGAACTCGGTGGTCCCGATGCCGAAGGCACCGATGGCGAGGGCGAGGAGGGAAGCGCGCATCGGCCCGGTCAGATCTGCCGCAGGGCGCCGCCGTCGACGCTCCACTCGGCGCCGGTGACCTGGGTGGCGAGGGGCGACAGCAGGTACCCGACGACGCCCGCGACATCGTCGGGCGTGCCGATGCGGCCGCTCGGCAGCGCGCGCACCACGCGGATGAAGTGCTCGACGGCCTCGTCGGGCGGGAGGCCGAACCGCTCCCCGAGCTGCTCGGCGAAGCCGCCGGGCGCGTCGAAGAGCGCCGTCCGGGTGGGCCCCGGCGAGACCACGTTGGAACGCACCCCGCGTACGCCGAACTCCGCGGCGAGGGACTTGGAGAGGGACAGCAGCGCCGTCTTGGAGGCGGCGTAGTCGACGATGCCCGGGTCGGGGAAACGGGCGGCCTCGCTGGCGATGTGCACGAGGGAGCCCGCTCCCGTCTCCAGGAGCGCGGGCAGGGCCGCTCGGGTCATGCGGACCGCGGAGTGGAAGTTGACCTCGAAGGTGCTCCTCCACTGTTCGTCGGTCACGTCGAGGAAGCCGGTACGGGATTCCAGCGCGCCCGCGTTGTTGACGAGGCCGTCGAGCCGGCCGTGGCGCTCGAGCACGGTGTCGGCCACGTACCGGGCCGCGGTGGGGTCGGTGAGGTCGGCGGCGACGGTACTGACCCGGTCACCGAGGGCTTCGGTGTTCCACGGCTTGCGGGCGACGCCGACGACGGTGGCGCCTTCGGCGGCCAGCAGCCGGACGGTGGCCGCGCCGATGCCGGACGACGCGCCGGTGACGAGGTACACGCGGTCTGCGATACGGAGGTCCATCACGTTCCTTGGGAAGAGGAGACCTTGGGGAGAAAGGGGAGGCGGCCCCGGCACGGCGGGGGTGGAGTGCCGGGGCCGCCTCCTGGGGGATCCTGAGCCGCGGGGGCTCAGGCGGAAGTGAGGTCCTTCGCCGCCTTGTTGCGGAGGAAGAGGGCGGTGGTGAGGGTCCCGAGGACCACGATCGCGGTGTTCACGATCACCGCGGTGGTGATGCCCGCGTGAATGTCCGTGTTCGCCGCCGCGATCGCCGACATGATCGGCGTACCCATCGTGATACCGATCTGCTGCGTCATCGTCGCCAGACCCGTCGCCATACCCTGCTCGTGATCCGGCAGCCCTGTGGTGGCAGTCACCATGAACCCGACGATCACCAGCATGTTGCCGACACCACCGGCGAACGTCGCGATCAGCAACAGCCACATCGACGAAGAGGTCTCACCCAGCGCGATCAGACTCAACGTCGCGACCGCCTGCAGCACACCACCGGCGATCAGCGTGGTGCGGGTACTCGTCGCACCGATCACCCGCGGAGCAATCGAACCACCGATCACCGTGCCGATACCCAGCACACCGAACGACAGCCCCGCCGTCAGCGGCGAAAAGTCCAGCACTTCCTGCAGATACAGCGTCATCAGGAAGACCAGGCTGGTCTCCGTCAGGAACGCGATCAGACCCGCAATGTTGCCCCACGCGACCGTCTTCTTCTTCAGCACCGACACCGGCACGAGAGGAGCCGCGCTCTTCGACTCGATCGCATAGAACACGACCAGCAACACCACACCCGCCGCCAGCCAACCCAGCGCCGAACCCGAACCCCAACCGTGCTCACCCGCCTGCGTCAACCCGTAGATGAGCGCGAGCAGACCCAGCGTCACCGCGGTGGCGCCCGGCAGATCCAGCTTCGGACGCACCGACGGACGAGACTCCTTGATCACCGCCGGAGCAATGAACAACACCGCAAGCGCCACCGGCACATTGATGAAGAACGCCCACCGCCACGACAGCAGATCAGTGAGCACACCACCCAGGATCGCGCCCGTCGTGAAACCGGCCGACATCAACGCACCATTCAGACCCAGCGCCTTCTGCCGCAACGGCCCCTCAGGGAACGACGTGGTGAGGAGCGACAGGCCGGCCGGCGTCACCGCGGCCGTCGCCAGACCCTGGAAGACGCGGGCGATCAGCAGCATCTCGGGACTGTTCGCCAGACCACCGGCCAGCGAGGACAGACCCAGCACCGCCAGACCCACCAGGAACAGCCGGCGCCGACCGAACAGGTCCGCCACCCGCCCGAACAGCAGGGTGAACCCCGCAGCACACAGGGCGAACGACGTCGCGATCCACTGCAGATTCGACAACGAGAAACCGAGCCCGTCACCGATCACCGGCAGAGCCACATTCAGAATCGAGAAATCAACCGCCAGCATGAACTGCGCCACCAGCAGCACCACCAACACCAACTTCAGGCGCCCGTCCAACCGGGCCGGACCCTCAGCACCACCCCCCGCGCCCGCTTCCACACGCGCACCCTCGACAACCGACATCGCCATACATCCTTTCCATCACAACGGAGGCCCTCGGCTCGGAGGGCCGGTACTGGCCGGGAAGCCGGCTCAGGCAGGGGTCTGCGCCGAGGCCCGGCGCCGTAGTTCTTCGGACAGCTCCTGCCAGCCGCGTGCGCACTGGGCGGCCGCGGCGGCGGCGGTCTCGGCGCGGTACGGGGGTACCGCGGCGACGATCCGCTCCCACTGGCGCAACCCGCTCACCTGGAGATCGAGCATGCGCAGCAGGAGCCTCCCCGCCTCGCTCAACCTGAGCAGCGGGTCCTTGCAGAGGCCGGTGACCAGCGAGGGCAGCGGCTGCCCCCCGCCCCGGTCCGGCGGCCGGGGCGGGCCCGGGCTGCTGCCCGAGCGCCGTTGGACGGCCGGCACGGGATCCGCTCCCTCGCCGATCCGGCGGCGTACGTCCCGTACGGTCGAGGGCGCGATGCCCGCCTCCCGTGCGATCTGCCGCAGGGAAGCCGTGGGACGGCCGGCGAGCAGCCGGGCCGCGACCTCGCGGCCGCGGACCGGATCGGCCGGCCGTACGCGGCCGTCCTGGCCGATGCGGCCGGGCGGCGCGGGCCCCGGCCCTTCGCGGCGGCGCAGCGCCCCGATGGTCTTGGCAGCCAGCCCGGTCCGCTGCGCGATGCCGCGGTCGGACCAGTCCGGGTGGGACCGCAGGATCCGTAACGCCGCGGCGGTCCGCTCCGCGTGGGTCAGCGGGAGCCCGTGACTGATGTTGGCCTCGACCGAGAGCACGAACGCGTCCTCGGCGCTGCCGTCGAAGTACGTCACTCCCACCGTGCGCTGCCCGCGGAGCACGGCGGCCCGCAACCGGTGCGTCCCGTCGATGATCCGCATGGTCGGGCGGTGCACGAGCAGCGGCGGCAGCGCCCGGCCGGAGTGTGCGAGGTCCTGTGCGTGGCTCTCGTTCACGTGGACCGTGCGGGGGGAGTCCGCCGCGAGCAGCGCGCCGACCGGCACTTCGAACGCGGCGCCGGGGGTGTTCGCCACGTTCGCCTCGTTCCTCGTGTTCGGCTTGCCCATGAAGTTCACCTCCTTTCGTGCACTCGATGCTTCGGGCGCCGCGCCGTTCGTCGGCCCCGGGAAGAAATTACGTAACTACCGTTCGGTAACCAATCTCGTAGCCGAACCCCGTTGAGATTTCGGCAAGTTGGGAAGACGGCGGTCCGGCGGGGTGGGCGACCGCGGAAGATCCCCGGTCGCCCACCGGGGGCCGCTCACACCCCCGCGAGCTGCTCGGACCGTACGAACTCCTTGAGCCAGGACAGGAATTCGGGACCCAGATCCTCGCGCTCGCAGGCGAGCCGGACCGTCGCCCGCAGGTACTCGGCGCGGTCCCCGGTGTCGTAGCGCCGGCCGGAAAAGACGACCCCGTGCACGGGGCGCCCCGCGTGGACCAGCGTGCGCAGGGCGTCCGTCAGCTGGATCTCGCCGCCGCGACCGGGGGTCGTACCCCGCAGGACCTCGAAGATCTCGGGGTCGAGGAGGTAGCGGCCGATGATCGCGAGGTTGCTGGGGGCGGTTCCCGGCTCCGGCTTCTCCACCAGCTCGGTGATGCGTACGCCGCCACCGCCCGCCGACTGCTCCACCGCGGCGCATCCGTACTGGTGGATCGCGTCCGGATCCACCTCCATGAGGGCCACGACGCTGCCGCCCAGCCGGGCGCGCACCTCGGCCATTCGGGCCAGCAGCGGGTCGCGCGGGTCGATCAGGTCGTCGGCCAGGAGCACTGCGAACGGCTCCTGACCGACGTGCGGGGCGGCGCACAGTACGGCGTGTCCGAGCCCCTTGGGGTCGCGCTGGCGGACGTAGTGGATGTCGGCGAGCTCGGTGGAGGCGCAGACGCTGTTGAGTTTGTCCTGATCACCCCGGCGCTGGAGGGCCTCCTCCAGCTCGTAGTTGCGGTCGAAGTGGTCCTCGAGCGGTCGCTTGTTGCGTCCGGTGACCATCAGGATGTCGGACATCCCCGCCGCGACCGCCTCTTCCACCACATACTGGATGGCCGGCTTGTCGACCACCGGAAGCATTTCCTTCGGGGTGGCTTTGGTCAGCGGCAGGAATCGCGTACCGAGTCCTGCGGCGGGGATCACTGCCTTGGTTATGCGAGAGGGTGTGGAATTCATGACGCTGACGCTAGACCGCAGCGCGCCGCAGCGGCCTGAATTCCCTGGAGTTTATGCCTACTTGGGCATTTCCGTTTCGGCCGGCCGCTCCGGCTGCCCCGGCGCCGGCCTCTCCTCCGGAGTCGCCGCGATGCTCCGCCGGACGAGCCACCACAGCTCTCCGAGCTCGCCGGTGCCCTCGCCCGGGCGCCCGCCCCGGCCACGGCGCGCCCGCGCGACGACGCCCCCCACCAGATGCGCCGTCAGCACGGCCACCGGGCGGGGGTCGACCTCGGGATCCAGCTGCCCTTGGGCAGCGGCCCGCTCCAGCAGATCCCTGACCTCGGGAAGCCAGCAGCAGCACCACTCGGGTCCGGCGCCGGCGCGCTCCTGGGTCAGCCGGGCGGCGGCGCGGACGGCCACGTCCGTCTCGACGAGGCGCCCCAGGGCGAGGACGAGCGCCGAGAGGGTGTCCAGCGCCGGGCCGCCGCGGGCCGTCACGCCCTCGACCACTCTGCGGGTGGCGCTCCGGCCGGCGTTCTCGACGGCCGACGCCAGTTCTCCCTTCGCCGAGAAATGAAAGGTGACGGCTCCGATCGAGATGTCGGCGGAGCGGCTCAGCCGGGAAAGCGACGTCCCGTCATATCCATTGCGGTCGAATTCAGCGGCGGCCACTGAGATCAGATGATTACGGGTGCGCACGGCGCGCTCTTGCTTTACCACTGCACTATCACTGCCATCCAGGTCGTTCCTGACTCGCCGACGCCTCCTCCGCGGAGACGGGCGACCTCCAGCGTCACCCCGGTACCGACCCGGCACAACGGCGACTTGACGAAGAAGCACCCCTGTCCCGCCGCTCCGGGACCGCGCCGCGGCAGGCGTCGCCGGACCCGTTCACCAACCTGCCGAAGTCGCACCGCGGGCGCCATGCGTTCGCTAGAAAAAAAACGAACGTTCTGTATTCTTAACTCATCGACGACGCACGCCGGCGTCCGCAGTGAAGGGGGAGACAGATGACGGCACAGACGAGGACCCGAGCCCTGGTTGCCGGTGACACGGACCTCGACGAGTTCACGGAACGCCTCTTCGGCCACTTACCGCGCACCGACCAGCGCCGTTGGGCCCGGGTCTACCTGCAGGGACTGCTCACGACCCCGGGCAAGAAGTCCGTACGCAGGCTCGCGGCGTCCGTCACCGCGTCGCCCACCGCCTCCCAGTCACTGCAGCAGTTCATCAACGCGAGCCCCTGGGACTGGGAGCCGGCCCGCGCCGAACTGCTGCGCTGGGCGGAGGAACGGCACACGGTGCGCGCCTGGACGATCGGGCAGGTGTGCTTCCCCAAACGCGGTGAGCACTCGGTCGGCGTGCACCGCCGCTTCGATCCGGCCGCCGGACGCATGGTCAACTGCCAGTTCGGCTTCGGCCTGTTCCTGTCCCTGGACGGCGTCAGCGTGCCGGTCGACTGGCGTCTGGTCCTTCCCGAGACGTGGACGGCGGATCCCGTCCTGCGCCGCCGGGCGCGCATCTCCCCCGAGGCCGTGCACCAGAGCCCCGAGTCCCTCGTGGTGGAGCTCGCCGACGGGGTCGCCGCCCGCACCTCCGCGGCGCGCGTGCCCGTGGTCGCCGACATCAGCCGCCTCGGCAGTGCCGCCGCGGTGATCGGCATGCTCGGCCGCCGGGGCCACGACTTCCTCGTTTCCGTCCCGCCGACCCTCGTCGTCCGCGCCGCCGGTACGGTCCACGGCGGCGACGCGTCCCGGACGCCCGGGCTCGCGTGCACCGCGGGCGACCTGGCCCGCCTGGGGAACACCAGCCACCCGTACACCGCGCTGCTCACCAGACCCGACGCGGGCCCGCAGCGGCTGCGCATCCACTCGGCGCTGGTCCGCGTACCGGGAGGGGAAACGGGGGCCGCGGGGGCGCCGGGCGCACCGGGGGCGCGCCAGACGTACCGACTGTTCGGCGAGCGGCGACCGGGGCAGCGGGGAGGCGGGCCGGTCTGGCTCACCAACATGAGCCGGCACCGGATGGACGACCTGCTGTACCTGGCCCGGCAGTCGGCGCGGGCCACGGCGACGCTCGGCACGCTGGCGGAGGAGTTCGGCCTGCTCGACTTCGAGGGCCGGTCCTTTCCCGGGTGGCACCACCACATGACCTTGATGTCGGCCGCGTATGCGTACAAGAGGCGGCGGGAGTTTGCGCGGCTCGCGTGAGCCGGGCCTTGCCGTTGGCTCCCGCCGTGGGAACCCGGCTCCGCCGGGCACCGGGCTCCGCCCGGACCCTCCCCCAGACTTCGTCCGGGGGGACCCCCACTCAAACGCCGGCGGGGCTGGATTTGCCGGCCACCGCTGAAATGTGACGGTCAAGGGTTGGATGTGCTGGCCACCGCTGAAAGATGCGGCCTGGTCAGGGGCGGGGGATCCGCCCCTGACCGATGAACATCACGCCCGGATGAGGGCCAGGACCTCGTCGCGGACCTTCGACAGAGTGGCCTGGTCGCGGGCCTCCACGTTCAGGCGGAGCAGGGGCTCGGTGTTGGACGCGCGGACGTTGAACCACCAGTCCTCGCCCGTCGCCGTCAGACCGTCCAGCTCGTCCACCGTCACATCGCTGCGGCCGGCGTAAATGGCCTTCACCGCCGCCAGGCGGTCCGCCTGGTCGGCGACCGTCGAGTTGATCTCGCCCGAACCCGCATACCGGTCGTACGAAGCCACCAGGGCCGACAGCGGGCCGTCCTGGCCGCCCAACGCCGCCAGGACGTGGAGCGCGGCCAGCATGCCCGTGTCCGCGTTCCAGAAGTCCTTGAAGTAGTAGTGCGCCGAGTGCTCACCACCGAAGATCGCACCCGTCTTCGCCATCTCCTCCTTGATGAAGGAATGGCCGACGCGGGTACGGACCGGGGTGCCGCCGTTCTCACGCACGACCTCGGGGACGGACCAGGAGGTGATCAGGTTGTGGATCACGGTGCCGGTGCCGCCGTTGCGGGCCAGCTCGCGCGCCGCGACCAGAGCGGTGATCGCGGACGGGGAGACGCCCTCACCGCGCTCGTCCACGATGAAGCAGCGGTCCGCGTCCCCGTCGAACGCGATACCCAGATCCGCACCCTCCGCCAGCACACGCGCCTGCAGATCCACGATGTTCTTCGGATCCAGCGGATTCGCCTCGTGATTGGGGAACGTACCGTCCAACTCGAAGTACATCGGGATGACGTCGAGCGGCAGGCCCTCGAACACCGTCGGGACGGTGTGACCGCCCATCCCGTTGCCCGCGTCCACGACCACCTTCAGCGGACGGATCGACGCCAGGTCCACCAGCCCCCGCAGGTGGGCGGAGTAGCCGGGAAGGCTGTCCTGCTCCGTCACCGTGCCCGCAACCGTGCCGGCGGCCACCGCCGGAGCGCCCGACTCCGACCACTTCTCCACCAGTTCACGGATCTGCGAGAGCCCCGTGTCCTGACCCACCGGCGCCGCACCCGCCCGGCACAGCTTGATCCCGTTGTACTTCGCCGGATTGTGCGAAGCCGTGAACATCGCACCCGGAAGATTCAGCGAACCGGAGGCGTAGTACAGCTGGTCCGTGGAACACAGACCGATCAGCGTCACATCCACACCCCGCGCGGCCGCACCCCGCGCGAACGCCGCCGACAGACCCGGCGACGACGGCCGCATGTCATGACCGATCACGATCGCCGAAGCCCCCGTCACCTCCACGAACGCGGCACCGAACAGCTCCGCCAACGACTCGTCCCACTCGTCCGGCACGACGCCACGCACGTCATACGCCTTGACGATGTTCGAAAGATCGGGCATGTGCACTCCTTCGGGGGGTGACCGGCTGTGTTCCGGACGCTACCCGCCGCCCTCCCCACCACAGCCCGCCCGCCCCCCAACCCGCCGAGGCTTTGGCAGATCGCCTTCAGCCCGGGGCGGCGGCGCCCCTCTCCCGGTACCACTGCGCCGCCGCGCCGAGCCGGCTCAGCGGGCCGGGTCCCGGCGCGATGCCGGCGAGTCGCCATGCCTCGTCGGCGCGGTACCAGTGGTCCCGGGCCAGCAGCGTGAACTGCCGCTCGCTCACCCATCCCGGGGTCGTGGCCAGCGTGTCCAGACACCTGCGCCACGGCCAGTCGGCGGCGGGTCTCGCCGGGAGCACCCGGTGGTCGGCGAGGGTGTCCATGAGGTCGCGGTTGCGCACCGGCACCGGGTGGTGGGCGTGCAGGACGCCCGCGGCCCCGGCCGCCGCGCCGCCCCCGAGCGCGAACGCCGCGATGAGCCGCGCCAGGTCGTCGACGTCGACGAAGGAGGCCAGCCCCGCGCCCCCGCCCCACGCCGCCGGTACGCGCCGGAAGGCGTCGACGAGGGCCGGTACGACCCACCGGTCGCCCCTGCCCAGCACCAGCCCCGCGCGCAGGACCAGTCCCCCCGCGTCGAGCACCGGCTCCTCCCCCGCCAGCCGGCTGCTGCTGGCCGCCGACACCGGGGCGGTCGTCAGCTCGCCGACGTCCTGCCCCGTGTGCGGTCCCGGCCCGTAGACGGCGCAGGTGGACAGCTGGACGATGCGCCGTACGCCCGCCCGGCGCGCCTCGGCCATCAGGGCGGCGGTTCCCGTGGAGTTGACCGCCGTACAGCGGTCGGCGTCCGGTCCGATGAAGCAGGCGAGCGACAGCAGGACGTCCGCGCCGTCACACACTCCGTGCAGGGATTCCGCGTCCGCCAGATCCGCGCCCACCCAGCGCCCTCCGTATGCGCTGGGGGGACGCGTACGGGACACCGTACGGACCACGGCCTGCGGGTCCTGCGCGGCCAGCCGGCGCAGGACCGCCGACCCCACGAAGCCCGTCGCTCCGGTGACGACGATCCGGCGGGCGCTCAACCCCGCCGCTCCGGCCCGGTCTCCGGCTCCCTCGACGCCGGCTGCCGCGTCGGACGCAGCGTCAGGCGCAGGTTCTCGCGGGTGCCCTCGGTGGCGACCGCGGGAAGCAGGTAGCGCCACAGGGAGGCGATGCGCTGCGGCAGGTCGGCCCGTCCGGTGGACGCCTGGGAGAAGAGCTGCGCGCCGGTGAAGGAGCTGACCAGGACCCACGCCAGCTCGTGGTCGTCGACGTCCGGCTGGAGCTCGCCCTTGGCCCGGGCGAAGCGCAGCTGCTGGCGGAACTCCAGCACCCAGGCCTGGTAGGCGACGTCGTCGCGCAGGCCGAACTCGCCCTGTTCCACGGCCAGTCGGACGCCGGCGCGGAGTACCGGGTTGTGCCGCAGCTCCTCCGCGAGGTAGAGCGTGATGTCCACCAGGTGCTGCAGGCCGTCCTCCCCTTCGGGGAAGACCAGGCCGTCGCCCTGGCCGACCATCACGGCGTAGGCGAGCTCCTCCTTGGAGCTGAAGTGGAAGTACATCCCGCCCTGGGTGACGTCCGCCCGCTTCATGATCTTGCTGATGCTGGCCCCGCTGAAGCCGAACTCGTCGAAGACCTCTGCGGCGGCACGCAGGATGGCTGCTTTGGTCTGAACTGCCCTGAGTTGAGGCGCGCGTTGCTGCTTCCGCTCTGACATGGACACCCAATCTCTCTCGACAAAAAAAACGAACATCCTTTATTTTAGGACCCAGCGCCACACAAGCACCAGCTCATGTCCGATGTCCAGGGGGGCTCAACCATGACTGTGTCAGCTGATCACTCCGTCTCGTCCGTAGCCGCACTCAGCAGCGCCTTACCGCGGGAGTACGTACACAAGAGCGCACACTCCGAAGTCCTGCTCACCGGGTGGCGCACCGTCGCCCCCGACGAGTACGTCGTCACCGCCCAGTGGCCCCGTACCCACAGCTTCTACACGCCGGACGGGGGCCACCACGACCCGCTCCTCCTCGCGGAAACGGTCCGCCAGGCCATCCCGCTCCTGAGCCACGTCGCCTACGACGTCCCGTTCGGCCACCGTCAGATCTGGGACACCTTCAGCTACTCGGCGAACCCGGAGGCCCTCGTCGTCGGCCCGGTACCGGCCGACATCGTGCTCCACATCAGCTGCTCCGGCATCACCCGCCGGGGCCGAAGACTGGCGGGCCTCACCATGCACGTCACCGCCACCCGCGACGGGGAGTTCCTCGGCACCGCCCAGGCCGGCTTCACCAACCAGCCGGAGGCCGTCTACCAGCGTCTTCGCGGTACGAACGCGGACCTCGACCAGGTGGCCGCCCGCATCATCCCGCTGCCGCCGCCGCTGACGCCCCGCCGCGTCGGCCGCGACCGCTTCCACGACGTGGTCCTCTCCCCCACCAGTTCCGCCCTCCGCACCCAGCTCCGGACCGACATCAACCACCCGATCCTCTTCGACCACCCCGTCGACCACGCCCCGGGCATGCTGCTCCTGGAAGCCGTGCGCCAGGCCGCGTACGCATCCGCCTTCCCCCGGCGGGGAGTCCTCACCGACATCGAGATGCGGTTCTTCCGCTACGCGGAGCTGAACTCGCCCTGCTGGATCGAGACGGCCCCGGCCACCGGGGAGACGACCGCGGCGGGCCGCCATCCCGTGCGCGTCCTGGCCCGCCAGAACGGCGAGGACGTCTTCACCGCCACCGCGACGATCACCACCCCGGCGCACGCCCCCCTCCGCGCCTACGCCATTTCCTGACCCCCCGTCCACCCCGGAGCAGCCCGCCGGGACATGCACGAAGGCGCCTGACCGGGTCCCCGCCCGGCAGGCGCCTTTCCCTTCCCCGCGCAGCGCGGGGCGTTGCGGTCAGACCTTCCTGACCACGCTGGACTTGAGCTGCATGGAGCCGAAGCCCTCGATCCTGCAGTCGATGTCGTGGCCGTCCACACCCTCGACGAGACGGATGTTGCGCACCTTGGTGCCGGCCTTGATTCCGGTCGGGCTGCCCTTGACCTTCAAGCCCTTGACGACCGTCACGGTGTCGCCGTCGGCCAGCACGTTGCCGACCGCGTCCTTGATCACCCGCTCTCCGGGGGCCTCACCGGGCTCGGCGGACGCGAGCGGCCACTCGTGCCCGCACTCGGGGCAGACGAGGAGCGCGCCCATCTCGTACGCGAACGTGCCGGCGCACTCGGGGCAGGGGGGCAGGGGGGTCTCAGTCACCCCGTCAGTATATTTCAGGCCATTCTCGCAGGTCGGCACACGCGTCCCTGCTGGGGCGTGTGCGAGAGTCCGGTCGGCGCGGTTCACGAGGGACGCCGGACCGCCGGGCCCCGCTCCCGCCACCCAGTCCAGGAGGTCCATGTGTCTGCCGCATCGAGCTACGCGTCCGGGGTCTGCGAAGTGCCGCTGCTGGGCGACACGATCGGCGAGAACCTGGACCGCACCGCGCGGAGGTTCCCCGGCCGCGACGCCCTCGTCGACGTGGCCGCCGGACGCAGGTGGACGTACGCGGAGCTGGCCGCCGACGTCGACGCCCTCGCGCTCGGACTGCTGGACCTGGGCATCGTCAAGGGCGACCGCGTCGGCATCTGGGCCCCCAACCGGGCGGAGTGGACGCTGGTGCAGTACGCCACCGCCAAGATCGGGGCGGTCCTCGTCACCGTGAACCCCGCGTACCGCTCCCACGAACTGGAGTACGTGCTCCGGCAGTCCGGGATCCGGCTGCTGGCCGCGGCGGACCGGTTCAAGACCTCCGACTACGCGGCCATGATCGAGGAAGTGCGGCCGCGCTGCCCGGCGCTGGAGTTCGTGGCCCTGCTCGGCGGGCCCCTGTGGACCTCCCTGCTGGAGCGGGGCCGGCAGGGCGACCCGGCGCGGCTCGCCCGGGCGCATGCCGCGCTGAGCCCTAACGACGCGGTCAACATCCAGTACACCTCGGGGACCACCGGCTTCCCCAAGGGCGCGACCCTCTCGCACCACAACATCCTCAACAACGGCTTCTTCGTGGGCGAGCTGTGCCACTACACCGAGCAGGACCGGGTCTGCATCCCGGTGCCCTTCTACCACTGCTTCGGCATGGTGATGGGCAACCTCGCGTGCACCAGCCACGGCGCGGCCATGGTGATCCCGGCGCCGTCCTTCGATCCGGCGGCCACCCTCGCCGCGGTGGAGGCGGAGTCGTGCACCTCCCTCTACGGCGTCCCCACCATGTTCATCGCCGAGCTGGCCGATCCCGGATTCGACGCCTACGACCTGTCCAGCCTGCGGACGGGGATCATGGCCGGCTCGCCCTGTCCGGTCGAGGTCATGAAGGAGGTCATCGACCGGATGGGCATGACCGAGGTGTCCATCTGCTACGGGATGACGGAGACCTCGCCCGTCTCCACGCAGACCCGCGCCGACGACTCGGTCGAACGCCGGGTGTCCACCGTCGGCCGCGTCGGGCCCCACCTCGAAGTGAAGGTGGTCGATCCGCACTCCGGCCTGACGGTGCCGCGCGGGGAACCGGGCGAACTGTGCACCCGCGGCTACTCGGTCATGCTCGGCTACTGGGAGGAGCCGGAGCGGACCACCGAGGCCGTCGACGCGGCCCGCTGGATGCACACCGGCGATCTGGCGGTCATGGACGACGACGGCTACGTGAGCATCACCGGCCGGATCAAGGACATGGTGATCCGCGGCGGCGAGAACCTCTACCCGCGCGAGATCGAGGAGTTCCTCCACACCCACCCGGACGTGCTGGACGTCCAGGTCATCGGCGTGCCCGACGTGAAGTACGGGGAGGAGCTGATGGCATGGGTGCGGATGCACGAGGGCGCCGAGCCGCTGACCGCGGCCGCCGTGCGGGCGTACTGCGACGGCAGGCTGGCCCACTTCAAGATCCCGCGCTACGTGCACGTCGTGGAGGAGTTCCCCATGACCGTCACCGGAAAGATCCGCAAGGTGGAGATGCGCGAGGCCGCCGTGCGGCTGCTGGAACTGCCCTCGTAGAACCGCGCGTTGTCATTGGCACCCCTGCCGATCCTGTCAGATGATCTTCTCTGGGCCCGTGGGCCGGTCGGCCGACCGGTCCACGACGCCCCTTTTTCCGCCCTGCCGAACGACCAGAGGAACACCGTGCCCCTGCCCATGAACCGACGTCTGGCCCTCAGCGCAGCCCTGCTGGCGGTGACGGCCGCGGTGGCTCCCGCCACCAGCGCCCAGGCCGCCCCCGCCCTCTCCCCCGACCTCGAAGGGGTGAGCCAGGCACTGCGCAGCACGACCGCCGCCGGAGCGCCGGGCGCCATGGCCCGCTTCAGCGGCCCCCTCGGTGTCCGGACCAGGACCGAGGGCGTACGCGACAAGACCACGGGATCGGCCATGGACACCCAGGCCCGCTTCCGGATCGGCAGTGTCAGCAAGACCTTCTCCGCCGTCGTGCTGCTGCAGCTGGTGGCCGAGGGGCGGATCGAGCTGGACGCCCCCGTCAACCGCTACCTGCCCGGTCTGCTGCCGGACGACAAGATCACCGTGCGTCATCTGCTCAGCCACCGCAGTGGCCTGGCGGACTACACCGATGCCATGTTCGCGAAGACCGTGCCCGGCTTCGAGTCCGTGCGCAACAAGGTGTTCACCTATCAGGAACTGGTCGACCTCTCCCTGCGCGAACCGCGGACGACCGTGCCCGGCGCGGCGTACAAGTACTCGAACACCAACTTCGTGGTCGTCGGCATGCTCATCGAGAAGGCCACCGGCAACAAGGTGGCCACGGAGTACGAGCGGCGCATCTTCAAGCCGCTGGGGCTGCGCAACACCTCTTACGTGCACCCCACCACGCAGATCAAGGGGCTGCACGCGCGCGGCTACCTCCACCCGGACGAGGCCGGCACGCCCCTGGTCGACTCCACCGAGCAGACGGTGTCGTGGGCCCAGTCCGCCGGGGCGGTGATCTCCAGCGCGGCCGATCTGAACACCTTCACGTCCGCGCTGCTCGGCGGCCGGCTGCTGTCCGCCCCCATGCTCGACGCCATGATCACCGTGACCCCGACCGACACCACGAACACCCGGTTCTACGGGCTCGGCCTGCGCCGCTACGACCTCTCCTGCGGCACGTCGGTCTACGGGCACACGGGTACCGTGCAGGGCTTCTACACGTACGCCTTCTCCACGCGCGACGGCCGGCGCAGCCTCGCCGCCATGGCGAACACCTCGAACAAGGGCTCGGCGAACACCGCCCTCGGCGGAACCCTCGAAGCCGCGTTCTGCGGCAAGCAGCCCGCGAAGGGCACCAAGCGCGGCTTCGGCTTCGCCCCGGCCGAGATGGACCTGCCCGAGCACAACGCGGAGCGCTGACGCGTCCTCCGGGCGTCCTGACCTCTCAGCCGTCACCCGCCGCGTCGTCGCAGGCGGGGCAGACCCGGCCCGCGTACTGGGGGTCGTACCACGCGGAGCCGGGCTGCCCCGGCGGCTGCCACGAGGCCCTCTGCATCGCGAAGGTGTCCCGGCCGCAGAAGGTCCGCGGGCCGGGGACGGCCGTCATGCCGGGGGCGGCCGGCGCCGCGTGCACACGGTGCACGGGCAGCCGGCCGTCCTCTGCCGGTTCGTCGAGCTCGTACACGACGACGAATTCGCTCATACCCCGACGGTAGGCCGCCCGCGGGCGTCCCGCAGGACCGACACCGGCGAACCGGCGGCGTGGGCCGGGTGCACCTCGGTTCACCCCGCGGGAGCGAGCAGCGTGTCGGGCCGCCGGCGCCGTCCGGGTTCGCCATCCTGGGCCGGGGCGCGGTGGCGCAGTGGCCGCCGCCCCTCCCCCACGGCGAAAAGGAGCACGGCATGCCGACGGACGCGATCGGGCGTTTCCTCGCGGCTTTGGACCCCCACCACCGGGAGGCCGTCACCGGCCGGCCGCGCGAGGAGCAGGAGCGGCTCGCGGCCGCCTGGGAGCGGGAGCTGGCCTCGGACGACGAGCTCGACACCCTGGACGAACTGTCTCCTCCCGCCGCCGAGGCCGAGGCGGCCCGCCGCGTCATGGACCGCGAACCCTGACCCCGTTCAACGAGTGGCCGTGACCGCCCCTTTCGGGGCCGGCGCCGCTGCTCCCCGACAACGAGCCGAGGCCTCACGGTATCGGCCACGGGCGCGCTCAGCGCCGCCCCGGTCGGCGTCGCGGTGGTGGCCGGGCTGATCGCCGGCATCCCGGTGGGGCACCTGGCCGACCGCCACGGCCCGCGGGACATCTCCAAAGTCCCGCCTGCCCCGCCCTTCGGGCGGCCGGCGCCACTTGGCGCACACGCCCTAGCGGGTGGCCCCCGGCCCGCCCGACAGCCGCGCCCAGGCCTCCGCGAACATCTCGTGCAGGGGCGCTGTCGGCAGGACGCGGACGAAGGGGGCGCGGATCTCGCTCCGCCACAGCGGGCGCACCAGGTGGGTCTCCAGCTTCGCGGTCTCCATCGGCAGGTGCGGGGCCTTCAGTTCGCTCCACTCGCCGGGCAGGAACAGGGTCCGGCCGGCCCTCGCCCGCTTGGCCTCCACCACCGTGCCGGTGGCGAGGAGTTCGGCGCGGGCCTGGCCGTGCTGCCGGGCCGACCAGCCGTTCCACCGCCGCACGTTCCGGTCGGTGGGCGCGGCCAGGGCCGCCAGCTGGAGGTACAGGGCCGCGGCGTCCGCGCCCGCGCCGATCTGCTGACCCACCCGCTCGACCAGTTCCGGGCAGGACCGGCGGGGGTCCGCCTCGTACGTCCCGGCCGGCAGGGCTCCCGAGCGGGCCCGGAGCATCATCCGCTCCAGCCCGCCACCGGGCAGCAGCGGGGCCACCCGGTCGAGTGCCTCGGCGAGGCCGGTGATCGTGCGCAGCCGCTGCCAGGCCTCGGGGCCGGAAACCGCGGCGGGCCTCAGGAAGGCGGCGCCACCGGGCGTGCACACCACCAGCGGCCCGGAGTCGTACGCGGTCACGGTCACCGGGCCCTCCTCCGCGTAACGGCCCTTCACCACCGGCAGCCGCCCCGGCCCGAACTGCTCGGCGATCGGGGTCGGGCCGTCCTGGACCAGCCCGCCCGGCAGCTCCAGCAGCAGCTCCGGGCGGGCCAGTTCGGCCCGCAGCCGCTCGTACAGGGCCATCGCCCCGGCCACCGCCGGATCGCCGGCGGGCCGGTCCGTCCACGCCCACACCAGCGCGCTCGCGATCCGCCCGAGGGAGAGGCCCACCGGGGTTCCGTAGGGCAGCTCGGGTCCGGCCGGCGGCACGGCCCTGACCTCCACCTTGTTGCCGTACCGGGTCGCCGCCAGCTCCCAGCCGGCCGCTGCCGCCGTCGTGTCCTCGGCGGCCTCGTAGCCGCCCGCCAGCCGCCGGGCCCACACCTCGCAGAGGCCGAGGTCGGCCTCCAGGGCGTCGGCCGCCTCGTCGTGCACCGCGGGCTGCGCCCCGATCAGCTCCCGCCACACCCCGGCCATCCGTTCCACGGCCGCCAGGACCCCGCCCGGCCGCCACAGCTCGGCCGGGTCCTCGGGCAGGGCCGCCGCGAGGACGGCCCGCCGTCCCGCGCCCCCGAGCCGCGCGCGCAGCCGCTCGTACGCCTCGGCAGTCGTCGGGGTCGCCTTGTACGGGGCCTTGCGCGCCAGGGCGCGGTCCTCGTCCCGGCCGGGCCGGCCGACCAGACCGGCCACCACGAGCCGGGCCACGGCCCTTCGTACGCCCGTCAGTTCGGCGAAGCGCGCGGCCGCGGCCTCCGGCAGCGGGACCGGGCCGTGCGCGTCGACCGCCTCGACCAGGGCGCGGAGCCGGGCGGCGTCGTCCCGCTCCACCCGGACGAGCCGGGCCTGCGCGAGCGCCGCCGCCGGTACCGGACCGCCGCCGGCGTCCCCGGTCGCGTCTTCCGCTGCGGGTGCGACGAACCAGCACTGCGAACCGCCGGGCCGCACCGCGGCGGACACCACGGCCGTACCGCCCGCACGCAGCCCGTCCAGGGTCCCCGCGTCGGCGCGGCCCACCCACCACCGGCTGCCCGCGCGGGCGAACGGCTGGTCGGCCCAGGTGTCCAGGAGCGCCAGCAGCGCGGCCCGGTCCGCGTCCGGGGTCGGTTCCACCACGGCCCGCCACGCCGCGGCGTCGACCGCGCCCAGCAGCTGCGACCAGTCGTGCGGCGGCGCCGGCGGGGAGAGCCGCCGCACCTCTTCCACGATCGTCCCGGCCAGGCAGGCGCCGTCGGCGGCCAGCGCGCCCAGCGTCGCCGGCAGGGCCGCGTCCCGGGCCGGTCGCTCCCCCTTGGAGACCAGCCCGAACAGCGCGGGCAGCAGCTCGGTGTCCGGCGCGGACCGGCGGGGCGGGGCCGGCGCGGCCTCGGTGAGCAGGGTGACGCGCCGGTGCAGGGCGCGGCGCCGCTCCTCCACCCGGGCGGCCCGCCCGGCCACCGCCACGACGGCCTCGGCCAACACCGGGTCGGTGACCTCCGGCAACTCCCGGGCCACCGCCGCGCGCAGCGCCGCCGGGCCGTCGAGGGCGGCCGTCAGCAGGGTGTCCGCGGTCTGCCCGCCCACGGTCCGCAGCGCGCGGGACCCGGCCGCGTCCCGGGTCCGCAGCAGGTACCAGAAGGCCGGCGGCAGGGCCACCCCGCCCGACACGGTGACCTGCCGGGCGGGCCTCACCCGCGGGTTCCGGGGCGAGTGGTGTCCGTCCAGTTCCCACAGCAGGACGCCGTCGGCGGCGTAGGCGCGTACGCCCGTCCGGGTCTGCGCCTCGGCGAGGACCACGTCCTCCACCGCGCCCTCCGGCGGGGCCCACAGGGCCCAGGGCTCCTGCCCGGGCCGGTCGATGTCGAAGCGGGCCGTCCGGCCGTCCACGCTCTCCACCAGGTAGTGGTCGGGTGCGTGGTCGCGGTGCCGGGTGCGGAACAGCACCCGGGTCCCGACCAGCCCGTCCCGGCTGCCCAGCGGAGAACCGGCCAGACCGGTGGGCAGCGGCGCCAGCTGCAGCGCCTCCGCGGCCAGGCTCATACCGGTCTCGGACGGCTCCGCGGCCGGATCGTCGCTCGCGGGGCGGCCCGGGAAGTCCGGCAGCGGGCTCGCCCCCTGCCGCTCCCCGGTGACCGGGTCCACCACCTCCCACGGCCGCCGCCCGAAGACGGCGTTGGTCCAGATCCGGGAGCCGTCGCCGAGGAGCAGCTCGTCCCCGTCGATGCCCTCGGTGCCGCCCGGTCGCAATACGAGCGTGCCGCCGTGCCGCCCGCCCCCGTCGGCGGTCTCGAACTGGAAGCCGTAGGCCCCGTCCAGGCTGCCGGCGAACGGCACCAGACCGCTCAGCTGGTCCGGGGTGAACGGCTCCGCGGGGCGGTCGGCCCAGACGGCGGTGTCGCAGTAGTAGGGGCTCTGCTTGAGGGTCCAGCTCACCAGGAATGATCCGCCGACGTAGTGGACGGCGTACATGGTCGCCCCGTCCGGGACGGTGAACCGGCAGGAGCCCCGCACCCCGTCCGGGGCGACGGCGACGGCCCGGTCGCGCCCGAACACCGTCAGCACCGGCCAGGTGCAGGTCACCCCGGACACCCCGGCGACTACCGTCACCTCCGTCGCCTCTGGCAGCCCCCCTTCCGTTCCGTCGGTCCCGGCCTCCGCCGCGAACTGCGCGTACACCGACTCCAGGGCCGGCCAGGCCAGTTCCTCGGGCAGGCCGGCCGTCAGCGAGCGTCGCAGCGCGCCCGCGGCGCCCGCCCCGGCGAGGGCGTCGGCGATCCCGCCGAGCGCCGTCACCGTCGGCCGGTCCAGCAGGGTCTCCAGCTCGGCCACGGCCTCCTCGGCCCCCGCCATGCCGCCGCCCGCGACCGTGTCGACGAGCTTGGCGACCCGCCCGGCCACCTCGTGGGCGATGCCCTCGTTGCCCGGCAGCAGCGTCACCGCGGACCCGGGCCGGCGGTGGTGCGCGGTCGACCAGTGGGGCGTCAGACCCGCGTGTACGGTCCCCTCCAGGCGGGGTCCGAACACCGGGTCGGCGGCGAGCGCGACGAGGTCGCGCCGGGACCGCTCGCCCCAGAACCGCATCCGCGTCTCCGGACCCGGGTCGACGACCGCGGCCCCGGCCGCCAGGCAGGCGTCGAGCACGTCCGCGTCGAAGCCCTGGTAGTGGTGCCGGGTGGTGTGCAGGGTCACCGGGTCGCCCGCGGCCCGCAGCCGCGGTCCCAGCCGGCCCACGAGGTCGAGGAATTCCGCCGGGAGCGGCTGGCGCGCGACGCCTCCGCCGGACTGCGCCGCGTACTGGTACATGCGGACGAAGTTCCCGACCCAGTGGTGCAGTCCGCCTTCCGGCACCACCCGTCCGCTCTCCATCGCCTCGGCCGCGCCGCAGCCGATCAGCATCCGCAGCCACGCCCCGCCGTCGGTGACCCCGTCCGGGAAGACGTCCACCAGCCCGGCCGCGACCGTGTCCGCAGGCCGATGGGCCGTCAGGACCTGCTCCGCGGCGGTCAGCAGCGCGTCCGGCACCGACTTCTTCCGGGTGGCCGACAGGATCGCGCCCACCAGCCGCGCGACCTCCTCGTCCCCGTGCCCGGCCGCCTTCGCGGACGCCCGTACGCGGCGCACCAGATCCGCCGGCAGGTCCGCGGGCGAGCCCGCCCACGCCGTCAGGAACGCGTCCAGGGCCGCGTGCGCCGCGGCGGGCTCCAACGTCTCGGCGAGGAACCGCTGGTGGGCCCCGAACTCCTTCGCGGGCATGGCCCCGCCCGTGGCGAACAGCAGCGCGTTGGCCCGGCGGTAGTCCGGGTCCACCGGCAGCCCGTGCCGGGCCTCGGCCTCCCGCGCCGCGGCGTAGGCCCGCCCGCCGGGGCGGCTCCCGTAACCGATCAGCCGGTGGCCCACGGTGTCCCAGAACCACGGCAGGTGCGCCGGCGGCAGCCGTCGCGCCCGCGCCGCCATCGTGTCGACGAACCGGCCGGGCTTGCCCTGGGAGCGGCCCAGTTCGGCGCGCATGTCCTCGATCACGGCGCTCGCGGTCCCGGCGGCGTCCGGCTCGTGGGCGGCGGCCCAGTCGGCGTAGGTGGTCGAGACGTGGGTACCCGCGGTGGGCAGCAGGGCGGCGAACGAGGCGATCATGCCTGGGATCGTCGCATGCGCCACCGACACCGCCGGCGGCACGGCCCGGGGATCCGATCAAGCCGGGCTGACGCATCATCAGGTCATCTGTCCCGGACTCTTGACTCTGCTGCTGCCAGTGGCGATTCTCGTCCCACCGCTTGTGCGGGCCATGACAAACAAGCCACAGCCGTGCCCTGCGGCCGTGGCCGTCGTGCCCCCGGACGGATCCGGCTCCTCGACCGCGCCATCCACTGACCGAAGACGTGAGTGATGACCATTACCCGACACACGCACCACAGGCGTAGGCCCCTGGCGGTCCTGTCATTGCTCCTCGCCGTGGTGGCCATGGTGCTCGGCCCCGTGCCCAGTTCCTCCGCCGCCGACCCCGGCTGGTGGAACCCGGTCGCCCGGCCCGCACCCGACTCCGAGATCAACGTCACCGGCGAACCCTTCAAGGGGACCGACTCCCAGGGACGCGTCCGGGGCTTCGTCGACGCGCACGACCACCTGATGTCCAACGAGGGCTTCGGCGGCCGTCTCATCTGCGGCAAGCCGTTCTCCGAGCAGGGCGTGGCCGACGCGCTCAAGGACTGCCCCGAGCACTATCCCGACGGCACGCTCGCCATCTTCGACTTCATCACGAAGGGCGGCGACGGCAAGCACGACCCGAACGGCTGGCCGACCTTCAAGGACTGGCCCGCCCACGACTCGCTGACCCACCAGCAGAACTACTACGCCTGGGTCGAACGCGCCTGGCGCGGCGGCCAGCGGGTGCTCGTCAACGACCTCGTCACCAACGGAGTCATCTGCTCGGTCTACTTCTTCAAGGACCGCGGCTGCGACGAGATGACCGCCATCCGTCTGGAGGCGCAGAAGACGTACGACATGCAGGCGTACATCGACAAGATGTACGGCGGCCCGGGCAAGGGCTGGTTCCGGATCGTCACCGACTCCGCGCAGGCCCGCGACGTCGTCAAGCAGGGCAAGCTGGCCGTCGTCCTCGGGGTCGAGACCTCCGAGCCGTTCGGCTGCAAGCAGATCCTGGACATCGCGCAGTGCAGCAAGGAGGACGTCGACCGCGGCCTGGACGAGCTGCACAAGCTGGGCGTGCGCAGCATGTTCCTGTGCCACAAGTTCGACAACGCCCTGTGCGGGGTCCGCTTCGACCAGGGCGCGCTCGGCACGGCGATCAACGTGGGCCAGTTCCTGTCCACCGGCACCTTCTGGCAGACCGAGAAGTGCAAGGGCCCGCAGCACGACAACCCCATCGGTCTCGCGGCGGCTCCCGAAGCGCAGAAGCAGCTCCCGGCGGGCGTGGCGGTCCCCTCGTACGCGGCGGACGCGCAGTGCAACACCCGCGGTCTCACCGAGCTCGGCGAGTACGCGGTGCGCGGCATGATGAAACGCAAGATGATGCTGGAGATCGACCACATGAGCGTCAAGGCCGCCGGCCGGGCCTTCGACATCCTGGAGTCCGAGTCCTACCCGGGCATCATCTCCTCGCACAGCTGGATGGACGACAACTGGACCGAGCGGCTCTACAAGCTCGGCGGGTTCGTCGCCCAGTACATGAACGGGGCCGAGGGCTTCAGCGCGGAGGCCAAGGCCAAGAACGCCCTGCGCGACAAGTACAACGTCGGCTACGGCTACGGCACCGACATGAACGGCGTCGGCGGCTGGCCCGGCCCCCGCGGCGCGGACACCCCCAACCCGGTGCGCTACCCCTTCCGCAGCACCGACGGCGGCGCGGTGATCGACAAGCAGACCACCGGCGTGCGCACCTGGGACCTCAACACCGACGGCGCCTCGCACTACGGTCTGGTCCCGGACTGGATCGAGGACATCCGGATCACCGGCGGCCAGGACGTGGTGGACGACCTGTTCCGGGGCGCCGAGTCCTACCTCACCACCTGGGGCTCGTCCGAGAAGCACAAGGCCGGGGTGAACCTGGCCGCGGGCGCCCCCGCCTCGGCCAGCTCGTCCGAGTGGAACCCGTTCATCAGCTACGCGCCCTCGCGGGCCGTGGACGGGAACACGGGCACCCGCTGGGCGAGCGACTGGAGCGACGACCAGTGGCTCCAGATCGACCTCGGGACGCCGGGTCTGGTCAAGCGCGTCACCCTCGAATGGGAACGCGCCCACGGGAAGTCGTACCGGATCGAGCTCTCGGGCGACGGCACGAACTGGCAGTCCGTGTGGTCCACGACCACCGGTGACGGCGGGCTGGACACGGCGCAGTTCGCCGGCACCCCGGCCCGGTACGTACGCGTCCACGGACTCCAGCGCGGCACCCAGTGGGGGTACTCGCTCTACGAGGTCGGCGTCTACAGCAGCTGACGCCGCCCACGCGGTGCCCTGGTGCCGGGGCCGGCCGGATCCTCACCGATCCGGCCGGCCCCGGCCGTCTTCCCGCCGCCGCACCGAAGCGCCCGTACCGCACCGCCCGTACTCGCACCGCATTGCACAGCAGCACGAACCGAAGGGATCGCCCATGGCACGGATGCCGTCGGCCGACCGGCGCCGGCAGCTGACCGAGGCCGCCATCCGCGCGATGACCCGAGACGGGGTCGCCCGGACGACGACCCGGTCGATATCCGCCGAGGCGGGCGTGTCACTGAGCGTCTTCCACTACTGCTTCGACTCCAAGCAGGCCCTGCTCGAATCCGTCATGGCGGCCATCACCGAGCACAGCATCGCCGTGGTGAAGGAGGCGGTCCAGCCCAGGGCCACCCTCCGCGAGACCGTCCGGGCCGGCTTCCAGGCGTACTGGGACCACGTGTCCGCCCACCCGGGCGAGCACATGCTCACGTACGAACTCACGCAGTACGCCCTGCGCCGGCCCGGCTTCGAGCACCTGGCGCGACGCCAGTACCAGCTGTACGCCGACACCTACGCCGAGCTCATCGAACAGCTCCGTCACCACATGGGCCTCGAACTCCGCGTCCCCGTGACCGTGCTGGCCCGCTATCTGGCCGCCATGACGGACGGGCTGACGCTCAACCACCTCGTGCTCGGCGACGCGACGATCTCCACGGACATCCTCGACACGATCACCGACCACGTGGCGGGCCTCGTCGGCGACGACTGCGCCGGCGGCTTCGGCGACGGGGCCCGGCCGCCCGTCCGGGAGCGCGTCGCACCACCGCGCTCCGCCTGAGGCGGCCGGGTCCCCGGATCAGGCGCCGTCGGCGGTGACCTCGGCGCGGACCTGGCGGGCCGCCTCGACCAGGTTCTCCAGGGAGGCCCTGGTCTCCGGCCAGGCCCGGGTCTTCAGGCCGCAGTCGGGGTTGACCCACAGCCGTTCGGCCGGGATGGCCGCGAGGCCCTTGCGGAGCAGCGCCGACGCCTCGGACACCGAGGGGATCCGCGGCGAGTGGATGTCCCAGACGCCGGGGCCGACCTCGCGCGGGTAGTCGGCGCCCGCGAGCTCGTCGGCGACCTGCATGTGCGAGCGGGCCGCCTCCAGGCTGATGACGTCGGCGTCGAGGGCCTCGATGGCGTCGACGATGTCGCCGAACTCGGCGTAGCACATGTGCGTGTGGATCTGGGTGTCCGGACGGACCCCGGCGGTGGTGAGCCGGAAGGACTCGGTGGCCCACGCCAGGTAGGCGGCGTGGTCGGCGGCGCGCAGCGGGAGGGTCTCCCGCAGCGCCGGTTCGTCCACCTGGATGACGGAGGTGCCCGCCGCCTCCAGGTCGTTCACCTCGTCGCGCAGGGCCAGCGCCACCTGGCGGGCGGTGTCGCCGAGCGGCTGGTCGTCGCGGACGAAGGACCAGGCGAGCATGGTGACGGGGCCGGTGAGCATGCCCTTGACCGGGCGGCCCGTCTGCGCCTGGGCGTACGTGGTCCAGCGCACGGTCATCGGGTCGGGGCGGGAGATGTCGCCGGCCAGGACGGGCGGGCGGACGTAGCGGGTGCCGTAGGACTGGACCCAGCCGTGCTGGGTGGCGAGGTAGCCGGTGAGCTGCTCGGCGAAGTACTGGACCATGTCGTTGCGCTCGGGCTCGCCGTGCACGAGGACGTCGATGCCGGCCTTCTCCTGGAAGGCCAGGACCTCCCGGATCTCGGCCTCGATGCGGTCCTCGTAGCCCGCCGTGTCGATGCGGCCGGCCCGCAGGTCGGCGCGGGCCACGCGCAGTTCGTCGGTCTGCGGGAACGAGCCGATGGTCGTCGTGGGCAGCAGCGGCAGGCCCAGGCGGGCGTGCTGGGCGCTCGCGCGCTCCTCGTACGGCTGGGAGCGGCGGCCGTCGGCGTCGGTGATCGCCGCGGTCCGGGCGCGCACGGCGGGATCGCGGGTGACGGCGGAGTGGGCGCGGGAGGCCAGGTCGGCCCGGTTGGCGGCGAGTTCGGCCGCGATCGCGTCGGTGCCGCCGGAGAGGCCGCGGGCGAGCGTGGCGATCTCCGCGGTCTTCTGCCGGGCGAAGGCGAGCCAGCGCCTGACCTGCGGGTCGACGTCCCGTTCGACGGTGGCGTCCAGCGGGACGTGGAGCAGGGAGCAGGAGGCGGCCACGTCGACCCGGTCGGCGAGGCCCAGGAGGGTACCGAGGGTGGACAGGGACTTCTCGAGGTCGTTGATCCAGATGTTGCGGCCGTTGACGACGCCCGCGACGAGCCGCTTGCCGGGCAGGCCGCCGACGGCGGCGAGGTCGGCGAGGTTCGCGGCGGCGGCATCGGTGAAGTCCAGGGCGAGCCCGTCGACGGGAGCCTTGGCCAGCACCGGCAGGGCCTCGCCGAGCCGGTCGAAGTACGAGGCCACGAGCAGCTTCGGCCGGTCGCCCGGGGCGCCGAGCTCGCGGTACGCGCGGGCGGCGGCGTTCAGTTCGGCGGGGGTGCGGTCCTGCACGAGCGCGGGCTCGTCCAGTTGCACCCACTCGGCTCCGGCCGCGCGCAGGTCGGCCAGGACCCGGGCGTAGACGGGCAGCAGGCGGTCGAGCAGGGTCAGGGGCTCGAAGTCGGCGGCGACACCGGGGGCGGGCTTGGCCAGCAGGAGGTACGTCACGGGCCCGACCAGCACCGGGCGGGCGGTGTGGCCGAGCGCCCGTGCCTCTTCGAGCTCGGCGACCTGCTTCGAGGAGTCCGCCGTGAACACGGTGTCCGGGCCGAGTTCGGGCACCAGGTAGTGGTAGTTGGTGTCGAACCACTTGGTCATCTCCAGCGGCGCCACGTCCTGGGTACCGCGCGCCATGGCGAAGTAGCCGTCGAGGGCGTCGGTCCGCACCGCGGCGCGGTGGCGCTCGGGGACGGCGCCGACCATCACACTGGTGTCCAGCACGTGGTCGTAGTACGAGAAGTCGCCGGTCGGCACTTCGGTGATGCCGGCGTCGGCCAGCTGCTGCCAGTTGGTCCGGCGCAGGTCACGGGCGGTGCCCCGGAGGGCGTCGGCGGTGACGCGGCCCTTCCAGTAGCCCTCGACGGCCTTCTTCAGTTCCCGGCTGCCGCCCTGGCGGGGGTAGCCGTACACGGTGGCCTGTACTGCCGCGGCTGCGGACTCGGTGGTCACGGAACTCTCCTTCGCGAGCGTGTCTCCATGGACCCGGTGACGGGCCTGGGCTGCGAAGGGGTGCCGGAACGGGCGGACCGCCGGATGCGCGTACGCCTGAGGTACGCGCCGGAACGATCCGCCTGAAGCACGCCGACCCGCCCACGAGGTCACCGGGAAACCGGGCGCGGTCGTTCGCGCTCGGGCAACGGGCAGGTCTTCGGACTCGCGGGCACGCCTGCCGGTCTCCCGGCGGGCACCTACTGGCCGTCGCTTCCCAGGACCGGATCCGGTCCCAGTGCGTATGACGGCGGTCGTTCCCGCTCACCGCTGCGGGGCAGTCCCGGATTCCCACCGGGTTCCCTCTTACGACGCACCCCGTCCGGCTGACGGGTGCGAACCAGCTGCCCGGCCAGAGTAGATGGCGTTCGTCGCCAACGGACAGGGTTGTCCAATATCCGGATGGCGCGGCGAGACCGGGACACGGAGGATCCCCGCACCGCCGGGGCGGCGCGGGGATCCGGGGGGGGGAAGGTCAGTACCGGTCCAGCAGGGTGGTCAGGACCTTGTAGAGGACCGATTCCTCATCAGCCACGGCCTCCTCCGAACGCCAGGCCACGAAGCCGTCCGGGCGGACGAGGACCGCCCCGGCCGCGGTCGTGCCGTGCGCCTCGGCCCAGTCGCCGCCGTTCGAAGGGATCAGCTCGGCCTCCGGCCCGTTGCCGATGGCGTAGGCGTCCAGGCGCAGGTTCATCCGTTTGGCGACGGATCGCGCCGCCCCGCTCCACGGCGTGCCCTCGGAGCTGAGCAGGACGAAGGACCGCTCGTAGAGGTCCAGGGTGGACTTCTGCTGCTCCTCCCCCGGGGCGTGGAGCCACATGTGCGGCGCGCGCGTGCCCGGTTCGCCGCACAGACGCATCCGTTCGGGCACGACCGGCTGGTCGGGATCGGTGCCCAGGACCGCCCCCTGGTTGTAGCGGTAGCCCATGGCCACGGACAGGACACCGCCCTGCCGTCCGCCCGGGGCGGGCTCGGACTGGGCCCGGGGGGCGGTCTCGGGGTCGGGCTCGTACCCCGGGTGGCTGTGCTCGACGGACCGGGCCGAGGCGCGCTCGCTCGTCGCCCGCGCCACCGGGAGCCGCTCGGCCTCGTACGTCTCCAGCAGCCCGGGGCCGGCCGCGCCGTCCAGTACGGCCGCGAGCTTCCAGGCCAGGTTGTGCGCGTCCTGGATACCGGTGTTGGAGCCGAACGCCCCGGTGGGGGACATCTCGTGGGCGGAGTCGCCGGCCAGGAAGACCCGGCCGGCCACGTACCGCTGCGCGACCCGCTGGGCGGCGTGCCACGGGGCCTTCCCGGTGATCTCGACGTCCAGGTCGGGTGCGCCGATGGCCCGGCGGATGTGCTCGACGCAGCGCTCGTCTGTGAAGTCCTCCAGGGTCTCGCCGCGGTCGGGGTGCCACGGCGCGTGGAAGACCCACCGCTCGCTGTTGTCCACCGGCAGCAGGGCCCCGTCGGCGTCGGGCTTGGTCAGGTAGCACACGATGAAACGCCGGTCGCCGACCACGTCCGCGAGCATGCGGGAGCGGAAGGTGATGCTCACGTTGTGGAAGAGGTCACCGGGACCGCTCTGGCCGATCCGGAGCCCTTCCCGCACCGGACTGCGCGGCCCGTCGGCGGCGACGAGGTAGTCCGCGCGCACCGTGCTGTGCTCCCCGGTGTCGCGGTTCTTCACGAGGGCGGTCACACCGCCCGGGTCCTGTTCGAAGGAGAGGAGTTCGGTGGAGAACCGCAGGTCGGCCCCGAGCCCGGGGGTCACGGACATCAGGACCGGCTCGATGTCGTTCTGGCTGCACAGGCACCATGCCGACGGGCTGAAACGGGCGAGTGCGCCCCCCGGATCGATCTGCTCGAACAGCCACTCCTGGTCTTCACCGGTCAGGGAGCCGCCTTGCAGGATGCCGTGGTTGTCCGCCAGGACCGAGGCCGCCTCGCGGATCCGGTCCTCGACACAGGCGACGCGGAACAACTCCATGGTCCGTACGTTGATACCGCGTCCTCGCGGGTGCATCGAGGTACCCGCGTGCTTCTCGACCAGCATGTGGCTGATGCCGTGCCGGCCGAGGAAGAGCGAGGTGCACAGGCCCACCAGCGAGCCGCCCACGATGAGGACGGGGACGCGGTGGTCGACGTTTTCCTTCATGGCTCTTCCATGCCCTGTACGAGGGCGCTTCCCTCGCTCGTTCACCCGCTTGGTTCTCTCCTCTCGCGCTGGAGGGATTACGGGACAACGATCGGTTCGGGTGGCGCCGCCCCGTGGCGACCGTGTGGTCTCGAAGGAGTGTGAACGATGACAACCTTGTCGGAACGGATATCCCAGTCCGCCTTCGACGGCTCGAGGCTTCGGGTCGTGCTGCTGCTGGATCTGTACGACGGAGCGCAGAACCAGTTCCTGGAGGTCTACGAGCATCTCCGCAAGCAGGTGTCCTCCGTCCCCGGACACATCCGCGACGAGCTGTGCCAGTCGATCGAGAACCCCTCGCAGTGGCTCATCACCAGCGAGTGGGAGAGCGCACCGCGGTTCCTGGCCTGGGTCAACAGCGAGGAACACGTCGCGTCGGTGCATCCGCTCCACGGCTGCGTACGGGACACGCGCTCGCTGCGTTTCAGCGTGCTGCGGGTGACCGGCGAGGACTCCGTCCCCGTCTCCCTCGCCGACCCGTCCCCCGACTCCGAAGCCGTGTTCGGCCCCGACGCCGCTTCCGCGCACTTCGAGGACCGGCCCGGGGACCGCCTCCGGGTCGCCCCGCGGCGCGGGGACGGCGTGGTCCGCCACGCCCTCACCTTCACCGTGAAGCCGGGCAGCGAACCCGTCGTGGCGGAACTGCTCGCCGGGTACACCTCCCCGCAGGCTCGGGTCGACGAGAACACCCGGCTGCGGCGCACCTCGCTCTTCATGCACGGCAACCGGGTCGTACGGGCGGTCGAGGTGGAGGGCGACCTCCTCGCGGCGTTGCGCCACGTGGCCCTGCAGCCCGAGGTGCAGGCCCTGGAGGAGGCCATCAACCCGTATCTGGAACAGGACCGGGACCTCAGCGACCCGGGATCCGCCCGGATGTTCTTCACCCGTGCGGCGCTCCCCGCGGTGCACCATGTGGCGGGCGCCGGCCGCGAGCACGCGGACGTCCGGCGGCACGCGCTCTTCTACCCCGCCAAGAACGGGTGCGGCATGGCACTCGCCGAGCTGCTCGCCGGCCAGGACGAGGCGGCCGTGGACGACCCGGCCAACCCGATCGAGGCCAGCACCCTGTTCCAGCGCGACGACATCGTCGTCCGGCTCCTCGACATGCGGGGCCCGCTCGACGCCCGGCCGGCCCTGACGCTCGGCGTCGAGGGCGGCCACAAGGCGGCCGTGCTGGCCCGGCTGCTCGACAGCGCCAAGGACGGCGTCCCCACCACCGACCCGGAGATCGCACACTTCCTCGCGCGCTCTGAAATGCGCCTGATCACCGACCGGCGTACGCCGGACCAAGCCTGAGGAGAAGGCCGTCATGACCCCTCGACTGACCATGGAAGAACTGGCCGCCCTGATGAAGAAGGGGGCCGGCGTGAACGTCGACCCCGCGGCCATGGCGAGCCGCCCCGACTCGGGCTTCGACGAGTGGGGGCTCGACTCCCTCGGTCTCCTCGGCATCGTCGGCGAGCTGGAGAACCGGCACAGCCGGCCCCTGCCCGCCGACGCGGACCGGTGCAAGTCGCCGCGCGAGTTCCTGGACCTCGTCAACAACGCCCTGGCGACCAAGGCCTGACGCGTTCGGACGGACGGGCACCGCCCGTCCGTCGTGCCGACGCCCCCGAGACCGGCTCGTCCCGCCGGTCTCGGGGCGTTGTGGCGCGCGGGGGACCCGGAATCACTCGGGCACGGTGCACTCGAACGCGTGCAGGTACGGGTTGACCGGACGGATCTCGCCGATCACCAGCCCCGCGTCCCGCATCCGGGTGCAGAGGCTCTCCTTGGTGTGCTTCGCTCCGCCCACGTTGAGGAGCAGCAGCAGGTCCATGGCCGTGGTGAACTTCATCGACGGGGTGTCGTCGACCAGGTTCTCGATGATGACGACCCTGGCTCCGGGGCGGGCCACGGAGACGACGTTGTGCAGGGTCCGGCGGGTGCTCTCGTCGTCCCATTCCAGGATGTTCTTGATGATGTACATGTCGGCCTCGACCGGGATGGCCTCGCGGCAGTCCCCGGGAACGATGCCGGTCCGCTCGGCGAGCGGACCGCCGTCCCGCAGCCGGGGATCCGCCTTCGCCACCACGCCCGGCAGGTCGAGCAGGACGCCGCGCACCGTCGGGTGCTTCTCCAGCAGGCTCGCCAGTACGTGGCCCTGGCCGCCGCCGATGTCGGCGACCACGGAGACCCCGGTGAGGTCCAGGAGCTCCGCGACGTCCAGCGCCGACTGCATGCTGGAGGTGGTCATTGCCCGGTTGAACACGTGGGCCGACTCGTGCGCGTCCTCGTGCAGGTACTGGAAGAACCCCTTGCCGTAGAGGTCCTGGAAGACGCTCCCGCCGGAGCGCACGGCGTCGTCGAGGCGCGGCCAGGCCTGCCAGGTCCAGGGTTCCGTGCACCACAGGGAGATGTAGCGCAGGCTCTGCGGATCGTCCTCGCGCAGCAGCCGGGACATCTCCGTGTGGACGAACTTCCCGTCCTCGGTCTCCTCGAAGATCCCGTAGCAGGCCAGGGTGCGGAGCAGCCGTTCCAGTGGCCGGGCCTCGGAGTTCACCGCCGCCGCGAGCTCGGCGGCGGTGGCGGGCTCCGACCCGAGGGCGTCGGCCACGCCGAGGCGGGCGGCGGCCCGTACGGCAGCGGCGCAGGCCGCCCCGAAGACGAGCTCCCGCAGGCGCATGCCCGGCTGGGGGGTGTGCGGGGGTACGGGAACGGTGGCCGGGGTGGGGGTGGAACTTACCGTGGTCATACGGCCTCGATTCTTCTGATGAGGTGGAGCACGGTCAGCACATTCCGGCCGGTACGGAGGTCCCGCACCGGTTGCCTACGAACCGGTTGCCCGAGCCGGTCCCCTGGTTGGCCATGTCGGCCGGCTGGTTGTCCCGCACCACGTTGTCCTGGATGACGTTGTCGGTGTTCGTCGCGCCCACGAAGCTCTTGAACAGCAGGATTCCGCCGGACAGGGGGGAGGCGCCGACGTTGCCGCGGATGGAGTTCCCCCGTACGACCGTCTCCTCGGCCCCGGTGAGGACGATGCCGACGCCCTGGATGTCGGGGAGGCGGCTGTTGCCCTTGCAGAACTTGTTGTTCTCGTGGATCCGGTTGCCGCGGATGGTCATGGCTCCGGCACCCGGCTCTCCCTCGTCGCCGACGACGAACACGCCGCCGCAGTTGCCGGTGAGGAGGTTGCCGCTGACGGAGAGGTTCCTGACGCGCCTGACCGTGACTCCGATCCGGTTCCCGGTCAGCGTGTTGCGCCGGACCACCGCGCCCAGGGTGTCGGTGGCACCGCCCTCCCGCGCGACGGTGTTGGCGATGAAGATTCCCGACTCGGCGTTGTCGCGGGCGGTGTTGCCGCGGAACACCCCGCGGGTGGACCGCTCCTGGGCGATGCCCCAGGTGCCGTTCTTCTCGGAGATCACCCGCTCGACGCTGAGCCGGTCGGTGTAGGAGGCCCAGATGCCGTTGCGCTTGAAGCCCGAGACGGTCAGCGAGCGGATCCTCACCCCCTCCACGCTCTGCTCCGGCGTCCCCATGACGCAGATCCCGGTGTCGGCCTGCGAGCAGGCGGTGGCCTCGCTCAGGGGGGCCGCCGGTGCGCTCTGCGCGGCCCGCGTGTCCCCGTCCTCTTCGTCGGACGACGAGTCGGGTGTCGTGGGTACTGCGGGTACCACAGGTACCACAGGTACCACAGGTGCCACAGGGGTTGCGGGTGCCGCAGGCACTGCGGGTGCTGCGGGTGCTGCCGGCGCTGCGGGTGCCGCCGGCGCGGCCTGGGTGATCGGCGGCTTGATCACCGTGCGGGCGCCGAACCCCCGCAGGGTCAGCCGCTTCGTGATCAGCACGTTCTCGTAGTAGGTGCCGGGCATCACGGTGATGATGTCGCCCGGTCGGGCGGCGTTCACCGCGTCCTGGATCGAGTCGCCCGGGTGTACTCGCCGTCCGGCCGCGGCGGCGGGTGGCGCGGCCACGCCGAGCCCTGCGGCCATGACGACTGCGATGCACATGAGGGACTTGATTTGTCGGTTCGTCACGATGCAGAAGTTATGGGCGATGAGGGCGATTCGCCACATTGGGTAAGCGGATGGATACATGCCGTGGGCAAACGGCGCAATTTGACCTCCGGAGGAGTGGATCGCGGGACGCGCCGCGACGGCCCTTCCGCCGTCGCGCCGTGACGCCTCGTCACCCGGAGCCGGGGACGCGACGCGCGCCGTTGCCCTCGGCCCCTCGACCGGGCTGGTCGCAGGGGGTTTCCCGGGGGATCCGGCAAGGGGCAACGGGCAACCCGTCGACCGCCGCCCCCGGCGGGGGCAGGCTGAAGCCGTCCGCAGGAGACGAGAACCACCAGGAGAAATCATGCGCAAGATGTTCCGCGGCGCCGCCGCCCTCGCGACCGCCGCCACCGCCGTCCTCGCGCTCAGCGGTTCGGTCGAGGCCAAGCCGGTCGACGCGTGGGCCGGATGCCCGGAGGGGGCGGTCTGCATCTACCCTCAGAACCAGAACCCGGCCGTCAAGCCGACGCACGTCTTCTACTCGTACGGGGCCCACAATCTGAGCAACCAGTTCGGGAACCACTGGGTGCTCAACAATCAGTACGGCGGTGCGACCGCAAACCTGTGCACCGGCTCCAACGGCGCGGGCTGCGGCAGCCCCATCGCCGCCAAGACCGGTGTCTACGCCGACCTCACGCCGATCAACTCGATCCGTCTCAACCGGTAGCACCCCCGCGGCAAGGGCTTCCGGAGCCGCCGCGCGGGCGGCTCCCGGGGCTCCATTTCCCGTCATACCGGCTGGAAGATCCACTCTTCCGCCGTACCCCCGCGGTAGCCTGGGCGGTGCCATCTCGCTGCCTGGGCGCGCATTGCCATGGGGGATGTTTTGGGGGATCCGGACCGCCGGCGGAAGACCGATCACCAGCAGGCATCCGACGACACGTCGGTGCACTTCCCCGCGCAGCTGAGACGTCTGCGGGTGCAACGCGGCCTGTCCCTCGCGGACCTCGCGCGGCAGACGCACTACAGCAAGGGCTATCTCAGCAAGATCGAGACCGGCTCGAAGCGCGTCACCGTCGACGTCGCGCGGCGCTGCGACGACGTGCTGCGGGCCGGAGGTGAACTGCTGGCGATGGTCCGGGAGACGGGAGCGCCCGACGCCGGCACCGAAGGCCCCGCCGACGCCGGGCCGCCGGCGGACGGCGGGTGTCCGTACCCCGGCCTGCCGGCCTTCACCGCGCGGGACGCCGAGTGGTTCTTCGGCCGCGAGCGGGCGACGGCCGACCTGGTCGAACGGGTCTTCGGGCGGGTCGGCGTCGGCCCGCTGATGCTGGTCGCCCCGTCGGGCGCGGGCAAGTCCTCGCTGCTCAACGCGGGTCTCGTACCGGCGCTGCGGCGCGGCGGCGGCTTCCCGATGCCGGGCGCCGACACGTGGCCGGTGGTGCGGTTCACTCCCACCGCGCATCCACTGGAGGAACTGCTCGACTGCACCTCGAAGGTCCTGGGCAGCGATCTCGGCATCACGGCACGGGAGTTGCGGGACCATCCGCACGCGCTGCTCGAAGCCGTCCACCGGCTGACGGAGCGGCCTCCGGCCGGTTCCGGGGACCGGCGGCCGCCTCCGCCCCGGCCGGTGCTGCTCGTCGACCAGTTCGAGGAACTGTTCACGCTCTGCTCCGACGAGGAGGAGCGGCGCGCGTTCGTCCGGGTGCTCTGCACCCTGGCCGCCTCCGGTCCGGCGCTGCCGGCCGCGCACGACCCCGCCGTCGTGGTGCTCGGCGTACGGGCGGACTTCTCCGGGAACTGTCTGGACCTTCCGGAGCTGGCCCCGGTCTTCACCGGCGGGCTGTTCGTCCTGCCCCCGATGTCCCTCGCGGAGCTCCGGGAATCGATCACCCGGCCCGCCGGACTCGCCGGTCTCACCCTCGAACCGGGCCTGGTCCCGCTGCTGCTGCGCGATGTCGGCCTGCGTGACGATCCGCCCGACCGTACGCCCTCGGGTGCGCTGCCCCTGGTCTCGCACGCGCTGAGGGCCACCTGGCAGCAGCGCGAGGGCTCCACCCTGACCGTCGCCGGGTACGAGCGCACCGGCGGCATCCAGGGGGCGATCGCCCGCACCGCCGAGGAGGTGTTCGCCCGCCTCTACCCGGCCGAGCAGAACACGCTGCGCCGCGTCCTGGTGCGGCTGGTGCACGTGGCCGACGGCACGGGCGCGGCGCGGCGCCGGATGAGCCGGACCGCGCTGATGGACCAACTGGCCGACGCGGGCCCCGCCGCGGCCGCGCTCGACACCTTCGTACGGGCCCGCCTGATCACCATGGACAGCGACACCGTCGAGATCACCCACGAGGCCCTGCTGCACGCCTGGCCACGGCTGCGCGGCTGGATCCACGCCGACCGGGCCGGGCTCCTGATCCACCAGCAGCTGGCCCACGCCGCCGCCGAGTGGGAGCGCGAGGGCCGGGACCCGTCGGCGCTCTACCGCGGGACCCGGCTGGACACCGCGCGCTCCTGGGCCGACGAGCTCGACGGCCGGAGCCGGCTCGGCCCCCTGGAGGCCGCCTTCCTCCGGGCCGGCCAGGAGGCGCACGACAGCCGCGAGCGGCAGGCCGGGCGCCAGGTGCGGCTGCGGCAGCGGATGCTGGCCACGCTCGTCGTCCTGCTGGTGCTCGCGGTGGGCGCCGGCGGCCTGGCCTACCAGCAGCGCGCGGGTGCCCTCGGCCAGGAGCGCGTCGCCCGTTCGCGGGCGCTCGCCCTGCAGTCGGCGGCGCTGGCCGCCGGCCAGCCGGAGGCGTCGATGCTGCTCGCCGGGGAGGCCTACCGGACCGCGCCGACGACCGAGGCCCGGGGCGCCCTGCTGAGCACCCAGTCCCAGCCGTTCATCGCCCGCCTGGGCGGGCACGGCGGGCCGGTCAACGCGGTGGCCTTCTCACCGGGCAACGGCGCGCTGGCGACGGCCAGTTCCGACGGCACGGTGACCCTGCGGCAGGTGGCCGACCGCCGCACCCTCGCGACCTTCACCATGCCCGGACGGGTCCGCGCGGTCGCCGTCAGCCCGGACGGGCGGACCCTCGCGGCGGCCTCCACGGACGGGCCGGCGCGCCTCTGGGACGCCGTGAGCCACCGTGCGACGGGGGTGCTCCCCGCGAGTACGGAGGGCGCCCGGGCGGTGGCCTTCGCCCCCGACGGGCGGACGCTGGCGGTCGCCGGCGCCGACGGGACGGTACGGCTGTGGGAGACCGCCGGGGACCACCGGGCCGTCGCCTCCCTCGCGGGCCACACCGGGCGGGTCAACGCCCTCGCGTACGCCGCGGACGGCCGGACGCTGGTCTCGGCTGGCGCCGACCGGACCGTACGGCTGTGGGATCCGGTGGACGCGCGTCCGCTGGCCGTGCTCACCGGGCACACCGACGAGGTGCTGGGGGCGGCGTTCGCCCCGGACGGCCGCACGGTCGCCACGGGAGGCGTCGACCGGACCGTACGGCTGTGGGACGTGGCCGCCCGGCGGACGGCCGCGACGCTGACCGGGCACAGCGACGACGTCAACGGCGTCGCCTACACCCCGGACGGAACCACGGTCGTCAGCGCGGGCGGGGACGGGACGACCCGGCTGTGGGACGTGGCCGGCGGCCGGCTGACGGCGACGCTCGCCGGGCACACCGACTACGTGCTCGGGGTGGCCGTGGACCAGCGCGGCGCGATGCTGGCCACCGCCGGTTTCGACCAGTCGGTGGTGCTGTGGGACCTGCGGGGCGCGGTGCTGGCCTCGCGGCCGTTCTCGGAGATCTGGCACGCCGCGTACAGCCCGGACGGAAAGCTGCTGGCCACCGCGGAAGCGGATCACATGGTCCGGCTGTGGGACGTGGCGGAGCGCCGGGTGCTCGCCACCTTCGAGGGTCACAGCGAGACGGTGTTCTCGGTGGCCTTCTCCCCCGACGGGCGGACCCTGGCCTCGGCCGGCTCGGACGGCACCCTACGGCTGTGGGACGTCGTGGCGGGCGGACCGTCCGCGACGCTCGCCGGGCTGGGCGGGACCGTCTTCGCCGTGGCCTTCTCCCCCGACGGGCGGACGCTCGCCTCGGCCGGCTCGGACGGCACCGTACGGCTGTGGGACGCCGTGGCGCGCCGCCCGATCGCCACGCTCCCCGGGCACACGGACTTCGCCAACGACGTGGCGTTCAGCCCCGACGGCCGCACCCTGGCGAGCGCCGGCGACGATCTGACGGTCCGTCTCTGGGACGTGGCCGGGCGCCGCCCGCTGGCCGCCCTCACCGGCCATACGGGTGCGGTCCGCGGGGTGGCCTTCAGCCCGGACGGCCTGACCCTCGCCAGCAGCGGCAACGACGGGACCGTACGGCTGTGGGACGCGCACCGCCACCGCTTCCGGGCGGCGCTGTCCGGCCACACCGGCTCCGCGCGGGGCATCGCCTTCTCCCCCGACGGGCGCACGCTGGCGAGCAGCGGCAACGACCGTACGGTACGGCTGTGGGACGTGACCGCACGCCGGACGGTGGCCACGCTGTCCGGCCACACGAGCGCGGTGTGGGGCGTGGTCTTCTCCCCCGACGGGCAGACGGTGGCCAGCAGCAGCACGGACGGCACCGTACGGCTGTGGAACCTGGACGTCGGGGCGCGGCTGGCGGCGATCGGGCGGCTGCGGGAGTGACCTGCCCGGCCCGACACCGCCCGCCGACCTCCGGGTGGTCTCGGAGGCCGGCGGTCCGTCGGGTCAGCTGTCGCGGACCGCGACGATGCCGTTGAAGACGCCGACGTACGCGGTGCCGTCGGGGCCGAGGGTGATCGGGGCCCAGTTGTTGTCGTAGAGCGGGCCGGTTCCGGTCAGCTGGCGCCAGCGGCGTTCACCGGTGCGGAAGTCCACGGCCGTGAGGTACCAGCCGTCGATGCCCCAGAAGTTGGGCTCCTTCTCGTAGAAGTAGAGCAGCCCGTTCGCGGTGGAGAGCTTCGGGACCACGGAGGGAGCGCGGATCGCGCTCTCCCACACCGTGTCGCAGCCGCTGCCGTCGGCCCGGACGTCGATGCGGGTCACGCCGCCCACGACCGACTTGCCCAGCAGCAGGGTGGTGGGGTTCTCGTAGCCGTAGTTGTTCTCGACGACGATGCTGTTGCCCCAGGCGATCAGGGAGTTGTCGGTGGTCGAGGCGCCGGAGCCGAACACCGGCACCTTGCAGACCAGCCGCCGGTCGGCCGGGACGTCGGTGCCCCGCTTGTAGACCAGGACGTTCATCCGGTCGTCGGCGTTGTCGGTGATGGCGACGTAGCCGTTGCCGAAGAGGTCCGGGGTGGTTCCCGAACCCTGGTTGACGGAACCGGGCTTGGCGGCGGTCCCGCGGTCGTACGTCTGGCGCCACTGCACCTCGGGGGTGCCGTCGGCGGCGGCGAGGAAGCTGTAGAGCGCGTGGTCGGAGACGATGGAGACGCCGTCCTCGGCGACCGAGAAGGAGTTCTGGATCTCCTCGCCCGGCAGCCGCACGGAGCGGATCACCGAGGTCGCCGGGTCCACGGTGCCGACCCGGCCCTGGCGGGTGACCCACCAGATGCGGCCGTCCCAGTCGGGCATCACGGAGGTGACGGGGTCGCACGTGCCACTGGGCCGCAGGTTGGTCCAGGTCACGCAGTCGTGCGGGACCTGGCCGGTGAGGTCCCAGTCGTCGTCGACCGTGAACTTCCAGCTCCCGTCGGGGCTCTGGGAGTGGGCGAGGCGCAGGATGTGCTGGCGGGAGTCGGCCAGCACGGCCCGGTCCTGGTCGTCCAGGTAGAAGTAGGCGCCGCCCGAGGTGTCCTTGAAGATCTTCGCGAAGTCGAGCGAGGTGATCGCCTCGACCGTCGAGGAGCGCTGCGGGAGCTGGTACTCCGCGAGCGTGGCGAGCGTGCGCGGCTCCAGGAGCTTGACCTTGAAGCCCGAGAAGGTGCCGCACACCGTGACGAGGCGGCCGCCCGCGTCGAAGGTGGCGGTGGCGCATTCGCCGCCCAGCGCGGCTATCTTCTCGCTGGTCACCTGCAGGTTCTTGCCGAGCGGCCCCGACCAGGGGGCCGTGGCGCTGCCCGCCGCGTCGGAGTGCATGCCGCTGCGGCCGTTGGGCGCGAGGTGGGGGTGCTGCGGCGGCGCCTCGCCGGGCAGCGGTGCGGCGGCCGCGGGGCTGCCGTCGTAGTGGCTGATCAGGCGGTGGCCGGGGGCCTTGGGTATCTCCTCGGCCTGAGCCGGCGAGCCGCCGTACATCACCGTGAAGGCGGCGACGACCGGCACCACGGCGCAGTTCAGCGCTCTTCGGAACATCCGGACTTCCTCCCTGTCTCTTCGGTCTTGTTGACATTGCGTCTGACATCGCGCCGCGGCCAGACGCTAGATCGCAGTGCCCGAGGAGTCCATGGATGCGCCGGATGATTCACGAAGGCGCAACAGAAGATCAAGCTCAGGGGTGGAGGCTGGAGACCACGTTCGCGGTGGCCGTCAGTCCGTTGTGGATGGTCGCGGCCATGCTGCTGCTCGCGAGGTAGAAGCCGAGCAGCACGCAGACCAGCGCGTGCGAGAACTTGAGCCCGCCGCTGCGCAGGAAGATCCAGGCGAGGATGAGGAGCAGGACGACCACGGAGAGGGAAATCACCATCGAAACCTCCTTACTCGCCGCCATGGTGGCGCAGGAGGGGGTGCCTTCGGGCGAAACACGTGTCCGCCGTACGGGTGTTGACCGTCCGTGACGGGCGGTCAGTCCTTGACGATCTCGTTCCAGTGGGTCGTGCGGCCGCACCAGCGACCGAGCAGCACCGGATCGTGGCCGACGGCGAGGAGTCCGGCCCCGCTCTCGGCGCGGTACTCCTCGACGACCGCGACGAGGGCGGCGGCGGTGGAGGCGTCCAGCATCGCGGTCATCTCGTCGCACACCAGCCAGCGCGGCCGCAGCACCATCGCGCGTGCCAGGCAGGCGCGTTGCAGCTGGCCGTCGCTGACCTCGTGGGGACGGCGGGCGAGCAGGTCCGCGCCGAGGCCGACCCGCTCCGCCAACTCGGGCACCCGTACCGCCACATCCTCGCGCCGGCCCGTCGCGCGGAGGGGTTCGGCCACGAGGTCGCGCAGTCGCAGGCGGGGGTCCGCGGAGAGCCGGGGCTGCTGGAAGACCACGCCGACCGCGGTGCGCAGGGAGCGCGGGGCCCGGTGGGAGAAGCCGGTCACGGCGCGGCCGTCGAAGGCGACGGTCCCCCGGTCGGGACGGTGCAGCAGGGCGGCGACCCGGGCCAGGGTGGACTTGCCGCAGCCGCTCGGCCCGAGCAGGCCGAGCGACTCGCCGGGCCGCAGGGTCAGGTGTGCGCCCCGGACCACGGGGGCGCGGCGGTCGTAGCCCGCGGTGATGTCCTTGAGCTCAAGCACGGTGGCAGGCCACCCCTTCGGTGAGCACGGGCCGCCGGCTGCGGCAGACCTGGTCGGCGGCCGCGCACCGGGCGGCGAAGGCGCAGCCCGGCGGGAGCGCGCCCAGCTCGGGCGGCGCCCCGGGGACGGGCTTGAAAGCACGTTCGGGGAGGGCGTCGAGGAGGCCCCGGGCGTAGGGGTGGCGGGGACCGGGAGTGCCGAAGAAGGACTCGGCCGGACCGGTTTCGACGATCCTCCCGGCGTACATGACGGCGACGGTGTCGGCGATCCGCTCGGCCGCCGCGAGGTCGTGCGTGATCATCAGCAGGGCGCGGCCGGCGTCACGGGTGTGGGCGCGCAGTTCGTCGACGGTGCGCCGGACCAGGTCGCGGTCGAGGCCGGTGGTCGGCTCGTCGGCGATGAGCAGCGGCGCGTCGCCGACGAGGGCGAGGGCGGTGGCGGCCCGCTGGGCGAGCCCGCCGGAGAGTTCGTGCGGGTGGTGGTCGAGGTGGGTGGCGGGGAAGGCGGCCCGCGCGCCGGCCGCCTCCGCCGCCGCGCGCAGGGCGGCCTTGCCGAACCGCTTGCGACGGGCGGGCCGGCCGGATGCGCCGGGGGCGGGCGCCCGGTCGGTGTCTGCGGCCAGTTCGCGCACGGTTTCCTGCAGGTGGGCGCGAATGGTGCGGACCGGGGTGAGGTGCGCGGCCGGGCTCTGCGGGACCAGCCCGATGCGCCGGCCCCGTACGGCACGGGCCAGGGTGCGCTCGTCGGCGGCGAGCACGTCCAGGCCGTCGGCGAGCCGGGCCGACCCCGCGGTCTCGGCGTTGCCGGGCAGCAGGCCGAGCAGGGCGGAGGCGAGGACGGACTTGCCGCAGCCGCTCTCGCCGACCAGGGCGAGGCACTCCCCGGGCGCCAGGGAGAAGGTGACGCCGGTGACGGCCTCGACGTACCGGCCCGCCGGCATGCGGAAGCGGACGGAGAGCCCGTCGACGCGCAGGACGGGCCCGGCCGGGCCGGGGCGGGGACCGTCGGCCCCGGCGGAGCGTGCGGTGACGGGGGGCGCGGGGGTCACAGCGTCAGCTCCGAGCGGCGGCGGGGGTTCAGGCGCTCGCGCCAGGCGCCCGCGAGGCCGGCGATGGCCAGTGTCGGGACGATCAGGAGGAGGCCGGGGAAGAGGGTGGGCCACCAGTCGCCGGCGAGCAGCGAGCCGCGGGCGCTCTGGACGAGGCTGCCCAGGCTCGCCTGGTGGGCGGGGAGCCCCAGGCCCAGGAACGACAGGGCTGACTCGTGCCACATGGCGTGCGGGATCATCAGCACCGCGGCGAGGCCCGCCTGGGGCAGGACACCCGGCACCAGGTGGCGTACGGCGACCCGCCACCGGGAGGCGCCGCCGGAGACGGCCGCGTCCACGTAGGGGCGACCGCGCAGGGACAGGACCTCCGCGCGGACGATGCGGGCCGTCGACAGCCAGTGGGTGACGGCCACGGAGACCACCACCGGCCAGACGCCCGGCCGGAACATCGCCACGATGAAGATGCCGAGGAGCAGGTGCGGGATCGCGGACAGGGTGTCCACGGCCCGCATCACCACCCGGTCCGTCCAGCCGCCCAGCGCGCCTGCGGCCGCGCCCACCGCCGTACCGATCACGGTGGCGACCAGGGCGGCCACCAGGCCGACGAGGAGGGAGACCCGCAGCCCGTACACGCAGCGCAGCAGCAGGTCGCGGCCGACGTCGTCGGTGCCGAAGGGATGGGTCCACGAGGGCGGTTGGAGCTTTGCCGACAAGTCGACCGCCTGCTGGTCCAGCTGCGCCAGCGGGGGAACGACCAACACCGCCAGCACGATCACCACCATCACCGCCGCCGACGTGCGCACGCGCAGGGTGCGGGTGGAGCGCCGGGTGCGCCCGGCCGGGCGCCACGCCATCCCGGTCGTCGAGCCCGCCGGAGTCGAGGAGGTCGCCGAAGTCGCCGGAGTGTCAGCCATCGAAGCCCACCCTCGGGTCGGCCAGCCCGTACAGCAGGTCGGACAGCAGGTTCCCGGCCAGCACCGCCGCCGTGGCCAGCACCGTGAGGGCCGCGAGCAGCGGGAAGTCCACCGAGGTGGCCGCCTGTACGGTCGCCGCCGCGATGCCCGGCCAGCTGAAGACGGTCTCCACCAGCAACGCGCCGGTGATCAGCTCCGGCACCCGGGAGCCGATCAGCGTGAGCATCGGCAGCATGCCGGAGCGGAGCCCGTGCCCGAGCAGGATGCTGCGCTCGGCGAGGCCGCGCGCCCGGGCCCCGCGTACGGGGTCCTCCGCCAGCGCGTCGGCCACGCCCTGGCGGACGTACAGGAAGAACCAGGGGAGTTGGGAGGCGCCCAGCACCAGGGCGGGCAGGACCAGGTGCGAGGCGACCTGCCCGAAGGTGACGGTGTCGCTGCCGGCGTCCGTCAGACCGCCCGAGGGCAGCGCCCCGAGCCGGACCGAGAAGAACCAGATGACCAGCAGACCGAGCCAGAAGGCCGGGGCGGCCTCCAGGGTGTAGGCGAGCGAGGACACGAGCCGGTCCAGCGGGCCGCCCGGCCGGCGGGCGGCCAGCACCCCGAGCACCGTGCCGGCCAGTACCGCCACGGCGAACGCGCAGGCGGCGAGCAGTGCCGACCACCCCACCCGCTCCCCGATGACGTCGGCGACGGGCTGGCGCATGACGGAGGAGGTCCCGAGGTCGCCGGTGACCGCCGAGGTGAGCCAGTCCCACCAGCGCGGGACCAGGGCCCGGTCGACGCCGAGGTTGGTACGGAGCTGGTCGAGTTCGGCCTGCGAGGCGGTGAGCCCCGCGCTGCCGGCGTAGGCCTTCACGGGGTCGAAGGGGGAGAGCGCGGCGATGGCGAAGACGCCGAAGGTGACGGCGAGCAGGACCGGGGCGGCGAGGAGCGTCCGCCGCCCCGCCATGCGCGCCATCGGCCCCCAGGGGAGGCTCACTTGTCCTTCGGCTTCCAGCTCTCCACGTTCCACCAGGGGCCGGAGCCGAGGCCGTGGTCGTGCGGCTCGACCTGGGTGGTGAGCCCTTCCCAGCGGTCGTTCACGACGTACAGGTGGTCGATGTGGGTGAGGAAGACGTAGCCGGGGTTCTTGACGAGCTCGCGCTGCACCGTGTCGTACGCAGCCTTGCGCACGGCCGGGTCGCCGCTCCTGCGGGCCTCGTCGAGGGCCTTGTCGACGGTCGGGTTGTCGTACCGGGCCATGTTGTTGAAGCCGTCCCCGCCGAGGGAGGAGGTGAGCAGCAGGTACTGGTCGAAGTCGGGGTCGGCCGGGGAGCCGCCGCCCGCGAGGACGGCGTCGGTCTTCATCCGGGGCTCGATGACCTCCCAGGTCCCGGCCTCCGTCCTGACCTCGATGCCGGCCTTCTTCGCGTCGGAGGCGAAGGCGAGCGCGTGGTCCTGGCGGATCTTGTCGCCGGAGGTGTACCAGAGCGGGAAGGAGGCGCGGACCCCGTCCTTGACGCGGATGCCGTCCTCGCCCGCCTTCCAGCCGGCGTCGTCGAGGATCCGCTTCGCCCGGTCGAGGTCGTGACGGCGCTCGGTACCGGCCGTGAACCACGGGCTGTCGGTCGGCACCGGGCCGAAGGCGGGCTTGCCCGCGCCCTCCAGGAGCTTGTCGACCATGGCCGTGCGGTCCACGGCGATGTCCAGCGCCTGCCGGACCGCCACGTCGCCGGTGACCTGGTGGTGCGTCGGCAGGGTCACGTTGCGGTAGTCGAAGGTCTTGGCGTCGTGGGTGCGGCGCGCGGCGTCCTTCTCGAAGCCCTCGGCGAGGTTCGGCGGGAGGATCGCCCCGTCCAGTTCGCCGGAGCGCAGCCGGGTGGCGCGTACGTCGTCGTCCTTGACGACGGCCATGGTGAACTTCTTCACCGCGGGCTCGCCGCCCCAGTAGCCGGGGTTGGCCTTGAAGCTGAGCTTCTCGCCCTTGGACCAGGCGGTGAGCACGTACGGGCCGGTGCCGACGGGCCTGGTGGTGAAGTCACCGCTGTTGACGTCCTGCTTGCCCGCGATGTGCTCGGGGGCGATCGGCAGCACGGTGCGCTCGGCGAAGGGGGCGTAGGGGTACTTCAGGGTGAAGACGACGGTGTCCTCGCCGCGCGCCTCGACGCCCTCGATCGCGTCCAGCTCGGTCTTGGAGGCGTTGTTCGTCTTCGCGTCGAGGATCGTCCGGTACGTGAAGACGACGTCCTTGGCGGAGAAGGGCGCCCCGTCGCTGAACTTCACTCCCCCGCGCAGCTTGTAGGTGTAGGTGCGCCCGTCCGCGGAGACCTCCGGCAGGGCCTCGGCCAGGGCGGGCTTCAGCTTCATGTCCGCGTCGTGCGTGAGCAGTCCGTCGAAGACCTTCGAGTTGCCGTCCTTGCCGTAGCCCAGCAGCGGGCTGAGGCTCTCCGGCTCGGTCGCGATGCCGACCACCACCGCGTCGTCGCCGCCCGCGCCGGTGGCGCCGGGGGTGGAACAGGCCGCCACGCCCGTGATGAGTGCGGCGGCCAGGGTCGCCCTGGCCGCTCCCCGTACTGTCCGGGCCGTCATGCTGTGCACATCCCTGTTCAAAATCATCTGTTATTGCAAAGAGCTGGCAATAATGCCAGACAGCATCGGAAGAAGACGAACCGGGGCACATCGCCGGCGCCCGGGCGCAGGGGTCTTGCCGGGCCCGCGCCGCTCGTGCCATATATGTCTAGACCTTTACGGCAGCGGAGGAAGGCACCCCGTGCGACGCAGAGCCGCCCCCACGCTCGCCCTCCGCCTGATCCTCACCGGTCTCGCCGGTCTCACGGGCCTGACCGCGTGCACCGCGCCCGACACCGAACCCCCGCCCGCCCCGGCCGGACTCACCGCCCAGGCGGGCAGCGCCACCACCGTGCACGTCATGTGGAACGCGGCGGCGGACCGGGACGGGGTGACCGGCTACCGGGTCTTCGAGGGGGACCGGCTGGTCCGCGAACTCCCGGCCGGGCAGACCATGGTGGACGTCACCGGCCTCGCCCCGCAGACCGGTTACGCCTTCACGGTCCGGGCCGAGGACGCCGCCGGGAACCTCTCCGAGCCCGCCCCGGCCGCCCGGACGACCACCCCGGCGGCCAAGGCCGAGGACCACACTGCGCCCACCGCCCCGGCCACGACCACCGGCCGCGCGACCGGGCCCCGGGCCGCCGCGCTGTCCTGGACCGCGGCGACCGACGACACGGGCGTGACGGCGTACGACGTCTACCAGGGCGGCGTCCGGATCCACACCGCCGGTCCCGGCGAGAGCGGCACCGCGCTGAGCGGGCTCCGCCCCGACACCGTCTACACCTTCACCGTCCGGGCCCGGGACGGGGCCGACAACTCCTCCCCCGACGGGCCGGCCGTGGACGTGACGACCCCGCCCGCCTCCGGCGAAGGGCCGGGCACCGCCCCCGCCGAGTTCGCCGCGGCCGCCTCGCCGGGGGCCGTCACGCTCACCTGGACCGCACCGGACACGGGCCGCGAAACCACCGAGTACGAGCTGTACGTCAACGGACGCGCCACCACCGTCATCCAGTTCGGTGCCGGCGCCGTACCCAGCGGCCGGGTGGAGCACCGGCTCACGGTGGCGGAGCCGACCGGCACCGAATGGGCCGTAAAACTGCGGGCCAGGCTGCCCGACGGCAACTGGGGCGCCTTCTCCGCGGAGCGGCGGATCACCCTCGTGGCGTGAAATTACGGCACCGATCCGGCCCGAACGGCACGGTCGGATAAGAAGATCACGCACAATACATCCGTGTTCGGTGAGTACTCGGTCAATGACAATCAGCCAGAATCCGCGGACGACGACCCCCCTCCGGGCTCCTGCGTGCCGGGGAACCTGCCGCCGGAACCGGCGAGCTTCGTGGGCCGGGAACGCGAACTCCGGCTCCTCGGCGACCTGTTGCACGAGCGGAGGCTGATCACCCTCACGGGGGTGGGCGGGGTCGGCAAGTCCCGGCTCGCGCTGCGGGCCGTCGCCGATCCCCGCCGGCTCCGGCCCGACGGCGTCTGGTGGGTGGAGCTGTCGCCGCTGCGCGATCCCGGCCTGCTCACCGCGACCGTCGCGCACGCCGTCGGCCTCGCCGACCACTCCCCGCGCCCGCTCGACGAGGAGTTGTGCGCGTGGATGGCCGACCGGCGGCTCCTCCTCGTCCTGGACACCTGCGAGCACCTGGTGGCCGCCTGCCGCCACCTGGTCGGCGAACTCCTGCAGTCCGCACCGGGGCTGACGGTCCTGATCACCTCCCGTGAGCCGCTCGGCTGCCCGACCGAGGAGGTCCTCGAGGTGCGGCCGCTGCCCTGCGAGGGACCCGAAAGCGACGCCCTCGCCCTCTTCCGGGCCCGCGCCCTCGCCGCGACCCCGCAGGCGGCGGCCGTCTTCGCCGATCCCGTACGGACCGCACTCGCGGCCGAGGTGTGCCGGCGGCTGGACGGCATCCCGCTCGCGCTGGAACTCGCGGGCGCCCGGCTGCGGTTGTGGACGCTGGAGCAGACGGCCGAGCGGATCGGCGAGCGCTTCGAGGTGCTGTCGGGCGTCCGGGCCGCCCTGCCGACCCGGCACCAGACCATGCGGACCACGATCGGCTGGAGCCACGAACTGTGCGAGCCGCTGGAACGGCTGCTCTGGGCCCGGCTCTCCGTCTTCACCGGCGACTTCGACGTGGCCGCGGCCCGCGCGGTCTGCGCGGGCGGCCCGCTGCCCGCCGCCCGGGTGGAGCGGGTCCTGGCGGGGCTGGCCGCCAAGTCGGTGGTCCTGCGCACCGACGAGCGGGGGGCCGGCGCCCGCTACCGCATGCTCGACACGATCCGCGAGTACGGGCACGACTGGCTCGGCGAGCTCGGCGAGGCACGGCTCCTGAGCGACCGGCACGCCCACTGGTACGCGGCGCTCTCCCAGGCCGCCGACCGGGGCTGGCTGGGCCCGGGGCAGGTGGACTGGTACCGCAGGATCACCGCCGAGCACGCGCAGCTGCGCACGGCCCTGGAGCACCTGCTCACCGCCGACCCGACGGCGGCCCTGGAGATGGCCGGGGCGCTGTGGTTCTACTGGTTCGCCTGCGGGCACGTGCACGAGGGCCGGGCCTTCCTGGAACGGACGCTGCGGGCCGCTCCGCCAACGGGGGCCGCGTACAACCAGGCCCAGTGGGCCCTCGGGCTCACCCTGCTGCTCCAGGGCGACATGGACGCGGCCGGGCGGATCGCCGAGGAGTGCACGCGGGACGCGGCCCGGCTCGCGGATCCCGAGCGGGAGCTGCGTGCGGCCTATCTGCAGGCGGTGTCGGTCCTCATGCCCGGGAATCCCGTACGGGCGCTGGTGCTGGCCGGTCCACGGGCCAGGGCGGGCCACGGCGGGCGGACGAGCGGTCCGGGCTGGCTGCTGTGCAAGCTGGCCACCGGCTACGCCCTGTGCGACCAGGGGCGGTTCGAGGAGGCGACCGACGAGGCACGGGCCCTGCGGGAGACGTGCGCGGAGCTGGGCGAACGCTGGCTGCGGGCGTACGCGGACTACATCCTGGCGGTGGCCGCGCTGGGCCTGGGCGACCACGGGGAGGCGGCCCGGCACGTGCGGGCGATGCTCTCCGGCAAACGGCTGCTGGGCGACCGCTTCGGCATCGCGCTGGGCCTGGACCTGCTGGCCGCGGCGGTGGCCGGGCTGGGCGACGGGGAACTGGCGGCGCGCCTGCTGGGCACCGGGCACGCCTGGTGGCGCACGGTGGGCCGGCCGCAGATGGGCTCGCCCTCGCTGACGGCCCTGCGGGACCAGGGCGAGCGGCAGGCCCGGGCCGCGATCGGCGACGCCGCGTACGAGACGGCGTTCCTGGGCGGCGCGGCGACGCCCACCGGCTGAGCAGCGGCCGGTGGACGCTGTGCGTACTGGATCGGCTTCGTCGGGGCTCCCGTCAGTACGGGAGGGGTCTGCCCGACGGTGTGCGCAGGTCCAGGTCTCGAGGGGCGGGCTTGGGGACGGGCTTGCGGATCAGCTGCTGGCGCATGCTGCCTCCTCGCTCAGACCAGGGCCGGGCGGCGGGGTTCCACCGTGCGGCTGTCGGGGAGCAGTTCACCGGTGTCGTCGAAGATCACGACCCCGTTGCACAGCAGGCTCCAGCCCTGTTCGGGGTGGGAGGCCACGATGCGGGCGGCGTCGTGATCGGCGCTGTCGGCGGATGGGCAGGGTGGCTGGTGGGAGCACATGGCGCACCTCCTCGCAAAGTGGGGCGGGAGGGCCGGTGGTCACCCGGTCGATTCCGCGATCCACGGTGGCTGGTGAGTATTGCTGATCGCCACCCCTGGGCGGAACCCATATTCGCCGCCCAGTTCAGGGTGTGTATGCCCGATTACCATGCGCTCATGCCCGGTATCCGGATCGTTCACCGCACGTCCCGGCCGCCCGCCGAGACCTGGCTGCGGCTCACTGACTGGGAGCGCCACGGCTCGCAGGTCCCCTTCACGCAGACGATCATCGACACCGCGCCCCCGACGCACGTCGGAACGATCTTCACCGCGCGCACGGGTGTGGGCAGGATCACTTTCGACGATCCCATGGAGGTCGTGTTCTGGCAGCCCCCGGCGGAGGGATCGCCGGGGCTGGTCCGCCTGGAGAAGCGCGGCCGGTCCGTGACGGGCTGGGCGGAGATCGAGACCCGGCCCCTCGCCTCGGGCGGCACGGAGGTCCACTGGCGCGAGGAACTGCGCCTGCGCGGCCTCCCCCGCGCCCTGGACCCCCTGGTCGCGGCGGCGGGCCGGTTCCTCTTCGGGCGGGCCCTCGCCCGGCTGCTGCGCCCCTGAGGACGCGGGCTAGGGTGCCGTGATCACCGCGCCGGTGATCACCAAGCGACCGAGGAGACTTCCGTGGCCACTCCGCCACCGCCGCAGCAGGGCGCCGGGGGCCCGTACAGCCCGGCGGGCCCCTACGGCACCGCGGGCCCGTACGGCCCGGCGGGCCCGTACGCATCGCAGCAGCCGAACGCGGCCGGCGGCCCCGTGTTCACCGGACCGCAGCAGCCGTACGGCGCGTACGGGGCCCACCCGCAGCCGGGCCGGTACGGCTGCGCCCTGTGCGGGGCCTGGCCGGCCGCGCCCGCGACCGTACGCGGCCACCAGGGCATGATCGTGCTGATGCGGTCCCTGAGCATGCGCGGGCCGTTCTGCCGCGACTGCGGACTCGCCACCTACCGCCGCATGTCCTCGGACACCCTGTGGCAGGGCTGGTGGGGTCCGCTCTCCTTCTTCATCACGCCGGTGACCCTGCTGATGAACCTCGGCCCGCGCGCGGCCTTCCGCCGGCTCGCTCCCCCGGCGGGCGGCTTCCGCCCGCCGCTCGACCCGGGCAGGCCGATGTGGCGCCGGGTGCCGGTTCTGCTCTTCCTCGTCCCGTTGCTGCTGCTCTTCCTCGCGATCCCGACCCTGGTCGTGATCGGCGCGGTGGTCGGGGACGACACGCCGCGCCCGTTGACCTCCGGACAGTGCGTGCGCAACAAGGGCGACTGGACGGACCAGAAGCTCGTCGTGACGGACTGCGGCTCCCCGGCCGCCGAGTACCGGGTGCGCCGGCCCACGGCCACCACCGGGCCCTGCGCCGCGGGCGACTACCTGGCCCGCCCCGAGTACAGCCCCGACGGCACCCTCAACTGCCTGACACCGCTGCACTGAGGTGGGGGGGTGGGGTGCGGGGCAGCACCCCGCACCCCCGACCGAGGCCCAGCGCCTAGCGCCTAGCGCCTAGCGCCTAGCGGATCGGCATGCCGGAGATCGTGCGGGCGATCACCAGCCGCTGGATCTCGCTGGTCCCCTCGAAGATGGTGTAGATCGCGCTGTCCCGGTGCATCCGCTCCACCGGGTACTCGCGGGTGAAGCCGTTGCCGCCGAGGATCTGGACCGCCTGCGCGGTGACCTTCTTGGCCATCTCGCTCGCGAACAGCTTCGACATCGAGCCCTCGGCCGAGTCGAACGGCCGGCCCGCGACCGCCATCCAGGAGGCCCGCCACACCAGCAGCCGGGCCGCGTCGATCTGCGTCCGCATGTCGGCGAGCTGGAAGGCCACGCCCTGGTTGTCGATGATCGGGCGGCCGAACTGGGTACGGGTCTTCGCGTAGTCGAGGGCGACCTCGTACGCCGCGCGCGCGGTGCCCACGGCCATCGCGCCGACCGCCGGCCGGGAGGCCTCGAAGGTGGCCATGGCCGCGTTCTTCACGCGCTCCCCGCCGCCGCTGCGGGCGCGCTCGTGGGCCCGCGCGAGCCGCTCGTCCAGCTTCTCCTTGCCGCCGAGCAGGCAGGAGCCGGGGATCCGTACGTCCTCCAGCACCACCTCGGCGGTGTGCGAGGCGCGGATGCCGTGCTTCTTGAACTTCTGGCCCTGGGACAGCCCGGGGGTGTTCGGCGGCACGATGAAGGAGGCGTGCCCCTTGGTGCCGAGCTCGGGGTCGACGACGGCCACGACGATGTGGACGTTGGCGATGCCGCCGTTGGTCGCCCAGGTCTTGGTGCCGTTGAGCACCCACTCGTCCTTGGCCTGGTCGTAGACCGCGCGGGTGCGCATGGAGCCGACGTCGGAGCCGGCGTCCGGCTCGGAGGAGCAGAAGGCGGCGACCTTCACGTCGTCCGGGGTGCCGTACATCTGCGGGATCCAGGTGCCGATCTGCTCCTCGGTGCCGTTGGCGACGACGCCGATGGCCGCGAGTCCGGTGCCGACGATGGACAGGGCGATGCCGGCGTCGCCCCAGAAGAGCTCCTCCATCGCCATCGGGATGCCGAGGCCCGTCGGGTCGAAGAACTGCTGGGCGTAGAAGTCCAGGGAGTAGATGCCGACCTTGGCGGCCTCCTGGATGACGGGCCAGGGAGTCTCTTCGCGCTCGTCCCATTCGGCGGCCGCGGGGCGCATCACATCGGCGGCGAAGCCGTGGATCCAGTCCCGTACCTGCTTCTGGTCGTCGTTCAGCTCCATGGTGAACTCCGCCATGTCCCCTCCACCTGTCTGTACTCGTCCATGCGGAAGTTACTAGCGGTAACCTACGCGGAGACCACAGTCTGTTACCGGCGAGTAAGTGCTGTCAAGCGGGGAAGATCCGGACACCGGCACCCGGCGGGACGGCCGCCGATTCAATCGCCGGGGTGTACCGGGTGTTACGTTGCGTGGGCGTCACGCACATCGCAAGGGCGGGGAGAGAAACACGTCATGGAGACCACTCAGCAGGCCGGCGAAACGGGAGCGGCCGAGCGCCGCCGTCGGGAACTGCTCGAAGCCGCCGACCGGGTCGTGCTCAGGGACGGCCCGAAGGCCTCCATGAACGCCATCGCGGCGGAGGCCGGCATCACCAAGCCCATCCTGTACCGGCACTTCGGGGACAAGGCGGGCCTCTACCAGGCGCTCGCCGTGCGCCACACCGACGCCCTGCTCGACTCGCTGCGGGCCGCGCTCGACGCCCCCGCCGAGCGGCGCCGCCGGGTGGAGTCGACCCTCGACACCTACCTCGCCGCCATCGAGGCCCGCCCGCAGGTCTACCGCTTCCTCATGCACCCGGCCGAGGACTCCCACAGCGCGGAGCGCGGCTTCGACGTCGGGCTCCACTCGGCGCCGCTGCTGCGCCGGCTCGGCGAGGAACTGGCCGAGGTGATCGGCGAGCGGGTGGACCTCGGGCCCGGCGGCGAACGGCTGGCCCGGGTCTGGGGCCACGGCATCGTCGGCATGATGCACGCGGCCGGTGACTGGTGGCTGGGCGAGCGGCCCTGCGAGCGCGCGGAGCTCGTCGCCGGCCTCACGGACCTCCTCTGGGGCCGCCTCTCCTCGGCCGGCAACCGCGTAGACGGCCCGGGCTTCTAGGTTTCAGCCTCGCCGGCCCCCTTCTTCGGTTCGCCCCGAGCCAATCCAGCCTCGCCGGCGTTTGAGGCGCGGGGTCTGGGGCGGAGCCCCAGGAACCCGGCTCCGCCGGGCAGGGGGGGGGGGGGCGCCCCCCCCCCCGCCCCCCCCCCCCCCGCGGCGCGGGGCCGCCCCGCGCCCCCCCGGGGGCCGGGCGGGCGGGCGCCCGCCGCGGCCGCGCGGGGGGGC